>JBCCOE010000036.1:0-41622 GCA_039025475.1 Bacteroidota bacterium | reverse complement strand
ATCCGCTCATTACTAATAATAGTTCTATTGACTCTTCCGTTTACTTCCTTTTCGCAGTCAGTAGATGAGGACCAGCTGGGAGCATGGTACATGTATTTCTTTAACAAGCGTTTCGAGAAAAGTCAATTCGGACTTCAGGGTGACTATCAATTTCGCTATTGGAATTTTGGTTCGGACCTTGAGCAAATACTTTTGAGAACCGGTCTAACCTATTCGCCAAAAGATGTTGATATACTATTTACTTTCGGTTACGGCAATATTACTTCGGGTGTACCCGGGGAAAGCTCCTCTACCTCAAACGAAAGTAGAATTTACCAGGAAGCGCTATTTCCACAAAAAATCGGAAGTCGTTTCTTATTGAATCACAGATTACGTTTCGAACAGCGTTGGGTAGAGGGGCAAGATTTTAGGACTAGATATCGCTACAATCTTTTTGTGAATGTCCCACTAAATAACACATCTATTGATCATCACACTGTATATCTGGCTTTTTACAACGAAATATTCATAAACGGTCAACGCGGTATTGGAGATGGACGGAACATAGAGTATTTTGACCGTAACCGTACCTACTTGGGTTTAGGCTTCGGAATCTTGAAAAATATGAGGATCCAGACAGGCTGGATGCGTCAAACGACCGCTAATTGGGCTAAAGGCCAGACCCAGTTCAGCTTACATCATAGCTTCTAAAAAACGTGAGCTCTTGTAGGTTCAAACATGCTTTACCAAAAGCACAGACAACCCTTTTAAATTATTTTGTCGGATCTACGGAAGAAATGTACTTTCGACAAAGCATGACATATTCCTTATTTCACTTAATCCCTTGTGATTATGTTTAATGACATCACTATAAAGCAGAAGATGATGTTCTTCATACTTGGTCTTACTGTAATTATCTACTCCATAACGCTAGGATATACAATTTATAGTTTACGTAAAGATGCGATTATGGAGGCAAAAGAGTTGGCAGATGCCTACGCCTCAGATAAGGCTAATAATATAAAAGCCAAGCTTGATGAGGATATGGCGATTACGCGAGCGATGACACTCATCATTCAAGACTATGTCTATCTTCCCGCTATTGAAAGAGAGGAAATGCAATTCCAGTTAATGCAAAATATTCTACGTGATCATCCCAAATATGAAGCAGTTTGGATGAGTTGGCAACTCCAGTATGTAGATAGTACCTGGCAAAATGAATACGGAAGAGTGAGTATAAACTGTTACTGGGATAATGGTGAGATTAAAACTTCTCAAGAAAGGAAGGACCTTGAAGGTTTTGTTTATGACGGGTTATACTATCAACTACTCATGGGCAAAAAAGAAGAACTCTCAGCACCCTATGAATTTGACTCTTATGACCTTGACAGTGACGGAAAACTACTTGCGGTTTCGCCTACTAAAACCTTAATGAGTAGAGAAGGTCAACCTATAGGGGTCATGGGAACAGATATGTCTTTGGAAGAGTATAATAAAATGACCGATATTGAAGGCTACAAGCAGGGTTATGCCTTCTTGATCGCTAACAATGGAACCATTGTAGCACACAATAATCCAGCGTTGATAAACCAACCGTTGTCTTTGCTTGACTATCATGAAGAGTTAGACTTTGATCTTGATGAAAAAGTTGAGCTAGGTGAGTCGATTTCATTCAACGCCTATAGCAGCGAATTTAAAGGATCTGCCTATATCTCTATCGCCCCGATACAAGTAGGAAGGTCTGATTCGCCATGGTCCGTCGGAATAATTGTTCCCTATTCTGAGATAACAGCCTCAATAAATTCTACTCTATTTTGGATGGTCTTGGTCGCTATTCTGGGCCTATTGTTTCTTTCCTACGTGATCTGGAAGATTAGCAATGATATTGTAAGTTCTCTGGAATCTACCAATATCTTACTTAAAGACATCTCGGTAGGAGATATTAATATGGATAACAGACTTGAGATAAGTAGTAATAACAGATTGGGCCAAATGTCAGAGTCGGTTAATGTGTTGATGGAGACACTAAGTCAAAAGGCTGACTTTTCAAAACAGATAGGCGAGGGTAATCTTGAGGCCAAGTTTGAGGCAGCTAGTGACAACGATGTACTCGGTCACTCATTACTTAGTATGCGTAACAGCTTGAAAGAAGCACGTAATGAAGATGTTCGGAGAAGCTGGTCAAACGAGGGACTCGCAAAGTTTGCTGAAATGCTCCAAACCGATGCGGAGAGTTTAAATGAACTCTGTACTGAAATTATAAGCGCCTTGGTTAAATACCTAAATATTGTTCAAGGAGGTATATTTCTCATCAACAAAGACGACCCTGAAGATATATTCATTGAACTAAAAGGATCCTATGCTTACGACCGTAAAAAATTCCTTACCAAAAGAATTGAGCTGAACGAAGGCTTGGTTGCCCAGTCCATACTCGAAAAGAATTATATATATCTCAGAGAGGTACCGCAAAACTATGTTAATGTTACTTCAGGGCTTGGTAAAGCAAACCCTAACACCATTCTAATCATACCATTAATGATAAATGAAGAGATTTTTGGAGCATTAGAACTGGTTTCATTCAATAAGTTTGAGAAACATGAAATAGAGTTTGTTCAAAAGTTGGGAGAGAATATAGCTTCCACGGTGTCTTCGGCCAAAACTAACGATACTACTAAGAAATTATTGGAGCAATCGAAAATACAAGCTGAGGAACTTCGAAGCCAGGAAGAGGAAATGAGACAGAATATGGAGGAACTCCAAGCTACACAGGAGGAAATGAAAAGAAAAGAGCAGGAATACATCGATCGAATAAAACAGCTAGAAGAAGAGCAGGGCATATCCAGCTAAGCCAGTCCGGATTAATAACTGGTCTTAAGCCCACAGTTACTTTATTTCGTGGATAGATTCTGGTAATGGAATGCCGTTATTTAAATGCTCATCAGCGATCGGGGTTCCGAACACGCGGGAAACAGGTAAAACTCCTGCCCAAACGTCAAGATTATAGTCTGCCTTATCGTCTTTGGGACTGCCCGTTCTAATTTTGGCAGACGCCTGCTCTATTTCTAATTCAAGTACTGCGGTACCCTTAAGTTCTTTTTCATTAGGTTGCCGACACTCCTCCCATCTACCGGACAGCACATTTTCCGATATCACATACAATGCATGTTTCTTTTGTTCACTGGCAAGTAATCTTGCCGTTCCATATACCACGACTGATCGATAATTAGCGGAATGATGGAAGGCGGATCTTGCGAGGACAATACCGTCCAGGTGAGTGACTGCCAAGGAGATAGGAAACCCCTTTTCGAGATGTTGAATCAACCGACTTGTTGTAGCTCCGTGGAGAAATATCTTGTTCTCCTCTCGACCGTATAGGGTAGGAATTATAAATGGTTGATCCTCAACTACAAAACTAATATGGCAAATAAACGCATCATCCAGTATACTGTATACTGTTGCGGTATCGTAGTGCCCACGACTGGGCACCCGTTTTACCTTATTTTTACTATCGATAGGATAGTTGCTCATTGTTGTAATTATATATTATTATGACCTTGGGTGCTAAGGTAAGAGTAAACCGGACTATCTTAGTACTCCAATTTTATATAATCAAATGGTCCGGTAATGCTACCTTGGAAATCAATTATCACTCTTAGGCCTGATGTAAAACGGCCACTTTATCTCCAGATCTCAGACGCTTTGATCAAGGAAATAAGTGCTAGAAGAATTCAGCCCGCTCAAAATATCCCCGGTTCTAGAAAAATGGCCGAACTACTCGGAGTCAATAGAAAAACCGTAATTCAAGCCTATGACGAACTTTTGGCTCAAGGTTGGATCCAATCCAAACGATCTTCTGGGACCTACATTTCTGATGATCTCCCAATTAATGAATATGATACGCTGGATGCATCAGAGCTCTTAGTGAAAAAGCTCAAACCGCCCGAAGTCAATCCATTTAATTACATTCCCACATCCTCATCGAATCGCAAAAAGGTTATAACAGTAGATGGGGGTTCACCGGATCATCGATTAGCCCCTATGGATTGGATATACAGGGAAAGTCGTTCAATTATTAATACTCACTATGGAAAAAAGCTATTGACCTATTCCGATATTCATGGTGATATAAAATTAAGAGATACTCTTGCCCTATACCTCTCAGAAACAAGAGGCATGAACCTTTCTACTGAAAATTTACTTATCACTCGCGGAAGCCAAATGGGTATCTTTTTGGCAACTCAGGCTTTGACCAATCCAGATGATAAGGTAGTTATAGGTTCATCAAGTTACGATGCTGCAGACTGGGCATTTAATTATCATGGTTGTGATCTTCAACGGGTTCCGGTAGATCAAGACGGACTTAACATCGACGCTTTAGCTGAATTATGTAGCTCCCAAAATATTAAGATGGTCTATATTACTCCGCATCATCACTTCCCTACTACGGTAACTCTGTCAAATGCAAGGAGAATCCAATTATTAGAGCTATCTATACGCCATAACTTCATCATTTTAGAAGATGATTATGATTATGATTTTCATTACAAAAGTTCTTCTATTCTGCCTTTAGCAAGTCTCAGTCATGGGGGTAGGGTGATATACGTGGGATCATTTAGCAAAGTCTTTGCCCCAAACGTCCGGGTGGGTTATGTTGCGGCCTCCGGCTGGCAGGTAGATAGAATGGCCAGGATACGAAGGATTATTGACCGGCAAGGGGATCAAATTATGGAAAGAGTAATGGCACAAGCAATTCTTACGGGTGAATTATCCAGACATTTAAAAAAAAGTCTTCGAGTCTATAAACAAAGACGTGATCATCTCTCAACACTTTTAGAAGCTCATTTAGATGACCAAGTAGAATTTAATTCGCCTGAGGGTGGTATGGCCATTTGGCTGAAATTTAACAATCTAAAGTTGGAAAAATTAAAACATAGCTTCTTGGATTCAGGATTGTTTCTTGACATTGATAAGTACCTGGCCATGCAGTTTAATGCATTCCGTTTCGGTTTCGCTTCATTGCATGAGTCAGAACAAATCGATGTAGTTAAAAAAATGGTTGAAGTAATTAAACCACGTGCATCTTCAACTTCTTCTTGAGCTCTTCTACAGAAGATTTAAAGTTTGCATTGGTATCGATCATATCGTTGACAGACTGCACGGCATGAATAACCGTGCTATGATCTCTACCACCAAAGTGATAACCTATACTTTTTAATGAGTGATTGGTGTATTCTTTAGAAAAGTACATCGCTACCTGACGAGCAATAACAATTTCCTTTTTTCTGATCTTGTCTTTGAGTGAATCAACCTCAACTTTAAAGTATTCCGCAACGGTTTTTTGGATGTAGTCTATGCCTACTTCCGTTTCAATATCCTGGACTATATTTTTCAAGGTCTGTTTCGCCAGTTCAAGGTCAATTTCCACTTGATTCAAGGAAGCATGTGCGATTAACGATATTAATACACCTTCCAGCTCACGAATATTAGTATCAACACTGTAGGCCAGATATTCCAAAACATTATCGGGTATGCTAATACCATCGGCTTGCATTTTGCGCTGAATAATAGCTACTCGGGTTTCATAGTCCGGGGTTTGCAGATCTGCGGTGAGGCCCCATTTAAATCTTGAAAGAAGGCGCTCCTCCAGCCCTTTTAAATCACGGGGAGGGCAATCACTGGTCATCACAATCTGTTTCCCGGCTTGATGTAAGTGATTGAAAATATGGAAAAAAATCTCCTGAGTCCGCTCCTTACCCGCCAGGAACTGAACATCATCAATAATCAGAATATCTACCTGCATATAGAAATTCTGAAATTCCTGGATCTTATTGTTCTTGAGAGCGTCAATAAATTGATTGGTAAACTTTTCAGAGGATACGTAAAGCACAAAACTGTTGTGTACTTTACGCTTTATCTCATTACCAATGGCCTGTACTAAGTGAGTTTTTCCAAGGCCCACTCCGCCATAAAGCATCAGAGGATTGAAAGAGGTAACTCCAGGCTTTTGGGCAACAGCATATCCAGCAGATCGTGCCAGTCTATTACAATCACCTTCAATATAGGTGTCAAAAGTGTAGTTTTGATTAAGCTGACTCTGCTGATAAAGGCTATCTACCGTTTTCAAGTGAAAAGGAGATACGTATTCGTCTTTTCCAGTTCCATAGCCATTTGCATTGCCTTTATTCGGCAGATTTACCGAAAGCGGTTTAGACTGACTATTACCACGATCGACAATCACTGAGTATTCCAACCTGGCTTCGTTACCCATAACAGTTGTGATAGCCTTTTTCAGAATATGTACGTAGTGCTCTTCTAGCCACTCGTAAAAAAACTGACTTGGTACCTGAATAGTTAATACTTTCTCATCGCACTTAATTGGAATTATGGGCTTAAACCAAGTGTTGAAGCTTTGCTCCGCAACCTTTTCGCTTATCACCCGCAGGCAATCATTCCAAATAGATTCGCAGTCTTCGCGCATTAATTACTTTATCAACTCTTTTAGTACGGTGGCCCAGAAGATTCTGGGAAAAAGGGAAACAAATTTGGAGAAAAAAACACGAAGATGAAAGGAAGAATTCTTATGAATTAGAGATAATTTCCAAGGCTTATAAGATATGAATATGAAATCTTTGAAATATATAATCTGAATTTTTTATACCCTTTTAATCGAATAAAAAAATCTTCTGAATCAAGTAACTTTACTTAAAGATCACAGGATTTCATGGGCCAAAAAAACAAATCACTTTTTAACGATTTTGACAAGGTTTCAAAGTCCCAATGGCTGGAAAAAGCTACAGATGATCTTAAAGGAGAAAATCCACTTGAAAAATACAGTTGGACAGTGGAAAAGACCATAAAAGCTGCGCCCTACTATGACCAGTCGGATGTAGATGGACTGAAGGTAGTACCATTTCAAAACCGTTTGAATAATCATTATGATGCCTCTGCCGTTGGAAGAAAATGGCTCAATATTCAGGAGATAGAAGTTAAGTCGATTTCATCGGCAAATCAGGCAGCACTTGAGGCGTTAAACAGCGGAGCAGATGGAATCCATTTTCGTATCAAAGATATGCGCTCCACAGGAGGATTATTAGACCATATACAACCAGGGCATTGCTACGTGTCGTTCAGCGTAGACCGTAATTCCGAACATATCATTCCTTCATTGATTCAGTTTTTTAAAAAAACGAACCATGCTAAAGGAGGGATTTTTCTGGAAGAAACTACTACTGAAAAACAACTCGAGCTATGTGAAAAGCTTAAAGCAGTTAATTTAAATAGCCTTAAAATTCCAACAAGTACTCAGGAAGCATTCTCAGACCAAATATGTGAGCAACTTAACCAAGTCCATGAGTTTTTAAAATCCGCTGTTTTAAATGGCCATAGGGTAGATGAAACAGTTAAATCGCTTCATATTTCATCGTACATTGGAACCGATTATTTTGCAGAAATAGCTAAGCTCAGGACACTGAGGAATTTAGTTTTTCAACTGGCTTGCGATCACGGAACTGAAAATATCAACCCGGAGGATTTATCCATAAGGGGTATATCTGACTGCTGGATCAACGAAAGTTACGAACCCTACGGTAATCTACTCAAAGGCAGCACCTCCGCAATGTCAGCTATTCTCGGAGGCTGCGATGAGTTGATTGTTCAGCCCAATGCTAATGAAGAGATGTTCTCTGAAAGAATTGCCAGAAATATTTCGAACATTCTAAAAGAAGAAGCCCATCTAGATAAATCTGTTGATCCCGTAGCCGGAACCTACTACCTCGAAAAACTTACCGACTCTATTTCTCAGGAAAGTTGGACCAAGTTTGTAATGGACAAGTCGGAATTCAGCAATAGGCACAATGAACATACTCCCTCTCAGGTAAAAAATAATATCGAAAACTGGATGTCTGCGGAAGGAATAGAAATTCCATCTATGCTCAATAAAGCCGATTATGAACATCTTGGTTTTTCTGCAGGACTCACACCTTATTTGAGAGGACCTTACTCCACCATGTATGCTGGAAGACCGTGGACCATTCGCCAGTACGCTGGTTTTTCTACTGCTGAAGAATCAAACGCATTCTATCGAAGAAACCTGGCGGCAGGTCAAAAAGGTCTTTCAGTTGCTTTTGATTTAGCAACACATAGAGGATATGACTCAGATCACCCAAGAGTAATGGGAGATGTCGGCAAGGCAGGTGTAGCCATTGATTCGGTACTTGACATGAAGATCTTATTTGATAAGATACCCCTTGATCAAATGTCAGTATCCATGACTATGAATGGGGCCGTAATTCCGGTTATGGCCTTCTACATAGTCGCAGCTGAAGAACAAGGAGTTGATAAAGTGAAACTTAGTGGTACTATTCAAAATGATATACTAAAGGAGTTCATGGTACGGAATACCTATATCTATCCCCCTGCGCCGTCCATGAAGATTATTGGCGATATATTTGAATATACTGCAGAACATATGCCCCGCTTCAATTCCATCAGCATAAGCGGTTATCATATGCATGAAGCGGGAGCTACAGCGGATATTGAACTCGCGTATACCTTAGCAGACGGCCTAGAATATCTTAGAACAGGCATATCAGCTGGTTTAGATGTTGATGCCTTTGCCCCTCGACTATCTTTTTTTTGGGCTATAGGCATGAACCACTTCATGGAAATAGCTAAAATGCGAGCTGGAAGACTGCTTTGGGCCAAACTTGTGAAGCAATTTAACCCGAAAAACCCAAAGTCATTAGCGTTAAGAACACATTGTCAAACCTCTGGCTGGAGTTTAACAGAGCAGGATCCATTTAATAATGTTACACGAACGGTTGTAGAGGCGTTGGCAGCAGCTTTAGGCCACACACAGTCGTTACACACAAACGCATTAGATGAGGCTATAGCATTACCCACTGATTTTTCGGCCCGTATCGCCAGAAATACTCAGATCTATCTTCAGCAAGAGACTAACATTACGAGGGTCGTTGATCCTTGGGCGGGTTCCTATTATATTGAATATCTTACTAATGAGCTCATTCATAAGGCTTGGGCACATATTCAGGAAATCGAGGAGCTCGGTGGCATGGCCAAAGCCATAGAAAGCGGATTGCCCAAAATGAAAATTGAAGAAGCTGCGGCGAGAAAACAAGCCAGAATTGATTCAGAAAAAGATGTTATTGTAGGAATAAACAGATATCGTACAGAAGATAAGACTGACATGGATATACTGGAGGTGGATAATGACAAAGTAAGGGAAGAGCAGATCCAACGTCTTGAAGAAATGAAAGCTTCACGTGATAGTGAGCGGGTAAGCGAAGCATTAGCAAAACTCGAAGAAACAGCTCGAACCGGGGCTGGTAATCTTTTAGAATTAGCAGTAGACGCCGCCAGATGCAGAGCTTCATTAGGGGAGATATCCATGGCCATGGAAAAAGTGTTTGGACGGTACAAAGCGACAATTAAATCAATATCAGGAGTATATGCAAGTGAGTTAAAAATGGATAACAGCTTCAATAAAACTAAAGCTCTTTCTGATGAATTTGCCAAACTTGAGGGTAGAAGACCACGGATTATGATTGCCAAAATGGGTCAAGATGGTCATGATCGTGGCGCTAAAGTTATTGCTACCAGCTTTGCCGACCTCGGTTTCGATGTTGATATAGGGCCTCTGTTCCAAACCCCTGAAGAAGTAGCACGTCAAGCAACCGAAAATGACGTACATGTTATCGGTGCTTCAAGCCTTGCCGCCGGACATAAGACCCTTATTCCGCAGTTAATTTCAGAATTGGATAGACTAGGCAGGCCCGATATTATGGTCATAGCCGGAGGGGTTATTCCACAACAGGATTACGATTTTCTTTATGAAGCCGGTGTTTCCGGTGTTTTCGGACCAGGTACTGTTATTTCTGAGGCTGCCATGGACATCCTGAATAAATTAATTAAAGGCTAACTATTTCAACCACAATAATTTAACTTTAAAAGTATAATCCTTCATTAATTATCAATTTCCCATTATGAAGTCGCATTACCTACTCCTCAGAGTTTCATTCATTGCTGTACTCTTTTTAATCAATACATGGTCTCTTGCCCAGGAAGGTGGTAAGTACGCCAAAGTGCTGGTTAAAGCGGACGCCCAATATGAAGAAGGCAACTATGTCAAAGCCAACAAGACGCTAAACAAGTTTAAGACAAAGGTGGTAAAAAAGTATGGTGCTAAAAATGAATATCTACCCTTGTATTACATCAGAAGGGCCAAGTTCAATCTTGCCGAGGGGCTTTTACTTGACTTTGAAAATTCTATTCAACAGTCTATAAGTGCAAGCGCTTCGATTTACGGAGAAACAGCCGACAGACACGCCATTACCTTACTCAAAGTAGGTGAGATACTTGCCCATTACGGTGATTATGTCCGTTCCGAAGAATATATCCGTTCCGCACAAAAGACATTGGAATCTGCCGAGAAACTTAATGATAATCTTAAAGCAAAAATTGATATTACCCTTGCTCGAGTTTTGATCGGAAGAGGTTTTTACAATGAAGCGCTCAAGTTTTTAGACGATAATCTGGAGTATTTTCGAAAAAGAGCCGTTACCAAGGAGTCTTATTTAGATGACAAAGGAAAACTGCAAAGTAGAAAACTGCCGGAAGCTGAAGTTAAAGAAAGGTTAAATGATTATGCCACACTTCTAACTCTACGTGCCAATGTCTTTAGACGCAAAGGAAGTTACAATGAGGCCAACAGCGCGTTTGGAACGGCAAAACGCTGGATTAATCAAAACTTGGGTTCCGGTAGTTTAGCCTACGTTACCAATCAATTAGATTTTGGACAGTTTTTACTTGAAAATGGTCTGCGAGATTTTAACAGCTCGGATGTAAAGGACGAGCGCTTTGATAAAACACTGAATAACCTTAAAAAAAATCATGAAGAATCCCACTACCTAGCTTTTGAACTCTATGAGCTGTTACTCAAGCAATACCTTGCTAATGACAACAAAGCCAAATACCGAAATCTTAAGGTAGAATACGAAAAGGCCATCAAACGAAATTTCAAGTCTAACAGCTTATATAGAATTAATTTGGCCACCATTGAATTCGATTCGAAACTTGATAAGCAACGGACAAAGAATTTAGCCACAGAGGCAACTACTCAAGCTAATAGTACAGCCCTTCCAAAATATCATAAAAAAAGAGTTCAAATTATAGACGTACTCTACAGGCTTGCACTACAGAATAATGATTATTATTCTGCTCTAGCAAACCTAGAAGACATCATTGAAATTAAGAAGGAGCTTTACGGTGAGGACTCCCCGGAATATCATTTAGCTCAAATAGAACTGGCTAATTACTATGTAGACTATACGGATAAAATCAAGGATGCCGAAACGATCTTTAACAAGAGCTACTACGGTATAATAGAATCTCAAATTGATACCTGGCACAAGGATTATGTAGGCATCCAAAATCATTTGGCAAAGTATTACGAAATCATTGATAACTATGAAAAAGCCATTGCCGCCGTCAACAACGCCGGTCGGGCAGCAGCTGATAAGTTTGACCGAACGGATCCGGCCTATGCTGATGTTTTAGATAATCAAGCTCAATTATACATTAGCCTTGCGGACTATGATAAAGCCGAAGAGAGTATAAATACAGCTATGGAAATTTTCAACGACAAGCAGAATAACGATTGGGTAGTCGAAAAATTGGAGGCGATGTCTACACAGGCAGAACTGCGTGTAATCCAAGGTTTATTTGATGAAGCTGAGGATATCATGAAAAGATCTAATAAGATCATCAGGAAATCTGATGATCTTGGTAATTACAATGATCTGGCTTCTACGGAAGGTCTCGTGCGTATATACATTCCTCTCGGTCAATTTATAAAAGCAAAAGAACTGATAACAACAACCATCTCTGATTACGAAAAGCAGTTTGGCGTTAATTCAAGGAGGTTGATCGTCCCGCTAGTCTATCAAGGCCAAATAGAACTTCTGGAAGGTGAGTACACGCAGGCAGAACGTACGGCAAGACGTGCTAATCAAATTGCAACAACAATCTACGGAGAAACATCGTCGAAACTAGCTCCTACCTTAGAACTTCTTGCCGAAGTGTATACCAACATAGGAGATTACCAAAAAGCACAAACGAATGCTGAAAAGGCCGTAGAAATTCAAGAGTCCCAGTTTGGCCGTAATCATGTCGATGTCGCCAGATCCTTAGAACAATTAGCGTTAATCAGATTCTACAAAGGCGATAATCTCCGTGATGTGGAAAAGATTATGGACGAGGCCAAGGAAATAATTGCTTCCAAGTTAGGAAACCGAACACCCGCCTACGCAGATATAAGTACTGACCTGGCCAAAGTATACATATCTGACAGACGATATGACGACGCATTCAATGCGCTAACACTTGCAGAAAATATTTGGCTTTCACGAGCCGGTAGGCGGAATAATGTTAAGGCGGCAGCCATCTATTCTTTGATTGGCGACATTTACTATTTACAGCGTAACTACGATAATGCTGAAGAGCAGTACGAAAAATCAAAAAAGATCTACCAAAATAAATTTAGTAAGACCCATCCTGAATATGTAAAAGTACTGTCCAAGTTAAGTAAGGTATACTATATGGAAGGAGATACCAAGGGGTCGAGAAAATACATTGAAGAAGCGCTGGCTAACCATATCGATTACATTCAAAAATTCTTTCCAGCACTCAGCGAACGTGAAAAGGCTAAGTTCTGGAATACGATCCAACCTGACTTTGAATTCTACAGCACATTAGCGTTCAACATTAAAGATCAGGATAAGCGAGCAGTAGGAGATGTTTATAATAACGCACTCCTTACTAAAGCAATCTTGTTAAGTTCTTCGATTAAAATTCGTGAGCGCATTGCTAATAGTACCGATGAAGAACTCAAGCAAATGTATAACGACTGGTTAGTGAAAAAAGAAGAGTTAACTAATGTATTGTCTATGAGCTTAAGTGATCTTCAGGAAAATGAGATTGACCCCATCTCGCTGACCGCCGAAGTAGAGCAAATCGAGAAGCAACTTAGTCAAAAATCAACCATATTTTCTGAGAGTGTAGAAAACAATAAGATTAGGTGGGACCAGGTGCAATCGCAATTAGGACCTAACGAAGTGGCCGTAGAAATGGTCAGATACAGGTATTTTGATCATATTTTCACCGATTCAGTTGTATATGCAGCCATGTACATTAAGAACAAAAAAGAGCAAGCGAATCCGGAGGTGGTCTTAATGGGCAATGGTCAGGAACTCGAAGGTAAGCTATTCAAATTTTACAGGAATAGCATTATTTTCAAGGTACCAGACCGATATAGCTACGCAAGCTATTGGAAACCCCTTAGAGATGTATTGGGTGCATATTCAACAATTTATCTGTCCGCGGATGGCGTCTATAATCAAATTAATCTTGAGGCTATACCGACCGATGATGGTAAGTATGTGATTGACAATTCGAATATCGTACTCGTTAGCAATACCAAAGATATCTGGACCAATAAAACACGAACACGAGAGGTTCAAACTGAAAAACGTGCCTCGATGTTCGGAAATCCGGATTTCTACCTAACTGCTAGCGCTGGCTCTATTAGCTCACTACCCGGCACAGAAGTGGAAGTTAATGAGTTAAGAAACCTGTTGAGAACAGAGGGTTGGACAACTTCATCATTCACTGAAGAATCTGCCAGCGAAGAACAAATTAAAAAACTCGACAATCCTAAAGTATTTCACGTGGCTACACACGGCTTTTTCACTCCGGCTGAAAAGATGAAGGAAGAAGAACGTCTCATTCAAAGTGAGAGCAGTGCCGCTAAAAACCCATTACTCAGAACAGGGCTCTTGTTAACTGGCGCTGGCGATCTATTAAACGAAACAAAATACAACTACAACGCCAAAAATGGCATTCTTACCGCTTATGAAGCTATGAACCTAAACCTCGACCAAACAGAGTTAGTTGTACTCAGTGCTTGTGAGACCGGGCTCGGTGAGCTGGCCGTGGGTGAGGGTGTATATGGGCTTCAGCGTGCATTTCTAGTTGCGGGGGCAAAAGTGTTGATCATGAGTATGTTCAAAGTCGACGATGAGGCCACCCAAAAGCTAATGACCAAGTTCTATCGCAAATGGCAAGAAACTGGAAAAATGAGAGATTCATTCGTAGCCGCCAAGAAAGAACTTAGAAACGAATATCAGGACCCAATTTACTGGGGAGCATTTATTATGATCGGTATTGAGTAGGATTTTTCCTCTCCTTATTCATGGATATTAAAGATAAACCTTGGAGAGAAAAGCTTTTTATAATCATTTTCCAGGCAGATACACGTTGGGGGAAGCGATTTGATGTAGCGCTCCTTTTGGCAATACTACTCAGCGTGGTAGCTGTAATGCTTGAAAGTGTAGAAAGTATTAAGGCCGAGTATGGCAAAGAGCTCTATATTACAGAGTGGGTGTTCACCATTTTCTTTACACTCGAATATGTCACCAGAATTATCATTGTAAAAAAACCCTGGTTATACATTAGGAGCTTTTTTGGAATAGTCGATTTACTATCAATACTACCCACTTTCTTAGGTCTATTCCTTGCAGGAGCCCATTCTCTATTGATCATCAGAAGTATAAGATTACTCAGGGTCTTTCGGGTATTAAAAATGGTAAGATTTTTAGGGGAAGCCTCTCAGTTGACTTCTGCCCTTCGCGCCAGTCGAGCGAAAATAATAGTATTCATAGGTGGTGTATTTGCCCTTACCGTCATCCTGGGTACACTCATGTATATGATCGAAGGTGGAGAAAATGGGTTTACAAGTATACCTAAGAGTATCTACTGGGCTGTGGTCACTCTTACTACGGTGGGTTATGGCGATATTGCGCCCCAAACAGCTCTGGGCCAGGGGTTAGCTACGCTAATTATGATACTAGGTTATGGAATTATTGCCGTACCTACAGGTATTGTAACTGCAGAAATGACGCAAAGCAAGGTACTGCTCCAAAACGATCCAGGAATCCAGTGTGGCTCATGTCATCATAAAGGGCATGACCCTGAAGCCAACTACTGTAAGTATTGTGGAGAGCCACTAATTTAACTATCCACTTTAGTCGAATGATGATTAATAAAACGGGTGATGGATTCTTTTACCGTTTGCGAGTTTTTCCAAAATTCCCTGCTGAAAACACCGGTAAAATTCCAATTCTTCTTACTCAATGTAAACGGCGTGTAAACGTGAATATCTTTGATCGAAGGGCTTTGAAAATACAGGTCGTCATCGGTCAATAAAAGACCTAAATATCTTTTATCATCTTTTAAAGTAATATCGGCAAAGGGCAGTTCCTCCTCTACCGTGAAGCCTGTTAGATCAGCTTGTGCCCAATCCAATAACTGGGTCTTTAAAAACCATTTTAAGTGATGCTTGGCCCCTGTAAGTGGTAAGGGTGAAAAATTACCCTTAGATGCCTCCCAGGCGAACTCAAGATATTTTCTAAATAGTTTAGGACCATCATTTTTAAGGTCGTCGACATTTAACTGCTGCGGAGTTATACTGCTCACAATTATAATTTTCTGTCGCGCTCTGGTAATGGCGACATTCAGCCGGTTTTCACCATAGGTTTGATTAAGACTACCAAATTGCATAATCATTTTCCCTTTCTTATCTGGAGCATACCCAACTGAAAAAATAATTACATCCCGTTCGTCGCCTTGAACATTCTCAATGTTTTTCACGAAAAGGGATTCAGGCAGACTTACGCCAGACCGGAGGCTTTCCTCCTCCAGTAAATCCATAATCAGCTGCTGCTGGCGAGCATTAAATGTGACTATACCCATCGAATCAGGCTTACCGGCTGTAATTCTGTCAAAGACCAACTTCTGAATATATTGTGCTTCTGATGCATTGACATTATCATCCCATATACCGTCTAACTTAACATAATCAATGGCAGGTTCATGTCTATTGACAACCTCATAATCCGGTAGCATTTTAAGATTCCCATCATAAAAATGGGTGTTCGAAAACTGTATTAAATCGAGAGATTGGCTCCTGTAATGGCCTTTCAACTGAACGGTCATTAAATACTGCTCAGCTAATTCTAATAGCGACTCTACCTCAAGTTCCCTGGTTGAGTCTGATGCTTCATCTTCATATCGCACGCGGTAAAGGTCATTTGGCCTAAGCTGTTTATTATCTCCAGCTATCAGCAACTGATTGCCACGATACATGGCGGGAATACCACGCTCCACAAAGCATTGTGATGCCTCATCAAAAATGACTAGATCAAAAGTCTTTTTCATCGGAAAAATCGCCGATACTGATTCAGGCGAAGCCATCCAGCATGGCATCAAATCATATATTTCTTCGTCGAATTCTGAAATTAGTTTTCGAAGCGGCCAAACACGTTTCTTTTTAGTTACCTGATGCTGCAGCTCACGATAAGTAACCCGATTATTTAAGCGGTTAAACTCAAGATTTTGATAAGTGCGCTCTCTGGCTCTTAAAATCAACATTTCATTACTCACCTGCATCTTATCTCTTACAAAGCGTTGAAGTTCCGCTACCTCCGTGAGGAATTTATTGGAAGAAACCGATCTCAAAATTGGATACTTAGCTTCGATATGTTCAATCCAAGCCAACCGGATACTGTTTTCAAATAGTAGTTCAACACTCTCAGGGGTTGCATCATCTCCGAGCTCTGTCATTATTCTTTCGAGCGCATTTAACTCATGTGGCGCCATGCTGTCCCGAAGCTTATCAAACTCACAGAGTGAATCGAAATCTTTTTTGAGAGTTGTCTGGAGACTCTGGAGGTTCTCAGGGTTCTCTAGGCCTCTGGATATTTGCGACTCCGTCAGGTAGATCAGCCATTTGGCCTTTCTTTCGGGGATCCCTTTTATCAGCTCATAAATTCGCTCTAACTTGTCTCGAAAGTCTTCGAAAGATAGCTTTTGTACGCTGAAAAATTCTTTGAAATTCCTTAAAGAACTAAAAATTAATTTGGCCTTTACACTCAGCTTTAACACATAGAACCAATTCTGAAAGTGTACTTTTTCGTATTGTTCTGGTATTTCGGATATCCAGGCCTGCTCTCTTAATTTGGATACATTATGCTCTAAATTAAGCCTGTTGTCAATTTTTTCAACCATGATACTGAAACCTTCCTTGTTCCTCTTGAGGTTATTAGCAGCCAGAACCCGCTTAATAAGGTATTTATCTTTAGAGAAAAGACGCCAATGAATAAATTTAAAAAGGCTCCTACGGGCATCCATATTACGCTGAAGTGTCTCTTGGAAAACACCCAGGTTTTCGGAGGGCAGGGACAATTCGGGGCCAACACCTTTATAGCATTCCATTAATACCCTTTCCGTATTCGAAAGCCATAAAACACTAGTGTCATCATCAGGATTTCCAACCATATGTTGAAAAAGGCGATACGCCTGCTCGTTTTTCAAGATACCCAGCATTTCAATAATGAAATCTCGCCTGGACAAGAAATATTCGCAATCCTCGATCGAAAGTCTGGAACCTATCTCTTTTTCCAAAAGGTCACCGATTTCTTTTTTATAAGCGGGGATATCATCAATGATATCGATTATTGATCGTTCATCGCTCGCTGTAAGATTCGTAAATGACCTACGTTCCTTCCAAGGGTAATTAGGTTTCCGCTGAACAATTGAATAAACAGTATAAGATCTGAGTTTTTGATTAAATGCTTCAATGTTTTCAAAATGAAATTGAGAGTGATCCTGTTTCAAACTTACCGCCGGATCATCAGGATTAGATGTCAAATAAAGTTCCTTGGCGGAAATTCCGCACTCTGACTCATCAAAAAGAGCAAATTTAAATTCCTCAAGCTCAGTAGTTAATTGGTCAATACGCCTACTGGTTTGAAGAAATTTGCGCTCTAGCTGTATACTGTCAAGGCCATTATTGGTCATTTGATACTCCTCAATACGGGATATCTGCCGCGCTATTTTTTGGTATATCTCCGACCTATCATTTCTAAAATCATGTACGAGGCTCACAAAATCATGTAGATCAACTTCTTTTAGCCTATTATACACGACATCCAAAGCCGCTCTTTTCTGGCAGACTACCAATACCTTCTTTCCTAATGCCACACTATCAGCAATAAGATTACAGATCAGCTGGGACTTACCGGTTCCTGGAGGACCTTGCACCACCACAGAGTTACCTTGTTTAATGGCTTTGATGGCATTCTCCTGGTGAGCATCCATTTTAAAAGGGGTGATCATTTTCTCCTCCTCGACACTATCAAGAAATGAGAATCGTCTTAGACCTTCTATTTCTGCTCTGTCCTTTACCACTCGCTCAGCAAAAAACTCTTCCAGATCGCTAAAATTTGAACTTTCCATCAAAGTAGTATAATCAGGAACCAACTGTGAACCGGATTGAGGGAATATACCTAAAACAGCTTCGGGAAACATTTTCAACTCTCCTAAGGCATGCTCTTTCTCAAACTCGTCTTTCTTATACTGCTTGAAGGGGTTAATATTATCTTGAAAATTCTCTTGATTAAAATTTAACTCTACCGGACTTTCCTTAAGCAACTGGTACAGGCTGGTACGAAAAACGGTCATGTCATCGTCAAAATCCTCGAAACCCCGGTCCAGAAATTCGTCTGTTAGTGACACTTGATTATAATGGGCGTACGCAAGGAAGAAAGCCTTATTAAATGTGATCCCTTCATGTTTTCTGGGGGTCATTATCCATTTCTCTTTCTTGAGTTCAATGGAAACAGGAAAGAAAAGTAAGGGACATCTAATGGATGTACCATCGCTAAATTTACCTTTAACAAACGGCCATCCCACATAGAGATCCTTAGAACCTCGCTCTTCCCTAAGAAAATTATCCATTCGCTGCAGGCGTTTCAAACGCCTGCTTATGACATTAGTTTCCTCATGTCTGCTGTCTAGAAAATCACAGAGTACGGTAGATTTAGCTCCAACTAAGTAGGATATTATGCCAAAGGCTCCGTCAGGATGAATAACGTTAAGATCATGCAAATCAAGAAACTGGTCAGCAGTCAACCGGCGCAATAAGAGTGATCTGTTATTACCCGACAGATTAGCCAGCCTCTTGAGATATGATTTAAGTACTTCGCGCATTAAAACGACAAATAACTATGCAATATGAAGAATTAGAACCTAATGTAAGGTGTGATCTTTGCCAAAGTTAACGAGTCCAATAGTCGAATATTACGAAGTTCGGTTGGTTCAGAAAAATCACCGTGCTGATATCTATAGTTGGAAATGGCCCGGGCTACGGATTTTTTTAGGTAGGGGTGTTTACTTAGTTGATTTGCATTGCTCGCATTTATATCGATCATTCTCGGGCTAAAATCAGAGGCTACAAACACCAAAGTATCCAACTGCATCAGAACACTGTCTTGCAACCCATAGACCTCTGATAATTGATCAACACGTACGAAACCACCTAGTAGGTCGCGGTATTTTAGAATACGCTTGGAGAACACCGACCCAATTCCACGTAACTGTTTTAACTGGTTTGTATCTGCCTCATTAATATCAAATTGGACGATTTTCTTTTCATAATACTTCGAGTAATCATGGATATCCTTCTCACGATCAATCTGAAAAACAGGTTTTTCCTTTCTGAACCGTGTGTACCTCTCTGATCTAAAAGAAGTTGTATCTATCGACATACTTTCTTCAATCGCCAGAAGTAAGCTATCCAGTTTATTCTGATCAATTTGTAGAGGTTCCAAGGGTTTCGCCCTCCATAAAAACATGGCAACGGGTATTATGAACATGAATAAGATCAACAGGACAAAACCATTGGCTTCCGATTTAGAAATCCCATAATATTTTCGAATCCATCGTAAAAGTCTTTTCATTCAAATCAAGTCAATGACTTAGCCCTGATGATTTAAGGAATAAAGATGAATAAATTTAATTTTATTTTAGATTAATCATATTCAATACCGCCAAAAACCGGCTTTACCCACACTTATCAAGCTGGAGTATGACTTTTGTCAGTTTATGCGAAAAAATCAGAAGCTAGTTTTGAAATCAACTTAATTTGTATCGATTACAAATAAGTACAACTCTTTTAAAAAAAGTGCTTAATAGCTAAGTTTGCAATGTAATTAAAGATGGAGAACTCTTTCAAGACAGTCGGAATATCATTTGAATCTACCCCTTTAGAGATTAGGGAGAAACTAACTTTAAATGAATCCGAAGCAAAGCAACTCCTTAATTTCATCAGGGATTTTACGAGTGCTACGGACGTTTTGGCGGTAAGCACCTGTAATAGAACAGAAATCTATTATAACCATCATGATGATCTATCTGAGCAGTTGATCAAAGGACTTTGCTTAGTTAAGCATACCGATTACACGGAAGTGGTTGATTTCTTTTTTGTTGTTACCGATAATCACGAAACCGTTAGGCGGTTATTTAATGTTTCGCTTGGCTTAGAGGCCCAGGTAGTAGGTGATCTGCAAATTATAAATCAGATTAAAAATGCCTATCAATGGACAGCCGATGAAAATATGGCGGGTCCCTTCCTTCATAGATTGCTACACACTATTTTCTTTACCAACAAAAGAGTAGTCCAGGAAACACCTTTCAGAGACGGTGCAGCTTCGGTATCTTATGCAACTAAAGAGCTGGTCGAAGAATTGACCATTGGAGTTTCAAAACCCAGTGTGTTGGTGTTAGGACTTGGAGAAATAGGCAAAGATGTTTGCAGACATTTATCAGAAGGGGATTATGAGGTGTTTATAGCTAACAGAACACGGCAAACCGCTGATGAACTTGCCTTGGAATGTGGTTTTAATGTAATTCCTTTTGAACAAGCTCTTGATGCGGTATCAAACGTGGATGTAATTATTTCCTCTATTGCTAAAAATGAGCCTATTTTAACAAGCCGCTTTGTTTCGTCTCTTAATATTCACTCATACAAATACTTCATTGATTTAGCCGTACCCAGAAGCGTTGAGAAGAGTGTTGAAAATATCCCTGGCGCCCTAATTTATAACATAGACTCTATTAACAATAAAGCCACGAAAGCACTTGAAGCAAGAAAAGGTGCTATCCCGCGAGTTAAGCAGATCATTGACGAAGCCCTGGTAGACTTCGAGGATTGGTCAAAGGAAATGATTGTTTCTCCAACAATTAAGAAACTGAAAAATGCCTTAGAATCCATCCGACAAGAAGAGCTTGAGCGTTACGTGAAAGAAGCGGATAGCTCTGAAGCACAACTTGCAGATAAGATTACAAAAAGTATGATGCAAAAAGTGATGAAGTTACCTGTGCTACAACTTAAAGCGGCTTGTAAAAGAGGTGAAGCGGAGACTTTAATAGACATCCTGAATGATCTTTTCGATCTTGAAAAGCAATCTGAACCCTCTTCCAAAGAGCATTAACCCACTGAATTAAAATGTCCTCATCAGGACATTATCGCGCTAACCTTCTGCCGGATAATTGATCAACTATCTGACAATCAGATGGTTAATTCCACTGTGACACTTATGTGATATTTCCGTGATATTCCCGTAACCTTTCTAATCGTGCTTTGAGGAAAATCAATATATCAAATATCATGAAGAAATTAATTAACAAATCATTTTTAGTTATCATGACTTTGGCAGTTTTGGGACTCGCAAGCTGTGGTGATGATGACGATGGTTCAGGTATCACTGAACTGCCGGATGGTGGTATGGTATCGCTTGCCGACGGCTCTACCACAGCAATAGGTGTAACAGGCACTGATCAACTTATATTTACCGGTGTTACAACTACGAGTACAGCGGACAATTTTAGTTATTGGTACATAGTTACTGATGGGAGTGATAATATCCTTGATTGGGTAAATCCTGACGACAGAAATAACGCAACGGTAGACATCTCAGGTGCACCTGCGGGAGAATGCCGTATTTGGGGATGGTCGTATAGGGGATTAGACGATCCTATAGTTGGAGAAAACATCTCTACTTTGAACGATGATGAGGTTGAGGAAATCTCTGAAAACTTCATTACCGTAAACAGGGAAACACCAGACGGAGGCCTGGTATCTCTCGCTGACGGCTCTACGACAGCTACAGGCGTAACCGGAACCGGCCAACTTACATTTTCAGGCGTAACTACCACAAGTACAGCCGTTAATCTAAGTTATTGGTACATAGTTACAGATGCTAATGATAACATTTTAGACTGGGTAAACCCGGAAGATAGAAGTAATGCAACGGTTGACATTTCAGGCGCACCGGATGGAATATGTCATATTTGGGGTTGGTCATACCGAGGGTTAGCAGATCCTGTTATGGGAGAAAACATCTCTACCTTGAACGATGATAATGAAGAAGAAATTTCTGAAAACTTTATTACAGTAAATAGGGAAACGCCAGATGGCGGTACGGTAGCGCTTATGGATGGTTCCACATCCGCAGCAGGTGTAGTAGGAACTGATCAACTTACATTCAGTGGTGTCAATACTACGAGTACAGCGAGTAATTTAAGTTATTGGTACATCATAACTGATGATAACGACGACATCCTGGGTTGGGTAAACCCGGAAGACAGAGATAATGCTACAGTTGATATTTCAGGTGCACCTGAAGGAATATGTCATATCTGGGGTTGGTCTTACAGAGGTTTAGCCGATCCTGTTGTAGGAGAAAACATCTCTACTTTGAATGATGATGACGAAGAGGAGATCTCTGATAATTGGATCACTGTAAATAGATTGACTGCCCCTGAAATTTCAGGTGGACCATTCAATTTTATTGTTGACGGAATCGCAGATAATATTCCTATGGGTGCAATTACCGTAGATAACTCGGGGTCTGATCTCGGTGAAAGCGGATGGGTAGTTACAGATGATCAAGGAATGATCTTAGGCCTCCCTCCAACTTTTACCGCCCCAGATTTTGACGAGGCCGGTTCCGGGGTATGTTTAGTTTGGTACCTTACCTATGAAGAAGGATTAACGGGACTGGAGAATGGAATGAATGCTAATGACTTAAATGGGGTGTTTGCACTTTCTAATCCGATTACAGTAAACCGATTAGATGCACCAATGCTTATCGGAGGTCCTTTTACCTTTACGGTTGGTGATGGCATGGCTGATAATATTGAAGCAGGAGCTATTACGGTAGAGGGCGGTTTTTCCGTAAACGATCAGAGTAGCTGGATAGTGACGGACGATTTAGGTAATATTCTTGGCCTGCCCGCGTCTTTTACTGATGTAGATTTTGATGATGCCGGGGTAGGTGTTTGCCTTATCTGGTACATCACCTATGCGGAAGGTCTGACCGGGTTAGAGATGGGCAATAATGTTAGCGGTCTTGATGGTGCAGTATTTGAATTATCGAATTCAGTTACTGTCAACAGAGTGGAGTAGGTATGTGTTGATTGGGTAAAAAGGAGATGGCTTTTAGTTATCTCCTTTTTTGATTTAGGGCAGTATTTAAATTAAATTCACCTCATGCAATACGACGTATCAGACCCTGTTGAATATGTTAAAACCTTGACTTGCAACTGGCGAAAAGAGGTTTTAGTGAAATTGAGAAGTATGCTTCTAAGTCATGAATTAAAAGAATCCATTGAATACAAAATGCTCGCTTACAGCTTAGGGGATAAGAATATTTTTCACTTGAACGCTCAAAAAAACTATGTAAGCCTGTATGTCGGCGATACGAAAAAAATACATTCTTCAAATGAGCTATTAGCGGGGCTCGATACAGGTAAAGGTTGTATCCGATTCAAAAATGCAGCTCGTCTTGAACTCTCAAGAATAGATGAGTTTATCAAGGAAGTAATCAGTCTGGCCAAGGCCGGAGCCGATATCGACTGCTAGTTTTATCTTAAATCGATGATATCTACCCCAGGATATTTAGTAGGGTCAAATTCAAAATCACTATTCTTAACGGTGATTGAAGAGTTGAAATTCTTTATTTCGTAAAGATATTTATTGCCCGATTTCTCGAACATTGTCCACCCTTTCAAAAGATTATCTTTTTTGGCAATAAATAGTTTAATCTTAAAAAACTGAGCGTCCTTGTCATTAGGTACTAAGTCTATAACACTGCATAAAGATCCGTTCTTGGTCTCTTCTCCCAGAAGGATGTACTTATATCCTTCCTTATACGCGTCGTAAATCTTAGAAGGAGTAATCTCATCTTCATCCGGGTCGTAATTATCGATATTAACTTCGTTTACATCAGGTAGATAGGTCCAAACAGTTGTTCCATTATTAATTACTACCTGTTCTTCAAGTTCCAGCTTATACTTATCAGCCTGTACTATAATTTTACCCTCAAATTTATCATTGATACCATCTGCTTCATTTACCAATGTATTACTGATATCAGCGCTGTAAGCTTGAATAGATCGAACTTTATCACTCATGTTATCCAGAATCGTTCTCGCCTCCGGATCATACTGCCCAAATAAGCTTGACACTCCCACACACACCAACGCCGCCAAGATTGTATATTTTTTCATTCTCCTGTATTTTCTGATTGATTAAGTCTTTATTTCACTCCTGATTTTTTGATCACTTTTTATAATTCTGCAAAGTTAGTCTAAATCATTCAATAATTGTTCCAAACTATACTCATCTGGTATAAGAACCTCTCGTGCTTTACTCCCCTCAAAAGCTCCCACAATCCCTGCGGCTTCTAACTGATCAATAAGTCGGCCAGCTCTGTTATAGCCTAGCTTCAATTTTCGCTGGATCAACGATGTACTTCCTTGCTGATGCATTACAATCAAGCGTGCGGCATCCTCGAAAAGGGCGTCTCTGTCTGATAGATCAATATCTCCTATTCCCGAGCTTTCATCTTCCCCGACGTATTCCGGGAGCATGTAGGCCGTTTCATAACCCCGCTGTGAACCTACAAAGTCACAGATCTTATCTACTTCGGGGGTATCTACGAAGGCACATTGAAGCCTAATAACATCTGAACCTTGAGAGAACAGCATATCTCCCATACCAATAAGTTGATCCGCTCCCCCGGCATCCAAAATAGTCCGTGAATCAATTTTAGAGGTCACTCTAAATGATAGTCGAGCCGGAAAATTAGCTTTGATCACACCCGTAATTACATTAACCGAAGGTCGTTGCGTAGCAACCACTAAATGAATGCCAATCGCTCGAGCCAGCTGGGCAAGTCGGGCAATCGGCGTTTCTACCTCCTTACCAGCCGTCATCATCAGATCAGCCAATTCATCTATCACCAGGACGATGTACGGAAGGAACCTATGCCCTTTTTCAGGATTGAGATTCCTTGAAACGAACTTAGAGTTGTACTCCTTGAGATTTCTGGCGCCTGCATCCTTTAATAGATCATAGCGGTTATCCATCTCAATACACAAGGAGTTTAGCGTATTAACCACCTTTTTTGTATCTGTGATGATCGCCTCCTCACTGTCTGGGAGCTTGGCTAGAAAGTGTCGCTCAATCTTGTTAAAAAGAGTCAGTTCCACCTTTTTAGGATCCACCAGTACAAACTTAAGTTGTGAAGGGTGACGTTTGTACAACAGTGAAGTAAGTAGCACATTGAGACCCACTGATTTCCCCTGGCCGGTAGCCCCTGCCATAAGCAAATGTGGCATTTTAGCCAGATCGATCACGTGTACTTCATTGGATATGGTCTTACCTAAAGCCACAGGAAGCTCCTTGTCACTCTTCATGAACTTCTCGGTAGATAATACTGAGCGTATGCTCACCATCTCCCGGTTTTTATTGGGCACCTCTATTCCAATAGTACCTTTTCCAGGAATTGGAGCTATAATTCTAATACCCAAAGCGGCTAGACTCAAAGCAATGTCGTCCTCAAGGTTTTTGATCTTGGAGATCTTAATACCGGCATCCGGTACAATTTCATAAAGTGTAACAGTAGGGCCAATGGTGGCTTTGATGCTGGTAATACCGATCTTAAAATTAACCAGCGTTTCTATGATCTTGTCTTTGTTCTGCTCTAGCTCTTCTTTTGTCACCTGTACTTTCGCCCCGTCATATTCATTCAAAAGTTCTGGTGTGGGATATTTGTAAGAGCCAAGATCAAGGGTCGGGTCATAATTTTTCTGGGATACGGCCTTCTGTTCTTCATTCTTTTCTTGCTCTACCGAAAACTCAGGTTCTTCTTTCTTTGTAGTGGGTTCGGGAGTATCCTGTTTTGTTTCAGGCAAAGTTACATCCAACTGCAAATCAACAGGTTCCTTTTTAGGTGTTGGCCTCTTTGCGGACTGTTGCTTATCAAAAAGGATCTCACTCTTATTCTTTACCGCCCATTGGTCTTCCTCATTCGGATAAGAAGTGTCCTCATCAATTAAGTCTTCTTCTACTACCTCGTCCTCAAGATTCTTGATATCCTGAACGGCTGTTTCAATGTTCTTTTCAATATCTTCAACACCTTCCTTCAACACTCCCTTAAATCCGAGTAGTGTAGTTACGTTAAAGAAATAAATCACAAAGACCAGAAAAGAAAAGATAAGTAAAAGCAGCGTACCCCATCCGACCAGACCTTCAAGAACTAAGGCGATTTCGTAACCAACACCCCCGCCTAAAAACCCCCACTCTGAAACTCCTTCGCTATTATAAACCATGTAACCGAAGAGGATACTTATCCAAAGCGTGAAAAAGAAAGTAAACACCGTAGCCGAGAAAAGGGAAACCAAAGTACGTTTGAACACAATTCTATAGCCCAGTACAAAAAGCCAGGGTGGAACTAAAAAAGAAGCCAGACCGAACCAGGTAAAAATGAATTTATGTGATATGATAGCTCCATACAAGCCCAACCAATTCTCAGCTTCCTTACCGGATTCAATGAGACCGGTATCACTAACAGCTCCTACTACGCTTTGATCTGCTTTCCCCGTAAATAAATAAGAAAGAAAGGATACAAATAAAAAAAGAGCACTCAGTAGCAGAAAAAATCCAACCGTCAATTGAAAACGCTTGTCTTTCAAAAACTTAAGCTCCAGACTTAACTTCTTGCCACTACTTTTCTTCTTCGGTTGTTTAAATGTGTTTGACTTATATGTGTTTTTAGCCATTTCGTGGTTATGAGAGCAAATAAAAAAATAACGCTCTATCAGATCAAAAAATATATGAACCTCATAGGTTCTTATTCAATAAGCGAATTTAGTGAATTTTGGTAGTTTTAGGGTATGAAATGTGTCCTTAAACATTTAAGATCCATAGTTCTAATCCTTACACCAATCATTTGCTTTAGCATTCTGTCTTGCTCTGAAAGTAATGAAGGCTTGGAAAACCAAAACCTTCAACCAATACTTCTGAAATCCATTGAATGGTCAAATGAAGATTTCTCTGCACAAGTCGAGTTTATATATAACACCCGCCATCAAGTCGTAGAATTAATAAGTAACAATAGAGGTACTGAAACTTCATTTTTTATTGAATATGATGATCAAAGCAGAGCCGGAGTTGTAAAAATGGTTAACGACACCATTATACTGGCTGAATACGATTCAGAAAACCTATTATCAAAAGTTATTTTTTATGAATCTGAAAATGAAAGGGAAGAAAACACTTTTTCATATAACGACAACCAAAATATAGTTGGAATTATCGAAACGAATTTCTTTAATGAAAACCAAAGTTCTCCGTCTACCACATTTATGTCATATGACCAGAACGGCAATGTAATTGAGATTCAATCTCAAAACTTTGACGGTAGTCTTGAAAAAACTTCCGTAGCGTCTTATGATTCTATGAAAAACCCAATACACTTATTGAGTATACCCCCTTTCTTAAGCTGGCTTATTTTTGGCATTGATTTCGAGAGCTCCTTGTCAAAAAACAATATGGTCATATTGGATGATATAAATGATAAAGTCATTTATAGTTATGAATATCAGTACCAAAATGATCTACCTGTCAGGGTTGAGGTGGACTACATTGATTCATTCGAGCCAGATAACATTTTTCAGTCTCAGTTTGTCATTAATTACCGTTATATGGAAGACTAATGGACAAGCTGGGCAATTGCCTTATTTAATCGCCGAACTAGAGCCGGCCCTTCATAAACAAAGCCAGTATAAATCTGGATCAGTGAAGCTCCTGCACGCATTTTCTCAATGGCATCTTCTTCCGTCATAATACCACCCACCGCAATGATTGGAAAATCAGGGCCAAGCTGCTGCCGTAAAAAGGAAAGCACCTCGGTTGAACGTTGTGCTAAAGGTTGGCCGCTCAGCCCACCCATGCCAATTTCATCTACAACATCTTGAGCAGTAGTAAGTCCCTCCCTTGAAATGGTAGTGTTGGTAGCTATTAATCCATCCAGCTTAACTTCATTCGAAATGGTCACGATATCTGCAAGCTGATCCTCAGTTAGGTCAGGTGCTATTTTCAACAATAAAGGCTTGCGTTCCGGTTTTTCACCGTTCAATTTTTGCAGCTCAGAAAGTAGCTTGGTTAACGGTTTCTTATCCTGAAGTTCGCGCAGGTTGGGTGTATTAGGAGAACTTACGTTCACCACAAAATAGTCGACATAAGGAAACAAAGCCTCAAAGGTGACAATGTAATCATCTAGAGCATCTTCATTTGGCGTAATCTTATTCTTACCGATGTTTCCTCCTACAATTACTTCCGACCTTCGCTGCTTTAATCGTTCTATCGCAGCGGTCATTCCGGCGTTGTTGAACCCCATACGATTGATAATTGCCTTATCCTTGGGCAGCCGAAATAAGCGAGGCTTTTCATTGCCTGGCTGACCTTTCGGTGTTATCGTTCCTATCTCAATAAACCCGAATCCGAAAGTGCTAAACTGATCAATAAGCTTGGCATCCTTATCAAATCCGGCAGCCAGACCCACGGGGTTTTTGAACTTGATCCCAAAATATTCACGTTCAAGTTTCCTCGAAGAGTAGCCGTACATACCTCGCCAAATCGATGTTACCCCCGGAATCTTACTCAGGAAAGCGATCAGACCAAAGGTAAAGTGGTGAACTTTTTCAGGGTCAAAAAGAAAGAGGACAGGGCGAATGAGGGCTTTATACAATATTAGGAAGTTTTGCGTAAAGGTATTTATGTTAAATGATTTAACCTCTATTATTTCTAAGTCATATCGCAACGTGATGTAGACATCTCTGCCGCAATAATCAGAAAATAGTTTCTATTTAGTGCGTAGCAAAATCATCTCCTCGTTTGCACTAACTCCTTGGATGAAACTCCTGGATCACCTGACGAAGATAATCACGATCCAGGTGGGTGTAAATCTCCGTAGTAGTGATTGACTCATGCCCTAACATTTCCTGTACAGCTCTCAGATCTGCCCCACCCTCAATCAAATGGGTAGCGAAGGAATGCCTGAATGTATGTGGGCTGACCGTTTTATTTAAACCTACCTTTTTAGCAAGCTCTTTTATAATAGTGAAGATCATTACTCGGGTGAGTTGTTTTCCTCTTCGATTCAAGAAAACATAATCACTATGACCTTCCTGAATATTAAGATGTACACGAACCTCCTCACGGTAGATCTTAATGTACTTCAGCGCATCTTTTCCAATGGGTACCAGTCGTTCCTTATCGCCTTTCCCTATTACTCTAATGAAACCGACATCGTCATAAATATTCGATAACCTAAGGTTTACGAGCTCGCTGACCCGAAGACCACTACTGTACAACACTTCAAGTATAGCGCGGTTCCGTTGTCCTTCAGGAGTAGAATGATCCACACCTTCCAGCAACTTTACAATTTCCTCAAAACTCAACGTATCGGGTAGCTTGCGCCCAAGTTTGGGTCCCTCGATCAGATGCGTAGGGTCTTTCTCCAACATATCATCGTAAATCAGGTATTTGTAAAAGGCTTTAAGGCCACTGATTATCCTGGCTTGTGAGTGGGCGGTCATGCCTAATTCATTAATGTACTCAAGAAAATCATTGAGATGAGCTGATTCAATTTGTAGAGGGGAAAGGGCTAGATTGGACAATTCCACAAACTGTTTTAGCTTTACCACATCGTGAATGTAAGCTTCAACCGAGTTTTCTGAGAGTGATCTTTCTAACCTCAGATAGTTCTTGAACTGCTTTATGTACTGGTCCCAATTCACCGATGTACCGATTTGTAAGAAAGGTAACTAAATTTTTGAACTGCAAATAATTTATGAAGATCATCATAATTAACGGTCCAAATCTTAACCTACTGGGTAAACGCGAGCCCGAGGTATATGGGAACCAGGATTTCGAGACTTTCTTCGAAAAACTGAAATCGGGTTTTTCACACGTTGAAATCGAATATTATCAATCGAATGTTGAGGGTGAATTGGTGGAAAAACTACAAGCAGTGGGTTTCTCGTATGACGGTATTATTCTTAATGCCGCAGCGTACACGCACACTTCCGTAGCTCTATCAGATGCCATTGCCGCTATTGAAACTCCTGTGCTAGAGGTACACATTTCAAATATCTACGCTCGGGAGGAGTTTCGCCATAAAAGCATAATATCGGGCAATTGTGTGGGCATGATCACCGGTCTTGGTTTGGAAGGGTATCTCCTGGGAATCACCTATTTCATTAATAAAGCGAATGATTAGCTTCTACCCCGGCCCTTCACGGGTGGAAGAGCGAATTCCGGAATATGTTCAAGATGCCTATGAAGCGGGAATCCTGAGCATAAATCATCGCAGCGATGAGTTCATGGAGCTCGCAAAGAATACGATACACGAGGTAAAAGCAAAACTTGATATTCCGGACGACTACTCGGTATTCTTTACCTCGGCCGCCACCGAATGCTGGGAGATCATTGCACAATCACTGATCAAAAACGCAAGTACGCATTTCTTTAATGGCGCTTTTGGAGAAAAGTGGTTCAAGAACACCCAAAAGATCAACGCCAACGCCGTAGGGCAATCGTTCGATGTGGAAGAGGCCTTAGACCCTGGAAAATCCGAAATATCCCCGGTGAATGATGTGATTTGCCTCACACAGAACGAAACGTCCAACGGTACGCAAGTACATAATTCTACTATCGAACAACTAAGGGCCATGTACCCCGATCAGATCATTGCTGCAGATGCTACCTCTTCAATGGCGGGTATACAGCTGGAATTTACTCATGCCGACGTTTGGTATGCTTCTGTGCAAAAGTGTTTCGGTTTGCCGGCAGGTTTAGCTGTTATGATATGTTCACCGCGGGCTATACAAAGGGCCCTGGAAATCAATGAGACTCAGCGATATAACAGTTTGTCCTCTATCATCCATATGATAGATAAATACCAAACCACCCATACCCCAAATATCATGGGGATCTATCTGCTGAATCGTGTGATGGGTGAAAGAAAAAGTATTGGAGAAGTGGCTCGCGAAACCTCAACACGATTCAAGAATTTATCAAACGCCTTAGAGGATGCTGGCCTTCAACATCTGATCCAAAACCAGGACGTACGGTCCTACACCGTGCTTCCCGTTACTGGAGAGCGTAATAGGATTCAGACGATAAAAACGAACGCCAGAAAAGAGGGTATTATTTTAGGGAATGGCTACGGCCTCTGGAAGGAAACCACTTTCCGTATTGCAAATTTTCCGGCCATTAAACACTATGAAATTGACACGCTGATAGCGTTTTTAAAGAAGAACCCATGATCACAATTTATACGGACGGAGCGGCTAAAGGAAATCCCGGACCGGGAGGTTACGGAGTAGTGATGAAAACGACAGTCAATGGAAAACCCTACAGAAAGGAGCTTTCAGAAGGTTTTTTAAATACCACAAACAACCGGATGGAGCTACTGGCGGTCATAATGGGTTTGGAAGCTCTGAAGAAAGCAGGGACGGCAGTCACTGTTTACTCTGATTCAAAATACGTAGTAGATGCCGTGGAAAAAGGCTGGCTTTGGGGCTGGGAGAAAAAGGGGTTTAAGAATAAAGCCAATATTGACCTCTGGAAACGATTTATACCCGCCTACAAAGCGCACAAAGTAAAATTTCAATGGGTAAAAGGGCACGCAGGTATTCCAGAAAACGAACGTTGTGATGAATTAGCGGTGGCCGCAGCCGAAAGCGGTAACTTAAAAAAAGACGTCGGGTACGAAGCCTAGTTGGGTTAAAGATAAGCTATTATCGATTAATTGGCTTTTTTCAAAATGATTCTACCGTCTTTCAAATTTTCGATTTCCAATACCTCATCGAACTTCGGCACATCATCAGAAAGAACCTCAAGTATCTTAAAAAGAAGGTTTTCTTGTCGTTCCTGGACTCGGCGAATGTCCTTTATCTCGTTAACCAATTCGCTTTGCTGGTTAACAAACTGGTCTTGTTTTACGACCATTTCGGATAAAAGCTCTACTACCTTGTCTTCGTTTTTCACGTTGGGAATTAAAAAGCTATAAGGCAATTAATGAATTAAAAGTTCATAAAGCAAACCTGTATAAAATTTCTTTACTGAAGATCGTCCCGATGATTCATCAGCACAGATAGATTGATTTTGCCAAAATTCATTGCATTTATTTGTATGTACAAACAATTTTAATATCTTCACGATCCATATGGAACAAAAAGATTCTAAGTTTTGTAATTGCCTCTATTATTCGGCCAACGCCCTATCCCGGATAATGACCAAAATCTCGGATGATGCCTTCGCCAGTATTGGGCTTAGCTCCTCTTACGCATTCCTTTTGATGATCGTGAATGATCATCCGGGCGTTCAGCCCACGGAAATTAGTCAGCAAATGCAGCTGACCCCTTCTACCGTAACCCGGTTGATCGAAAAAATGGAGCACCGCAAATATTTGGAACGTAAAACGAATGGACGAACTACAGAGGTATACCCTACCGTTGACGGCGAAAAGCTGCAGCCCAAGATCAAGAAAGCCTGGGCTAATCTTTACCATAGTTATTCAACCGTATTGGGCAAAGACTTCAGCAAACGGCTGACCGAAGATATTAATCTGGCCACGCAAAAATTATAAGACAAAATGAAAGAAAAAATTGGGATAATAGGTTCAGGCATTGTAGCAAAAACACTGGGAGCAGGTTTCACAAAACATGGTTATGAGGTAATGCTCGGAAGCCGTAATTCTAGCAAGCTCTCGGAATGGCAGGCCGGTGAAGGTGCAGGCGCCTTGCTGGGCAACTTCCAGGAAACCGCAGCCTTTGGTGATATTCTCGTACTGGCGGTGAAAGGTACCGCCGCTAAAGATGCCCTTGCACTGGCGGGTGCAGATCACCTGGAGGGTAAGACGATAATGGATGCCGCTAATCCCATCGCAGAGGAAGCCCCGGTAAATGGTATATTGCGTTTTTTCACTGAACAGAATGATTCACTCATGGAGCAGCTACAAACGGCTTTCCCTGCTGCGAACTTTGTAAAAGCGTATAACAGTGTGGGAAGCGCACAAATGGTAGACCCTGATTTTGAGACTAAACCCACTATGTTTATCTGCGGAAATAGTGTAGAAGCCAAAGCCCAGGTAAGCGCCATAATTAAGCTGTTCGGTTGGGAACCTATGGATATGGGCGCTGTGGAAGCTGCCAGGGCGATAGAACCCTTGTGTATGTTATGGTGTATTCCGGGCTTCTTAAATAACGAATGGAGCCACGCCTTTAAATTATTGAAACACTAATTCTAACTTTTAAATAAATAGTAACATGTCAAAAAAGATATTAATTACAGGAGCAAGCGGCGGGTTCGGCGCCCTCAGTGTTAAATCACTGCTAAGTGACGGGCACCAGGTGGTAGCCACTATGCGAAATACAGCAACAAAGAACAAGGACATTGCCGATGAGCTTTCCGGTTTAGGAGCTTCCATCGTGGAAATGGATGTGACCAGCGACGTAAGCACTAACGCAGGAGTTGCCGAAGCCATCGAAATTTTAGGAGGCCTGGACGTAGTGGTGAACAACGCCGGAGTCGGGGTACTTGGTATCCAGGAAAACTTTACCGTAGAGGATTTCAAAAAAGTATTCGACGTCAATGTATTTGGGGTTCAGCGCGTTAACCGGGCGGCACTGCCGCATTTAAGAGGACAGGGCTCAGGATTAATCATTTATGTTTCCAGTCTGTTAGGCAGAATGGCGCTTCCATTTTACGGACCCTACAACGCCACCAAATGGGCGCTTGAAGCTATCGCCGAAAACTACCGCATTGAGCTATCCGGTTTTGGGGTAGACTCCGTAATCGTAGAGCCGGGTGGGTTCCCTACCTCGTTTTTCAACAGCCTCATCTTCCCTGGAGATACTTCCCGTGATGCGGAATATGGAGAGATGGTAAATGCACCCAAGCAGTTGTTCGATAGTTTTGAAGGCGCCCTGGAAGGAAATCCGGAGCAAAGTCCACAATTAGTGGCTGACGCCATTTTGAACCTGGTGAACACGCCTGGCGGCGAACGTCCTGTAAGAACGGTAGTAGATAAAATGGGCATGGGTACCCATCTGGAGCCTTACAACCAACAGCTCGATCAGATCCACGAAGGGGTATTTGGCGCCTTTGGTATGGGTGATATGCTAAAGCTCAAAGTGTAATTAGTAATCGTCATCCTGGGCAAAAGCCTGGGATGGCTCTTTTATGCCTATTTCCTAACCTCTCCCGTAGTAAGATCATATTCCTGGTAGCTACCGGGAATGACTTTCCCATCCCAATAATTGAAGGAAACCGTCGTACTTTGATCCTTAGTTCTAAATGCGAGGCGATGAACTTTATCATCTTTGATCTTCGGGAAATTAGGAATAGTATCACCGTTTTTGAAAAAGTAGTAGTCGACAACTAAGGTGTCGTAAAAGTAGGCAGCCGACCTGAATTGCTCCCCTGAGGGATAATAACTTTCCGCCTGCTGATGCTTCATTCCGTTTTTATAGTTAACCTCGGAGATCCTAGTGTCTTTATCCAGGTATTCTACCTTTAACTGTGATCCTCTGCCTGTCTTGTAAGTTTTGGTGGTAAACAGCTCAATGGGATCTTTTTCGACCAGTTTGGTCTTGGTTCTGTCCATTTTCATATTGAAAACCATCCATGAACCCAGACCAAATAATCCCACTAGGGTGAGAAAGAGAAAAGCACGTTTATAAGCGCTTTTGCGTCTATCTTCTGCAGTTGTTATTCGGATCCTTTCCAGTAGTGTTGTACTGGCCTTTTTGAACTTCCAGTCTTTACCGATGGTACCCCCCAAGCGTGATTTTCCTAGCTTTTCATTCAATGACTTTCTATTGAGCAGTGCTTTGTTCCGCTCAATCGTCTTGTTCATATCATGCATAAAGCCACCGCCGATCATTTTACTTGCTTGGGTTATATATGATTAACGAGTACTAGAAGACACAAGTTTGACTCGTTGTTCATATATTTAATTAACTTTGTTTAATTTTATTTAATCTGATTACAAACGCTTGCAAACATTTATAATCGTTTGTAAGCCGTAAGTGCACTATATTCGGATGTTAGGTTTCATTCAACCATGATCAAAGAGTTCCTGGAATCAGAAAAAATAGACGAAAAAGGGCCTACGGACTGGCACTTTGCTCAACTTGACAAGATCGTCCAAGAATATAAACTAGAGGACCTTTGCCAACAAATTCTGAACGAATACGAACTGAACTTTCATGATAGAGACCAAGTCACTGAACTGTTTAACATGCTAATTTGGGTTAACAGTGAAATGGATTTAGAAATCTCTCGATTCTTCAGAGATCAAATTAAAAACCGTAAACTCATAAACGTAAGATTATCACCGAAACTCGAATGGTTTCCTTTTGGAACTCCGGAACAAACTCTGAACTGGATTAATAAACGGCGGACTGAGTTTCCTGAGTTAACGAAGGAACTAAATTATTGGGAAGAAAGATCTGTGGAAGACCTGAAAACGAAAACCTAACATACGATATGGTCGCATGGCCTTACTTAGCCATCTGCCAAGACCCTGCAAAACTTCGCGCTTATCTGCCACCAAGAAACTGAAGGCTTTCTACTCTCTCCGGCTCGTGGGGCTTTTTTATCTGGAATGGCGCAGTGTCTAGTTTGATACTTTGAATACACCGGTAGATAAGCTTCTTTTATCGCTATTAAAAAGCTCGGAGGCCACAGCGCCATATCTGGGCGTTGAAGCACATCCGGCACCTGGCCGGCTTTAATCCCTACTCTCGCTCCGCTCGTTCCCGGTCTTAAAGTAAATGTGCTTCAATGACGCACTAAACCCTGTCCACCAAGGCTTGGCCTGGCGGGCAAATGGCCATGGGCAGTAATATCTACCTGGTTAATAATCAAGACCTCCAAGTGCGCAAGCACGTCCCAGCAAATCAATGGACTCAAGCATCAATAATTGAAAAAAATTCGGGATACTCGCACTATTTTCTGGACTACTTACTCTGATCATTATGCATTAGGGCAGAGGACCAATTGCAGAAGTAACTTCTCATATCTCCCACGACACTCGCCCAAACGCTCCCACACTGTACCCGAATGGACGTGCTTCAACAAAACCCTAAAGACAATTTGACCCTGCCGCTTCGCGCTTGACTTCCGAATCAAAAATACTACGTATTTTTATCGGAAACGCGCTGCGCAGCAGTACTGCGTTTAGCTCGTCATACTGCAAAATGAAAAATCTCACCACATATTTCCTCATCTTTCTCTTACTAACTAGCTGTGATATGTTCTTCAAGAAAGCTAAAGTACAAGACTCTGACCCTTTTGCCGGATATGAACCGGAAAATCAATTAAGACCTAAAATCGCTAAAGCAGACTTCTTCAGAACAACTGGATTTGACTTTGGCTGGCTTCTATTAGAACCCATTGCTATTGTCAATTCTCGAAGCGAAGAGCCTGAACTTTCAAAGAGATTTTCGCAGGGACAGAAGACACTTTACTTTTGGTGGTATTTAGACGCCCAAGTTACAAACGGGGGATTTGTTCAATTCTACTACAACGATTACGAAATATATGTACCAGCCATAATAAAGGGACTCGAAGCTATTGAAGATCAAGATATGGCTGACCTTGTAAAGTCAGCTCATAAAGTCTACCTCTCTAATAAAAAGATTATAGATAATGCCAAGCAAAAAGATTTGTTCGGAAGTGACCTGTATGAACGTTTGGAGGAGTTAGGCGAATTAGATGAAGAATATTATGACATTCATGAAAATACTATGGCAATCCTTGAAAGGTATGCAAGACAAAATCCTAATGAATTTTGTGTGGATGAATTCGGACAGCTATTTGACACTAGTTTTTCTGGTACACTAACAACCAAGTATTCGAATGGAAAACTTAAGGAAGAATTTCAGTTGTCAAATGGCGTTATCAATGGATTCCTAAAAACGTATTTCGAAAACGGCCAGATAAAGTCATGGAATGAATTTTCAAATGGAGAGCAGTTAGGTGAACAAAAGGAGTGGTATGAAAACGGAAACCAGAAAAAGATTGTCACAATTGACGTCAAGACTTCAAATACTAGAGAACAACTCTATTACGAAAACGGTCAACTAAATGAAGAGTACACCTCTGACAAAAATTCGCAGAGAATTGGCAAATGGCTCAAATTCTGGAAGGATGGTAGCAAGAAATTAGAGGCCGAATTCAAAGAAGGAATGGCCTATTTTCAGAACTATTGGAACGAAGAAGGAGAACAACTCCTAATAGATGGAAATGGGGTTTATATCAATGAATATTCAATATTTGAGGGCCAGTTGCAACGAGACGAACAGGAATACAAGAACTACAAAAGAGATGGTAAACAATGGTCATACACTAACAACATCTTAACACTTTACCAAGAAATGAAAGATGGCAAGGAACATGGAATTACTCGGGTTTACGATGATGATGGAAATTTAAAAGAAGAAACGCGCTATGAAAATGGACGACCAGTAAATCAGTAAAACGAGCGCACAACAGACTATCATACATATGCTTACTGAGCTATTTGCTAGGACTGGTACTATCCGATAATTTTATAGAAATTTGAAAAGTCTAGCTTACAGATGATAGTTGAATGTCGAAGCACATCCAGCCCCTGCCCGGCTTTAATCCCTACTCTCGCTCCGCTCGTTCCCGGTCTTAAAGTAAATGTGCTTCAATGACGCGCTAAACCATGTCCGCCAAGGCTTGGCCAGGCGGGCAAATGGCCAAGTGCTATCATATCTACCTAGTTAACAATCAAGGCCTCCAAGTACGCAAGCACGTCACAGCAAATCAATGGACTCAAGCATCAATAATTGAAAAAAATTCGGGATACACTCGCACTATTTTCTAGCCTGCCTATCCTGCCTAGTGTGTATTCAGGCAGAGCTAGAACCTCAGAAGCAAGTTCAACCCACTCTCACGACACTCGCCCAAACGGCCCTACACTGTACCCGAATCGACGTGCTTCAACAAAACCCTAAAGGCTATTTGTCCCTGCCGCTTCGCGCTTTACTTCCGAATCAAAAATACTACGTATTTTTATCCGAAACGCGCTACGCAGCAGTACTGCACTTAGCGCATCATTGTGTGCCATAAGAACAAATTGAAGAACTTCAAGACAATTCAAGAGTACTCTGAGGCTACCGGAATACCAGTAGCTAAATACGATAACTTTGTAGTTAGGAGTTTCCAAGATAATATGCCAACAGTTGTCCATAAAATGCCAGCATTTAGACACGCTTTTTATGCAATAGCCTTAAAAATGAATGGCGATGGTAAAGCACTTTCAAGTCATTATTCAGATTTCCCTGATGGGTCGGTTGTTTTTTTTAACTCACCATTTCAGATTTTATCTTGGGATATCGCACCAAATTGGGAAGGTTATTACGTGTTAATGACTCGAGATTTTATTGCCCAAAATCATATTTTTAAAGATTTCTTAGACACTTTTCCATTCTTAAAAATTGACAAGGCCATCCCCTTTGAGGTAAATGAACAAGAAACAAAAGAGCTACTGAATATTTATCAAAAAATTAATGAGGAATATGACAGTAACAAAGCTGACAAATTTGATTTAATAAGTAGCTACATTCTTCTGTTATTAAATTACGTTAAAAGATATTTCAACAAAGAAACATCAAAGGAAAATGCAGAACGTATTATTAGAACGGCAGATTTGAAATTAGTAAGTCGCTATCAGGAATTGATAGAGATGCATTTCCGCGAAAGTAGTGAATGGGATAATCTACATTCGCCAAGTTTCTACGCCGACATATTAAATATACATCCAAATTACCTCAACGCTCTAGTGAAAAATAATTTAGGTATAACTGCATTACAATACATTCATAAACATATCTTACATCTCGCCAAGTCTTACCTCACGCAAACTAAATTAAGCATTAAAGAAATTGCATATCAACTTCAATTTGATTCACCCAATAATTTCAACAACTTTTTCAAAAAACATACTCTAAACACACCCGGAAAATACCGCAAATCCACAAATATTTGAAATTCATACTTCTTGTTTTGTTTTCATAAATAAGCAATGCTCTTGTTAGTCGCATCTTTGTATCAAATAAAAAAGCAAATGATATGAAGACTATAATCATCGGCTTATTAAGCCTAATTACAACAGGAACAATTGCCCAAAAACTGAATTCACAAACGATTAAAAATTACATTATGAAAAAAGTAAAATTTCAAAGTTCAGGATTAGAATTAGTAGGAAACCTTTATTTACCTCTTAACTACGAGGAAGGAAAAAAATATCCAGCAGTTCCAATATTAGGACCAATGACATTTGCTAAAGAGCAAGCGCCAACAGAGTATGCCAAAAGATTTGCAGAAAGAGGATATGTAGCATTAGCGTTTGACCCACGCTTTAGGGGTGAAAGTGCAGGTATTCCAAGAGAACTTGAAAACCCTATTGCGAAAGTTGAGGATGCTAAAGCAGCAGCGAAATATCTTGCTTCGCTTTCAATGGTTAATGATGAGCAAATTGTTGGATTTGCTGTGTGCCAAGGAAGTTCTGAAATGATAAGAGCAGTATCAGAAAACGACATATTCAAAGGGTTGGTTACTGTTGCAGGACATTATCGTGACCGAGAAGCAGACATACAATGGATGGGGACCGAGGAGGCATTGGAAGAAAGGATTGCCAAAGGGGAAGTAGCAAAGAAAGCCTATGAACAAACAGGAGAAATCATAAATGTTCCAGCCGTTGACGAAGCAAGAATAGACATTGGCATGCCAGGGAAATTTGTTTATGATTGGTATAATCCATGGGCAAAGAAAGGAATCTGGGCGAATAATTATCCAAAAATGAGTGATGCTTTATTACTAGAATACGAATCTTTTACTGCGGCCCAAAAATTGGATAAGCCTTACTTAATGATTCATAGCGATAACAGCTTTTTACCCGAGGCGGCTAAAAGACATTTCGAATCTGTACCAACAACTAAGAAAAAATTGCAATGGGAAGGAGAAACAGGGCATTTTCAGTATTATGATGACCCAAGTATTTTGGACAGAACAGCAAATCAAGCTATTGAGTGGTATAACTCAATATTCGAATGAGTAATTATAAATGACAAGAGAAAAATAAATACGGCGCACAACACGATGTATAAGCAAATAGCGGTTCAGGTGCAAACTTGAACCGCTTTTTGTCTAAATAAAGTATATTGTAATCTGAAAAGTAGTTGCTTGAACCCCGCTACTGCTCATACACGAGACCGTTATATGATAGTACAATTAATGAAAAAATAAGCAATGCGAAAGATAAAACTACTATTATTCACCTTATTCACTTTTTTTTATCAATCAATTACTTTAGGACAATCAATAAACATGGTTGTGCCTCTTGGCCATAACGGTTATGTTGATAATCTAGGATATAGTTCTGATGGTAAGCTATTAGTAACCACATCTGAAAAGGAGATCATCTTATGGGATAGAAAGTTGGCGAAAGAAATTAAACGAATTGATACTTTAGTTCAATATAAAAAAAGCGGCAAAATACATGTTAGAGAAAAAGAGCATAAAATCTACTTTGGAGATTACGTTTGGGACTATCAATATGATACTTTATTCGAGAATAGCTACAGCCTAATTAGATTCTATGGTGATTATGAAATTCGTAATTATCCAAATAATAACAGCTTTTCAATTTTCAAAGACAATAACCTTCTGCGTGAAGTCGACCTGACATCAATAGCCAAAGATCGAAGTAATATAATTTATCGCTTTGGACAAAACCAATTATTTGTATACGGTAAAAAGTACGAATCCGATAGGGGGAATATTAGAAGTGAGTTATTAATATTCTATTTAAACAATCTTGATAATGAGCCACTTAAAATTAAAAATTGGGATCAATTAATAGGAAGAAATTCCAGTTGGGATTCATTTGCCGATATTTTCATTGGAGACAATCATGTGTCATGCAAATTAGATACAGTTAGAATTAAAAATTTGAAATCAAATAAAATATCTACGATTAACATTTCAGTGTATCCAATAGATTTTATTGATGATGACCATTTTATTGGATATAATTTAGATGGAGAGATTTTTAGAATTAACACTTCAAATGGCACTTATGAGATTATTAATAAACTAACTGATTGTACGATTGAATGTGGTAGATACATCTCATATGATAAGAAACAAAATAAGATTTTCCATTATAGTAGTTCTTATAGACAAATAACAGAATATGACCTTAATAACGGTAATGTAGTTAATATTTATAAGGGGTCTGCAAATAAGATTAGCCTTCTTGAAAATACTGAGGATAACCT
>JBCCOE010000035.1:0-41625 GCA_039025475.1 Bacteroidota bacterium | reverse complement strand
TTTCACCCGAGGTTTTAGACAAGCTAAAAAGAAGACCGTTAAAACGTATAGCGATGGCCTTGTCATGTGGGTGTGGTTAGCCTTTACTTTCAGTATTTTAATCATCATATTTTCAGGCCGGTTTGGAGCCCTTATTTCACCTTTAATATTGTTAATAGCAGGGATGGCCACCTTCATGACGGGTATCATATTAAGGTTCAGACCTTTAATTTTTGGCGGGAGCAGTTTCTGGATCTTTGCCGCCATCGGATTTTACGTGACACCGGTACATGGTTTACTTGTATCCGCACTAGCCATCGTGGTGGGATACTTGATTCCCGGGTATTTGCTCAAAAACTCCAAAAATGTCTGACTTTAAAGATTTAGATCCATTGTTACATTCTCAACTACGACTGGCGGTAATGTCCTTGCTCATGGGGGTACAATCCGCAGAATTTGTCTACATCAAAGAAAAAACCGGAGCTACAGCTGGAAACTTAAGCGTACAAATTGATAAGCTAAGCGGCGCCGGATATATCGGGGTTTCCAAAAGTTTTAAAGGAAAAAAGCCTGTTACTTCCTGCAGTATTACTAAAAAAGGTATTGAGGCTTTTGAAAGCTATGTCAATTCATTAAAAACCTATTTAAAATGATCACGAGTTTAACTGGACAGATTCATTTTCTGGCTTCCTGCCTGGCACTTATTACAGGTACCTATGTTTTATTAGCAACCAAGGGCAGCCAACTTCATAAAAAAATAGGATACGTTTATGTAGCCAGTATGGTAGTTTTATTAATCACCGCATTTATGATCTACCGGCTGTTTGGTGGATTCGGCATTTTCCATGTTGCCGCCATCGTCAGCTCCGTCACGTTAGCCGCAGGTATGATACCTGCCATTAGAAAGAAAAATAAAAATTGGGTGATACTCCATTTCTCCTGGATGTATTGGTCGATAATGGGCCTGTATGCCGCATTTGCCTCTGAGATGATCACCAGACTACTGCCTTCCCAATTTTTCTTTATGGTCGGCCTTGCAACCGGTGTCATCATGACGATAGCGGCAGTGGTTTGGTCAAGAAAAAGGAAGGTCTGGGAAAATCAATTTCAAAACTTGCAAAAAAATTTATCAATATAGTTTACAAAATAAACCACTTTATAATTATGAAAAATCAATTGAAGACCATCTTAACCGCAGCGTTTATGGTACTAGCTTTTACCCCTAACCGAGCGCAAACCGAAGCAGATGAAATGGCCTATCTGGCCTACATCACTACGAATCAAAGCCTTTGGAAAAAGCTAGTGAAAGAAAGTCAAACCAGATTTGACGCAAATAAATCTAATGAAAACAGGTATAATCTTGCATTGGCGCAGCACGGACTACTAAATAGTACCATGACTGATAAAAATGAAGATCTTTTTGACGATTACTTCAAAAAGACAAAAGCGCACCTGGAACGATTAATTGAAGAAGGACATCAGGAAGGCAATAGTCGGGCACTGCTTTCTTCCATCTACGGCTGGGAGATAGGATATAGTGGCTGGAAAGGGATGTTTTTAGGAGGAAAAAGCAGTAGCAATCTCGAAAAGGCCTCGAAGACTGATCCCTCCTCCCCTTTGGTTTGGCAGATTTACGCGGGATCAAAACTTTTCACCCCAAAAGCCTTCGGAGGCGGTATAACCGAAGCGGTTGAAGCTTATGAAAAGTCAATTGAACTGTATGAAGCTAATCCGGAGTTAAAAAAATCTAACTGGAGATATTTGGATGCACTGGCCTGGTTGGGAGTGGCTTACACTAATAACGATGAGATTGAAAAAGCCAAAAATATTTACCATAAAGCGCTAGAAGCCGAACCGGGTTTCGGATGGGTAAAATTCAAATTACTTCCTGGAATAGCTAGTAAGTAAAATGGTACGCCTAACTATCGTAATCTTTTTGATCACTTCTTCCTATGTGCAGGGGCAGACGTTAACCGGCAAAGTACTAGATAATGACACCGGAGAGCCCTTAATAGGTGCTAACCTTTACGCCAAAAGCGATTGGCGTAAGGGAGGCAGCACTGATGTCAATGGCGCATTCAGCATTAACGGAATCATCAAGGGTGATACGCTAATTGCATCCTACATCGGCTTTGAGGATTTGACATTTATTGTTCAAAACACTCAGGAAGTGATCATCAGATTAATGCCAAGTGCTGTAAATATGACTGAGGTTGTCGTGACCGCTGAGAGACTGGTATCCGAAGAATTCACGTATAAAAAGGTAAAGAAATTGGATATTTACCTTAATCCGAGCGCTAAAGCTGACCCACTGCTAGCAGTAAATTCCTTACCGTCTTCTACCACATTGGATGAATCAGCAAATATCAGCTTTCGCGGTAGCGGGCCGGGGGAAACAGGTATTTTCTTTAATAATGTTCCAATTTACGATGCCAATCGTTTTGGTCAGCTGAATGGTATAGGCACATTCAGTATTTTTAACACCAGTATCGTCGACGAAATGCTGGTATTTCCGGGGAACCCACCTCTTGAATATGGGAATACAACGTCAGGCCTAATCGCGATTAAAACGAGTGAGGATATTCCTGAAAAGGCAATAAATTCGGTTACTCTTTCCATGGCTAGCTTTGGCATCTCAAGCACCCGCCCGTTGAATGATAACAGTAGTTTTACCTTTTTCAGCAACTATCAACCTTCCACCATTATTAAAGCTTTTAACGGTGAAGCACTAGAGGATATCGAAAAATTTAACTCCGCTGACCTTGGCCTACATTACGTCAAGCAGTTTAATGAAAAGACTATTTTCAAAGTATTGAACTACAGCTTAATGGAAGGATATGATTTCAATTATCAATCTGCCACCTTTAACGGCACTTTGGAACAGCAAAAACGTAGAAATTTTACCGTAACGAACTTTCGGAAAAAACTTGGATCTTCTGAATTGACTCTAAATAGTAATCTGAGTTTCACAAAAGCAAAATTTGGATATGCAGAAACCGATATCGAAATCAATAATTTCGATGCATTTCTTTCCGGAAATTATCAATACTCTAAAGAACGATTCAATCTGAAGACAGGCATAACTATGGACTACCGGGAGCAGCAATTTACTGGCCAATTCTATGAATTTTCATATGCCGAAGGAGAAGGATTCCCTTTAGATTCCACAACCTCAAAAACCGATGTTTTAAGACCTGAAGCTTACGTCTATGCCAAATATTATTTAAATGACAACATCATTTTTGGGACTGGACTTCGAAATAACATTCCAAATGCAGGCCAGGATCATTACTTAAGTGGACAAATTAATGCTCGGATCAATCTATCGGAGCGATCCAATATTATTTTAGCTTACGGTCAGTATAACAAGTACAATTTACCGCAAAATGATGTCCAGAATGCTTTTTTAATCTCTAGTGAACAACTATCCGCAGATTACAACTACAGAACGGATAAAGTAGAACTTGCCTTGTCATTATTTCAAAAAAATACGGATAGGCCTTGGGAGAGAACCGAGTTATGGGGTACCGAAGTTTTTGTTAAAGGCAATATCACTCCCAAACTAGTAGGTCAACTATCCTATGCCCTAATCGATGGTACGACCGTTGGTGTGGATGGACAACGGTTTGATTCCTCTTTTGACTTGGATTATTTTGTGCGAGGCAACTTTGAATATCGCTTTTCAGGGTATTGGTCAATCAACTCCACATTTGCATTTAGGGACGGTGTCTACTACCGGCCTTTGGCAGGCACACGATTTGACGAAAGCCTTGATGTTTATGAACCCATCTTTGCCCAAAGGGTTGATCAGGAGCGTCTTGATGGGTACGGGATCATGGACCTTAGTATAACCCGGTTAATCCCGGTATCCGAAAAACTCAACATAATAGCTTTTGGTACGCTGAGCAATGTACTAAACAAGGAGAACGTCAGGGGTTTCACGTATAGCTTCGATTATACCGAAATAGAGGAACAACTCCTCTCCAGACGTACTATGTATTTCGGGGTGGTACTAAATTTCTAACGGATCATGTGTAAAGCATCAAGTCAATTTCCCTTATTCTTATAATTTTGTGACTTGAAATACATGAGGGCAAAGTCACATGTCGCTAAAGGAAAAATACCCAGTCAAGCTTTACAATACGCTGACTAAAAAGAAGGAAGAATTTAAACCTATCCATAAGGATAAAGTAGGTATGTACGTCTGTGGCCCGACGGTCTACAGCGATGTGCACTTGGGAAATGTACGAACCTTTATGTGTTTTGATGTGGTGTACCGCTACTTCACTTATTTAGGTTATCAGGTAAGGTATGTGAGAAATATTACCGATGTAGGACACTTGGAAAACGATGCCGATGAAGGTGAGGATAAGATCTCCAAAAAAGCCCGTTTGGAACAGTTGGAGCCTATGGAAATTGTTCAAAAATATACGAATGGTTTTCACGAAGTACTGAGCCAATTTAACTTTTGGACACCCAGCATTGAACCTTCAGCGACCGGACATATTGTTGAGCAAATTGAGTTAGTTCAAGACTTGCTAGACAAAGGCTTCGCGTACCAGGTTAATGGTTCGGTTTATTTTGACGTTACAAAATTTGACAAAGAATTTAGTTACGGAAAGCTCTCCGGAAGAAAGATTGAAGAGCTAATGGAAAGTGGTCGCGACCTGGATAGTCAGGATGAAAAGCGAAATAACATCGATTTCGCACTTTGGAAAAAAGCCTCCCACACTCATATCATGCGATGGAATTCTCCATGGGGTCTCGGTTTTCCTGGATGGCATCTGGAATGTACGGTCATGAGCACCAAGTATTTAGGAGAGACATTTGATATTCATGGAGGTGGAATGGATCTCGTATTCCCACACCATGAGTGCGAAATCGCTCAATCCTGTGGATCTAGAGGAAAAGACCCGGTTAACTACTGGATGCATGCCAATATGCTGACGGTCAACGGTCAAAAAATGAGCAAATCGCTCGGGAATTCGTTTTTACCAGGACAGTTATTTTCAGGTGACCATGAACTGCTAGACCGGGGTTATGGCCCTATGGTAGTTCGCTTCTTTATGCTGCAATCTCACTATTCAAGCACACTCGATTTCTCAAATGACGCCTTGGGGGCGGCAGAAAAAGGATATAAGCGCCTTATGGAAGGCATTAAAGTTTCGAGGGACCTTGTCTACGAACCAGCCGAGAAGAACGAAGAACTCGAAGGTAGGGTCAAGAACATGATCAATCAACTGTTTACTAATTTAAGTGATGACTTTAATACGGCTAAGGGTTTGGCTTCGCTCTTCGAAATCACCACGCTGATCAATAACTTAAAAGCAGGCAACGAGAAAATAGGAGCTATTTCCGCCGAATTGTTTAATGAATTAATAACGCATTATCATGGATTTGTTTACGATGTCCTGGGACTTAAGGAGGAGGATGAGAGCAATAACCAGCTCGTAGACGGCGTTATTGATATTCTCATCAAGCTGCGTCAAGATGCCAAGGCAGGGAAGAACTATGCCCTCTCGGATAAAATAAGGGATGATTTAAAAGAAATTGGTGTTGTTCTGAAAGATGGTAAAGAAGGAACTGAATATTCAATTGGTTAGGGAATTCGCTATCTTTAGATGAAAGCAGAGTCGTGGAAATAGCCGTTAAAAAGAAGAAGTTTACCGTAGATGATTATTATTTATTGGCTGAAGCAGGCATTATCTCCTATGATGACCGCGTGGAGCTTATTAATGGGGAAATTATTGAAATGAGTCCACACAATCCACCGCATAGTGTTTGTATTAGCCGTTTGACCATGCTGTTTGCTTCGCAACTAGTAGGTAAAGCTATTGTCAGTGTACAGTTATCCTTGACTTTGGACAATTATAATGAGCCAGAGCCTGATTTAGTGCTTTACAAGCATCGTGATGATTTTTATGAAGGTGAAAGGTCTAAACCTGAAAATGCATTGCTTGTGGTAGAAGTAGCGAACACTACCATCAAGTATGATCGTGGTGTTAAACGTGAACTTTATGCGAAGGCAGGTATCCCGGAGTACTGGATCGTTGATGTTAAAAATCAACTACTTGAAAGGTATACGTTGCCGGAAAAAGGCCAATTCAGTCGAAAGGAAATATTAGATAAGAAAACTTCTGCGAAACTATCTCAACTGGATTTTACAGTAGAACTAAAAAAAGTATTCGGTTAGAAAGTGCCAGGTATTTTGAAAAGCTTACTAGTCTTTCCTATTCGTGTATATCAGCTCACCATTAGCCCTTTACTAGGGAGTAATTGTAGGCATACACCTACCTGCTCTGCATACACCATCGAGGCCATTAACGAATGGGGAATAAAAGGTCTATGGATGGGAATAAAGCGTATTTCGAGGTGCCATCCTTGGGGTACCTATGGTTATGATCCTGTCCCTAAAAAACCCGGAAAATAAGTAGGTCTAGCCATATCGTTTGTTCATACTCTTGTGCCGGTTAACTTCAAAAGTTGAATTTACCTGATGACAAAAAAACTCTTCTTAATATCACTTTTACTGCTTGGCTTCGAGGCTGAAAGTCAAATAAGCTTTAATTTTTCCTCGTATGATGCTTACTCGTTGGATGATCGAGCAGTTCCATTAGATTTGATCGACCAAAATGATGAAGGCTTTATTTTTCTCTTTGGTGGAGGTAGGTTTGGTTACAAGGGAAAAACTTTACGAAAATTCGACAAAAACTTACAACCTAATGGTCAAAAAACGAATCTGATAAGTGAAGAAAATCCCAATAATGCTAGAACTGTAGGAATTGTAAGTATAAAAAATGAATTAGTGCATATTTCATATGAAGATACACCTGAATCAAGAAAATTTTACCGGCAGTTAATCTATAAAGAAAACATGCAATTAGGTGAAAAGAGATTCATCTCTGAGATTATTGACGACGAAAAAAGCTATAAAAATGCTTTTAGTTATTTTCTGAATTATGATAGCTCAAAGTTTGCCTTAATCCATAGTGTCCCCAATAAAAAGAAAGATTTTCAAAAGCTTAAGAATATACAGTTTGATTCAGAGTTTAATGAAACTGGTGTAGAAGAATATGAATTTGAATACTTAAACAAGCAGTTAGAGTTTCAATACCTTACTTTCCTGTCAAAGGATAGTATACTTGTAGTTGGAAAACACTTTAATGACTTTTACCAAACAGGTATTTTAACCAAAGACTATGAGTATAAGATATTCATTCTAACCAATGGACTGGTAAATGAGGTGGCGGGGTTCTCACAAAATCTAGAACATATAAGGGGCATACAGTTCAAACTTTTAGGGAATAAGCTCATTTCCACAGGTTTTTATTCATCAAAGAATATATACGCCGCCAAAGGCATATATTTTAATCGCATAGATCTGAAAACAGGTATTATTGAAATTGATACGACTCAGGATTTTGATCAAACGTTTCTCATCAAAACAGTCTCGCCAAACCAAGTAAAGGGCATTCTAAGGAAATTTGAAAAGGGAACTTATGAAGCACCCTACTTTTTACTCAATGAAGTAATAATCAATAACGACAGTACTTTTACCCTTCTTGGAGAGCAATTATATACAGTAACCACATACGGCGCTACAACGTTTTTCTACTTGGATTTGGCAGCTATAAAAGTGGATTATAATGGTTCTATTGTATGGAACACTCGTATTGCCCGCAATTCAGAAAGGGCTAATGTGGGATACTACTCAGATCACTTCATAACTAAGCGTGGAGATGATTTAGTGTTATACCTTAATGACTCGGAAGCTAATCTCAAATATATAAGTGGAAAGCCTTCTAAAACATTTAAGAACTCGGATATTATGCTAAGTGCTATGGTCATAAAACCCTCAGGTGCGTTTACCAGAAACAAAATAGCCAGTCAATCCGAGATGAGCCCAATACTGATAAGACCTGGCCTGACAATACCTACGAAAGAAAACTCATTGGTCTTTTTTGGTCAAATTCCTAGCAACGTCAAAAACCAAAGGTTTTTTAAAGTTGATATAGAATAAACTTAGTATCGAATCCAATAAAGCATGTTACGTTTCAAATCAAGGTTTTAATGATCTTTTCGAGTATTACCGAAGAGCTTACTTGCCTTAAAATGGTAACTTTTGGTTCATGTTCATTGTTTGCAGCTTGTATCCGCTAACCTTACATTTGTAGAATTGCCCCACATTCATCTGCTATGCTAAAGATAGATATGCATACTCATATTATTCCGCGGGATATGCCTAATTGGACGGAAAAGTTCGGTTATGGCGATTTCATCTATTTACAAGGGCATAAAGAAGGATCGGCAAAAATGATGAAGGGCAATCAGTTTTTTCGTGAAATTCAGTCTAACTGTTGGGATGTCGAAGAGCGGATTGAAGAGTATAAAAAATTTGGAACGCAAGTACAAGTAGTTTGTACCATACCGGTAATGTTCTCATATTGGGCCAACCCGGATGACTGCCTTGACCTATCCAAATTTCTAAATGACCATATTGCGCAACTCGTTGAAGACTATCCTAAAAATTATATAGGTTTAGCCACTCTTCCTATGCAAGATACTGACCTGGCCATTACGGAGCTCGAACGTTGTAAAGATTTAGGTTTAAAAGGTATTCAGATCGGATCGAATATTAATAATCAGAACTTAAGCGAGGGTCGGTTCTTTCCCATTTTCGAGGCCTGTGAAAAACTGGATATGGCTGTAATGGTACATCCCTGGGAAATGATGGGACAGCGATACATGAACAAATACTGGCTCCCCTGGTTGGTAGGTATGCCTGCAGAGACAGCAAGGGCTATGTGCTCCATGATATTTTCGGGGCTATTTGATAAGTTACCCGATCTAAGGGTATGCTTTGCTCATGCGGGAGGTTCCTTTATGGCTACAATTGGTAGAATAGAACATGGTTTTAATTGTCGTCCTGACCTTGTGGCAATTGATAATGATGTAAACCCTAGGGAATATATCGGGAGGTTCTGGGTGGATTGCATTACTCACGATTCGGATATGTTGAGTTATATATTAAAGAAACAAGGTTCAAAAAAGATTACTTTAGGGTCAGATTATCCCTTTCCTCTTGGCGATCTTGAAATTGGCAAGTTTATTGAAGAAATGGATCTTGAAACCGAAATCGTTGAAGACATTTTTTGCAATTCAACGTTGGAATGGTTGAAGCTCAACAAAGAAGATTTTATTTAATGAGATATCTCTTTCTGACACTTTTTCTCCTGGCAGGACCATTAGCCTTTAGTCAGACCCAAGAAGAAATTATCCAGCGGCAAATAATGGATAAAGAAAAAGCAGAAAAAGCCGCTTTGGACCGTGTTTTAGAGGAAGGTGTGGCGCTCATGCAAGAGGAAAAATATGAGGAAGCCGAAGTGAACTTTAAACAGGTGTTAAGTGAATCCAGAGTAGTGCCTACCATTCTAACCTTTTACTTTGGTAAAAACTCATATTACCTGGGCAAATACAAGCAAAGTATTGATTGGCTTAACAAGTATCTGGAGCTTAAAGGTACAAACGGAAGATTCTACGAGGAATGTTCCGAGTTACTAGAATTAGCCAATGCCTCCTATCTGGCGCTCAGAAAAGAAGACCAGGAAAAAGCGGCCCAAATTCTAGCTTCAGACTACCAGGTTGACTGCGGTCCCACGGGTAAAGTAACCTGTCCGGTTTGTAAGGGCCGAGGGGTAATTATTGAGGCGGGAGCTTTCGGGAATACCTACAGAACATGTCCGTATAGTGATAAACACGGGCAGTTGACTTGTGATGAATACAATCTGCTACTCCGGGGAGAATTAAAACCAAAATTTTGACTAAATAGGCCTTTTCTTAAAAAGAGGTATCTTTGCACTTCGGCATTCATGCAAAATGCTCGAACCATGATCTTACATAATAGAGTCAATAAAGAGATTCTCAAGCAGCAGCTGCACGAGAGTCAGGAGGAACGTATTACCCTATCCTTCTATCGCTACCTTAAGCTTGCCGATGTTCAAAGTTATCGTGATCAGCTTTATGCCCATTTTGATGAGCTCGGCGTTATGGGCAGGATATATGTCGCCCAAGAAGGTATAAACGCTCAGATCAGCGTACCGAAGTCAAACTTTGAGGCCTTTGAAGGTTATATAAATTCTTCCAAGACGTTAAGTGGTGTTAGGCTGAACATTGCCGTAGAACATGAAGGAAAGTCTTTTTTCAAGCTTAAAATCCAGATCAGAAAAAAAATTGTTGCTGATGGGCTTAACGATAAAACATTTGACGTGACGAAGAAAGGCAAGCATGTATCAGCAGAAGAATTTAACGAACTTGCCAATGATGTGAATACGGTGATTGTAGATATGCGAAATCACTATGAAAGCGAGGTGGGGCATTTCCAAAATGCACTTTTACCTGATGTAGATACATTCAGGGAATCTTTGCCCATTGTAGAAGAAATGTTATCTGACCGCAAGGAGAAGAATATAGTGATGTACTGTACAGGTGGAATTCGTTGTGAAAAAGCCAGCGCCTACTATAAGCACAAAGGGTTCGAAAATGTGTTTCAGTTGGAAGGAGGTATCATAGAGTATGCACGTCAGGTGAAAGAAAGAGGTCTTGAGAATAAATTTATAGGTAAGAATTTTGTCTTTGACGAGAGGCTTGGTGAACGTATTTCGGATGAAATTATCAGTAAATGCCATCAGTGTGGTAAACTGGCAGATAGCCACACGAACTGTAAAAATGACGGTTGCCATTTGTTATTTATCCAATGCCAAGAATGTGCGGCTCAATATGAGGGTTGTTGCTCACCAGAATGCCAAGAAGTGATTCATCTACCGGAAGAAGAACAGCGTAAGCTAAGAGCTAATAAGAATTTAGGTAGGCAAGTATTCAAAAAAGGACGTTCAAAGAACCTGATATACAAAGAAAATAGATCCAAACCCGAGTATCATAATTTCGCGGATGTTAAAAAATGAAACCAAATGGTCTTGTTATCAGTTAGTTATGATTGAGTAAATGAACCTCAAATGGCTAGAATAAAGTACTATTACGATACTGAAACCTGCAAATACGAGAGGGTAAAAACAAAAACTCAGGACGTGGTCCTCAATTTTTTGGGGCTTGCCTCCTTAATCGTGGCTTGTGCCGTAGGCTTGTTATTACTATACAACAATTATTTCGAGTCGCCTAAGGAATTGATGCTTAAGAACGAGGTTGAGGAAATGGAATTCTACTTTGAAAACCTTGAGAATGAGGTTGGCCAATTACGCCAAGTGGTCGAAGCGTTGGAAAAAAGAGACGACGATATTTACCGAGTGGTGCTGGGCGCTGAACCATACGATATTACCATAAGAAATGCAGGTATCGGAGGTGCAGATCGATATGAAGATGTTAAAAATAAGAATCTCGATCACGAAGAAATTATTGTTGACCTTAATAAAGAAGTAGATCAACTTAGAAGAAAAATGTATATCCAATCAACTTCTTACGATGAGATAGTTAAGTTGGCTAATAACAAAGAAAAAATGTTTGCCGCTATTCCTGCCATACAGCCAGTCTCTAACAAACAACTAATAAGGCTTGCTTCAGGATTTGGTTACAGAATTCACCCGGTGTATAAAGTAAAAAAGTTCCACTCGGGAATTGATTTCTCGGCCCCAATTGGTACTCCGATCTACGCCACGGCAGATGGGAAGGTGTCAAAGGCCAAAAGATCTGGTGGATACGGAAAACTAGTAGAAATTGACCATGGTTTTGGGTATAAAAGCAGATACGCTCACATGCACGACTTTGAAGTACGTGAAGGTCAAAATGTAAAACGTGGCCAAATTATAGGCTATGTAGGAAATACAGGGCTTTCAACTGCCCCGCACCTTCACTACGAAATCATTTTAAACAATAAAAAAATAAATCCTGTAAACTACTTTTTTAATGATCTTGATCCCGACGAATACGAAAAAGTACTTGAACTGGCATCTATCGAAAACCAGTCGCTGGGCGGAGGGCACTAATTTTTATGCAAAACGTTTGATCACTACAAACAATTAACTTATTTAGCGGTTAATAAAACAATGTCAAAAATTAACAACATACTGAACCACCATCATCATATAATACTTATGTGAGCATGGTATAGTATGTTTAAAATATAACGAATAGGCTTACCATGTGGTAAGCCTTTTTTATTTAATCAAAATGACGAAACTTAGAATAGCAGTACAGAAATCGGGTAGACTCCAGGAAAAGACAGTAGCTCGCCTTAAAGAATGCGGCTTGAGTTTTAATAATGGACCCAACCGGTTAAAAGCAGATGCACATAATTTCCCGGCTGAAATACTTTATCTGCGAGATGACGACATACCACAATACGTTCAAGACGGAGTAGCAGATGTTGGGATAGTTGGGGAAAATGTGTTGGTAGAAAAAAGAAAAAACATTAAACTGATTGAACGGCTCGATTTTGCTAAATGTCGTCTATCCATTGCCGTCACCAAATCTGTAGAATATACCTCAACGCAATTTCTTCAAGGAAAAAAGATCGCAACCTCTTACCCTGTTATCGTTCAAAAATTTCTAAATGAGCAAGGAATCCAAGCGGAGATTCATGAAATAAGCGGCTCTGTTGAAATCGCTCCCGGAATTGGTTTAGCAGATGCCATTTGTGATATAGTAAGCACGGGAAGTACTCTGCTAGGAAATGGACTTAAGGAGGTAGAAACGGTCATGACATCTGAGGCTGTGTTGGTTTCTGGTCAAGAACTAACTTCTAAAAAACAACAGATTCTTGATCAGCTCATTTTCAGGATCAAGTCTGTTAAAGCAGCAAAAAACAGTAAATATTTGCTGCTAAACGCACCAAACGAATCGATCGAAGCAATCACCAACGTGATGCCCGGGATGAAGAGCCCAACTGTCACTCCTTTAAAAGAAGCTGGATGGTCATCAATGCACTCGGTCGTTAACGAGGATGATTTTTGGAATAAAATTGATCAACTGAAGTTACTGGGTGCCGAAGGCATATTGGTAATTCCGATTGAAAAAATGATATTATAATGCAAGTAATAACGAATCCAGCAAGAGAAAATTGGCAATCGCTTCTGAAACGTCCTGTTTTTGAATCCGAATTTCTTAGAAGCACAGTTAGCAACATACTAGACAGGGTAAAATCAAGTGGAGACAAAGCTCTTTTTGAATTCAACGAAAAGTTCGATGGCGCCTATATCAACCACCTGGAAACGAGCCAAGAAGAAATCCAAAAAGGCATCAGCGCAGTTGATGATGAGCTAAAAGAAGCTATACAAAAAGCGGCCTCAAATATTAAGAGGTTTCATGAAGCTCAAAAAAGAGAAGTGATCAAAGTAGAGACTATGCCAGGGGTCACATGTTGGAGGCAATCTGTACCTATTGAAAAAGTAGGGATTTACATCCCTGGAGGAACTGCACCTCTTTTTTCAACTGTATTGATGCTCGCGATTCCTGCAAATCTGGCAGGCTCAAAAGAGATCATCCTCTGTACCCCCCCGGATAAAGAAGGTTCGGTAAATCCAGTCATCCTGTACACCGCTCACTTGGTTGGTGTGACCAGGATATTCAAGATTGGCGGAGCTCAGGCCATTGCCGCAATGGCCTATGGCACAGAGAGCATTCCGAAGACATATAAGATATTTGGACCTGGAAACCAATATGTAACTGAAGCCAAGCAACAGGTAGCTTTGGAGGGAACGGCGATCGACATGCCAGCAGGTCCTTCAGAAGTGGCCATTATAGCAGATGAAACATCAGATGCCTCTTTTATTGCAGCAGATTTACTTTCTCAGGCCGAACATGGTGTTGATAGCCAGGTAATACTATTCTGTACCAATGAGGAAAAGGTCATGCAGGTGAATAAAGAAGTCAAAAGCCAGGTTCAACAGTTGCCGAGAAAAGAAATGGCACAACAAAGCTTGCGGAGCAGCAAGGCTTTCATAGTAGAAAACATAGATACTGCCGTTGAAATGAGCAACACCTACGCTCCCGAACATCTTATCGTATGTGTGGAAGACTCTCTGAAGGTTGCCAATCAAATTACTAATGCCGGCTCAGTATTTATAGGAGAGTTGACCCCAGAGTCTGCTGGAGATTATGCCTCGGGGACTAATCATACATTACCCACAAACGGAGCAGCGCGTTCTTACAGCGGCGTTTCTTTGGATAGTTTTATGAAACAAATTACCTATCAATCGCTCACGGAAGCGGGGCTAAGAAAGCTCGGGCCAGTTGTAGAAACCATGGCGGACGCTGAACTCCTGGTAGCCCATAAAAATGCAGTAAGCATTCGACTGGATAAAATAGGAAGATGAAGGATCTGGATAAACTCGTTCGTAACAATATTCGGGTGATGAGACCCTATTCCTCCGCCAGAGACGAATACGAAGGAGATGGTGAAATATTTCTGGACGCCAACGAAAATCCATTTGACACGGGTTTAAACAGATATCCTGACCCCTACCAACGAAAGTTGAAAGCGAAGATTGCAGAGTTGAAAAGTGTACGAACTGAGCAACTTTTTCTCGGTAATGGTAGTGATGAAGCGATCGATTTAATACTCAGAATCTTTTGCGAACCTGGCAAAGATGAAATCATAACGCTAGACCCAACATATGGAATGTATCAGGTCTCTGCGGCAATTCAAGATATCTCCGTCAGAAAAGCTCCTCTATCGCGTAGATTTGAGCTCTCAGCTAATTCTGTGCTTAGACAAGTCGATTCAACAACGAAAGTGATTTTCCTTTGTACGCCGAACAACCCGAGCGGAAATGACCTTGACCATGATGAAATCAGGAAAATAATCACAGCATTCTCGGGTATTGTGGTCATCGATGAAGCGTACACGGACTTTTCAAACGCTCCAAGTTTCACATTGAGCTTGGACCAATATTCAAATGTGATTGTACTACAAACATTTTCCAAAGCGTGGGGAATGGCCGCTCTCAGGTTAGGTATGGCCTTTACAAGCCCTCAAATAATACGCTATTTGAATAAAGTAAAAGCACCTTATAATCTTAATTTACTCGCACAAAGAGAGGCTATGGTAAGGCTTAATGAGGTTAATGAAGTTCGTCAAATGGCAGAAGAACTTAAGAAGGCTCGCGTGCAGCTAGTAGAGCAAATCGCAACTTTACCCATTGTAAAAGAGATCTTTCCGTCGTCAGCTAACTTCCTTCTAGTAAGATTTACAGATTCTAAGACTGTTTTTAACTATCTGATTAAAAAGGAGATTATTGTAAGAGACCGGTCAAAAGCATTATACTGCGAAAATTGCCTTCGGATTACAGTAGGCACCAGCGAAGAAAATGATAAACTTCTAAAGGCGCTTAATTCACTAAATGCATGAAAAAAGTTTTATTTGTTGATAGGGATAATGTTCTGATCCTTGAACCCGAAGACGAACAGATCGACAGTCTTGAAAAGCTTGTTTTCTATCCTGCTGTTTTCACTTGGTTGGGTAAAATAGCAAAAGAGACCGACTATGAGCTGGTTATGGTCACCAACCAGGATGGACTGGGTACGAATTCATTTCCGGAAGATACTTTTTGGCCTGCTCATCATAAAATGCTGGATGCACTTAAAGGTGAAGGTATTGAATTTGATGCCATCAAAATAGACCGGTCTTTTGGCCACGAAAATAAGCCTACAAGAAAACCGGGTACGGCCATGTTGGAAGAATATTTCGGAAATGAATATGATCTTGGCAACTCCTATGTCATCGGTGATCGGGTATCTGATATGGAGCTGGCTAAGAATTTAGGTGCAAAAGGTATATGGCTTATAGACCCAAATTCATCACCCTCAATGCCGGAAGATATAGTTCCTTTTGTAGAAATCGTTACGGAAAAATGGGAAGATGTATATTATACTGTAAAAAGAAAGCGACTTGGCGTTGTAAAGAGGACTACGAAAGAAACGGATATTGATATCCACATTAACCTAGATGGCGACGGTAAGTCGGATATTTCTACAGGTATTTCCTTCTTCGACCATATGCTAGAGCAGATCTCAAAACATGGCCTAATAGATCTTAATATTAAAGTGAAAGGCGATCTCGATGTGGACGAACACCACACCATTGAGGATACTGCAATAGCACTTGGAGAGGCTTTCATGGAGGCACTTGGCGATAAACGCGGTATAGAACGTTATGGCTTTTGCTTACCTATGGATGACTGCCTGGCACAAGTAGCTCTAGATTTTGGCGGACGTAACTGGATAGTATGGGAAGCGGAATTTAAACGTGAAATGGTGGGTAAGATGCCTACGGAAATGTTTTTCCACTTTTTCAAATCATTTTCCGATGCGAGTAAGTGTAACTTGAACATTAAAGTAGAGGGTACCAACGAGCACCATAAGATCGAGGCGATTTTTAAAGCTTTTGCAAAGTCAATTAAAATGGCCGTGAGAAAAGACCTATTCAGCAATCAGTTACCTAGTACTAAAGGGATTATATGACATTAAAAACTGAGGGAGATCCTTCCTTAAGTCAGGATGACTACCTACTTTATTTTAGTCATGCTGACAAAGGAAGCATCTTGTTAAGCTACGTATGAATTATTTTGTTTACATAAAGACTAATCCCTCAAAAACAACCTTTTATACCGGGGTAACCAATGATCTTTATACTAGAATGAAACAGCACTACGAAAACCGAGGAAATCCCAAAACCTTTGCCGGAAGGTACTATTGTTATAACCTGCTATTCTGGGAACGATTTGAATCGCCTTCCTATGCCATTGAAAGGGAGAAGGGAATAAAAGGATGGACAAGGCAAAAGAAACTAAATCTGATTAAATCAATGAATCCAAGTATGGGATTTTTAAACAAGTCTATCTGAAAAACTTAGGGAGATCCTTCCTATGTCAGGATGACCTACTTTGTTCATTAGTCGTCCAAAGGGAAGTCCACTACCTCGTGAAGAAGATGAGAGCCTATTTAAATCAATCGAATAAGCCCTAATGAATAAAAAATGAAAATAGCCATTATAAAATACAATGCAGGAAACACCCAATCTGTAATTTTTGCGCTAAATCGATTGGGTATTGAACCGGTACTTACCAGAGACTTTGACACGATAAAAACAGCCGATAAGGTGATCTTTCCAGGGGTTGGAGAAGCACACTCCACCATGAAACATTTAAAAGAGCTGAAACTAGACCAATTGATCCCCAACCTTAGGCAACCTGTTTTAGGAATCTGCCTCGGGCAGCAATTGATGTGTAAACATTCCGAAGAAAATAATACAGAATGCTTGGGTATTTTTGATCAGGAAGTAAAGAAGTTTATACCTTCAAACCGTAAAAAAGTCCCTCACATGGGATGGAACAATCTTTTGGACACAAAAGGGTCCTTAATGGAAGGTATAGAAGATGATGTATACTTCGTTCATAGTTACTACGTACCAGTCAATGAAGCCACAGTTGCTACTACTGAGTATATAACCCCATTCAGCGCTGCAATGCACAAGCACAATTTTTACGCCGTTCAGTTTCATCCTGAAAAATCCGGTAAACCAGGACAGCAAATACTCCAGAATTTTGTAGAGCTATGAGAATTATTCCCGCCATAGATCTTATCGACGGCAAATGTGTTCGACTTACCCAGGGTGATTATGGTCAAAAGAAAGTATATAACGAATATCCGCTGGAAGTAGCACAACAATTCGAAGATGCAGGTATTAGATATCTGCACTTGGTTGATTTAGATGGTGCAAAATCCGGGCATATTGTAAATCATAAAGTATTGGAATCAATAACCTCCAAAACACGGTTAAAGGTTGACTTTGGGGGTGGTGTAAAGTCTGACACGGATATTAAGAAAGCTTTTGATTGTGGAGCCCAACAAGTCACTTGCGGAAGCATAGCGGTTAAAAATGAGGTAGTAGTTCAAAAGTGGATAGAATTATTTGGCCCTGAAAGGCTCATACTCGGTGCTGACGTTAAGGCTAAAAGAGTCGCTATTCACGGGTGGACTGAGGAGACTGAAATCAATATTGAAGCTCTTATTAGTAAGTATTCAGGTTATGGCCTTAAAAATGTGATCTGCACCGATATAGCCACGGATGGAATGTTAACAGGACCTAATTTAGACTTGTACATAGAATTACTAGCCAGGTTCAATGACATTCAACTAATAGCAAGTGGCGGAGTATCGTCTTTAGAAGACCTGAAAATTTTGAAGCAAAATGGCTTACATGGAGCGATTGTCGGGAAAGCCATTTACGAGGGTAAAATTAGTTTGACGCAATTAACCTCTCTGGATCATGCTTAAAAAAAGGATTATACCCTGCCTGGATATAAAGAACGGCCGAACCGTTAAAGGGATCAATTTTGTAAATATCCGTGATGCAGGCGACCCTGTGGAATTAGGTGCGTTATACGCGAAGCAAGGTGCAGACGAGCTAGTATTTCTCGATATAATAGCGACTAATGAAGGTAGGAAAACCTTTGTAGAACTAGTAAGAGATATCGCGCGTCACCTAAACATACCTTTTACTGTTGGTGGCGGCATTTCCAGCGTGGAAGACGTAGCCCCCTTATTACAGGCTGGTGCAGATAAGGTTTCAGTAAACTCCTCGGCCGTTAAGCGACCGGAACTCATTAATGAATTGGTCAATGCCTTTGGGACACAGTGTATCGTGGTGGCAATTGATGCCCGATTTGTGGAAGGACAATGGCTAGTCTACACCCATGGAGGCAGCAGGTCTACTGAAAAAGAACTATTTGCCTGGGCAAAAGAAGTTGAGCTTCGTGGGGCTGGTGAGATCCTTTTTACCAGTATGGACCATGACGGCACAAAAACAGGTTTTGCCATTGAGGCATTACAAAAAATGTCTGAAATACTGACTATTCCGATTATTGCCTCGGGTGGTGCCGGTGAAATGAATCATTTTGAAGAAGTATTCAATAATACTGGCGCTGATGCAGCACTAGCTGCAAGTATCTTTCATTTCAAGGAAATAACGATACCCGATTTAAAAGAACATCTTAATACAAAAAACATAGCCGTACGCCGATGATCACTCCTGATTTTGATAAGTCAAATGGTCTAATCCCTGTCATTATTCAAGACTATTACTCTAAAAATGTGTTAATGCTGGGGTATATGAATGCTGAAGCATTCAATAAAACTCAACAAGAAGGAAAAGTCACTTTCTTTAGTCGTAGTAAAAACCGACTATGGACCAAGGGTGAGACTTCCGGCCATTTCCTTATAGTGAAGGATATTGAGATCGATTGTGATAATGATACCTTGCTAATATGGGCAACACCTGAAGGGCCAACTTGTCACTTAAACAACGACACTTGTTTTGGAGACTATGCCAATAAGTCAACAGATCTTGCTTTCCTCGAAAGAATAATTCAAAAAAGAATCATGGAACCCAAGGACGGATCGTACACGAATGAATTAATCAAAAAAGGCATTAACAAAGTCGCCCAGAAAGTAGGAGAAGAGGCTGTCGAATTGGTAATCGAAGCTAAGGACGAAAATAAAGAATTGTTTCTAAATGAGGCCGCTGATTTGATGTATCACTATCTCGTTCTACTCGCCGCTAAAGGTTACGAGCTCAATGACGTCATTAATATGCTACGCGCCCGTCATAAATAATGAAAAGGAACTTCATATTAATTGGAAAGGGGGCGACTGTATTTATTGGTTCTATGTTACTCCTCGCCCTTTTAACCCATCTTTTCCCTCCTACGAAAGAAGGTTTTGCCAATCCCGCGGTTGTGGTGGTGCCCTTCTTCGTAAGCGCTGTTTCATCGTTTATTTATATGGGAGGCTCGATGATCTGGAAAAACAAAGAGCAGAAAATTTTCAAGTTTGTGGTGGTTTTAAATATTCTAGTTAATCTATATGCGGTATTTTATAATGTGTAAGTAAACCGACATGTCAAATAGATTGCAAACATTACACTAGAATGTATCGATCTTTATAAGATGTCGAAGATCAAAAGTATAAATGGATTTGAGTTTGAAGAATATAACAAAGAAACCTATCCTGAAAGCGTAGTAGTAGAACGAAGTAGAGACTTCTATCAATGGTTAAATAAGCGTAGGACCGTAAGGCAGTTTTCGGATCAACCTATTCCAAAAGAGGTTATTGAGAATATACTGCTCTCCGCCTCTACCGCTCCATCAGGGGCGCATAAACAGCCCTGGACTTTTTGCGTTATTTCCAATACTAAACTTAAGTCAAAGATTAAAGAAGCCGCAGAAAAGGAGGAATATGATAACTACCACGGACGCATGAGCGACGAATGGCTTGAAGATCTAAAACCATTTCAAACTGACTGGCATAAACCATTCATAGAAATTGCCCCCTATATCATTATCGTTTTTAAAAAACCTTACGATCTGAATGAAGATAGAAATAAGCAGAATAATTATTACGTGAATGAATCCGTTGGACTAGCCACAGGATTTTTACTTGCAGCAATTCACAATGCAGGACTTGTTGCACTAACCCATACCCCTAGCCCAATGAACTTTCTAACTAACTTATTAGAACGACCAGATAACGAAAGGGCTGTTTTTCTAATTCCTGTTGGCTATCCGACCAAGAATACCTTCGTTCCAAAATTAAGTAGGAAGAATTTGGATGACATTGCTATTTTTTATGATTAATGCAAAACTGTACAAGTCTATGACGTTGTGATTTCATCCTAACTCTGCTCGATCATTTCAGAAAACTCTTCCACGTCAAACTTGATATCGTCCTCTCCGATTTGATCAAACGGATTTTCAAGATGCCCCTGTATGTTATCAAGGCTAATTAGAATAAAACTGAACATAACAGGCATCATGTATTGCAGGCCATTACTATATTGTTCGGCTACATATTCAAAATAGGGCCCATATAGTATAGGGAAGGTATAAATGAATACTTTACTGTAGGCCCGCAAGGTTACTGGTGTTCTGTAGTGTAGAATTACCTTTAAGTTTTCAACCGATACCACCAGTTTACTCACATATTGGTTTACCCGAGAAAGTTCTCCGGAAGGTAGACCAAGACCGCCAAATCCGACTACTGTCTTAGATACTTCAGATACATGTCTGAATATTCGCTTTTCTGCCTCATCTATTTCCTTATCGTTCGCGGTAAATAAGCTCCGTAAAGACATATAGGTGCTCATAAGCTGATCTTTCACCTCCTTCTCAAAGCCCTCAGACTCTACCCAATCACGTGAAGCGTAGTAGATCGCTAGTAAGTGGGCTTTAAAATCTGCTAAGAGTCCTAATGCCCGCTCTCTTCTTTTATAGGCACTGTCAATGGAAAACACAACCGGAAACACAATGGCTATACCAATTATGGTCAACGGAAAGTCAGCCTTGAGGTCAAATATCCTGCAAGCATATGTTGAGCCAACAGCCAGAGCTGTAACGATAAAGGTCTTATAATTGATTATGAGATAGAGACTTTTGAATACTTTCATATCTAAAAAGCAAGTTATAAAATAATTTGAATTCGGTATCCCGGTGAAAAGTGGGAAACTTTATATTCGCAATAGAATTTTTAAGAACTATGGGAAGAGCATTTGAATACAGAAGGGCCGCAAAGGAAAAGCGCTGGGATAAAATGTCAAAACTGTTTCCGAAACTGGCCAAAGCTATCACCGTTGCTGCCAAAGAAGGTGGGTCAGATCCGGAAATGAATGCCAAGCTCAGAACGGCCATTCAAAATGCGAAAGCTCAAAACATGCCTAAGGACAACATCGACTCTGCCGTAAAACGCGCGGAAGGAAAAGACGCAGATACTTTCGTCGAGGTTAATTATGAAGGTAAGGGACCTCATGGAGTTTTAGTGTTTGTCGAATGTGCCACGGACAATACCACGCGTACTGTAGCCAATGTGAAATCTTACTTCAATAAAGCAGGTGGTGCTTTAGCTCCTAGCGGCTCATTAGAATTTATGTTCGCCAGAAGAGCGGTATTTGAATTCGACAAACCTGAAGATCTGGATCTGGAAGAACTTGAGTTAGAATTGATTGATGCAGGACTTGAAGAAATTGAAACCAACGACTCAAACGTTTATCTATATGGTGATTATACCAACTTTGGAAATCTGTCCAAAGCGCTGGAAACCATGAACATAGAACCTGAAAAATCAACCTTGCAGCGCATCCCCAATTCGCCAGTAGAATTCAGCGAAGAACAAATGGAGGAGATTGAAAAGATGCTTGATAAGATTGAGGACGACGATGATGTGCAGGCCGTTTATACTAACATTGCCTAATGCAGATTTCACTTAGAGTCATACAACTCATCTATCTGTCTTTGGTAATTACACCAACTCTATTTGCGCTGGCCACCTACTATCTGTTTACCACCGGATACCAACCTTCGGGTGATACAGACGATATTTTGATGTACTTACCGGCAACATCGCTTTTATTTTCAGTTCCACTTGGTAATTTCTTGTATAAGAAAGCGTTGATGCAGGTGACACCTGAGATGCCATTAAAGAGTAAATTAAGTCGTTATCAGATTGCTGTAATTTTAAGGGCTGCACTTATAGAATTAGCCGCCTTGTTAGCATCGGTAATATGCTATATAAGCGGTAATGTACTGCTATTGTTAGTAGTCCCTATCTGTTGGGTATTGTTTTATTTCAATAGGCCCACCATCGCCGCGATGGAGGTAGATCTCCTTCTTTCACCTAGTGAGGTTAAGGAGTTAAAAGATTAGAATACAATATCCTCATACACTCCATTGTGGCATGTCTTACACATTAGCTTACCTTTAAACGCTTCTGGCTTAAACATAGACTTACCTAATAGCATGCGTGCACACTCCTGAATACCTTCGATAATTGAGGGATGAGGGTGAACACATTCAGCCAATTCCTCAATACCTTTATCCATGCTGATGAGTAATGCCACCGCTTGGATGGCACTTGAAGCATGGTTTCCAACTACGCGCATACCTAGTATCTTCATATCCTGGTTATTTGTCACCAAAAGCTTAATAAAACCTTGCGTATTTCGCATAGCGATCGCTCTGGGTATACAGCTGTAGTCAAGGGATACTACCTTATATGATATTCCTTTTTGGCGCGCCTGGTTTTCGTTCAAACCTACACCTGCAACCTCCGGGTGCAAAAACATAATAGTAGATATGTTTTCATAAACGAGCTTTCGCTTTGGCTTACCAAATATGCGTTCCACGGCATATCGCCCTTCAAGTTCACCGACATTCACCAAAGCAATGTCAGAAGTAATATCACCAACGGCATACACATTTGAAACACTGGTTTGTGTTTCATTGTCTTCAATACCGCGGTTATCTAATTGAATGTCTACACTCTCATCCCACAGGTTTTCATAGTTGGGTACACGTCCGACCGAAACCAGTGCTTTCTCCACATGGTAAACCATCTTCTCTCCATGATCATGTTCCAATTCATACTCGACTCTCCCGTCCTTGATCTCCATCCTTACTAATCGACTATTTCGATGGATAAAAACACCTTTGCGCTCCATATTCCCTTCAATGACACGAACCACGTCTTCATCTTCAAAAGGAAGTATTCTGTCTCCCTTGTCTATGAGGTGTACTTTGGTCTTGCCAAACCCAGAAAAAATGGTGGCATATTCACAGCCTATGACCCCTGCCCCTAGTATTACCATACTCTTGGGAAAATCTTCAAGATTTTCAATACCGTCACTCGATAATATCGTTTTTTCATCAATAGGAATATCAGGTAATATCCGTGGTCGACTGCCGGTGGCAAGTACAATATTTTCCGCCCATACCCTTTCCACACCATCACCATTAACGATCTCTACTTCATGGTTGGTCAGTAACTTTGCCGATCCGGTTTTATAAGTCAACAGATCAGCGTAATTAGATTCCTCAAGCAATTGCATATGTTCCTCTAGCATCTCCTTACGTTCTGCTACCGCCCTTTTTACCTCCTCTCTTATTTCAGAGAAGTTCACATCAGGAATATCGATATCATAACGCTTTAGATTTTTTTTAAAGAGGTAGGCCTGTCTGGTAAGCTCCCACCATGTTTTAGAAGAAAGTGCCCCATTCGTGACCCCCGCTCCTCCAACTCGTTTACGCTCGACCAGAAGTACTTTTTTCTTAAAATCAATCGCCCGCATAGTGGCGGCATATCCTGAAGGCCCTGCTCCCACTACAACCAAATCATACTTTTCCATAATTAAAGCCAGATTATAGCTTTTAATATAGCCAAATAGTTTGGCAAATACATGTGATACATTCCTATTACGCCTGAAATCTGTACATTTAAAATATGTCACAGATAAGGTCGTTTCATTTCCAATGAGATTCGCTCTTACTATATTAATTTGCTTGTTCTGCTATTGTTCTTTCTCTCAAAGGGTACAGCAAAAAATTCCCGAGAACACCCGTATATTATTCTTGTTGGATGGCTCCGGCAGCATGCTGGCGTCCTGGGAAGAATCAAGCCGTATTGAAGCTGCCAAGGTATTACTTACCAATCTGGTTGATTCTCTTAGAATAAATCCTAAGTTAGAATTGGGATTACGGGCTTATGGTCATATCTATTCCAGGCAAGCTCAAAATTGTCGAGATACACGGCTGGAAGTCGGTTTTGCGGGAAACAATCACCAAAGCATTATTAACAAGTTAATGGGTATTAACCCAAAGGGAACAACACCTATCGCTTATTCTCTGGAGCAGGCCGCCAAGGACTTTACCAATACTTCGGGTTATCGTAATATCATCATTATAATTACAGATGGAATAGAATCATGCAATGGTGACCCATGCGCTGTATCACTAGCTCTCCAGAGAGAAAATATCTTTTTACGTCCATTCATTATCGGGATCGGCATGGGGCTGGAGTATCAAAAAGAATTCAAATGCATTGGCGAGTTTTACGACGCAAAGGATCAACAGAGCTTTCAAAAAGCGCTTCAAAAAGCGATTTCCACAAGCTTAGAACCCACCTCAGTCAGTGTAGAGCTGTTGGATGAAAAAGATCGTCCAACCGAATCTAACATCAATGTGAGCTTTATCAATGGCTTCACACGATCACCAGTATTTGATTTCGTGCATTACCGGGACACTCAAGGCCGACCTGATTCCGTTAATATTGACCCTGTTTTAAATTATGATATAGTCGCGAATACCTTGCCCCCAGTAGTTAAGAAAAATATTAGAATTAACCCAGGCCGGCATAACGTAATCAAACTCAAAACCCCGAGAGGGTCCTTAAAACTCAATCAAAAAGGATCTTCTTATTATGAAAATGGGGTAAATGTGATTATCCGGGATAAAAAAGGTGAAGTAGTAAACCTTCAGCCCATGAATAGTATAGAGCAGTACATTATGGGAGAATATCAAATTGAGGCATTAACATTACCCAGAAAGCGCTTTAATGTTGAAATAAAACCGCGCGAAAGAAGCGACCTTACTTTACCCGATCCAGGAATAGTGAATATCAATAATAATTCTGCAGGTTTTGGGAGCCTTTACGAGCTTGATGAAAATGGCAAACAGACCTGGATCTACGATCTGGATCATGACAAATCAAGAATTGCTTTGGCCGTTCAACCTGGAAAATACAAAATCGTTTTTCGCGTAGACGGTGCGCCTGGAAGTAAATATACATCGACCAAAACCATAACTGTTAAGGCTGGACTCAGTCAAGTCGTTCGGATGTTTTAGTCCACTTTAAATCATCTAATTAGGCCCAGCCAAGAAACGTGAAACGTTGTTCTTTCAACTTTGAAGTATTAGCTATAAATTCGCAAGACATGTTGGATCCCAAATTATAAAATCGTGACAAAACTCAACTTCACCGAAAAAAAAGATACCCGCTCTGGTTTCGGCGCCGGACTATTAGAAGTAGGCCGTAAAAACCCTGATGTAGTAGCATTATGTGCTGACCTGACGGGCTCATTAAAAATGGGTGATTTTAAAAAGGAGTTTCCGGATCGGTTTTTTCAGGTTGGCATCGCTGAAGCTAATATGATGGGCTTGGCCGCAGGTATGACCATTGGGGGTAAAATTCCGTTTACAGGCACCTTTGCCAATTTCTCGACCGGTCGGGTTTACGATCAGATACGACAATCTATCGCATACTCCGATAAGAATGTAAAGATATGCGCTTCACACGCAGGCTTAACACTAGGTGAAGATGGGGCCACACATCAAATTCTGGAGGATGTCGGTATGATGAAAATGCTGCCTCATATGACGGTAATAGTGCCGTGTGATTATAATCAGACCAAAGCAGCAACCATGGCTATTGCGAACCATAACGGTCCGGTGTATTTGCGTTTTGGAAGGCCTAGCTGGCCTATTTTTACACCTGCTGATCAGAAGTTTGAAATAGGAAAAGCTATTAAGTTGATCGAAGGAAGTGATGTAACCATCTTTGCTATGGGTCATATGGTTTGGCAGGCGGTCGAGGCAGAAGCCATCCTCGCTGAAAAAGGGATTCACGCTGAAGTTATTAATATTCACACCATCAAACCATTGGATGAGGCTGCCATTCTTGAATCGGTAAGAAAAACCGGGTGTGCCGTGACTGCTGAAGAACATCAAATGAATGGTGGGCTTGGTGATAGTATTGCCCAGTGCCTCATTAAAAACCACCTGGCCCCATTAGAGATGGTAGCGGTCAATGACAGTTTCGGACAGAGTGGCAAGCCTGTTGAGCTTCTGGCCAAATATGGACTAAGTCCTCAGGACATCGTCAACGCCACTGAAAGATCCATATCCAGAAAAGGATAATGAATATTGCCGTCATCGCTCATGATGGAAAAAAACCCGAAATGGTTCAATTCCTGCTAGAGAACAAATCGATACTAGATAAAGCTAAGCTTTATGCCACAGGTACAACCGGGGGTCATGTAGAAAAAGCCGGTCTCACTGTAATAAAGCTACTTTCAGGACCATTAGGAGGCGATGCCCAGATAGCTGGATTAGCGGCGGAAAGAAAAATTGACATTGTCTTTTTTTTTAGAGACCCGATGGATAAGCATCCTCATGAACCTGATGTACAGATGCTAATGAGAATATGTGATGTCCATAATATACCATTGGCAACCAATCCTGCAACTGCAGAATTAGTTTTAAAAAGCTTTAAAAAGTAAAAGTCGATAAAGTTTTTTATCCCGCAATGGTTTGCGGGAAATGCCTTACAGGTAAAATCATTTGTATAAATTTTCAGTGAATATATCTTTAAGTTAACTTTAGCAGCTTCAGAATAGTGGGCTAGTACGTCCATTTAATATGATGTGATTGACGCATGATATGAACCAAGAAATTAAGAAAATTGCTGTTTTTACATCCGGAGGGGATGCCCCTGGAATGAACGCAGGAATACGTGCAGTAGTCCGAGCCTGTGTTTATCATGAAAAGGAGATTTACGGTATTTATCGAGGGTATGAGGGTATGATTGATAATGACATTGTCAAAATGGATGCCCGGTCCGTGAGTAATATAATTCAGAGGGGGGGTACAATTTTGAAGTCTGCAAGAAGCGATCAATTTCGTAGTCCGGAAGGACGTAAGCAAGCTTATGAAAACCTGAAAGAGAAAGGAATCGATGCCCTGGTAGCCATTGGGGGTAATGGAACCTTTACAGGATTACACATCTTTTATGAGGAATACGGTATACCCTATATCTGTTTACCAGGTACTATTGATAATGACTTGCCAGGAATGGACTATACTATAGGTTATGATACGGCAACAAATACAGCGGTCGAAGCCATTGACAAAATACGGGATACTGCACTATCCCATAATCGCCTATTCTTTATTGAGGTTATGGGCCGCCATAGCGGGTACATAGCGGTCAATAGTGGAATTGCCGGAGGGGCCGTGGGGTTGGTTATTCCTGAGACTGAAACGTCTATAGAAGAGTTAATCGCCAAAATTGACGTCGGCGCTAAGAACAACAAAAAATCAAGTTTAGTAGTGGTTGCAGAAGGTGGAAAAAGTGGTTCTGTATGGAAAATTGCCAAGCAGGTACGAAAAAAAGCGCCATATTACGACATTAAAGTAACCATTCTAGGCCACCTGCAAAGAGGTGGGGCGCCAACGTATTTTGATCGCGTCTTAGCCAGCAGATTGGGTGTAGCAGCAGTGGAAGGTTTACTGCAAGGCACCAAAGACGTTATGATCGGCATTAAGAATAATAAAATAGTTCATGTGTCCTTCGAAGACATTGACAATGAACGTCATGACATTGATGAAGAATCATTACGTTTAGCTAAAATTCTTTCAATTTAATGAAGCTAATAGCCGTCAGCGGATCTACGAAATGCGACTGGAGACTAGTTGATGGCAATGAAATTATGGCTTCCTTCGAGTCCAATGGATTGAACCCCTTTTTCCATTCCCAAGAACACTTGGTAAACATTTTGGAAGAGCTCAAATCGATTCAAGACCATAAAAAGAATATTTCCGAAGTCTATATTTACGGGGCAGGCTGTGGTAGTAAATCGCTTCAAAACATCGTGAGAAATGCCGTTTATGAAGTTATACCAAAATCTCACGTACTGGTGAGCCATGACATTGTGGCGTCAGCTTTAGCCACCTATGATAGTGTACCGTCCATATCTTGTATCCTTGGGACGGGATCAAACTCATGCTACTTTGATGGAGATATTGTCCGTCAAGAAGTTCCAGCGCTAGACTATGTCCTCGGGGATGAAGGAGGCGGTTCCTACTATGGAAAAATACTGCTTTCAACTTATTTACATCACAGATTACCGGAAGACCTTCATAATGCGTTTAAAATAGAGTACAATCTGACTAAAGAAGACATTCTGGAAAGAATATATATGCAGCCTTACGCCAATGTATATCTGGCCTCATTTATGACCTTCATCCAGTCACATAAGGATCATAACTTCATTCATGAAATGGTAAGCCGTGGTATGAAACAGTTTTGTGAACTATTCATCTTGCCCTACCACCAACACAAAACTGTAAAGGCTCATTTTACAGGTTCAATTGCTTTCTATTTTAATGATATTTTGAAAAAAGTAGCCGAACAACTGGATATTCAAGTAGGAGTGATTATTAAAGAGCCAATTGAAGGTTTGGTAAAATATCATATTAAGAAATAGTAGCATGCAAAAATTGATCGTAGGCATTGATATTGGGGGAACAAATACCAAGTTCGGACTTACGGATTTTGATGGAAACGTGGTATTCCAAAGTAAGATAAAGACCAAGGGTAATGGAACCTTCACTAACTACATTGCTAAACTAGCCCAAGCAATTAACCACGGCAAGTCGGAGTGTGCACCAGGTGCAAAGATTATTGGCGTCGGTATCGGGGCACCGAACGCTAATTATTATCGGGGTACTATAGAACACGCTCCTAACCTGGAATGGAAAGGAGTCGTTCCTTTAGTGGATACTATAAAATTGCACTTTGATGTACCGGTAATTATTACGAATGACGCAAACGCCGCCGCCATGGGTGAAATGATCTATGGTAAAGCCAAAAACCTCAAAGATTTTATCGTGATCACCTTGGGTACAGGATTAGGAAGCGGTATTGTTTGTGGTGGTAAGCTAATCCATGGACATGACGGATTTGCCGCGGAAATTGGGCATGTAGTTGTTAACCCGAATGGACGATTGTGTGGATGCGGTAGACGTGGCTGCTTAGAAACCTATGTTTCTGCAACAGGTATAAAAAGAACGGTTTATAAGATGCTGGCAGATGAAATGGATGAAAGCGAGCTTAGGGGAATTAGCTTTCATGATCTCTCCACAGAGAAAATTTCCGAATGTGCTCATAACGGTGATAAAGTGGCCATTAAAGCCTTTGAATATACGGGACAGGTATTAGGAGCCAAGCTGGCGGACACCATTGCACATACCGATCCTGAAACTATTTTTTTACTTGGTGGATTATCACAGGCCGGCGACCTTATTTTCGAGCCTACACGCAGGCACCTTGAAGCCAATCTGATGACAATCTACAAAGGGAAGGTAAAAGTATTACCGAGCGGCTTAGGTAACCAAACCGCACCTATTTTAGGTGCTGCAAGTTTAATCGTCGATCACTTCAACAACATTTCATAAAATATATGACAAGACACAGCTATGACTACGGCATAATAGGCAATTGCTCCTATCAAGCTCATATTCACAAAAACTCTAACATCGAATGGATGTGCTGGCCGCGCTTCGATAGCAGTTTTATTTTTGGCGGAATGCTTGATAAAGAACAGGGAGGTGAGTTTTCCATTAAACCATACGGCGAGATAAAGGAAAGTAATCAGTTTTACTTAGAAAATACCAACATCCTCTGCACCGAAATAATCTGCGCAGAAGGTAAGTATAGGATCACAGATTTTGCACCCAGATTCCACCAGTATGATCGTTACTTCAAACCTTTAATGTTAGTCCGTAAGATACAGCCTGTCGAAGGCACACCCAGGGTCAACGTTAGTTGCAATCCGGTAGGAAATTATGGGAAACTCAAACCAGCACAGTATGAAGCAAGTAACCATATAGAATATCTTGGGCTAGAGAAAGACCTTAGAATGACCACAAATTTTTCGCTATCCTATGTGGTTTCAGGTCATCCTATTGTACTGAATGAGACTAAGTATATTGTATTGACATATGGAGCACCCTTGGAAGCTGCCTTAGCATCCACTTGTGAGGATTTTCTGACGAATACCAAGCGGTATTGGCGAGGATGGGTGAAAAATATGAGTGTTAGCACTTTTCATCAGGCTGATATTAACCGATCTGCACTTGCTCTTAAAATCCACCAATATGAAGATACGGGAGCCATCATAGCTGCGGGAACTACAAGCTTACCAGAGTCTCCGGGAAGTACCCGAAACTGGGACTACCGCTTCTGTTGGATGAGGGATACCTATTACACCTTAACGGCTTTTAACAACATTGGACACTTTGAAGAACTTGAAAAGTACTTCAACTATATAGTAAACATAAGTGTAAAATCAAAAGACCGTTTTCAACCGCTTTACAGTATAACTGGTGAAGCGGAGCTTACCGAAAACATACTTGACCTTTCAGGCTACTTAGAAAACCAGCCTGTTAGGGTAGGTAACCAAGCGTATACCCACATTCAAAATGATGTTTATGGTCAAATTCTGCTGGCGCTCCTACCACTTTTTGTCGATAGTCGTTTTATTAATAGTGAAAGGTCTGACTCATTACACCTAATTTATGATGTGCTGAAAAAAATCGATGACCTCATGGAAGAGCCTGATGCAGGGCTCTGGGAGTTTAGAACGTTGAGTCAATTCCACTCATATACCTACCTTTTTCACTGGGCCGGTGCTGCGGCGGCCAGAAAAATAGGAAGAACTTTTAAGGATGATAAGATCTATAAGCTTGCCGATCGATTAATGAAAGAATCATCCGCCAAGATAGAAGCGTGTTACGATTCGACCCGAAAGGTATATACTCAAGCGATCGGTACTCCGAATCTCGACGCTAGTGATCTCCAATTGATTATGATGAACTATTTGGATCACAATGCTCAAAAAACCAAAGACCATTTAGCTGCTCTTGAGCAAGATCTCAAATCAAAAGAAGGCCTATTTTATCGCTATAAACACAAAGATGATTTTGGCGCTCCGGAAACCACTTTTTTAATATGTGCATTTTGGTATGTAGAAGCCTTGACTTGCGTCGGAAGAATGGATGAGGCCATTGAAACCTTTGAAAATCTGTTGGGTTACAGTAATCATCTGGGACTACTCAGTGAAGACGTAGACGCTTCTAACGGAAGCATGTGGGGTAATTTCCCGCAGGCTTATAGTCATGTAGGACTCGTAAATGCTGCCTACAGGATTAACAAAAAACTAGATCGGCCGAATTTCATTTAAGCTCTCTTAAAAGCCTTCTCACTGCTGCCGGATCCTGGATACTGTATCGAGCTGCGGAATGTATATCCCCCACCTTAACGGTATATGCCGATTCAGGCATCGCCTTAAATGTGTCTTCGTCCGTGGCATCATCTCCCAGGGCCAATACAAAGTCTGGCTTCACTTCATTTATCCAACGTCCTGCAGCCTTACCTTTGTTTACTTCCAGGTTTTTAATCTCTACCACCATATTACCCTCCAATACCTGCAAGTTCATATTGACCGCAAGGTACTTTAAATGACTTATAATCTCTCTTGATCTTAATTCGCCCAGGCCTGTTTCTACTTTTCGATAGTGCCACACCAATGAATAGTCCTTTTCCTCAATAAATGAACCAGGTGTTTTATTAACGTATATATCAAGTACCGGACGGATATCATCCTTCCAACTATTGTCTAACGTATCACTAGTTTTCCAATCTTCATCGCGTTTCTTCACCCAGACACCATGTTCTGCAACAAATTCCAGATCGTGCGCACCTAGCCATTCACTCAGAGTATTTTTATCACGACCACTAATTACAACTACATTGGTGTTTTCTTGCGTTGTTAATTCTTGAAGAATATTGTAGAGTTCTTCATCCGGTCCCGCAGATTGTGGATCTGGGGTAAATGAGGATAATGTTCCGTCATAATCTAAAAACAGTAAGCGATTCTTACTTTTGGCATAGTCTTTTAAAAGCTTCTCCTGCGTCGCCTTATCGAGTACCTTAGTGGTCATTTTCTGTTGTTTATCGAACACATCACGTAATCTCTCCATAAACAGATTAACCCAGTGGTGAATATTGTACCTCTTTAAAGAGGCTTGCATAATCTCCATATGACGCATTTGTTCTTCTTCCGTCATTTCCAGTGCTCTTTTAATAGCATCACGTACATGATGTTTATCATTAGGGTTGACAATGATAGCCTCTGATAGTTCCTTTGAAGCACCCGCCATTTCACTTAATATAAGAACGCCTCTTTTATCGAGTCTACTCGCCACATATTCTTTGCAAACCAGATTCATCCCATCCCTCATAGGTGTAACTAATGCCACATCAGCCATACGATAAAATGCAGAAAGGTCATTTAAAGGGAATGATCTGTAAAAATAATGTATGGGAGTCCAGTTAACAGATCCGTATTTCCCATTGATTCTTCCTACTAAGAGATCGATCTCCTCTTTTAAGTCCTTGTATTGATCAACAGTATCCCTAGACGGAACAACTACCATCATAATTGAGACCTTTCCAACATATTCTGGATACTTTTCAAGAAATAGGTCAAAAATCTCCAGGCGAGCAGGAATACCTTTAGAATAATCCAGCCGATCTATAGACAACATTAATTTCTGTCCGCCCAAAGAGGTCCTGTACTTCACTTCACGGCTCAATGTTTCCGGAGAGGCTGAGCTATTGGCATACTTATCGTAATCGATTCCCATAGGAAATGAGTCCACTTCAACCGTACGGCCGTCCTTATTTAATTGACCATGTTGATTGCTAATGAAACATATTCTGCTTACCGCACTCAAAAAGTGACGCATGTCGTCATAAGTGTGAAATCCAATCAAATCTGAACCTAAGACACCATCTAACAACTGTCTACGCCAAGGTAAGAGTCTAAAAACCTCGAATGAAGGAAATGGAATATGTAGAAAAAAGCCAATACTTACCTCTGGCAAATGTTCACGGATTAATCCGGGTAGAAGTAATAGTTGATAGTCGTGAATCCATATGGTATCATCCGGATTAGCGGAAGCTACAACTTCTTCACAGAACTTATGATTCACTCTTTCATAAGCCTGCCAGTATGACTTTTTATAAAGTGCATTTTGATTGAAGTAGTGAAAAGTGGGCCAGAGAGTCTCATTACTGAAACCCTCATAGTACAACTCTATTTCCTCTTCCGTAAGGCTCACGGGCTTCATGTTCTCCGTCTTGAGCTTCTCAGTGGCCTCTTTTTCCTGATCGGTTGAATCAAAATAAATCCCTGGCCAGCCTACCCAAATATTATCACCTTGTTTGTAAACCGACCCCAGACCTGTAGCCAAACCGCCTTCACTAGCTTTGTACTCTAGTTCGCCGTTATCTTGCTGGATTACTTTTACAGGTAATCTATTTGATACAATAATGGTTCTTCCCATAGTATCTTGAAGATACCAAAAGTGATCTTTAATTCAAGATTACGACGCTAATTGACCCTGTTTTTTTGATACTATTCCATCTTCTTAAACCTAAAGGGTATTTTCTTACCATCTCCACTAATAGTAGCAGTCATATACTCTCCATCAGACTCGTATTCAATTTGTTTTGGGAAATCGTGTTCAGGATTTTTGGAAACAAAACTTTTTGCACCGGTGATTTCCATTTTAAAGTAGACCGGTGCAGGATTATGCGCTACCTCCGAAATGTAGTAAAGCTCTCCATCATGGTAGGAAATACTCAGGTGTTCAACAAAAACAGTGTCTGAACCTTGTAGGGTCAATCCTATTCCCTTAAGACTACTTCCCTGCTTGACCCAACTTTCAAAAGCGGTTCGACCGGGTTTTATATTTGATCGTTGCCATTTTTTACATAGCCAGTTGAGTTGATCCAAATGAGTTTTAGTGGACTCCTGAGCGAATCCATTAGCCACGACAGAAGTAAATAGAATTAAAATAATGTAACTCTTCATCTTTTTTTCTTACCAAGTACGGCAAGGGGACAAAAGATGTATTGTAAAAAACCGACAGGTATAACCTAATTGTTTTTCATAAGCCTGAAAGTTTGACTTTCAGAACTACCATCAATTCTTAAAAGGTAGATGCCATTGGGTAAGGCAGATGCATCAATACTGGTTCCTAACTCGTTTCTAATCACCGGAGCGTTCATAACCCGACCTTGCAAGTCAAAAAGCTGGTACTGTCTCTGATCGTCGGACTTACTCTTTATGTGAAACAGGCCATTAGATGGATTAGGGTTCACTGTGATATCAGCTTCCATAACTACTTTAACAATGTGGGAATAGGAGAATCTACCATCATAGTCTGTCTGCTTCAGCCGATAATAAGAGGTACCAAGGAGAGGTCGAGTATCGGTCATTTGATAATTGATAGTACTGGTAGAATTCCCTGCACCGGGAATTGTACTTACAGGCTGCCAATCCTGTGCGTTAGCCGATCTCTCGATCGTAAAATAGTCGTTATTGAGCTCAGAAGCCGTGGTCCAGGTGACCAACACATCATTTTTTACTTTGCGTGCATTAAATGACAGTAAATCTATAGGCAAGGGTACGGAAGCATCGGTATTACCGATAGTGATCACATCACCGTCCACAAGATTAACCCCGGAAAAAACGGCCGTAGTACCCAATACCGAACCGCTAATTGGAGTTACATCAATACCATCAAAAACATTATTTCCATCTCTATCAATTAGTAACCGCAAATTTGAACCTAAAGGGCTAGCCAAACCGGAAAGGTCAAAACTTATAGACACCGTACCTACGTCACCCGTTTCGCTGATTCTCCAAGTTCTCAGCAACCTCTCCTCAATCACACCACTCACACCGGATGCGGTAGCAGAAAGGGGTCTATTGTCATGTCCCCATATCAAAAATTCATTTATTTCCAGGTTGTTAGGTCCAAAAACCCTCACCTGCCCCGGTCCGGAAGCGTCCAGATGACGAGATCCGTCAGAAGCTCGACCGATACCGGCTACCTCAAAATCAAAATCTCCCTTATCGTTATCATCACCTTCATAAAAATCAGTCATCGAAGCAGATATATCAATATCGTATTTGGCTGCAAGATAGTTCTCAATAATTATCCGCTGGGCTTGATTCAATTCAGCGTCATACAATACTATCTCACTTAAGTCTCCGACCAGAGACTCGTCGATACCCGTATTAGGAGCTTCTAGTCTGGAAGCACCAATAAGTACCTCCGTTGTGGAGGCTTGATCCGTACCTATTCCTGCGGCGAAGTTAGCACTTCCGTTGGTCCATGAATTTTGTTGCATGTTGTTAGTAAGCTGTGAGCTTAAAAACCAGTCATCTGTCGCGTCTATAGAACCAATAATACCTACCGATCCGATTGAAGAAGCAAATCGATAGGTTGCCATAGTAACATCTAACCCAAAAGAATATTGTAATGCAGCAGCGGGAGTAGTGGTAACTGCTTTAGACATTAAAGTAGCTGCGGCGGAAGGCATGGGGACGTTGTAAACTGCAAAAAAAGATATACTGTCAGAACCAGGGACGAGATCAAGTGACATAGGAATACCTAAGCTTAAAAATTGGGTTCCGTCAAAGTTCACGGACGGTAGAATACTATTCACAGAATTAGTACTAAATGTAGGTGGCGAACCACTAGATGTAGCGCTAAGTCCATTGCCTGAAGCATCAGCCCAACTTGTTACATTGGCACCATTAGCCAAACTTAAGTCATCCGCTTTTAGCCATAGTTGATTACTGTTTAAGTCCCCTACTCCGGCCGGGCCTGAGTTACCGGTTATGAAGTTGCCCGTTCCGGGTTGCGGAAAATCAGGATCACAGGTCGTCATTCCATCAATGCAATCGACTGTAAATGAAGTACAGACCTGATCCAAATCAGCTGAATTAGTAAATTCAATTTCGCTACCACCTCCATTTTGTAAGGTGTTTATTCCAGTCCCACAAAGTGTAGCGTCCATATGATCTATGATTAAATCATCAGTGGTAGTAGAATTTGTATTGATTATGTTAATACTATTTCCGGTCAAAATCAAATCGTCCAGACTACTGAATGTTGCCGATTGGTCTATTTCAAGGTATCCTAATTGAACGAAACTAGAATTTAGATTCAGTGAGCCGGCGCTACGTACATTTGTGTATCCTTCAAACATGGCTTCATCACTTGGAAAGGATAAAGTACCCTCAATGACAATATCTCCGGTATGATAAAACATATCAATGTTAGAAGCGGCGAAGCCCATTCCACCGTCTCCAGCACCCACATTGGATCGTCCAAGTCCATCCGGTGAAATGCCTGGCCCGTTGTTATCAGTTACAGCATTGACCGTAATGGTATCCCCGGCAAGGATAACCACGTTGTCACTGCTAGAAGGATAAATTCCTGAGGACAGTGGTCCACCCGAGCCATCGGAGATAGTGGTCCACGAATTAGGATTAGCCCAGTCACCTGTCTGGCGGGAATAGTAAGTAACCGGTTCAAAGGCAACTCCATAAAAATTGGAGGTAACATCGTCTGGAAAATTAGGCGCATCTGCGTCAGTACTAGAACCCGCACCTTCATCTGTAATCCAGTTACTGGGATCACTCAGTTGATCAGCACAAATCCCAATTGTAGAGGTGCAAAGAATACTGCCATTATACACCATAACATCGTTGTCACCTGTAATTTGAATAGCATTATCATCATCAATACCACCAATCGATAGATTCGTATTATCAATGGAACCGGAAGCCATAAATGTGTTATTAGTTATCGCTGAAATAAAAGATGTTGGAGTGTTTGGGTCAGAACCCAGAAACATATACAATACTTCTCCCGCATCGTCTAAGTCTATAGTACCTGAAACCATTCCGAAGTTTACTGTTGGGGTCAATGTAGCTGAATTATTTATAATAATCATAGTACCCGCTGAGATACTGTTGCCTGTATTATTCTGCCAAGTCAAGCCGCCTTCAAGATCATCATTAAAATCGCCAGTACCACTGATAGCCTGGCCGTTCCATTCGTCATCAGAAAACTGAATTTCTGTCCCCGCAGGAAGCGGAACAAAAGTGACAAACGAGAAGCCATCATTCCCGTCAGCATTGAATCCGGTAAACATTACCTCACCTGCGGATTGACCTTTGAGGAGGAATGGCAATGCGATCAAAACCATTAAAATGGCTGTCCGAGTAAGCCGTTCGGTAGAAATCATAATTCATTGATGTTATCATCTGACAAATTATGAAAATAATTTGACAAATTAGTTATTACCCAAGCCTGTTGAAATAATATTTTCTAAAAATTTTTCAATGAACTTCTCATTTTCTTCGTAGGAAGAAATTTGCCATATTTTTCTGCTCAAATAAATATTCAGTAGGATCCTCTCCTGTAAATTCTTTGAAGTCTTTGATGAAGTGACTCTGGTCAAAAAAACCACTGTCCAAAGCAATCTCAGTCCATTTATTACCGTTGTTCTTTACGCGATCGAAAATACGGGCAAAACGGATTATTCGAATGTATCGCTTAGGGGTTAAGCCTATACATCGCTTGAAACCTCTTTCCAGTTGTCTTTCGGAAAGACCCACTAACTTGGTCAACTCACTCACCTTAACCAATCCCGCATGCGCTAGTACATAGCTCACTGCTTCTTCAATTTTTTGATTTGGCCGTGAGCCAGAAAGAATGTTAATTAAATATCTTTCTATATTATCTGTAAGATCTTGAAAATCCTGCATTTTATAACCACCCTCAATAAATATGTCCGCCTTTTTACCCAACACCGATTGAAGCTCATTTACTTTATTGATGTGGTGATCCATCCAAAGATTAAACAAGGTGTTTAATCCTGTCGGTTGAAATTTTATTCCGTACATACCGGAGCATCCGGTATTCTCAATAAAAAAGTGATCGGTGATTTGACCAGCAAGCAAAAACTTGCTTTGCGTTTTCCAAATACCTTCAATATTTATCCTATATGGATCCTTATAATGCATAATGATTTCAGTGTACCCATCGGGAATTATTTTTTGGCGAACAATATCATAACTTTCGTCGTTCTCTACGTGCCAGTACTCTTTTACTATCGATGATAAGGCTTCAGTTGGTTGTATTTTCTCGAAAATCAAATTAATCAGGTGGGCTTCAGGTTTCATTTGTAAGATAGAAAATTATCTATTTTAACGAAAAGCTTACATGGCCTCAAATATTGGGTTACACATTATCCAAACTTAATATTCAAAGAAAGAAATTGATAAAACCAAAAGAAAGAAATTGATAAAACCAAAAGATGATAGAAGTAGAAAAATTTCGCGGTTACATGGTAAGCTATAATTTGAACGAAGAGAAGATTGCTAAGATCACGGGACATCCCGCTAATGTCGTTCGTGAAATGCTTGAACCTGGAAAGGCTTTACCGAAGTGGCTTAAGCTGGTTATGCAAGTTTGGGAAAAAACCGAAGCTCGTCAACAACAGATTGCCATTTGATTGAGAATTAATTTCAGTTCATTTTGGGTACAAATGACATTGACCCGTGTTCTATAATGAAATCCCGATAAAGTAATTCTAGAAACCCTTGTAGCTATTAAGATTCTATAATCTATTGAATCAATTCTTTACAATCATCTGATGCCTCTTTAAATACCTTCTTCTAACATTTTTTTACTCAGACCCTAGAAATCTGTATTCGTCGACATCCTGTCTTACAGAACCAAACCCAAAGAATACAAGAAAGGGAGATTCCGTTGTTATCTGACTAACTCTTTGAATATTTTATTGCAATTACAATCAGGGTTTTGGCTAATATTTCGTATTAGGGCAATAGGGTTGACCGTACAATATGTTAATTCAAAAAAGTCTTGATGATCTCGTCATTTAACTTATAGATTTCCAGCATTAATTCAAATAAAACGTATCTATTGATTGTAGATTGAACTCTTTAGTATTTAAAAAAAACCATGAAATACTCAGGCTTATTTTTTCAAGTGTCAATTACATTATTAATCATTACCCAGCAACTCCATGCCCAGCAAAACGGAATTTACAGCGTCCGAAGTTATGGCGCCATTGGAGATGCGAAGACCCTTGCTACCGAATCCATTCAAAGAGCCATTGATGAATGTGCCAAGAATGGTGGAGGAAAGGTAATTGTACCTCCGGGAGATTACCTGACCGGACCACTTTTTTTGAAAAGCGATATCACTTTTGAGGTCTTTCCAGGTGCAACGTTGATTTTTGATGATAATATTGAAGCCAACCCAATTATTGATGGAAGATGGGAAGGAATCGAACGCAAAGTATATGCTTCGCTATTTACAGGACATGATCTGCGTAATATCACCATTACGGGGAGAGGCACCATTGAAGGCCAGGGTAAAAAGTGGTGGGAAGCAAGCGAGGAAACTAAGAAAATTAGAAAGAAGAATGGAATCAGAGAACGTGAGCCTGACAACCCTCCAGGAAGTCCGCTAAAAGTACCTCGGCCCAGGTTAATTAATTTGTACAACTGCACCAACGTCTTGATCAGCGAGTTAACCTTTCTCAACTCCCCGGCATGGACGATCCATCCAGTGTATTGTCAAAATGTGAATGTAGATAAGATCACTATCATTCAACCTTATGAATCTCCCAACACAGACGGCATCAATCCCGAATCGTGCAAAAATGTACGCATTACCAACTGCTTTGTGGATGTCGGCGATGATTGCATCACACTTAAATCGGGTTACAATGAGGATGGAAGACGTGTGGGCATAGCCTGCGAGGATGTTGTTATAAGCAATTGCACCTTCGCACACGGACGGAGCGCCATTGGAATAGGTAGCGAAATGTCCGGAGATGTTCGGAATGTGACCGTCTCCAATTGCGTATTCAATGGTACACTCAGAGGAATTAGAATTAAATCCGGAAGAGGTCGTGGAGGAGTAGTTGAGAATATTCGGGCAAATAACATCATTATGTCAAACATCCGCGATGCCATCTCTATTGACATGTACTACGGAAAAAAAGATACCGGTAGGTATGAAGTAACTGTGGAAACACCTTTCTTCAGGAATATTCACCTGGACAACATCACTGCAATTAATGTGACGAATGCGGGAAATGTGTTTGGATTACCAGAGGCTCCGGTTGAAAACTTCAGCATCACCAATTCCAATTTTGAATCTATGAATGGATTCGACATTCAATACGTTGATGAATTCAATATAAGAGACCTTAAGATCAAAAATCAAAAAAGTGAGCCTCTAAAGATGTTATTTTCTACCAATGTGGATATTGATAACTTTAACGCCGCTTCACCTTCTCTCGAAATCCCCTCAATAGTGCTAAATAACTGTAATGATGTCTTGGTTCATAGTTGTCAAGTTCCAGGTGATCTGAAAACATTTCTTTTAGCAACGGACTCGAAAGAAATTACCGTCGAGCATAATTGGTTAAAAAAAGATCAAATCTCAATTGAATAAACCTTCATATCTGAAATTTATTTTACTCAAGGTTCTTTGCCCAACTGTAGGGCTCACCCTTTTGATCGGGTGTAGCCTTAAAACCTTTCACCCTCGAAGTGCCGTCTCATATGTCCCGCCAACCGAGTATAAATTACTTGACGAAGCTACTTTTGACGCGCTTTATGGAAATAGCCAACGATCAGATTACCTCCAGATCACCATCAACTATGCCAATTTTATGATCCGAAACGGGCGCGACCGATATGGGAAAGACAGCTCACCCCTTTTCGCTACAACCGTAAATCGTAATACGGGTGACGTTTATAAGAATAACCCTCCGCGACCTCCGAAAGGAATACGGAAGAGGGACCGTACCCACCGCGGAGCCAACCCTTCTTTGTCCAGAGGTTTGGTTGGGCTTTTACACCGATTGGCCGCATTAACCAAGATTGAAACGTACCGACAAGAAGCCGACACTTCTATCTTATGGTTTTTCAAAAACTGTCAGCTCAAGAAAACAGGCCTCTTGCCATGGGGTGAACACATGGGGTGGGACTTTTACAAGGAAGGAATCATTAACACCAAATTTCAATTTTGGGTACACGAAATGAAGGGTTTTTCTCAATGGGACCTT
>JBCCOE010000034.1:0-41690 GCA_039025475.1 Bacteroidota bacterium | reverse complement strand
TGTGACAACATTCAATAGAGGATTAAAGGCGACAAGCACACAAACAGATAGATGGAAAGAAAATTCATTTCTAATTGATTATAAAGCTCAAGATAAGTTTTCAATTGTAGAAAAAAAGAAGAGTCATTCAATTTATGGAAATATAGATTATGCTGTTATTCCATTAAATGCGAATGATAGTGTGATTCTCAAAAAAAGAGTGCCTTTTAGTCCTGCATTTTTTATAGACCTTCCTTCCAATCGTCCAGTGTTAGATGAAGAATCAATAGTTGTAGATGAAACAAATAAATTAATAATCGAATCATTTGGTGATACCATCAACGTATTCAACTTTAGAAGCGAACTTCTTTATTCTAAGGTCGGATTGGATGTATCATATTTCTTTGTTAGGAATAATCATACATGGGGTTTTGACGACGGCTCAGATTTTGGAAATGACTTCGCAGGATGGGATTATATTGATCCGGAAGAACCTCAGTATGATACCATATCTAATCCATTCGAGTTTTATTATTACAAAGAATTAGTGGTCAGTGATAATGTACTTTTAGGTATGGCCTATCTTGGGAGATTCGAAGCAATATTTCCGATTCTTTATAGAATTGATAAGAAGAGTAAGAAGTTAGAATACTTAGAGTCAAAAATTAATCACTTTAATAAGATTGAGGTAGACTACGATTTTTTAGGAGTAGTTGATGAAAAATACGGTTTATCTATAGTCAATGATAGCTCCTTAATCTTTTGGGATATAGCAACACAAAATATACGATGGGAAATTCCAATTTTGGAGGGGATATCCTATGATAATCAGCTTCCAATCATTTTAGAAGAAAAAGGGATAGCGGTGTATCATCATAAGGATGTGGTAAAATTCTATGATCTTGAAAATAAGAAAGCACTCATAAATCTCATAATTACCTCTGATGGTGAATGGATCGCATGGAATGAAAACGGACAATTTGATGGAACAAGAGCTATTGAAGAGATTGTTTTTGAAAAAGACTTGACCCTGATTGAAGTAACTCAACTCAAAGATCGTTTCTACGAACCTAATTTGCTTCAGAAAGTATTAGGAAAGTCAAAAGAACCACTACGCAAATCCAGAGGGTTAAACAATATCGATCTGTACCCTAAAATCAAACTTGGACACCCGGATCAAAATAGGGGGAAGTTGAATATTGGATTGTATAATCAAGGTGGTGGTTATGGAGCTGTTACAATTGCTATTAATGGTAAAGAGGTAATTTCAGATGTAAGAAATTCTGATTTTAGTTATAATGCCGATTCTGTTACGCTTACTTATGATATAAAGAACCATCCTTTCCTTAAAGTAGGAGAAGTAAACACGATAGAAGTCAGTGCTTACAATTCGGAAGAATACTTGGTAAGCAGACCTCAGAAACTGTACTATATTCCTAAAGGTAAAAAAGATGATTATGAACCAACCCTTCATGCCATCATAGTAGGAACGGCAAATTATAGCGGTAATGATCTGGATTTAAAGTACCCTGCTAAAGATGCACTGTCTTTTGCCTCTGCATTAAAGTTATCGTCCGATAATCTTTTAGGTATAGATAAAACTAATATTCAGGTGCTAACTACGGATAGTCAAGATCAATTATATCCAACAAAAGAAAATATTAAAAATACCTACCAAAAGATCGCTAAAGAAGCTAAACCGTATGATGCTTTAGTACTTTACTTTGCTGGTCATGGAGTTAATTATGGTGGTGTAGAAGGTGATTTTTATTATATCACTTCGGATGCTTATAATGCCAACTTGAAAGATCCTGTTGTTAGAGAAAATGTTTCTATATCCAGTAATGAATTGACAGAATGGATAAAGGATATTCCAGCATTAAAACAAGTACTCATATTTGACGCCTGTCATTCGGGTCAATTTGCCGAAGACCTACTTGCTAAGAGAGATTTAAGAAGTGCTTCTGAGATACGTTCATTAGAACGTATGAAGGATAGGACAGGTATGTATATCCTTTCTGGATCAGCAGCAGATGCAGTGAGTTATGAAGCCAGTGTATATGGACAAGGACTGCTTACTTATGCTCTACTTTTTGGAATGAAGGGAGCATCCTTAAGGGATGGCAAATTCGTGGATGTAGTCCAGTTATTTCAATTTGCGGCTAACAAAGTTCCTGAACTAGCGGAGAATATAGGAGGCGTTCAAAAGCCAGAAATTAGAGTACCATATGGTGGTGAGTCCTTTGACATTGGTTTATTAGAGTCAAAAGACAAAGATAAGATTAAGCTGCCATCTCCTAAACCATTATTTATCAGGTCTGGGTTTCAAAACCAAATCACCTTTGCTGATGATTTAGAATTATCAGATTTAATTAATCAGAAATTAAAAGATTTACAAGCATCGGAGGACAATAGAATCATCTTTGTAGACGCATCTAAATTTAGCAATGCATACTCAATACGAGGTTTATATATCGAAGAAAAAGACAGGATAAATTTGAAGGCAAACCTGATAAAAGATGGTTCTATTGTAGGCTCATTTTCAGATAATGCCTCTAGTAAGGATAAATTAATAATAGATATATTTAGCTGGTTAGAAGAAAGTTTATCAAGTAGACAGAATTAATTTAATTGAAATCTTTTTAAGTAAGGCTACCGTTACCGTGCCGTATGTGCTGGAAACTGAAACCCAGAAAGTCAAACACTGTACTGATACCCGCTCAAGGTCCATACCATAACTATAAAGGCTTCAATGGCTCAAGGGTTCGAAAGTATTCCAGAATGTCCCTGGCTTCGTTTTCAGCAAGTTGTTGGTTCGTCATGATCTGACCGTTAAACTCCATGAAAAGCGCTTTGGCTACGGAGTCTTTTTCCAACATTCCTTCCGGGTTTAAGATCATATTCATCACCCACTCCGGGGTTCGCCTTTCCAAAATGGCATTAGGTGGCGGGCCTATAAAAGTGGCCCCCAGCTTGTGGCAGGCTAAGCACTTGGTTTCGTAAAGTTGCTTTCCTCGCTCCGCCATTTCTGAATCAATTTCTTCGTTAAGCACTACAGAATTAATCGGACCAACCCCTTTATTCACCAAATTAATGGTTTCGGAAGCTTTCTGACGCCGAGGTGCCTCCTTCTTGGCAAAAGCAAATTCCCCTTTTACCTCTTTTTGCCGGCACTGAAAAGTGATCGTTGCGATAAAGACCAAGGCTAAAAACCGATGCGTCATTGAAATACTTTAAATTGCGAATATGAAAAATGTTCTTTTACCTATCCTGGTTCTTTTACTTTTTAGCTGCCGTAGTGACCAGCAGTGGACGTATCTATTCAACGGAGAAAACCTCGAAGGCTGGCACGTTTACCAGAAAGGTAAACAAAACTTTAATGGATGGTACGTTTCTGACGGTGTATTGGTATTCGATCCTGCCCAGAGGACAGAAGCCTACAATGCCGACCTGGTCACGGATCAGCAATTTACCAGTTTTGAAATGGAGCTGGAGTGGATGATCTCGGAAAAGGGGAACTCAGGTGTGTTTTGGGGTGTAGTAGAAGATAACGAATATGCCCATACCTACGAAACCGGTCCCGAAATACAGGTGTTGGATGATAACTGGAGTGAATATCTCGAAGAAAGGGGGAATATCCAGCGAGCAGGGTCGCTGTTTAACGTTATCGCCCCATCGCATATCGTGAGCAGACCCGCGGGCGAATGGAATCGTTTCCTCATCCGTATTGACCACGGTCAAAACGAAGGTTTTGTCAAGTTTAACGACGTGGAGACACTTAGATTTCCCGTAAACGGGTCTGAATGGGAAGAATTGGTGGACAGTTCAGGTTTCAAAGATTGGCCGGGATTCGGGAAAGCACGAACAGGGCACATCGCTCTGCAGGATCATGGCAACCAGGTAGCCTACAGAAACATTAAGATCCGGGAGTTGTAGTTAGGTCTGGCATTGAGCCTCTTTTCAATTACAGATAAACCATTTAGGAAATGAAGAAATTTATTGAGAAACAAAAAGTGTTTGACCTGACACTCAAGTTTCTTTCATTTCTATCCAACTGGAAGCTAACTGCAAAACTCATACCTCCGATAACAGGTTCTTTGGCCACGCTGAATCTACTGCTTAACAAACCACAATATGCTAGTGAATTAGGTGCCTTGGCGAATTCCTGGAAAAAAGTTATGCCGCCGGATGGTCAGGAGTACTTTAAGATTTCGGAAATAACGGAAGAAACAGCCTTCGTTGAAATTCATTTGCATTGTCCTTTAAGAGGCACTGGTAAAGTGAAATCGTGTTATTCTTTTATGAACTGCGACCGGACATTGATCCGGAAAATTGGTGGGAGCCTGACTGTACTAGAATCACAATCTAACTCTGGAAGGCCCTATTGTAAATTGGCCGTTCGAAAATTGAATATTAGTACTGACGACTTAATTCCAGCCCATTTGAAAGAATAATATCTGAGCTTCTTTTTACTATTTATATGACTGAAAGCTTTCCAAATTCTCAAAAAAAATCGAAATGATAATGGTAACCCGTTAAAATATGAAACACCTCATTCAATTTGTTTTTCTCGCATTAGTTATTGGAGCATGCTCAAAGAATACGTCTCAATCCGAGACTAGTGAAGAGCAATCAAAATTATCTGAAGAGGCTATGGATAAAACTTCGAATGCTCAACCAGATCTCAGTACCGAAGAAAGTGCCGTTCAGGATGTTAAAATAATAGAGATTGGACCCAACCTGTTAAAATCTGAACTTCAACCCTACAACATTACATCTTATTATAAGTTTTACGTCAATGACTTGGAGAAGGCGAATCAAGTCATTGCCTCTAAGTGGGACCCCAACTCATCACCAGGGGATGATGGAAGTTATGATGATCAATTAGATATACTGGATATAAATGGGGGCTATATGAAGGTGGTAACGCCTGTTGCAGACGGATTCATATTTACAGAGTACGTTTATTGGAACCTTTCCGATGAGAGAATACTATTCGGAATGAATAAAGTCTCTACTGAACCTTTCAGCGGAGAATCAGTGACCGATGACTATGAATTCAGAATATTCGGCCAAAACCAATGGGCAATCTGCAGATGTTGGACTTTTGAGGAAAATTACGGAAGAAATTAATTCCAAGAGCAGCGAAGAACTTCAGAAAAGCGAGACTATAAATGCCATTTTTCAAATGCCTGAAACAGTTACCCTAGAAACATCGTTTCGCTATAGGTTAAAGTTACCTCAGACTGGGAAAGACGTTGGGTTTTGGCTAAATCACAGCGAAGGCGCCGAGGTTGTCTCTGCAATGGAAATAAATTTAAAATTCAAGGATGGTCAATTTGAATATTAGTCCTAAACAATAAGTTCCCTTAATCTATAGTCATTTCCTTAGTCAGCAGCCGTTGTTAAAAAATGAAAAGTATCACCTTCATCAGACCTAAAGAAAGTTTCAACAAAAACTGCTCCTACCAAATCGCCATTGGGAATAAGATTTTAACAGAATTGAAAATCGGAGAGGAGAAGTCGGTTGAAATTCCAAAAGGCCTGGAACACGCATCTGTTCAGGCCAATATCTATTGGTGTGGAAGCGAGAAAATGAAACTGACGCAGATCGGGGATGATGAAAGTGTCATAGTTACAGGTAATGAATTTCTGAACCGGAAATTACCGCTAATGGGTGCACTATTTCTGATGACTGGGATTGTTATTTTCAACGACCAGGGCATTTTGATCAAGGGCATTGGAATTGGTATCCTGTCATTGTTTTTAATAGGGCTCGTCGGAACGTTGACCGTTGGAAGAAACCAGTGGATTAAACTGCGAAAGGTTAAGGCAAATAGCTTGTATAGGAGAAGTTAACCAGGTAGAATGGAGCAAAGGGATTTACTGCGGGACCAAATAGAACAAGTAGGTAAAGTCTTGGCCAAACTGCTCTCTGATTTTCCGGGGTTGAAATCAAAAGGCGAAGCATTTCAGGGTATGCAAATCACCAATTAACGATTACAAGAACAACTCGATATCCAAACGGAAAGCTTTTGTGACAATATCCTTGTACACAGGCGGGTCTACTGTTTAAACAAACTATTTTTATTTAATTCGATATCAATTCCGTATTGAGGAATATAGTAGTAAAAGGTACTAGGGAGGCTGCCATTAAGGTATTTCAAAACAAATAGCCAGCGTCATATGACGTTGGCTATTTTGTTTCTAGTCCTGATTCAATTAATTCCGTTTATAATAATCTTCAAAGTTCTGTCCTTTGAAAGAAGGTCTCCTGGGTACATCTCTCACTGCCGTTCTTTTTGTGGTTGAGCGTTTCTCTTGCTTAAGCTGTTTTTTATTCACACGCTTCGCCTGACGCATAATAGCCGACTCCTTATTCTTTTCAATAACTATCTTTTTATTTACCACATTAAACGGGATTCTCCTGAGCTCGTCTTCAATGGTGACCTCAAAATAGTAAGACCCTTCGTCAAAAACTGTCAGGTTAAAGGTTCTTTCATACACACCTGAAACCGAAATGGAATGCTCATACAGTACCTGTCCAAATAGGTCTTTTATGTAAAAACTATCCCCTTCTTCAACACCGGATAAAGTTAAAACGGTAGTTTTCCCATCTTTAAGATTTCGTAGTGTCGGGTTCACACGCGCGTTACCTTGTAACGCCGTGAATAACAATGCTAATACAACAGATTTTCTAATTAACTCTTTCATCGCATTAATAATTTACAATACAAATTTATACGATGGGCTTATCATGCAGGGGGAGAATTTTAGCTAAAATATGTGTTAAATTATCAATTATTTAATTAAATGATAATTATTCTGTTAAAATAGAACATAATTAGATCAATTGAATGAATATAGGTTTTCGGCAGAGAAGGAAGGAATTGTCTTTGAAGGTCAACCTCACCCTGCCCAGCCTTCACGATCCAGGCTTCGGTATTGGATGGCTTCCGCCAAATGTTCAATTCTAATCTCTTCCGAGCCAGCGAGATCGGCAATAGTCCGAGAAACTTTTAAAATGCGATCGTAAGCCCTGGCGGAAAGTCCTAGCTTTTCCATGGCCGTTTTAAGCAGCGTTTTACCCGCTTCGTTGATCTTACAAACTTCTTTTACCTGCTGGCTGGGCATCATGGCATTACAGTGTAAAGACTGGTCTGTATCGAATCGTTTTATTTGCACCTCCCTGGCGGTAATTACCCGGTTGCGTATCTCCTCACTGCTTTCAGTTTTGATAGTTCCCGTCATTTCATCAAAAGACACCGGGGTCACCTCCACGTGCAGGTCAATCCGATCTAATAATGGCCCGCTGACCTTTCCTAAATAGCGCTGTACCACTCCTGGGCCGCAAACACAATCCTTTTCGGGATGGTTATAGTACCCGCATGGACACGGATTCATACTGGCGATCAACATAAAATTAGCCGGATAATCGTGCGAGACCTTAGCCCTGGAAATAGTGACCTTACGCTCTTCCATAGGTTGCCGCATTACTTCCAGCACAGTACGTTTAAATTCAGGCAACTCGTCTAAAAACAACACCCCGTTATGGGCAAGCGAAATCTCACCGGGCTGCGGGTTGCCACCACCGCCAACCAGGGCCACGTCACTTATGGTATGATGCGGGCTCCGATAAGGCCGGGTAGAAATTAACGAAGCCTCCAATCCCAGTTTCCCCGCCACTGAATGGATCTTAGTGGTCTCCAATGCTTCGTGAAGAGATAATGGGGGCAAAATACTCGACAATCGCTTGGCGAGCATGGTCTTACCAGCTCCGGGAGGGCCTATCATGATCACGTTATGTCCCCCCGCTGCTGCAATCTCCATCGCACGTTTGATATTATCCTGCCCCTGAACGTCGGAAAAATCAACGCCGTAATTATTAAGCTGGGCCATGAACACGTCCCGGGTATCGATTTCCAGAGGTTTGATTTCCAGATCCCCCTCAAAATAATCGATAGCTTCTCTTAATGACTTCACGCCAATAACCTCTAGGTCATTTACAATAGCAGCTTCCGATGCATTTTCCCGTGGCAGTACAAACCCTTTAAAGCCCTGTTTGCGGGCTTCGATAGCAATAGGCAAAACCCCCTTGATCGGTCGTAGCTCACCATCTAATGAAAGTTCGCCCATTACCACATACTCAGACATCTTTTCTCCATGGAACTGACTGGAAGCCTGTAACACACTAAGTGCGATTGGAAGGTCGTAAGCGCTTCCCTCCTTTTTAATGTCGGCCGGAGCCAGGTTAACCACCACTTTTTGGCGTGGCATACGCAAATCATAATGCTTCAAAGCGGATTCAACCCTATGTGCACTTTCTTTCACAGCGCTATCAGGAAGTCCGCTGATCCAAAATTTCGTTCCCTGGATCACCGTAACCTCAATCGTTATGATCTTGGCATCGACCCCGAATACAGCAGCGCCATAATTCCGGGATACCACTAGAAGGTGAGTTTTTCTATCAGTTGAATGATAAGATGGATCACTTTGATATGGATTTCTTGAATACGGTCAGCATAACCGAAGTGGGGCACTCGTATTTCTACATCTACCGTGCCGGCAATCTTCCCACCACCATTTCCGGTGAGTGCCACGACCTTTGCCCCTTTGTCTTTAGCCGCTTTTATGGCTTCCAATATGTTAGCTGAGTTCCCGCTAGTACTAATGGCCAAAATCACATCCTTATCAGTAGCCATAGCCGTTATAAACCGAGAAAAAATATGATCGTAACCATAGTCATTACCCACACAGGAAATATGACTGGGATCCGATATAGCGATAGCGGGTAGTGGAGCTCTGTTATCCCGGAACCTACCTGTAAGTTCTTCCGCAAAATGCATGGCATCACAGTGCGATCCACCATTCCCACAGGAAATGGCCTTACCCCCATTTTTAAAGGCTTCGGCAAATAATGTAGCCGCTTTTTCAATGCCCGCCAGGTTTTTCTCGTCTCGAATAAATTCGTCCAGAACCTCCGAAGCCAGAAAAAGCTCTTTTACGATCAGACTCTTATGCTCCATCCCTTCGGTAGATTGGATCTAAGCACTTTCCGCCTCGTCATCGGAAGCTGGAACGCTTTTGGCTTCTTGTAGATCAAACATTTTCGCTTTGTAGGAATTAGCTTCATGCTCTAAGCGTTCGATCTCCTTCTTTGACCCGCTGGACGCCATGTTAAACATGACCATGTTCACCGCGAATAGGATCAACCCCAAAACAGACCCATAAATCATCCAGTCCATTCTTTCCCTTAGCCAGAGTAAGAATTCAAAATCTTCAGAGCGGTAATTGACGTATATGGAAACCAACAATAAAAAGAAATGAAAGAGAAAGTAGACGAGAAAGAAAATAGACTTTGGTTTCTTCATAACAGGCAATAAAAGTAAAGTATGCTTTTCTAAGCATGGAAAATAAAGCTACAAAATTAACCCGAATTATTTATGGTCACTCCGAATAATGACGATTTAATGAATTAATTAAACATCGTGGTTATTCTGAGGGTTACTTTCAAACCTATTCACCCGAAGTTAGGTGTTTTGCATGGCACTTAACTTTTTGTAAAGTCCGTCTTTTTTTAACAATTCATTGTGCGTGCCGCGCTCAATGATACTACCACTTTGGATCACAACGATCTCATCTGCGTGCTGGATAGTACTTAACCTATGGGCTATAACAATAGAAGTTCGATTTTGCATGAGGTTTGAAATGGCCTGTTGCACCAGCATTTCAGACTCGGAATCCAAGGCGGAAGTAGCCTCATCTAATAACAGTATAGGTGGGTTTTTAAGAACAGCTCGAGCTATGCTGATACGCTGCCTTTGACCACCAGAAAGTTTCATGCCGCGATCTCCAATATTAGTTTGATACCCGCTGTCCTGTTCCAGAATAAAATCATGGGCATTCGCAATTTTCGCAGCTTGAATTACATCTTCCTCAGCGGCGTCTTCTATTCCAAAAGCGATATTGTTGAAAATAGTATCATTAAATAATATAGATTCCTGGGTAACAATACCCATTAGCCTGCGCAAATCTTCGATATCTACCTGTTTCAAAGAATGTCCATCGATTTTAATAACTCCTTTAGTGGGATCGTAAAACCTGGGTATAAGGTCAACCAATGTCGATTTACCTCCGCCTGACTGTCCTACAAGTGCAACAGTCGTTCCTTTCTTCACATCCAGATTGATCCCGTTTAGTACCAGGTCTTTATCGTACTTGAAATGAACATTTTCAAACGTCAGTGAATTGCTGAACTCTGATAGAGGTATTGGATCCGTTACATTTTGGATCTCCGGTTCGGTATCAATGACGGTAAATATCCTCTCTCCCGAGGCGATACCTTTTTGTACCCCGGAAAGACCTTGAGAAAACGCTTTTGCCGGTGAGATAATCTGTGAAAAAATAGCAAGATAAGTAATAAACTGACTTGCATCCAATGCCGAATCATCATTCAATACCAGCGAGCCCCCATAGTACAATATGATGGTAATAATACCTACTCCTAAAAATTCAGAAATCGGGGAACCGAGCTCCTTACGATAAGCGTAGCCCAGATTCACTTTCCTGTAGTAATTAGTCTCCTGATCAATTTTATCCGTAACATATTCCCGGGCATTGAAAGCTTTAATAATCCTCATACCTCCCAAAGTCTCGTCCAGGATATTCACTATTCTCCCCAAGGATTGCTGACTCTTAATTGCCTTCCTTTTGAGGCGCTTAACAATGTAGCCGAGTATTCCCCCTGCTAAAGGCAGAATTAAAATAGTGAAAAGTGTGAGTTTAGCTGAGATAGCAAACAGGGCTATGAAATATATAATGACCTGAACTGGCTCACGAAATAAGGCTTTGGGGCTGCCCAAAACAGAAACCTCAACCTCCTGCACATCATTCGTAATTCTGGACATCAGATCACCTTTACGTTCATTAGTAAAGAAGCCCAAATGCATTCTGGAAACCCTTTCATATATGGCCATACGCAAATATTTGACAGCATCCAGCTTTATTCGAGCACTAATAATCGCCGCCAGATATCTGAAAACATTGGTAAGTAAAACTGAGCTTAAAACTACGATACACACAAAAACCAGGGCCTGTGCCTCACCGTGATCCTTAATTATAGTAGTGAAATAGAAGTTAAAATAATCGCTTAAATAATTTGTAGTAAACTCAAATTCCGCCGGTTTTTCATAAACTGCTTCGGGTGTTAGCTTAAAGAGTACCTTCAGTAGAGGAATAAGCATGACCAGGTTAAAAACGCTGAATATTACGCTCAGTAGTACAAAAACAACGTACTGCGGTACATATAAGCTTAGGCTCCGTGCGTAACTAAATATTCTAAAAAAGGTCTTCATGATTTAGGAAGCGGCAAAGTTAGCTGTTTGCCATTAAAACTCGTTCAATCGCTGGGGAACGTTCCAGCGGATGACCAGCGAAGTGAAGTTAGTATCCCTGGAAAAATCAGGCTGTTCACTATCCAGTTGGCGATAGATATGTTTGAGGTCGATAAAAAAATTATGTTTCCACTGATAGGACAAAGTAATATCAGCGAAAGTAAGATCAGTGCCTATACCCTGACCAATTTCATTGTTAAAGTCCATTTCTCTTGTATTGTTAGGAAGTAAAATATCTCTTCCAAAATTTTGATCCAACCCATCTTCACCGTACTCAGCCAATATTAGTTTTCCTGTAATCATCAATCTGTTTAACGGTTGATATCTGACTATTCCAATCAACTCTCTGAAATTCGCACCCAAAGGGTGTGCCAGAGGCTGGCGATAACCCGAATAACTGCCAAAAGGGGTATCATGGGAATATGTGTATGGTCTGGATATATTAAATTCAGCCTGTAGATCTAAGTTATTCATTCCAAAGGCATCTATATATTCGCCACCTAGTTGAGCAGCCCATTTGTTCCCCCACCATCCATCACCTTCTCTAAGGTTATCAAGCAAAAACTCGTCAAAGACCCATTGTCCGTAGATTATGAGCCTCTTCGCAGGTAACCATTTGAAGTCCGCTCCAAGAAGAACATTATCCGGGCTCCCATTTTGTTGCTCAATGGCTCGGTAAAAAATGATAGGGTTAAGATATTCAAGCTGAAATGTGTTGTTTGAAAGAGAATCAGAGTTACTAAAAATAACAGACTCAAAAACTCCAATATTCAGTTTCTTACTGATATTTAAGCTCAGGTGATGTAATGACATATATTTATTAGGATATCGCGTACTTCCTGTCAAACCATTGGGGCTCCCTTCAACATCGGCCACCATCTGAGTAAATAAGTTAGTATAGTTCAACTTCCAGACTTTAGTGTTTAGTTTTAAGAAAAGATAAGCTGGAGAAAATCCGGAAAGAATCATTGATCGGTAACCGTTACCTATGGCAAACCGATCATGTCCGAATTGTACATTAATTGATTTAGAGGCATCGACGCTAATATAACCTCGGGCTGTAAAAAAATCCACCCCATTTTCTTCGAAGTCCTTCCAAAAACCCTCTTGGGGAACTGTAAGATTATCTGTTCGGAACTCTCTGATATACAAGGGGTTTACCATTTGGTTTTCACCAAGAAAACTGTAAAATCCAACCTTCCCATCCACAATGCCTCTTAGTTCAACCCCCCTGGTGTTAATGAAGGTATTGACATCAGAACCTGACTCTGTACCCGCGGAAAGTTGTATAACGGGGTTAACGTGTAAATCCAGATCAGAAGTTTGAATAGAATATAGATCAGACTTCTTTTTGTAAAAATGTTTTAAGAATGCTTTTTTCGAATCGTTATTGGCTTGATCAGACCACTCCCAACTGTCGTTTCTCAAGTATTCAATATTAAACTTATCCTGTTTTGAGTTTATGAAATCTACTGACATTGAATCAAGAAAATGTACTACGTCTTTGCGCTCATATGCGCGCCAAGCGGAATGAAAGTAAGGATTTATTTCCCCAGATTTGATCTCATATCTGTCAATCCAATGATAGTAGTCATCATTTAGTGGTATGTTTACACTCTGACCATAGAGCAACAACGGTGTTATTAACAAGAATAACACTGTTGTTAACCTTGATTTAAGCTTCATGAGCCCAAAATACGCTAAAAAATGTTTAACCTGCAGCTTGCAGATCATTTATTAATAGCTAACTTTGTGCCTCTTTTGGAGAAAGGCCTAAGAATAAGAAAGTAATGAAAAAAGAAATACACCCGGAATACAGAGAAGTCGTTTTTCAGGATAGCTCCAGCGATTTTGCTTTTTTGACAAAATCAACGATGACTTCAAAGGACACTATAAAATGGGAAGATGGAAATGAATATCCTTTGATCAAAATTGAAGTTTCTTCCGCCTCTCATCCTTTTTACACTGGTAAGAAGCTATTTGTAGATACTGCAGGTAGAGTTGAGAAATTCAACAGAAAATATAAAAAATAGAGTTCTGAAGATTCTAGTCTTCTAGAATCTCTATTTCTACTCTCACATTTTCATCCGCGCGAGTACTGTTTTTGTCGTGGATCATGCGTTTTCCTCCCCAGGCCTTTATTTCCATTCGTCCTTCAATTACTCCATTCTCCATAAGTAGGTCCCGAATCAACTCGGCTCTCTTCTTAGACAACTCTTTCGCCGAGCCTACACCTTCTTTATTCAAATCCGATAATTTATAGTAATCGGGCTCACCTCCCTTACTAATTACCTTACCAGGATGTTTACCATTAACATGACCGTGTATCCTGATTTTTAAATCCGAGTTTTCTTGCATCATGGTGATTAGACTGTTCACCTCGAATTTTGATTCAGGGCGCATAACTGCCGCATCTTTGAAGAAGGCCACATTGTACATCACCACGAAGTCGCCAACGCTGTAACGAATCAAATCAAAATTTAACTCTAGAACATCTTCTTCGAATCTCAGATCAACTCTTGCCGTATCACTTAACGGATTGAAAAAGTTGATTTCCTTTTGTTGTTTACGGAACCCGAAGTTGTCTATAATCACTGACATTTTACCAGTACCATTATCTGGATCTTTGACCTTCACGACTTCACCGCTCTTGAATTTCTTATGTTGTTTTGCCCTCTCAGTATCTACCAGCTGTACTGAGCCATTTACATCTCCACCCGTTTGTGCGTTGTATAAGTTAACCTTAAATCCAATTTGCGATAACTCCGTAATCTCTTTCACCTCTTCTACGTTTTCCGTTTCTTCAGATTCTTCAGGTGTTGCTTCCGCCGTAGTTTCCTCTTCCGTCACATTGTTGTCGGACGACTCTTCAGCTGGATTAGCTTCAAGGCTCTCGGTATTTGCATCACTGTTATCAGACATATTTTCTTCATCGGTCGAAGTATTTGCATCAGTTTCTTCTTCACTGTCAGAAGTAGATTGGGTTGTTGCAACTTCAGGACCTACCTTGTTGACAAATACCCAGGCGTCGGAAAACTGCTCATTTTCGCGTGTCTTGCGCATTTCGGAAATAGCTTGATCAAAATTTTGGTTTTGCGATAAATACACAAAAAACAAATTCTTCGATCTGCTCAACCCATAACTGGCACTAAGTCCTTGATCGTTTAGCTTTTCCGTATAAGCCTTGGCATAATATTCCTGGTTTACCGAATAGGCTCCTACCACCACGTAGTTGCCTATAGGGAGTTCACTTTGTTGGAGAACACCAAAGCCAGTAATTAAAACGGACAGAAACAAAATTACAGAGCGCATATTTGGTTCTATTTTAAGATTGCTCAATTTAAGCAACAATGATCAATATTATAAACCGATTTAAAAATTTAAGTTATTATAATAACTATTCTTCTAAAATTTCAATTTCAACACGGACATTCTCCTTAGCTTTATTGCTGTGCTTATCGTGTATCATTCGCTTACCTCCCCAGGCTTTAATTTCCATACGATCCGCCCGTATCCCTTGTTCCACGAGGTATTCTTTTATCAATTCAGCACGCCGCAATGACAACTCTTTCGCACTTCCGAAACCTTCTTTATTGAAATCGTTCAACGCAAAAAAAGTCTTGCTGTCCCCTCTGGATATTATTTTTCCTGGATGTTTCCCATTGACATGACCATGTATCTTTATTTTGTAATCTTCATTTTCCTGTAGCATGGTCAGCAGACTGTTTACCTCGAATTTCGATTCTGGCCTCATGATGGCAGCATCTTTAAAAAAGTACACGTTGTACATGGTTACAATATCTCCGACATGATATCTAACCAATTCGAAATTCACCAATAGAATATCTGCCAGTCGCTCGACATTCTCTTTCGCAATATCAATTTCAGGATTGTAATAGTTTAGTTCAAACTGTCCTCTTCGGTAGCCGAATACATCGACGATAAGGGCAATCTTACCAGTGCCATTTTTTGGATCTTCAATAGTAACATAATTACCACTTTTCACAACATCTACCAGCTTGGCACGCTCAGCGTCTACTATCTGGACTTCCCCCAATACATCTTTGTTATTCTGGGCATTATAAAGATTGAAAAATACGGAAGCATCCGACAGCGTATTTATCTTAAACGTTTCAGCTCTTTTATCTATAATCTTTTCAATACTTACTTCTTTCTCAGGCGATTTCTCTTCATCAACGATAGGCGCCTCTTTAATTTTCTCAATGGGTGTTTCTATTGGCTTTATTTGCCCCTTGACCGGTTCCGGATCGCGATTTACCGTGGTGTTCTCAGAAACCGATTCTTCACCAGCATCAAGGCAGACAAAGACCCAAGCCTCGGAGAAGTCAGTGGTTTTTCTGGCTTCACGCATTTCAGCCAATGATTCTTTATAGTTACCGGTTGAGTTTATGTAAACGAAATAAAGGTTTTTCTTTCGACTAAACCCATACGCCGCATTGTATCCTTTTTCCTTGACTACCGAGGCGTATCTCTGAGCATAACTCTCCTTATTTATTGAATATGCACCAACAACAACATAGTAGCCGGTTGTAAGCGTATTGGTCTTTTCATCAAATAGGGGCTCATTCGCATAAGCAGTTAAATAGCAATTTGAGATGAATAAAAGTAAAATAGTAGCAACTGTGACAACTTTTGCTTTCATGGCCGTGCGGATTGAAGCTGGTTTTTTAAAGTTATTCCGATTTACGATCTATAATTTACAATTCAAATAAAAATGTTATTTGATTATTCCTCAAGTATCTCAATTTCAACTCTAACATTTTGATCTGCTTGAGTGTCATGTTTGTCGTAAAGCATTTTTTTGCCTCCCCAACCTTTAATTTGCATACGCTCTTCAGGTATACCTTGATCCATTAACCAGTGCTGTATGGTATAAGCCCTGTACAACGATAATTTCTTAGCAGTCCCATCTGTTTCAAGGTGCTTGGCTTTGAGGGCAAAGAAATTTTTATCATCAGGGTCAAGGTGAATTATCTTTCCATGCGAATTTCCATTAGTATGGCCGTGTATTTTCACTTTGTAATTTTCATTTTCCTGTAACATGTCCAACAGACTATTTAACTCATAAATCGATTCATTTTTCATAATTGCAGCGTCTCGGTAGAAATAGACATTGTACATCACTAAAACATCACCTTTCTTATACCTTTCAAGCATAAAATTCACAATAATGGAATCACCTATAGTCTCCACATAGGCGCTAGTCGAATCCGTCAAAGGGTTTTCAAGGTCCAACATATATTGCACATCCCTAAATCCGAAAATGTCAGAAGCTACTTTTATACGGTTGCTTCCATTATTAGGATTTCTGACATCTACTATCTCATGAGATTTGGCAACCAGAAGTTGTTTGGATCGCTCAGCGTCAATCACTTTTACTTTTCCCTTGACCTCCTTGAGTTTCTTTGCGTTAAGTAAATTGAAATACAAATGATAAACCCCTTCTTCTTTGTTCAAAGGAGATTCTTCATCATCTACATTTTTTACACTCTCCTCAACTATCTGATCTTTGCTTTCCTTTGCTTCGACCATCGGAGCAACCATTTCTTCCGTATTTTTAGGGTTAGCACGTTCTTCCTCCGACGGCAGCTCGATTTTCTGAGATGGCATCTTTTCAATTGAAACTATTTCCCTTTCCTGAACAGACTGAATAGCTGATCCAAGTTGTCCTTCAAATACCCAAGCATCCTTAAACTCCGGATGCAGCCCCTTTATTTTAAGCAGTTCTTTGTAAGCTATCTCCCTATCATCAGAAACAAATACATAAACATAAAAGAGATTTCTGCCAGCATTAATCTCATAGGTAGCTTCTAACTCCTTTTCGTTGGCAAATGACGTGAAACGCTCGGCATTTTTTTCGAAACTAAAGGCACCAATGACAACATAGCTCCTTGTAGATTTAAATTTAGCACCTAATACACTTGAATAACACAAACTTCCTATCAAAAAGAAGGATAGGTAAAGACAGCACCTCTTCCACCCTATAGACACGTTTTGGGGCCTCATTACTTCACGTTTAAAAAATTATATAACCCGAAAAAAAGCTAAATTATTCAATTTAGGACGAGTATAACACAAAGCAAGATAGGTAACTTCTTAGAATTCAGCAAATTATTCCACTCCAATCACCAATACAACGGTTTTTGTTACAACAATCAGTCTCACTCTTTATACATCTTAGGTTGTTGGTAAATCTTATTCTATCTAGATTTGACTCTAAATTAATGCCCAATGAACAGGTTTCCCTATCTTGTAATAACAGCGTTTATTTTTGCATTTTTCTCCTGCGGGCGGCCCGCGGAAAATAACGAAGAGATAGAGGTCTCTGAAAAGGAGGTCCCTCAGGAACAACGTGAATTAAAAGCTCTGTACGACGAAGTGCTTGATATTCATGATGAGGTGATGCCAAAAATCGATGACATCATGCAGGCAAAAGGTATGCTCCAGGAAAAGCTCGATACACTTAGGGATATGGATCCTGAAAATAACTCCATCCCTGGATTAGAGGAAACCATCATCGGCCTGACTCAGGCGGATGAAGCTATGATGAATTGGATGAGGAACTTCAAACCTCAAGATGATGAAAAGGATCATGAAATCGCCTTGAACTACTATAAAGACGAAAAAGTAAAAATTAGTGAGGTAAAAGATCAAATGTTATCCGCCCTCGAAAAGGCTAATCAATTAATCAAGAAAGAGGACTGATCACCCGCCTCTTTTTTGACGTAAGAAGACATCTCCATACTTAGATTCAAGAACAGCACTCTCGGATTTACCTTTATAAGAAACAACCGTCCATTTATTGTCGTTGTGAAAATCTCCACGATTACTCTCCAATTCAAAAGGCAAGTTGGAATATATTTCTCCGTACCTGGTTTTTGCCTCCAAATTTTTCTGTGAAGTACCAAAAGCCATATCGATACCTCCGTATTTAGCATCGACATTAATGGGATTTGAAATAGTATTAATTTCTACCAACCCATACTTGGCATTTATGACAACCTCTACTCCCTTTGGAAGATACACATCGATTTGAATTTCTTTAATGACTCCCATGGTCATATAGGAATGTTGTCCATTCTCCTTTTCTCCCAAGAACTTTTTAACTTCAGGATCATTCCAGTCGCCAGTATTGAAATAGTACTTCATTCCGTCGCGTTTTATCATAATCTTTTTGGGCAGATCATCTAACTTTTCAATGGCAGAGGTAATAACTATCTGATCGTCAAACACCTTAGATCTCAGCTTAAACGCATCGTTATTCTCTCCATTATTGATCAATACTTCACCCGTAATCTTCACGGTTTGACCCTCCCAATTCTGAACGCGGACTAACTTTGGCCATTTGAAATTCATCTCCAGCTTTTGTTTTCCACCGAGTTCAAAGTTTTCCTCGATACTCCGTTGAGCCTTAACCGAACCACAAATCAATAGTATCAGCGATATTGTAATTATTGTTCTCATTTTAGTTAATTGGTAAAAGGCGCTTTTGATATTTAGCGCCGTTATTAGTCTACTTTTTCCTTAGATATACATTCCCGTGGGTGGAAGAAATTGCCATATCAACACCACCGGCATTTAGCTTCCCTTCTATTTTCTTAGCCCCGTATACCTTCATACCGTCGTGCCTTTCCACCTTGATATCCAGATCGGAATATACTTCGCCCCAGGAGGTCTTAATACTTAAGTCTGCATCCGTACCCCCGGGCACCGCTACATCTACATCTCCATGAACGGAAGCTACAGATACTGGTAATTTTTGATTAACTGATGTGAAGGTTACCTCAATATCTCCATGAACTGAATTAGCCGATAACGGTCCTGTTACATCCTGTAATTTGATATTACCGCCATGCGTTTTTACTTCAATCTCATTTGAGATGTTTTTAGCCAGAAAATCTTCACCATGAATAGAAGAGTTAATATATTTTACTATTACCCCTTTTGGAACCTTCACTTTGTACTTCGCATCAGAATTTCTTGATACCTGATAAATCACTTTGTGGTCACTTGACTCATCTTCAACCGCCAAGCCTACTCCCGTGTTGTCCTTTAGTCCCATACCATTAACCGGACGAAGTCCTTTCGCTCTTTCGGGTATTTTATAGTCAGATGAAGTCCCTAGAATGACTTCATTGCCATCGTAACCTTCCACTTCTATTTCCATTATTTCCCTAAACTCAATTACCCCCGAGCTCATGGTGATCTTGTGCTGCGCAAACCCTGGTAGGGTAACGAATGCCGCCAGAATAATCAATACCGTTTTTTTAAAATTCATTTTCATCACTTTATCTTTTTTGTTATCCTATTTACTTCTAAAATTTAGTTCGTTGTTAGAGCTGGTCATGACAGTTTAAAAACGGCCATATGCGCCTCATCTTTAACCGCATCAAGCGAGTTTTCGTCGTCAATAATCTGTTGGAGCTTATCCAAAATGCCTTTCTCTTGCAACTCAACCATAAGATTGATCAGTGCTATTTGAACTAGCGCCTCTTCCTGCTTGTCAAGGGATTCAATTAATGCCTTGGTCACCCCTGGCACGTCACTGAATTTAGCTAATGCCTTAACCGCCGCGAGGCGTACATTTACATTTTCATCTTCATTCATAGTTTTGACCAGCACATTAATCACTTCCTGATCCACAGATTCCTTTTCGTAGGCTACATTAATACCGTTCAACCTGGTGCTGGCAGAAGTTCTATTCTCGAGAGAGGAAAGCACCAGACTCTTTGTTTCTTCCATCTCCTGGCGTAAGGCCGCTAGTTGGGCTTTTTCATTGGTATCATTCCATAGCAACCGACCCGCAAAAAACGATACCACCAGCAGAGAGACAGTGGCAGCAATTTTCAAAGGTGTATTCCAACTTATCACCCTGACCCGACCTTTTTTTTCAGTAGTACCAGTATTCTCCAGTTCTTCTTCAATAGAGAGTAAAAAATTATCCCTCAAAATGGAGTCAGGTTCATGCTCTTCCGTATTGCGCATAAGGTCTGAAAGCATTAGTAGCTTCTCATACTCATTTGCCACTTCCTCATTTTTTTTGATCTGCTTTTCGACAAACTCAACCAACTCACCGCTAAGATTACCATCCACATAGTCAATGATCAACTCTTTCATTTTTTCGTCCATGACTTAAATCTTTTCTAATTCCATATAAGTCTCTTTTAATTTGTGCATCGCCCGGTGCACTTTGACTTTTACATTAGCTACGCTTATCTCCAACATAGCCGCAACCTCCTCATATTTCATTTGTTGAAATCTTGTAAGGATCAGGATCTCTCGTTGCTCTGTATCCATCTTGAATAATGACACATAAAGCAACTTTTCTTTCTCATTTTGAACAATCCTATCTTCAAATCCTGCCAAAGGACTGCTCACTTGCTCTACGTCACGTATATCAGAAAACATGACCTTGTTTTTTCGATAATGATCGGCATGGATATTTCTTGCCATTTGATAGATCCAAGCCTTGAATGGTTTGCCGGGCTGATACGTTTTTCTATACTTCAACATCCGTAAAAAAACATTTTGTGTAAGATCATTGCTTAAATCCCTGTCAAGCGTAAGGCGGACAAAAAAGCTATAAAGTGGTTTATTATACCGGTCAAACAGTTCTGTTGCTTTCCTTAATTCTCCCTTTCTAACTTGCTCCATGAGCGTTTCATCTGATATCATCATCAACTAGAGACTCGTGTTTTTGTGTTATCGATTTGGTTACCTAAGATGATTTAAAAGGTTACAGATTGTTAAAAAAAAACGTATTCCTTTTATTGGCAAGATTGAATCTGTTATTTCATGATTCAAAACCCATGCGGTTTATTTTTTAACTATATGAAATAAAAAAAGTGCCTTGAACTCTTTTTAAGGTAATTTTTTCAGCCTTAAATGGTTCATTTAATTGTCTTTGCATATTTACACGTTAAAAACACGACCAATTAACTTGTCAATCTAATCGCTCCTAAGTTTCTTTGTTTTTTAAATCAATATCTAAATGTCTGTAAATAAGACTTAACTACAACTATTATGATTGAAGGCTTCGGTTTCCTTAGTGCTATGGCTTCAAGTGTGGAGTTAATAGAAACGACTAGTATAGCTAGTGTTACCTCAGAAGTATCTATGGCTGACAATGTTCTAACCACCAGTAACATCTGGATGATGCTTTGTACAGCTCTTGTATTTATTATGCATTTGGGCTTTGCCGGGGTAGAAGCCGGATTTGGTCAAGCGAAAAATACGGTCAATATTCTTTTTAAGAATACGCTTACCCCAATAATAGGTATACTGACCTTCTTCATTATGGGATTCAACCTTATGTACCCCGGCTTTGTGGAAGGTAGTGGAAACGAGTGGTTTGGTTTTTCAGGATGGTTCCTATCACTTCCTGAAAATGGGTTAACCCCTGAATACAGTGGGGGATATACTTACTGGACAGATTTTCTGTTTCAAGCCATGTTCGCTGCCACAGCCGCTACCATAGTTTCCGGTGCAGTAGCAGAACGTATAAAAATCACTTCTTACCTGCTCTTTACGCTAATATTTGTAGGTGTGGTATATCCTATAATCGGCAGTTGGAAATGGGGCTATGGATTTCTTGATGACATGGGCTTCCATGATTTTGCAGGAAGCACTTTAGTCCATTCTGTTGGCGGATGGGGAGCACTTGCGGGAATTATGGTCCTGGGACCGCGAATTGGGAAGTATGTTAATGGTAAGGTAATAGACAAACCTGGATCAAGTGTACCACTGGCCGTAATAGGTGTTTTCCTGCTTTGGCTGGGATGGTTTGGATTTAATGGAGGCTCAGTGCTTTCGGCAGATCCTGGAAAAACCTCATTTGTTTTGGTTACTACGTCGTTAGCTGCCTGTACAGGTGCATTAGGAGGATTGGTAACAGGATTTATCGTTTTCAAAAGATTAGACCTGGGAATGGTACTTAACGGACTCTTGGCCGGCCTGGTGGGTATTACAGCAGGAGCCGATGTAATTAGCCCTAATTTGGCCTTACTTGTAGGTTTTGTTGCGGGGATACTTGTAGTTCTGTCCGCTATCACACTAGATAAATTTCACCTGGATGATGTAGTAGGTGCAGTATCAGTTCATTTGGTCTGTGGCATATGGGGCACATTAGCGGTAGGCTTGTTTTCCAATAATCCGGAACATACTTTGCTTAATCAATTAATCGGGGTAGGTGTATGCGGCGCGGCTGCCTTCATATCCGCCTTCTTGATCTTTAAAATTATGGATAAAATCTCCGGTATACGTGTTTCGAAAGAGCACGAAGAAAGCGGAATGGATAGTCATGAGCATGGTATTCGAGGCTACACCATTGTATATGATGAATAGACACATTTGATCAATAAAAAGCCCCTCACCCTTTCGAGTGGCTTTTTATTTCATTTTGGGTAACGACCAATGAAACTTGATGCTTAAAATTCTGACCGCAATTATCACTGCTACGGTAAGGATATAGGATAGGTCATTGGCCAAGGTAGAATACGCGTCCAGCAAGTAATAGACTAACGCCCCAAGTAAGCATGCAGTGGCGTAAATTTCCTTTCTAAAGATTAGGGGTATTTCATTACATAAAATATCGCGGATAACACCGCCTACGGTTGCTGAAACCATTCCCATAACCATGGCAAGAGAAGGGTGCAGGTCAAACACCAGGCCCTTTTGCATTCCGCTGATGGTAAACAAGGCAATACCCATGGTGTCAAAAATGAAGAACGTCCTTTTAAGATTGACGATGTACTTTTTGAAGATGAGAGTAAAAGGTAAAGCAGCCAGTATAGCTATGGGATAGGCAATATCCTGCATCCAGGAAACAGGGGTATTACCAATAAGAATATCTCGGGTAGTGCCTCCACCAACAGCGGTGACAAAAGCCACAACAACGGCACCGAATAGATCCATGTCCTTTTTGGCCGCCAGTCTAAGTCCGCTTATGGCGAAAACAAAAGTACCAATCAGATCAAGAACGTAAATCAGTGACATGCAAAAAGACAAGATAAACAAAAAAGGCGTTCCCAAGAGAACGCCCTTTTCGTGATAACATTTTTGGATTAAATAGCAATACCGATAAACGATTTAAAAGCGATACCCATCAAACCAGTAATCAACATAGTAAGTCCTAAACCCTTCAACCCATCGGGAACATCTGAATATTTCAATTTTTCACGGATAGCAGAAAGCGCAATTATCGCTAGCGCAAAACCTAAACCTGAACCGAAACCAAACACTGAAGCCTCAGCAATGGTATAATCCCGTTGAACCATAAACAGTGACCCTCCAAGGATAGAGCAGTTAACCGCTATTAGTGGCAAGAATATACCCAAAGATCCGTAAAGAGCAGGAGAAACCTTTTCAACTACCATCTCAACTAACTGCACCATTCCGGCAATAATAGCAATGAACATAATAAACTGTAAGAACTCGAGATTTACCTCTGCAAATTCTGCGCTCAACCAGGTAAGAGCTCCCTCTTTCAATATAAATTCTTGAAGCACCCAGTTAATAGGAACTGTGATACTCAGTACGAAGACAACAGCCATTCCCAATCCAATGGCCGTAGAAACCTTTTTGGAAACGGCCAGGAATGAGCACATCCCCAAGAAATAGGCAAAGATCATGTTATCTACAAATACCGCCTTTATACCCAAGCTTACTAAATCCATGTTTCTTACTTCTTAGTTATGTTCTACGTAACCTGTTTTGGCCCGCTGCACCCATATTAGAACACCTAGGACAACAAAAGCACCAATTGAATCAACCATAAGTCCGTTAGTCGGGAAACTAGCTAAACCAATAGCTTCAAACACTTTAAAATCAAAGACCGATCCGGACCCGAACAACTCTCTGAAGAAAGCAACCGTTAAGATAATCCATGCATATCCAAATCCGCTTCCTATACCATCCAATATCGAGTCGTAAGGTTTGTTCCCCATAGCAAAAGCCTCCAATCGACCCATAACGATGCAATTCGTAATGATCAAACCTACAAAAGCCCCTAAGACTTTATACATTTCGTAGTTGTAGGCCTTAAGCACCTCACTCACCAAAGTAACCAGGGTAGCGATAACTGCCAATTGAACAATGATCCGAACCCTATTGGGTACCAGGTTCCTGATTAAGGAGATAATGAGATTTGAGAAAACAATTACGAATACAACCGCAATGGACATGATCAACGTTGGCTCCATTTTCACCGTTACAGCCAAAGCTGAACATATGCCCAATACCTGAACGGTGATGGGATTGTCCTCATTTAAAGGATCCGTAATAAATTTCTTGCGTCTTTTCGAAAGAAGCGGTTCAGCCGTCTTCTTAACTACTATCTCTTCGGTTTGCTCTAGAGTTTCTGTGCTCATGTCTTCGCTTTTGATCTATATAAAACCTGTTATTTCTTACTAAAGTTTGGCAGTTGCGCCATTTTTAACCGTTGCAAAATAGCTTTGATAATGATTTAGATATGCTTCAAGCATATCGTTAACCCCTCTACCGGTAATTGTAGCTCCCGACATTCCGTCAACCTGATGTTCTGTCAAACCACTATTACCTTCGCCTTTTACCATATTCACCGAAACGACGTTACCACTACCGTCTAAGATCTTCTTGCCTACATATCGATTTTGAATTTCTGGACTTGTAATTCTAGCCCCCAAACCCGGGGTTTCTCCCGTGTGATCAAAGGAAGCACCGGCAATGGTATTTAGGTCTGATTCGATAGCTACATAACCCCAAATGGCGTTCCATAACCCTGCACCGTACAACGGTAAAATATAAGCATCCACCTTATTTGGGTCAGCTTCGTTCATAAATTTAAAAACAGGATATTGACGTTGGGCTGGATCCTTTTTATAATTTTTTAGAATACTTACCTCTTCAGCTACCATCGGTCCCCCTTTGTCGTTCTTTTCAACTTCCTTCCCATTGATATCCACTACAAGCGACTTAATCCTAGAGTTATACATACTAAGAATCTCATCCGGCTTCATTTTAGAGAGTTGATCACGATCCATTACCGATGATAAGATCTGGGTCTTAGTATCAAGCTCAATAGACTTCTTTTGAGCAGGGGCAAGCCCCTGAGAAGTGAGCGACAATAGACCACCGACGATAACTGTCATTACCGCGGTGAAAATAATGATGTAAGCGTTAGACTGTTGCACGTTGTAATCTCCTTTTCTTGTTTGCGTTAACTACGTAATAATCAATAAGTGGTGCGAATACATTCATAAATAGAATGGCTAGCATAATACCTTCTGGATAGGCCGGATTGAAAACCCGTATCAAAACCGTTAACACCCCTATGAGGATCCCGTATATCCATTTTCCAGTTTCCGTTTGAGCAGCACTAACAGGGTCCGTGGCCATGTAGACAGCACCAAACGCCAGTCCTCCCATCACCAAATGATAATGGGCAGGAATTTCCATAAAGGCATTAGCGCCGATAGCATTAAAAAGTAAACCCGTCGCCCACGCTCCGAGAACTACGCTCAATATGATTTTCCAGTTTCCTGATCCCGTAAGAATTAAAATTATAGCGCCAATCAGACACATAAAAACAGATGTAGCACCAATTGACCCCGGATAAAAGCCCCAAAACAAGTTAGAAAAACTAAACAAGCCGTCTGCCCATCCTGAACCATATGCATTCAGGGAAGCTACAACATTCTCACCCGTCGTTATGGCCTCCGCACCAATTGAAAGAGGTGTGGCACCCGTGAAACCAGCCACAGCTTCGTTTCCTGAACCGATATAAGACCATACATCTCCAGAGATATCACCCGGATAGGCAAAATAAAGGAAGGCCCGTGCGGTGAGAGCAACATTTAGAATGTTCATTCCTGTACCTCCAAAGGCCTCTTTAGCAATAATCACCGCGAAAACAGTGGCTAAAGCTACCTGCCACAACGGGATATCCGGTGGCATAACGAGAGGAATTAACATACCCGAGACCAGAAAACCTTCGGCCACCTCATGTCTTCTAATAGTAGCAAATATAAACTCTACGGTTAATCCTGAAACATAAGATACGACGACTATCGGTATTACCTGAATTAGTCCTACCCAGATTATGTCAGAAATCGCAGCCTCAGGCTGACCGATTGCCAAAAAGTGTTGTAATCCCGTGTTGTAAATAGCGAATAACAAACACGGCAACAATGATATAATTACAGTCATCATCAGACGCTTTGTATCTATTGCGTCTCTAATTTGTACTCCTTTGGACTTCGTGGTATCCTTAGGGGCAAATAGCAGTGTATCATGCGCCTCATAGATATAATAAAACTTTTCCCACTTTCCACCCTTCTCGAAATTAGGCTTTACATTATCTAAGGCATCTCTTAAAAACTTCATATATCCCTTAATCTTAGAATTAGCTGTACTGCATTAAATCCAAACCCTCTCTTATTATCTCTTGAATATCGTGTTTTGATACATCCACGAACTCGCATAGCGCAAAATCTTCTTCAATTACCTCATATATTCCTAATGCTTCCATATCATCAAAGTCCTGGGCTAAAATAGCCTTTACCAGATGTGTAGGAAGCACATCCATAGGAAGTACTTTCTCAAATACTCCGGTCTGAACAAAAGCTCGTTCCTGACCTCTGGTATTGGTATCAGCCACAAACTCTTTGTTTGGATTAAGGAAAGAGAGAAGCCCAAATGCGCGCTGAAAACTAATTTTACTTGTGGTTGGTTTTATCCATCCAAACAATTCATAATAGTCACCCTCAGGTATAACTGTAACCTGATTATCAAAGAATCCGATATGGCCGTCAGCATTAATCTTTTCACCGGTCAGAACATTTCCGGTTATGTATCTTACATGATCGCCCTTCAAATTATCAGCCACGAACTTCTTGATAGAGGCGCCTGTATATGTTTTATAATATTGAGGGGTTTTAACTTCTGAACCGGTTAAGGCAATTATCCTAGAGGAATCATGCTTGCCTTCTAGAAATAATTTCCCAAACTGAATTACACCAAAGGGGTTAATGGTCCAAACGATATCACCTTTATTGATTGGATCCAAATGATGGATCTGAACACCTACGTTTCCTACAGGGTGTGGACCTGAAAACTTATTGAGCTCTACGTTCTTCGCGTGCTCAAATATAGACGAAACCTCTGCATCAGCATTTGTGTTAAGATGAACACTTCCAGGGGTCAATTTCTTAAGTATATCGAGACCAGCTTGAAAATATTGCTCTTGGCCTTTAAATAAAATCTGATAATCGGGTGCCAGCGGGTGGCTGTCAAAAGCGGAAACAAAAATAGCTTTAGGAGTCGCATCTACGTCCGCGATAATGCCATAAGGTCGCTGAACTAAATTAGGCCATGCACCACCTTCAAGAAGTTGTTCTACAACTTCTTCCCTCGTCAGATTAACTAAATCAGAAACGGAATGTGTTTTAAAAGATTCGTACTCTAGTGTCTTGTCAGCTAAAATTACTACTTCCAAAAGCTTTCGCTTCTCCCCTCTTTTAATATCAACAATTTCACCACTAACCGGAGCGACGTGCTTTACACGGTCATTTTTCTTGTCAAACAGGATTGTTGTACCCGCCTTTACATTATCCCCAACAGCCACAGTGATTTTTGGTCTCAGAATGCCATGAAAATTAGAGGGTTTAAAAGCGAAAGTCTCCGGCTGATCCGCCTCAATAACACTGGTTTGTGGTTTTCCGGCAAGGTTAATATTAAAACCTTTTTTCAGCCTAATTGATTTAGACATGTTTGTTTTTAGATTCAGATTTACCTACTCAAACGTGTCGCAAAAATAATAATTTTTGCTACAATTAAAATCGAATACTTTATATAAAGCAGTTTGTTTTAACGCCGTTTTGGGCTTGTTTAAGCTTATAAAAAGAATTACTCCAAAATCTTATTCAAAGCTAAACTAACAACCTCCTCAACCTGCTCTTCTAAAGTCATAAATGTGGTGTTCACAACAACTGCATCTGAAGCTTGCCTTAATGGACTTTCTGCTCTTGACGTGTCTAGATGATCCCGCATTTTTATATTATCGACTATCTTATCAAAACTTATAACCTCATTTTTATTGAAAAGTTCTTTTTGCCTGCGTTCCGCTCTGACATTTACATCGGCCAACATAAAAACCTTTAACTCAGCGTCCGGAAATACGACCGTACCAATATCCCGGCCATCCATAACCACACCCTTTTTCTTACCTAGACGTCGTTGTTGTTCCACCATGGCCGTACGCACCTCTTTAATACCGCTTACTTGGCTAACGCCATTGGATACTTCCATGCTACGGATATCCTTTTCTATGTTCAACCCATTCAGGTAAGTATCACTGTGTGATTTACCGCCGCTGATCTTAAAATCAATATCGATCTTTTTTAAAGCGCCAATAATTTCTTTTTGGTTCGTTAAAGCGACATGGTGTTCAAGAAAGAAAAGCGTCACTGCACGATACATGGCACCGCTGTCAATATAGTTGTAACCCAATACTTGGGCCACTTCTTTGGCCGTAGAACTCTTCCCACAGGCTGAATACCCGTCGATAGCAATAACTATTTTTCTCATGGAATATGTCAGCAATCCTTTACCGGGCAAGGTATGGGCTTGCCCTTCTTAAGTTTTCCGTTCCTCTTTTTAGTGGTACTGCAGGCTATGATACCAGTTATAATCAGTCCAAAAAGTATGTACTTTATAGTCAACTTCATTGAAAGCAAAGATGGATAGAAAAAGTCAAAGGTCTAGAAAGTGTAGCTCCAGTTAATCTGATTTATTATAGCATTTCATTTGAGATCACATCTTAGCCACCTAACATCACTCCGTTTCCTGTTTGAGGAGGATTCACAGATCTTGTTCGATCATTTTCGACTTTTGGAATTATTAAACGTAATTTACGCTAAATAAAAATCTATCACCATGGGAAGAAAACCAGAAGGAAAGGCAGAAAAAACATTTAAAAGTATTGGAAAGAAAATTGATGAATTACTAGCCGACTTGAAGGAGGCAGGGTCCCACGCAGAAGAAGAATATGCAGATAGAATTGATGAGCTAAAACGAAGTGGGGAAAAATTGAAAACCGAATTTTCAAATTTTAAAGACAAACACCAGGACCGTATTGATGAAGTTGAGGAAAATTTAAAAAAAGCCGGTGAGGATTTAAAAAACGCGGTTAGTGCGGTGTTTAAAAAAGAAAAATAAAAAAACCTCCACGCATTAAGTAGAGGCTTTATATTCGCTCATTTCAGTTACCCAATAGATACACGCTTAAATTCAGCGACTGTAAGTCCACCTGATACGCCGTCAAGGTACTTGGCCACCGTAAGTCCACTATCTTTCACAAACTGTTGGTTCAATAGTGTATTCTCTTTGTAGAATTTCTGAAGTTTTCCCTGGGCAATTTTATCCACTATTTGCTCGGGTTTACCTTCTGCTATAGCTTGCTCTCTTCCGATCTCAAGTTCTTTTTGAACAACAGAAGCATCAACTCCATTTTCATCCACTGCTACAGGGTTCATAGCGGCAATTTGCATCCCCACATCCTTACCCGCATCTACGACCTCCGAACCGTTGGCTCCCTTTAGCGCTACGAGAACTCCTAGCTTGTTTCCTGCGTGAATATAAGGGACCACGGCATCCCCCGATAGTCGCACATACTCGCTGATCTCTATCTTTTCACCTATCTTACCAATTAACTCCGTGATTTTAGCCTCCACGGTAAGACCTCCAAGATCCTGTGCCATAAGCTCATCTTTTGTTGAAGGATTAGTACTGTAAGCTACGTCTACAACGGCATTACCCAATGACTGAAATTCTTCATTCTTTCCCACAAAATCAGTTTCACAGTTAAGGGCAATTAATACACACTCTGTATTATCTTCATTACTCTTTATGAAAACCGAACCTTCTTTTGTATCTCTATCTGCTCTGGAGGCACTTACTTTTTGACCCTTCTTTCTTAGGATCTCAATCGCCTTATCAAAATCACCGTCTGCTTCGGTCAGCGCTTTTTTGCAGTCCATCATTCCCGCTCCGGTCATTTGTCTGAGTTTATTTACGTCTTTTGCAGTGATTGCCATAATCTTAAATGTTTGCTTTTCTTATGTATTAACTGGTATCAAAAAAAATTGAACATCACCCCGATAATTATCGGCACAATGTTCAATCTTAGAATTTCATTCTATTTTAAATATGCCTTATTCGCTTACGGCTTCTTTTTCGTCCGCTTGCTTTTTAGCTTCCTCTTCTTTTTGTAAGGCTGCCTCCTCTTTGTCTTTCTTACGCTCCATTAAGGCTTCTTCCACTTGCTTGCCAATGTATTCGGTAATCAATGATATAGATTTAAAAGCATCATCATTAGCCGGGATAGGAAAATCAACTCCTGTAGGATCTGAATTCGTGTCGACCATAGCAAATACCGGAATATTCAGCTTTTGGGCTTCTTTAACAGCAATGTGTTCTCGTTTTACATCAATGATGAAAAGTGCTGCCGGAAGACGATTCAGATCAGAAATACCTCCTAATACCCTCTCCAGCTTTTCCTTTTCCCTGGCGACCATCAAACGCTCACGTTTCGCTAAATTGAGATAAGACTCATCCTTCATCAACTTGTCGATAGACGTCATTTTTTTCAACGATTTTCTGATCGTTGAAAAATTGGTAAGCATTCCACCCAACCATCGGTCAGTAACATAAGGCATATTAAGCCTTTTTGCCTCAGTGGCTACAACGTCCTGAGCCTGCTTCTTGGTAGCTACGAACAATACCTTTCTTCCAGATCTCACAATATTCTTGAGCGCATAAGATGCTTTTTCGAGGCACTCAAGGGACTTATTGAGATCAATGATATGGATGCCATTTTTCTCCATAAAGATGTACGGAGCCATTTTGGGATCCCACTTTCTCGTCAAGTGTCCGAAATGAACACCAGCATCTAGTAAGTCTTTGTATTCTAATTTATTTGCCATTATTAAAATTTTCTAAATCGTGAAGATTAACGTTTGCTAAACTGGAATCTTCTTCTCGCTTTTCTGCGACCGTATTTCTTACGCTCAACCATTCTTGGGTCCCTGGTAAGAAACCCTTCCTTTTTCAAGGGTGGTTTGTGCTCGGCATCAACTTCAACCAGCGCTCTTGAAACCGCTAATCTAATAGCTTCAGCCTGACCTGAAGGGCCTCCTCCTTCTACGTTTATTTTAATGTCAAAATTACCGTCAGTTTCAGTGGCCACTAGAGGCTGTTTGACGATGGTCTGAAGAATATCAGAAGGAAAGTACGCTTTCACATCTTTAGTGTTGACAGTGATATTCCCTTTCCCAGCTGTAACGTAAATACGAGCTACCGAGGTTTTTCTCCTTCCAATTGTACTTATTACTTCCATTATTAAAGTTTAATTTCCTTTGGTTGTTGTGCCTCATGTGGATGCTCGGCACCTTCGTACACATGTAGGTTTTTAAATAAGGCCCTTCCCAATCTATTCTTTGGTAGCATACCTCTAACAGCTCTCTCCACCAACAGAGTGGAAGATTTGTCCTTAAGTTGCCTTGGAGTTGTTTCACGTTGACCACCCGGGTAGCCCGTGTAGGAAACATAAACCTTATCCGTCCATTTTTTACCAGTCATCTGAACCTTATCGGCATTTACTACAATTACGTTATCTCCACAATCAACGTGTGGAGTATATTCAGGCTTATTCTTGCCTCGGATGATCTTTGCCACCTCACTTGCCAAACGACCCAAAACCTTAGAGTCAGCGTCTACCACAATCCAGCCTTTTTCAGCCGTTGCCCTGTTGGTAGAAACCGTTTTATAACTTAAATGATCCACGCTTAAAAAGCTTTACTTTTTACAATACCTACATCCCTCCTAAAAAAAGGGAGTGCAAAGATAGCTTGATTGCATTTTAAATGCAACTAGGCATTATAAATATTTAAGAATTCTTCTCAAGCTGTAAAAGTAGAACCCTGAAGTCTTTGGGGTAGTCCGCTTCTACTTTTTGAATCGTGCCATCCCTGGTTTTAAACGCAACACTTCTGGCGTGTAATGCAAGCCTTTTAATTAGAGGCTGCTCTTGTTCCCACCTTCCTACATGATAGTTTCGCTTAACGGATGACAAATAGAACGGATTACCACCGTATTGTGCATCCCCTGTAATAGAAGCACTATGATGGGCCAAATGAATCCTGATCTGGTGCATTCTTCCGGTTACCGGTTTGCAAAGGATCAAGCTATGGCTTCGATATGCTTTCAGTGTATTAAAACCTGTTTCAGCTTCCTTACCTTTTCGATCAATTCTAACGGTTCCGTTAGAAAGTTGCAAAATACGATCAATAACCACTTTATCGTTAAAGGCGTGAACCCCGTCCGCTACCGCATGATATTCCTTTTCTACTTCCCTACGTTCAAATTGAATCGAAATCTGGCGATAGGCTTCCGGGTTTTTAGCAACAATCAACGCTCCGGAAGTTTCTTTATCTAGTCTATGGCCTACTTGTGCTTCTTGAACATAAGATTTTGCAAGCGATAAAATATTATAATCTATATTCCGATCCTGAAGTGTAGATATAAACGGAGGCTTGTTGATTACCACATAGTCATTATCTTCCCAAATAATTAGATCGGTAAATGCAATTCGTTTGGCCATTTAACAAAAGTACCCGATAAGAATTAAGCTGTCTTTTCTTTTTCCTGATCTGTTTCTACTTTTTCCTTGGGAAGTTTAAAACTAAAAACAGAACCCCTACCAATCTCACTTTGTACTTCAATAGAAGACCTGTGCCCTTCAACGATATGCTTCACAATGGCCAGGCCTAATCCTGTACCCCCTTTTTCCCTGGACCTACTTTTATCTACCCTGTAAAATCGCTCGAATATCCTATCTACATCTTCGGACGGTATACCGTCGCCGTCATCTTTTATCAGCACCTCTACTTCATTTCCGATCTCGCTAAAACCAACGGAGACATGCCCTCCCTCTTTTCCGTACTTTAACCCATTACTTAATAAATTGGTGATCACTTGATTTAGCCGTTGCCAATCTCCATAAACCGTAACAGATTCGGGAGTACCTGGCTCAAAAGCTAGCTTGATGTCCTTTTTATCTGCCTTGTTCTCGAATTGATCAAGGATATCCGTCGTCATCTGTTTAATATCAAAGTATTCAAAATACATCCGGATCTCTCCGGTCTCGATCTGCGATAATACAAGAAGATCCTGTACCAGCATATCTAAACCATCCAAGCTTTTTGCCGCCTTCTTCAAAAAGCGATTTCTCACACTTTTATCTTTCACCGCCCCGTCAAGTAAAGTGTGGACAAACCCTTGGGCAGCGAAAATCGGTGTTTTCAATTCGTGGCTTACGTCCGCAATGAATTCCCTTCTGAAAGCCTCTATTTTCCTTAATTCATCAATTTCTTTCTGCTTTAACGCAGCATAAGAAAATATCTCTTCATTGATCCTTTTAAGAGGGTTAAAAGGGTTAGACTTTTCGGTTTCAATGGTAGCAAGTTCTTTCTTCTTGAGTTTATTAAACAGGCTGTAGATCTTATCAATTTCTCTAAAGATCAAAAACTCCAATACCACAAAGCCAAAAAGATAAGCCGCAGAACCGCTTATGAAAAAGGATACAGTCAAAGCATTTTGCGTTACTCCTTCGAAAAGACTTAAAAACGCAGTAGTAACGATGGCAACGCAAAGCGCCAAAAGAAGGGCGATGACCCTAGAGCTGTAGACCATGCTCTAATTTAAGCTAAACTTATAACCTACGCCTTTAACTGTTTTGATAAAATCGTCACCTATTTTCTCCCTTACCTTCCTGATGTGGACATCTACCGTACGTGCGAGCACATAAACATCAGAACCCCAAATATTTTGAAGTAATTCGTCCCGACCAAATACTTTGTTCGGATTCTGGGCTAGAAAGTAAAGCAGTTCGAATTCTTTTTTGGGCAATGTAATTTCCTGGCCTTCCATACTTATCGTATAGCTGGATCTATCTATCTGTAACCCGCCTAAATTAATTTGACTAGTGGCTGTCTTCTTTTTTGAGTCTCTTCGGAAGAGGGCGCTTATTCTACTCATCAAAGCCCTCGGTTTTATAGGTTTCGTGATGTAATCATCAGCACCTACGTCGAAGGCTGCAATTTCCGAATACTCCTCGGACCTTGCGGTAAGGAAAATAATAAAAACATTGGATAAATCAGGAACTTCCCTGATTTGTCGGCACGTTTCCACACCATCCTGATCAGGCATCATAATATCCAGAAGTATTAAATCAGGTTGGAACTTTTTAGCTTTTTCAACTCCTTCAAAACCGTTTGACGCAGTTTTTACTTCATAACCCTGCTTTTCAAGATTATACTTCAGGAGTTCGAGTATTGATTCTTCGTCGTCAACAACAAGCACTTTTTGGCTTTGCTTGCTACCCATAGCTTCAAATTTGGTTCAAGGTAAGGTTTAAAATAGTCAATTTAAAAAATTAAAACTATGGAGAAAAATAGGTAATCAAAAGGTGGTAACAATAACTTAACATTTACATAACCCCCTTTTCAAAATTGGTAATATCCACCTCAACCGCACCGACAAACATGGCAGCTTTAATCTTCAGAGGTACTTTGTTTACATCATCGGACAACCAAACCTCAATTGAGTTCTCACCATCAAATAGCTCATTATCAGGCATTAGAGGTGTGAGTTTCAACGCCTTTATTTTTCCCAACTTGGTCTTCAGTATTTCTCGCCCATCAAAACGAATTGAAAAATCATAAATTTCGTCATCAAAAAAGGCCGCAATCTGTACGGTCTCACCTTCTTTTGTGGAACTAAAATCGAATGTTCTTAAATAATAGTAACCGCTAACCAGGTCTTGTACATACTCGGGAGTGTCAAATACTTCAACGGGTTTCCATAATTTTTTTCGTTTATCGAAAGTTCTGACACGAGCTACATGATTGTCCTGATCAAACTCTACAATCTCGTGTTTTCTATATTTCCCTTCTTCGATCTTGCGGTAAAATTTTCGAGTCATCATGGCGGAGGAGTCCATGTATGTTCCCCATGTATCCCTTATCCTAAGGAATAGATCAAACATACCCACTGACCTACCAAAAACCTCAATCTTATAACAGTCAAACCCATTGATTGTATGCAGATCGTCGCTGATGGTCATGGTGGCAGTAGCCGCGTTCAGAAATCCATAATGCACTTTGTAAGACAAGACCTCTCCCTTGTAAAAACTGGTATTGCGTACTACACGATCAACCTCATATTGGCTGGTTGCCAAAAGCATAAAAAGCAAAGCGATTAGGCCAAAAAAAGATTTCATATCTTTAAAGAAACGGATGTTTCTCCTTCATATATTGTATAAAGGCATTTAGATCTTTATCAAATTCATTTATGAAGAGATCGTCTAATGACGTCTGTTTAGACCTATATCTCAAAAAAGACATAAAGTAAGTATTGTTCAAATCCCTGCTCTTGATTTTTGAAATGAAGGACAGACTACTTAATGATAACGTATCCATAGAGCCCACTACCTTTTCGATAATCTCTTCTTTCAGAGCTAGTTTTTTAGGAACTCCTGTATCAGGCGTAAAAGATTGATACAGAGAATTTAGTTCATCTGCACCACGAAGTATATGACTAATATAGATCTGTTCATCCCGGAGCTCTTTTTCGTAATCCACAAGATAAGTATCCGTGTAGTATTTCTGCAAGAACAGCTCGGCTCCGCGATCCCCTATGAAAGATGCCAGGTTCTCATTGAATTCGACACTGTCTTTTACGAACACTGTGGCATGAACTAGCTCGTGTATGATAAGATTGGCCAAATCACCATAACTACGGCCTAACATATTACTTAGGATTGGATCTTTAAACCACCCTAAAGTTGACCATCCACCAACGGTCCTGAGCCCCACATCGTAACCGTCTTCTTCCACTTCAGCCATTTCATCGTACGCCATTTCTTCAATGAAAAAACCCTTATAAGGCATTTCGCCAACGACAGGAAAACCCCATAATTTGGGTTTGAAGGCAAAAGGCTCACAACCTGTTACCACCCATAAAATAGGTTTCCCCTTTTGATCAAACATCGTGGTATAATTATCCGTATCGTTCAGACCCAACTCTTCAACTGCGAATTTTCTTACCTCAGCAATAAATAGTAGTTTTTGCTTAACAGAATCAGGAGTATCCGGATCTTTCAGAAAGTCTTCAACGGGCTCGGCATTCCAAACGATAGATAATTGACCTCTACCCTGAATTATCCCATAATGTACCAGATCACGATAATAGAAAAGAACACCAACCAATACGATAGCCAAAAGGATCAGGATTTTCTTTATCATCTGCGATCTTTTAACCTAGAGACAAAAAATTGAGGGCGATAGTTTAGATAAAAACCATGCGAAAATTCGAACTCACCATTACCCAGATCTACATGAGGTTCAAATCGTGTGGATACATAAATATGATCTGCAATTTTAAGAGTATGTAAAAACCTGAAAATGAGCAGTTCACGCTGTTGCTCAACGGCATCAGGATCTTTAAAGGTGCTTGAAACCGATGGATATAGCTGTCCCCCTTGAATAGAAATAAATTCGTTTCCGCGCCAATAGCTGGCCATCAGATCAAGATGGATACTGGTTTTAACCGATGCATTTAAGTAGAGCCCATCGCCGTCCTCAAAAGTCTGTAGCAGTGTGTTGGAATAATCACCGTAAAAAACGTGATATCCTTCCAACCTCAGATCTCTAACAAAACTGGAAATGGAAATGGGTTTATCAATGATAAGTCCGAAGGCAGCGTTTAAATAGGTCTGCAAGGGCAGCGGGCTTGAGTCTATTTGCCCACCGCGGTGAAACACTAAAGCCTGGAAGGGTAAAGTGAATTTTATATCACCCGCCTCAGCTATTTTTTTTCGGAAAGAAAGTCCGGCCGTAACTTCTTCCTGGTCATTATCCCCAGGGTAGATCATATTTTGCCAGTCTACCCAAAGATCGAAGAAGAAGTCAGGTTTATCGATCTTAAACTGAAAACCATTTTCCAGTCGATTCACTAAAACCCGCTCAAAATCGAATAAAGGTTCAATTAGCTGGTGTGAGGTGGCTCCCCCCAGAGTTCCAAAAAGTACTCTCCCGTTTAAAAACGTGTATTGAGCTGTGAAAGTAGGTGCTATTTCGTTGAAATCATCGTTTCCAAAATCCTGCTGTAGGTATAGCCCTCCGGAAAACTTGAACCTTTCCCCAACCTGGTAGCTGAAATAGGGATTGAATTGAAACCCAAACAGGGTAAAGCCGTCGGCTATGTCGTTAAAGTATTCATTGTTCTTTGTAAACCCCAAAGCGTTAAATCCTATATGAAAAGCGTTAGAATCTTTCCTTAAGATGGGCTGAAGTTGATCGAAAGCGGTATTATCCAGCTGGCAAAGCGCTATGTTCCCTCCCAATGAAAGCAAGAAAATGAAGATGGTCGTTTTCATTCGTTGCAATATAAAAATAGGTTATAAATTCAGTGCCCAGATAAACAAGATTTTTGAAAGACTAGGAAACTAAATTCGAGGGAACTTATTAACTTCACCGACTTTATATCACACCAATATTTTCGAGGAAATGAGCGAGCAAGAAGCAAAACTAAAGGCCCTACAACTGACTATAGACAAACTGGAGAAGACCTACGGAAAAGGTACCGTAATGAAGCTTAGTGATGAGCGAGTAATTGATGTGCCAGCTATTTCTACGGGCTCTCTTGGGCTGGATATTGCTTTAGGAATAGGAGGAATACCTAGGGGACGTGTTGTCGAAATCTATGGCCCGGAGTCTTCTGGTAAAACCACCATCTCTATGCACGCCATTGCCGAAGCCCAAAAAGCAGGCGGTCTAGCAGCATTTATTGATGCCGAACACGCGTTTGATAAGACATATGCGGAAAAATTGGGCATTGATACCGAGAACTTACTCATATCCCAACCCGACAATGGTGAACAAGCTTTAGAAATTGCTGAGCACTTGATTCGTTCGGGCGCTATTGATATTATCGTTATTGACTCTGTAGCAGCTTTGGTTCCTAAGGGTGAACTTGAAGGCGAGATGGGGGATAGCAAAATGGGTTTACAAGCCAGGCTCATGTCTCAAGCCCTCCGAAAGTTGACAGGTACGATCAACAAGACGGGTTGCTCGTGTATTTTCATTAACCAACTTCGCGAAAAAATTGGAGTGATGTTTGGCAACCCCGAAACGACCACTGGAGGTAATGCACTAAAATTCTATGCTTCTGTACGCCTGGACATACGCCGAATAGGTCAGATCAAGGAAGGACCGGGAGAAGTGACCGGTAACCGAACCCGGGTGAAGGTGGTGAAAAATAAAGTCGCTCCTCCTTTCAAAGTGGTAGAATTCGACATCATGTACGGAAAAGGCATTTCTAAAGTCGGTGAGATCATTGATCTAGGTGTAGAACTTGATATCATAAATAAGGCCGGTTCCTGGTTTTCTTATGATGGAAATAAACTAGGCCAGGGGCGTGATGCAGTAAAAGCTATTATCGAAGATAACCCCGAATTAATGGAGGAGTTGGAAACTAATATAAAAGCTAAGATCAAAGGCGAGGATCTGGAAGAGCCCATCACATCAAAAGAATAATTATTACTCACCCAGTAATGCGAGCGCAGAAGAAATACTTGATAAAACTAATTATTTCTTTATGTTCGTTACCATGCTTTGCTTTTCAAGATATCACTGAAAACCCCGAGGAGAGCATTGAGCGCTTAATAAAGCTAAAACAATATGACAGCGCGCTTCAGGTAATTAAGGCCTACAGTACTAGTAACCGACTGACTCCTAATCTTATTAAGCTTAAAGCCGACGCCTATTATTATCTGGGAAACTACACTGAGTCCGCACCGACCTACCTTCAAGCAGCTGAGACAGCGTTAAATGAAGAAGTTTCTGATCACTCAAAAATTAGTGATTACTACGGCAATGCGGCTTATACCTTTTCTAAGCTAGGACTCGTTGAAAGATCGTTATCCTACAACAAAATAGCGCAAAAACATGCATTCCTAAGTAAAGACTCCGCAAAGGTGGCCGGAGTGTATGCGAATATTGGTGTTGACTATGAACACCTTGGCGACTACAGCAAGGCGTTTTTACATTTTGATAGCGCCTATCTTCTAGACAAAGCACTGAAGGATACTCTTAGTATGACTTCCGATTTAAATAATATCGGATATCTGTTTGTAAAATGGAAAAAGTACGAGCAAGCCTTGGAGTTTTACGGACAGTCTTTAGCCTTGGCCGAGATACTGGGTGAAAAAGAAATGATTGCCCGAAGATTAAATAACATTGGCATGGCGCTACTCTTAAAAGGTGAGTTAAACCTGGCTGAAGAAAAATTAAGACGGTCATTAGCGATACATACCGCTATGAACGACAGCTTAAATGTGGCCCGCAGATTGGTGAACTTGGGAGAACTGGCCAGTAGAAGAAAGAATTTCGACAAGGCTATTAGTTTAAAAAAAGAAGCCCTACTTTATTTTGAAGCAAGTCAGGAGCTTTTTGTAGCGGTAGAAGGTCGATTGAGTTTAGCAAAAACCTTTTCAGATGCTGGTAATTATGATTTAGCCATAAAAGAGTACACCAGGATCATCAATGTAGCAGAGAACAATCAGCTGGCGAAAATACTATTAGAGGCTCTGGCAGGTATTCAAAAAGCTTATGCCGAAATTGGAGATTTTGAAAAAGCCCACAGCTACCAGTCTAAGTTCATTTCTGTTAATGACATTGTATTTTCAGAAAAAAGCAATGAGTTGATTCAAGAGATGCAGGTAAAATACGATGTGGAGAAAAAAGAATCCGAAATAGAATTGCTAAACGCAAAAAACAAGCTTACGAGCGCGCGGCTAACTCAAAAAAAACGTGAACAGTACGGAGGAGCTTTAGCTGCCACCGTTGTCTTAGGACTTCTTTGTTTTGCACTTTGGTCACTTAGAAAAAATTACCGGCTTAAAGAAAAGTTATTGATTACAGAAATTGACCAGCTGCGAGAGAGAATTAGCGAAACCATTAAACAATCAGAAATTAAACAAAACGAGGCTATTGATTTTGAAATGATTAACCAAAGTTTAAGCAATCCACTCTCGCAACGAGAGCTTGAAATTGTAGGCTTGGTGAAATCAGAATTGACCAATAGACAAATTGCGGAAAAAGCTTTTGTATCTGTAAATACCGTGAAATTCCACCTTCGGAATATTTACGAAAAGTTGAACGTAGGTAACAGGGAACAAGCTATCGCGGCGCTGGTGAGTGCCAAAAAAAAAATGAGGTAATCTTGATAAACTACCCGGGTAGGGTAGGTAATTCATATAAGGAGAGAATTATACTTGATACAGATTTCACTAAACTGTAGGAGTTATGCTCAAGTATTTGATAACGTTTGTTATCGGTTTTTTCTCGCTTCATTCATTCGCTCAAAACGGTGTAGGTATAGGGATAGAAAACCCTAATCCAAATGCAGTGTTAGAGCTTGTTGCACCCGACAACAATCAAGGTTTTTTAGTACCCCGTTTAACAACGGCACAGAGGACATCGAACACCTTTCTTGCCAATCTCTCCACCGAAGACAATGGTCTTTTGGTGTACGATGTTGACCTTGACGGTTTCTTTTTCTGGATTGATGATGCCTGGCAACCCGTAAGTCCACAGAATAATCTGACAGCCGGAACAGGTATCTCCATTGCTGGTAACATAATCACTAATACAGGAGATACAGATAATGAAAATGAAATTCAGGACCTGGAACTAGACGGGTCCACTTTGAGGATCACCAATAACGCCAGTGCCACGGATATCGACCTGGCGCCCTTTGCCGGGACTAATACCGATGAGCAAGACTTAGGGTTCAATGGCTCTGAGATCACCATTACCAACGGGAACAATGTTGACGTAAGCAGCTGGGATCTTGATGCTTCTGACGACTTTGATGGTAACTATAACAATCTGACCAATCTGCCTACCTTATTTTCTGGTAGTTTCTCCGATCTGGCCGGGGTGCCTGCCAACCTGGACCTGGATGCCACTGATGACTTTGATGGCGCATTCAGCAGTTTATCCGGGGTACCTGCCGACCTGACCGATGGCGATGATGTCGATGATGCAGATGCCAATCCGTCCAATGAGATCCAGGACTTGGAGTTGGTCGGATCTACTTTAAGGATCACCAATAATGCCAGTGCCACGGATATCGATCTCTCTCCTTTTGCTGGCACCAACACTGATGAACAGGACTTAGGCTTCAACGGCTCTGAGATCA
>JBCCOE010000033.1:0-41697 GCA_039025475.1 Bacteroidota bacterium | reverse complement strand
TAGTATTTGGTACCAATAACGTAGAGCGCTTAAGAATTGCTTCTGATGCTTCATCTGTTACGGATAATTTAATCAGTATTCCGACCGTCAGTGGACGTGAGATCAGATTTACGGGAGGTACGTCTGCGGCTAGTATAACCTCTGATAACCAACTTGACATAGGTACTTCTGCTAATGCACTGACCTTAACGGGTAGCTCTGGTATTCTAATGACCGGTAACGTATCGCTAAATGGGGGTTTGCCAGCTGTTTCCCTGGATATTACGGGCACGGATGCCATTCGCATACCGGCAGGTACGGATGCCCAACGGCCAGGTACTCCCGGTACCGGAATGATTCGGTTCAATTCCACCTCGGGCGACTATGAAGGCTACGATGGGGCGGTTTGGAATACATTAGGAGTTGGAGGCCTGACCCTACAAGTAGCTTATGACGGGGGTGGTAATCTCATTCAACAAGACGGGGCCAATAATCTTGAGGTTCTTAATTCCGCAGGTAGTTTGATTCAATTTTACATTGATGACGCTACCAACAACGTGGGTATAGGTACCAGTACACCGATTACTACACTTGATGTTCGCGGAGAAAGTGTTGGAGAGGGGGGACTCCTGAACTTGGGCAACTCAGACAACTCCCATCAGTTGACTATATTTTCGGGTAGGGACGGTGACCCTGAACCCTTTATCCAGGTTACGGATGGTACCCCATTGAGGTTCGCAACGACGGCTTCAAGCTTTACCGAAATAGCCCGTTTCGATAATCTGGGAAGGTTTGGAATAGGTACTGACCTACCCCTTTCAACATTGGATGTAAATGGTGATATGCGTGCATCCGGGCATCTGGCTTCTTCGGTGGTAGGTGGCGAGGGTGGCCAGATCACATTGGGCCATCAAGGCAACACTACGGCAACCGGCGAAGGTAATTCTACCTGGAATATTGATGTAGAGAGTCAGAACCTTAGGTTTTTTAACCTGGATGCTGGGGGAGTAGGATCGATATGGATGGATATTAATGCATCGACCAATTTAATGACCATAGGCCAGACGAATGCGAATATAGATTTTCGGGGTCCGCTACTGCTTAGCGGTGATGTGGGTACGGCGGGTCAGGTGCTTACCTCACAGGGGGCAGGAACACCTCCTGTTTGGTCTAACGCAAGTGGCATTACAAATCTGCAAGGAGCATACGATGGGGGTGGAGATGTGATGATGACGGCCGGAAGTAATATTGAGGTCAGGACGACCACTACCAGCCAAATACCTTTCTTTATTGACGAGGCAACGGGCAACGTTGGCTTCAACACGAATGCGCCTACCAACAGTTTCGAGATACGAGAAGCACCTAATCAAGACAGGGTTTTTACGGTAAGCGGTAGAAACGTAGCCCTGGGTGATGTTGATGCAGGAGGCACAGGTGGAAATATGTTTATAGATGGAGATGGTACAGGGAATTTACAGTACAGCAATGGCGCGGTCTGGTTTAATGGAAGTTCCGGAGCTACGCCAACCAGTGGAAGCGGTACTCGATTTATGTGGATCCCTTCACGATCTTCTATTAGGGCGGGATCAATTATTGGTACAGAATGGGATGACGGAAATGTTGGTTCAGGTTCGGCTGCTTTCGGTCAAAATAATACGGCGAGCGGTCAGGCTTCAACGGCCATCGGCCAGGCTAACACTGCGTCCGGATCTCGCAGTTTTGTAGGTGGTGTGAGTAGCACGGCTTCTGGGAATGGATCCACGGCTCTCGGCGAAGGTGTTACGGCAAGTACCCGAGGAGGTTTTGCCGTAGGGCATTATAACATTGGTGGTGGTTCGGCGACTAGTTTTACCTCAACCGATCCAGTCTTTGAAGTAGGCATTGGAGCCAGTTCCGGTAGTCCTGAAAATGCTTTAACCGTCTTGCACGGAGGGAATGTTGGAATTGGAACAGCTACTCCTCTATGGGGTCTCGAGGTCGAAGATAATTTTTCTAGCAACATAAACCCGTTAGTTAATTTCAATAGAACAGGATCCAATAGCGCGACTCCTATTCGAATGACAAATGACGCTAGTTTCATAAATATTGGCCTAACACAGAATGAGGACTTTGCGGTGAGTGCCCTTGGTGCTAATATCGGGTTAAGCGGTGATTTACTTAACCTTGATGGCAGTACTGGGAATCTCCAAGTCGGCGGAAAAATTGGAGTAAATAGCACGACACCTACGAATGGAGATATAGAAATCAAGCAAACTACAAATTCCGTTACGGGTTCAAATGGTGTCATTGTCACTTCGGCTACGGCTAGTAATTATTGGAAGTACCATACGAGCGGTACCTTGTTAAGGTTTTCTTATTGGAATGGTTCAGTATTGTCTACCACCTTATCTTACACTAGTGGTAATTCAGCCTGGACATTTACTTCGGACAGAAGGCAGAAAAAACATATTACTAGTATTAAAACCGTACTCGAAAAAGTACTTCAATTGAACCCGGTAAGATATAGATATAAAAATATGCCAGATGATAGTGAGCTAAATCTAGGATTTATCGCCCAGGAAGTAGAACCATTATTCCCTGAGTTAGTTGAAAACCCCAATTCTGAGAACTCCTATTACTCCATGGAATACAGTACAGTTGGGGTAATTGCAATTAAAGCCATCCAGGAACAACAGGAGCTGATTGAAAACCAGCAAAAAGAGATTGATGCGCTTAAAGCTGAACTGTCAAAGTCAAAATTAAGTCAGAACAAGGTTGAAACCGAACTAGAAGCTTTAAAAACCCAGGTCGATAAGCTCACTAATATTATCCAGGCTGAAGCAAAAAATAATAACCGATGAGATTATTCTATACCGTTTTATTCTGCTTGATCACCACCATAACTTTTGGTCAATTGACCAACGGAACTACTATAAGTAGTGGCTCAAATGCCACCATAGCTACTAATGGATCGGTATTGAATACGGGCACTCTGGCGCTTGAAGGAGCATTAGTATTAGATGGAAGTGGACAGATCCAATCCAATTCGGTAACTAGCCTTCCCTCTTTGAGCATTATTTCGGGTGATTATTCTCTGTTAGGAACTTTGAGTATTAGCAACTCACTTTTGTTGGGAGGCATACTTAGTCCTCAAACTGATGCGCGCTTGGTAGTTGAGTCTGCGGCTTCTATTAGTATTCAGGGAGGCTATGTGAATGGATCCCTCTTTCATCAGGGAACGGGCGATAAATTTTATCCCATTGGTACAGCAAATCGATATACTCCGGTAAGCTTGTCAGGCATTCAGGGTGATGAGAATACGTTAGTTGGAGTTCAAAGCGTTAATGGTGATATTGGTCTAAGTACTACCGTGCTTCCCGTTTCCATAAGTGCTGTTTCTTCCAGTTGGTATTGGCAAATAACTTCCGAAACTACGTTTGACGGAGCGCAGGTGACACTGCCGGTACTGGCTGAAGATGAAGCGCTGTTTTCTGCCGGAAACGTTCAGGGCGTGGTTATTGAAACTGGAAATGACAGAAGTACCGCCGATAACCTTGGCCGCGGTGGAGGATCGGATAACACCCAGGTGGTGAGCAGGGAATTGACCGTAGGTCCCGCGGTGGTTATAGGGGCTGAAAATGTAGTGGAAGTGGTGATCAGAAATCTTATCACTCCTAACGGCGATAATCAAAATGACTACCTCTTTATCGAGAATTTGGACTTGATAGATGGCACAAAAAAGGTCTATTTCTTAGATCGGTGGGGAAGTAGAATCGGTGAGGATATAGATGATTTCGTTAACGATGACCCGTCACTGGCACCGTTTTTCGAACGATTTGAATCGGGAAACTATATCTGCATTCTGGAATTGGAAGATGGGAGGACTATACAACAGGCTATAACCATTTTAAAAGATCAATAGGATGAAAAAATATTTATTTACGCTAGTGGTCTTGACCGTTTCTGTTGGATATGGCATTGCACAGGATATTCCGCTTTTCAGCCAAAAGTTGACAAATTCATTTATTTATAATCCTGCTATGGCAGGTCATACACATGGATCACTTACCATATCTCACCGTAAAACATTTGACGATTTTGCCACCAATAACTTTATCAGCTTCCATACACCATTTGGCGGCCATAAATACGGCGTTGGTGCAAACCTGTTTACTGAAAAAATAAATTTTGTCGAGAATATATATGCTTCCGGGGCTTTTGCCTATCATCTAAATTTTGGGAGAAGTAACGTTCTATCTCTTGGTGTAAGTGCTGAATATAACAGTATTCAATTTGATTTTGATGAGATCAATTTCGAAGGAGGGGATCAGGATCCTTTCTTTACGAATTTTACTGGTGAGAGTAACCTGGATTTTTCCTTCGGTATTCATTATCAAAATCGCTTTTTGAAACTTGGGGCAGCAGCGAATCGATTGGCTACCAGCTTTGTGCGAGAAGAAGGTGAAAGCGTTCTGACCGAGTTTTATTCAGCCAATGCAGCGGGTCTTATACCGTTCCGTGGTGGTTTGGATATCCTGGAGCCTACTTTTAACTATAGGAAACTGAGCGATAACAGTGATATCTGGGATATAGGCTTATATTATACCTATAACAATACAATCCTGGCGGGAGGAGCATGGCGACAAGGTGATATCCTTAGTTTAACGGCAGGGGTTAAAATTTCCAGACGCTTACTATTGGGATACAGTCATGAAATTCCAAATGGCGATTTCAATCTCGGCAATACCAACGAGTTTACACTGAGGTTGGATTTTAGCGATAAAAACTATCAAACTGATTTCAAGAGGGACTACGGTAATTCATTGGCCTATAGAAGAAAAACTTTATCTTCTGCTGTGAAGCGTGGAAGATCTATAGGAGCTAAAAGCCCTAAGGCGCTCGCAAAACGTCAGAAAAAACTTAAGCGTATACCTTCACCTAGTCGCAGGTATAATAACGTAAAAAAACTTCCTAAAGTGGAAAGAAGGAAATTCAATATTAAAAAACGTCGGCGTCAAAATTACAAGCGTAACAATAGCAAGCGAAGAAGGTATAAACCTACACGCAGAAGAAGGTGATTTACTTCTATTCTTCAATAATTCCAATGGGGAAGTCATTCCCTTGAGTGTATCCCGTCGGGTATTGGGCTGTGCCGCCGTGCTCTTCAGCCAGCGTTGGAACCCTAAACTCCATATATGACTTGAGGGCTCCTACCATAATCCGATTATCGAGCATACCTAATTTCCCATCCAGGGCTTCTAACAGTGAATAAGTAAATACACCGTGTTGTAGGACCTCAAACTCGGAAGCATACTGCTGAGTGCCACTAGAGGCTATCATAACTACACCTGATGCTCTTGCTAGCTGAACAATAGCTTTTTCTTCAGAGGCCGGTGCTCTTGTCTTAATCGCTTTTAAGGCACCTTCCGAATGGCAAGCATCCATAAGGATCAGTTGCTTTTGAGGTTTCAGGTCGGCGAGCATTACTTTCAATTGATTTGATGATATAGCTTTGGCTTGCAGTTGAGCGGGATCACCGTAGATCTTTGTGACATCCGTAGGGACGAAATAATATTCATCATTGTTATCCTCGTCAAGAGTACCATGACCTGCATAATAAAATACAAATACATCTTCGGGCTTTGCCTGGGTAACAATGGACTTAAAGGCCCTTTCGATATTATCTTTGGTAGCTTCTTTGTCGTAAATCTCCAACTTTCGGACATTCCTGAAAATTTTCCCACTGCGTTCAGAAATTTTGTTTACAAAGGCCTTAGCGTCTGGTTGTGCATAGTTCAAATTGTAGGCTGGGTTCTTATATTCATTGATACCTACGGCCAGAATAAAAAGATCTGAAGAGGCTACAACGTCCCCATTATAAAAAATATGAATATCGTTGGGTCGGGATTCAATTTTTTGATTGTTTTTAACAATGACCTTGAACTCGTTAGCTCCATTCGTCAAGTTCACATCATAAAACTTCTTGATGGTTTTGCCCACCGGAACTTTACCGAGATCATCATCTGTAATGATTAATTTATTATTTTGATAAATATTAAGCTCCTTAAGTCCGCCACCACCATTATACAAATCCACTTCGACATTGATCGATTTAGTTTTGGTCTGATAACCACCATCCTGATAATCAAGTATCTTATTGTCTCCGATGGTAGCTTCGCTTAAATTAAAGAAAGCAGCAGAAGGGCGTTCGAGCTTACCGAGATCAAATAGTTGTTCCCCTTCATCTTGAAGGATCAGGTCTACGCGTTTACTTTCGTTAATGCTCCGCATCAATACCTTAGGGCGATACAATATCTCAAAGTACTGTTCGGCAGTATAGAAGTCCGCAAGTTGCCGGATGCCTCTATTGATATGCCAGCCAAAATACTGTCCACCCGCGGAACTACAATTAAAGTAACCTGTAGGCACCCAGCTTATCCATTCGGAGTCATTCGACACAAAAAGGTTGGCAAATGGAGTAATTGTTTCACCCAGGTTATCGTAAACGTCTTGAATATCTCTTGAAGTCCGGTCTCCGGCACTTTCAATTTTAGCAATGGCTTCTTTCCATGCCCCGGCCGAGTTTTTTTCGATTAAGTCCTCCAGCTCATATTGATTAAAATACTCGATCCATTCGTCACTTTGAAAGACATCCTTCATGCTGGGGATTTCACCGGATTCATCGAGTTTCCATATTTTAATGGTCTGGTCTTCTCCGCCTGAAGCCATATATCTGCTATCCTTGGTGACGGCCACAGCTCGTACTCCTGCAGTATGGCCTAAAAATTCTTTCATTAGAATCCCTTGTGAGGTATACATTTTCAATGAAAAATCGCTGGCAACAATAACATTTCCAGTTTTTGTAGCTTGAAAATCAAGAATACGACCGTCTTCAAACTCATCATTTTGAATTAGTCCTCTGCGATTTACTTCTATTTGATATGGACTTAGTTGCGCTAAACTAGAATTTGCAGCCTTACTGTAGCTGTTTCGGGGCTTATCCGGATTTTGTCGTATCGAGAAGTTCTTGAAATCGAAGCTGTATCCATAACCTTTGGTATCCGGTTCTTTTTTGATATAAAGATCAAGGGCGTCGCCAAATTCAAGATCCCAGACTACGCTACCTTTACCTTGTATAGTCTGCTGTACTTTTCCGTTTATAGGATTCCAGATCTTAAGAACATTATTATTTCCACCTGCAGTGCAAGCCAAATAACTTCCCGAGGCTGAATTCGGTGAAAAAGCCGCACTGAAAACGGTATTGTCATGCCCTGTGAAGGTGGACAGTTTGTTTCCGGATGGAATATTATAACTAACTCCTTTTCCGGATTCATCCATTGCCACTAAAATTCTTGAGTCATGGGAAAAGGCAAGAGCATTGATCACTTTGTCATTGGTATTTAATGACTTAAGGTATGACCCATCAGCTCTCCACAGGATAAGATCCTGGTCGAAGCTGCTACTGGCAATAAAAGATCCGTCTGGAGAGAAAATAACTTTATTTACTACATCCTTATGCTTTTTTAATTCTCGAGGAACATAATTGACATTCCCCGTATTGAGCCCGGCCAGATTATAGATTTTGATATTTTTCGCTTCGGAAGCTACAGCGAGTGCATTACTTCTTTTGTTAAAAGAGAGTTTGGCTACTCTGGAACCCACGTCAATGGAATGAACACTTTTTGTTTCTCCTTTTCCAAGGAACTGCCAAATAAGTACAGTCCCGTCATCACTGCCGCTGGCTAAAAATTTACCATCTCCTGTGAAATCAAGAGAATTGATAACATTTTTATGGCCCACAGCGGTACTGACCTGCTTTCCGGAATTTAAATCAATAAAAATGATGTAATTGTCGGCATCGTCGTCTACAGGATAACCACTAACTGCCAAAATATTTCCGTCCGGTGTTATAGCCGAAGTATATAACATACCCTTGGGGCCGGTACCAATTTCTGATTCGTATTTATTTAGAAGCTCTCCACTACCCGCATCCCAGACCCGGATACTTTTGTCTTCCGATACGGAAATAATTCTGGACCCATCTGGGGTATATAAGACATTAAAAACCTTACCAGAGTGCCCAACCGAGTTTATTACAATTTTTGGAGCAGTGTCCTGACTGTTGACCTCATTGGTGGAGGAATAAAATAAAACTAAAGCCGCTAGACAAAAGAACCTTACTCTAAACTTCATATGAATACAGACTATGATCTGGATACCAGTCTTTTGACTGTTAAAAGTACTGAATTTTTAAGTAGTTTGGAATTAACTGTTCAACCGGAACTATGCCTTAGATGTTCATAATAAAAAAGAGGATAAATTCTATTCTTATATGGTCCGTTATTTCAGCCGCTTTTATTGGCCCAGGGACCTTGGCGGCGTCTTCTTCTGCAGGGGCATTATTTAAATATGATTTGGTATGGGCCCTGTTGTTTGCGGTATTCGCTTGTATCATACTGCAAGAAATGTCAGCAAGAATTTCAATTATTACCGGCCATGGACTCAGCTCTGTTCTAAAGCAAAACTTGAGGAGAAAACCCGCAATGGTTATTGGTGCTGCCGTCGTTCTTGGTTGTGCCGCATATGAGGCGGGTAATATTTTAGGATCTGTAGCAGGTTTTTTAGTACTCGTCAAAATGAATCAACGTTTATTGTTGATTATTATTGGCTTGATAGTCTTTTTATTACTTACCTATGGCGGTCAAAATGCCATTATAAAGGTCTTAGGAACAATGGTGTTTCTAATGGGAGCACTTTTTATTTTTGTAGCTCTTTCTGGCACGCATAGTATTGGACAATTTTTCAATGGAACAATACCTAATCTTCCTCGCGGATCCCAGTGGGTAACACTTGCTTTAATAGGTACCACCATAGTGCCCTATAATATCTATTTAGGTTCAGGTTTAAGCCATGGTCAATCTCTTGGTGAAATGCGTTTTGGTTTGGCGATTTCTGTTGTTGTCGGTGGGGTTATTTCAATAGCCATTTTGGTGGCGGCAACTCAAATTGATAAGGTTGATTCATTTCTTGATTTAGCTAAACTTTTGGGAGATAGCCATGGGCCTTGGGCTTATTGGTTAATGGGTTTGGGACTTTTCGCTGCAGGTTTTACCTCTTCCATAACGGCACCTATGGCAGCTGGAATGATTACATCAGGACTCTTCGAAGATAGAATTAAATCTAAAGAAATATCCTATAGGGCAGGTTGGTCTATCGTATTACTGATTGGATTATTCTTTGGGTTACTCGATGTAAAACCCGTTCCGATCATCGTTGCCGCGCAGGCACTCAATGGATTCATATTGCCATTCTTAGGAATTTTTCTTCTGGTTGTGGTAAATGATAAAAAGCAAATGAAAGGTCATGTTAATTCCGCATATATGAATTTGGTATCTTTTGTTGTTTTGGAGGTGCTATTACTGTTAGGGTTGAACGGGCTTTGGAATGCCATGAACAACATCATCAACCTGTCGTTGGAGAATAACTTCGTCAAATTCATAATTATCCAGTCTATAGCTTTTATATGCCTGCTCTATACAGGCTATTTTATCTATAGAAAGAGAACAGTCTAAAGTTTGTTGACTTTTATTCCCGTTAGTTCGATTTTAGAAAGTTCTTCCAATTCCCCTCTTTCGAAAGTATTGTCAATTTCCTCCAGAACGACATCTGATTGTGGTTTGTAGTTCACATAATCTACAAACCTTATACCATTTATAAAACGCTCATTATAGGCTGCTCTAAATCTAATTCCCCCACCTTCGGTTTCATAAGAATATGCCAAGTAGTCAACCTTGTTCTCGGCGACATCGATCCAATAGATAAAAATATCTTGGTAATCTTCTCCACCACCTTCTTGGTTAAATGTTACCTTGATTTTATGGTACTGCTTACCATCTAAAGTGGTTGGACCCAGGTATGATTTATTTACCGCTGGATCATTCAGACCGTAAGGTAGCAGGGCAAAATAGATAACCGAGTTTACGGAGTTGCTGTATTTAATTGCCATAGTATCCGGCACATCTGTGATAATACCGTCAACCTCACGAGTGAAGCCCCCATTAGTTAGAATATCCCTAACGGCACGTGATGAATCTTCAAAGAGACGAATGTATTCAAAATTACCATCGGCCTTTTTATAGCCGTACTCTCTATCTCTAAATTCAAACTGGATTTCTGTTTTCTCAAAAAGATCTCCTCCTGATGTGGCAATGGCATTATTTACTATTTCATCAACGTTAGGTGTAGAGCCACAAGCCAAAAAGATTACTGATAATAGCATGTAGTTTATGTTTTTCATAGACTAAAGTTTAGTGTTTAAATCAATTTCGCATGGGTACTAATATAGCGTTCGGGAAGTTCACCTTTAGTGGCCAACTGATAATCCGAATAGCTGCAAGGTATGATGCAATTTCTAGCATACCTTTCTCTGCCTTGTGGAAAAGGCACTTCCATCCACCATTTTTCACTTAGCTTGCTTTTGTAAAAACTCATCGTTTCCGGATCGCTAGGCATGGAAACAACGAACTTTGTATAATCGTTTGTTTTGAAATTTTGCTCGTTCTTTCGATGGTAATACCCTTCAATAAAGTACCAGATCATGGTGGCCGTTACCGAGGCCGTTTTTTTATTATCATCATCAAAATCGGGATTGTATTCATAAAACCCGACTGAACTCAATTTTTCATTTAGCCCGGCGTACCAGCATATCTGACACGCTTCTTCCCCGCTTAACCCAAATGGCTGGGCATTCTCGTTTCCCGGGGCATCGCTCGATTTTATAGCCGTTATATCAAATGACAACATGTCTGCATTCCGGATAATAGGTTCCATTTCGGTAATATTTGATCTGAGATGTCCTATTCGATAAGCTTCAAAATAAAGCTTTTCCAGAATGTCAATGGCGCTTTGGTCTATCAGATAGCTTTGGTAGGCCAAATGGCTGTAGTTAAATAAATAATTAGGTTCATGGATTAAAATCTGATTGATGTGGCTGCCACTAGGACTCTTGGCTTTATCTTCCATATCTAAAAAAGCATCCACATTAAGAAGACTAATCAACTTATCCATATCTTCATAAGCCTTATATTGACCTAAATCAAGATCATGAGAACCTCCTATAATTAGTGGGAGGACATTTTTTTCCAACAGCAGGCGACATACTTCTTTCAGACGTCCATGTGTTTCTTCAAGATCTATTCCTGGTCGAAGATTTCCCAGGTCTACCACTTTATACGCTCCAAATCCCTTTTTTAAATTATACAGCTTTTGACGAATTATGTCAGGGCCTTTTTCTGTACCCTGGTTTGAGTTTGAACCCCTTGACTCTTCAACTCCGATAATAGCAATATGCGCACTGCGATAATCCGGCATACCATCGATGTTTGCGGCAATGTTTTTAAAAAAACTCCCAGAACTGGTGACGTGTATGAATTGTTCCTCTTCAAGTGGAGAGAAGAAAATCTTGAGATCCATCTAATGGTTTATTTCTAAAATTAAGTTTTTAGTAATGAATAGAAAATAAAAAACCCTCAAAGCAATGCTTTGAGGGTTTTTTGCATAATTCGTTTGATCTTATCCTCCGAAATCATCAAATCGAATGTTTTCTGGAGGTATACCCATTTCGTCTAGCATTTTAAGCACTGCAGCATTCATCAATGGAGGTCCGCATAGATAATATTCCACTTCTTCGGGATCTTCATGTTTTCCGAGATAATTGTCATATAACGCCTGGTGGATAAAACCTAAATAACCATCTGCTTCGTTGTCTTCTAGGCTCTTTTTCTCTTTCCAATTATCTTCTTCTAATGGCTCGGAAAGGGCGATATGAAATTTGAAATTTGGAAAGTCCTCTTCTATTTTTCGGAAATGATTAACATAGAAGAGCTCTTTTTTGGAACGGCCACCGTACCAATAAGAAACTTTCCTATCAGTTTTCATTGTATGAAACAGATGGAAAATCTGGGCTCTTAGAGGAGCCATTCCGGCACCGCCGCCAATGTAGACCATTTCTCTCTCTGTATGATTGATCTCGAATTCGCCGTAAGGTCCGGATATGGTTACTATATCACCCGGTTTTCTTGAGAAAACATAAGATGAACAAATACCAGGGTTGACGTCCATCCATTTGCCAGCATCTCGATCCCAAGGTGGTGTAGCAATACGTATGTTGAGCATGACTATATTTCCTTCAGCCGGGTGGTTGGCCATAGAGTATGCTCTAAATATGGTCTCGTCATTCTTCATGACCAGGTCCCATAGTTTGAAGTTGTCCCAGTCTTCTTGGAATACGTTATCCGGGTGCCCAAGTTCAGGTTTCGGCGTAATATCCATATCACCGAACTTGACTTCTATAGGAGGAACATCGATCTGAATATACCCACCTGCTTCGAAATCCATAGTTTCACCTTCGGGAAGCCTCATCACAAATTCCTTGATGAAAGTAGAAACATTATAGTTAGAGACGACAGTGGTATCCCATTTTTTAATACCAAAAATTTCTTCAGGAATGCGGATCTCCATGTCCTGTTTCACCTTGACCTGACAAGATAATCTGACATTTTCTTTTTGCTCAGCTCTACTTAGGTGCCCTACTTCTGTTGGTAAAACATCTCCACCACCCTCGTCAATAACGCATTTGCACATGGCGCATGTACCACCTCCGCCGCATGCCGAAGGTAAGAATAGCTTTTGTGCTGACAAGGTAGATAATAATGTACTACCAGCAGTAGTGACGATGGGATTGTCTTTATCACCGTTCACAATAATATTTACCGGGCCGGATTGTACGAGCTTTGATTGTGCAAAAAGCAAGATCAAAACCAAGAGCAAAATAATTACTGTAAATGCTACTATGGATGTAAAAATAACCGTACTCATATCTAGCGTTTCTTTGGTCTAATTTCTTCTTATCAAAAGGATTACAAATATATTGACGAAAAGTTTATTCTTGCCATTGCTAAGGTTGTTATTTTTAACTCTTGTTTAGTCTTATCAGGACCGTAGGCTAATTAATTTAGACAGATGATCATCAAGTCAGCAGCGAGATTAAGCAATGTATCTGAATATTATTTTTCTAGAAAGCTTAAGGAAATCGCCGAGCTAAATAATTCTGGATTTGATATTATCAATTTAGGTATAGGCAGTCCGGATCTGCCACCTTCGCCGGAAGTCATTGCAGAGCTACAAAAGTACGCGGAAAGGAATGAAGTTCACGGGTACCAGAGCTATGTAGGATTACCTGAATTGAGGCAAGAAATAGCTGCTTGGATGAAGAGTAATAATGACGTCGATCTCGATCCCGCAAATGACATTCTGCCTTTAATCGGATCCAAAGAGGGTATAATGCATATCTCCATGGCCTTTTTAGATCCCGGGGATAAGGTGCTTATACCTGATCCAGGATATCCAACCTATATGGCCGTTGCTGAGCTTGTTCAGGCGAAGGTCATAAAATATGAATTGGATGAAGAGGATGACTGGAATATTCATTGGAGATCATTTGAGAAGCTTCCATTAGCCGATGTCAAATTGATGTGGCTTAATTACCCCAATATGCCTACTGGGGTAAGAGGGAATAATCAACAGCTTAAGAGACTTATTTCATTAGCTAAGCGTCATAATTTTTTATTAATAAACGATAACCCCTATAGCTGTCTCCACGACGGGCAACCATTCAGTATTTTTCAGATCGAAGGGGCTGCAGAAGTTTGCCTTGAATTGAACTCCCTAAGTAAGTCGCACAATATGGCGGGTTGGCGTCTCGGCTGGGTTTCCGGGCAGGCTGATTACATTAAAACTATCCTCAGGGTTAAAAGTAATATGGACTCCGGGATGTTTCAGCCTATTCAAAAGGCGGCTGTTAAGGCGCTACAGCTTCCTATGGAATGGTATAGCAGCTTGAATGAAACTTACAAAAACCGAAGAATAAGGGCTTTTGAGATAATGGAGGTTTTAGGGTGTAGTTTTGACCAACGTCAGCGTGGGTTATTTGTATGGGCAAAGTCTCCTGAGCATATAGCCGATATTGAAAAATGGGTAGACCTGATTATCCAAGAAGCCGGTGTTTTTATTACTCCAGGGTTCATATTTGGATCAAAGGGAGACCGTTATTTACGTATTTCTCTCTGCTCATCGGAAGAACTATTGGCAGAATCGTTGGATAGAATTATGAAATCACTTGAAAAATTAAGGCCATGAATGTAGCTATCGTAGGTTTAGGACTGATGGGAGGTTCTATGGCCTTAGCCTTAAGACAAAAGAATTTGACTCATGCTATTATAGGAATTGATAAATATACTGTTCACGAGGCTGAAGCGCTTGAGCTAAGAATCGTAGATCGATGCGTTAACTTAAAATCGGCGATCAAACTGGCCGACGTAATTATATTAGCCGTTCCGGTAAATGAGCTTTTAAAAGAGATTCCCAAGGTACTTGATCTTATGACATTTAATCAAGTATTGATTGATTTGGGGAGTACTAAATCCTTGTTGGTGGATAGCGTTAGAGATCATGCACTTCGTGGTCGGTATGTTGCTGCGCACCCGATGACGGGCACCGAAAATACAGGTCCTAAGGCGGCATTTGCTGACCTTTATCAAGGTGCAGTTAATGTGATCTGTGATCGGGAGAATTCGGACGAGTCAGCGATGAATACTGCCTTAAAGCTATTTGATGCTGTTGGAATGAAAACCGTTTTCATGACGGCTAAAGACCATGACAAACATGTGGCCTATATTTCCCATCTTTCCCATGTGTCGTCATTTATGCTTGGGCTAACGGTATTGAATAAGGAAGAAGATGAAAAAAATATAGCCAATCTGGCGGGGAGCGGTTTCGAATCGACGGTGCGTTTGGCGAAAAGTTCCCCAGAAATGTGGGCGCCTATTTTTGCTCATAACAAAGAATACATATCAGTAGCATTGGATCAATACATTAATCATTTAAAAGCTTTTAAGGAAATGATTGATCAAAATGATGAGCAGGGTATGAGCCGAGCTATGCGGCAGGCCAATGACATACGTAGAATTCTGGATAAATGATTCGATTATGCATATGAATAAGATAATCTATGGATCTCGATTTCCTCTTTGGCACCGGATGTGAATATAGTATTCACACCCGTTTCTTTGATGAGGATCTTTAATCTTTCTAAACTTATCTCTCCAATAACATAACCCTTTCGTTTTCCAATATATTTTTCGGAAATATTTTTGAAGAGACTAAAATCGATTATCGCTTCGTTCTCAAAGCTTACATAAACTTCTTCTTCTGAGGAAACAAAGTCCAAATCATCGGAAGTGTTAGTGTATGTATAGGAATATCCCTTGGTGATGGCCACTACATCTGACAATACCGCCAATCCTGTAGGTAGTTTACCGGCCCCTTTTCCAACTAAAACCTGCTCATTGGCAAAGTCCCCATCAATGAGGACGGCATTATACTCGTTTTCTATATGATAAAGAGGGCTCTCGCGACTTACAAAATGAGGGGCTACGAAAGCAGTTACTTGTTTTCCATTTTTGATAGACCTTGCCAGTAATTTTATTTTCAGCCCTCTCTCTGCAGCAAAATTTATATCTGCCTGGGTTATATTTTGAATCCCTTGATTAAATATGTTTTCTGGATGAATACTTAATCCAAACGTATGCTGCAACACAATGGCGAGTTTGTATTTCGGATCGTGGCCCTCTACATCCAGAGTAGGGTCACTCTCGGCAAAACCATTATCTTGAGCTGATTTTAGTGCTTCCTTATACGATTTGTTCTCTTCAATCACTTTTGTAAGAATGTAGTTTGTAGATCCATTAAAAATCCCTTTGATCTCATTAACCTGTTCCAAAGAGTAATACTCATCAAGGGTTTTAATCACTGGAACACTGCCACAAACAGCTCCTTCATACAGGAGAGGCGTGTCATGTTCTTTTTGAAGCTTTATTAGCTCTACCAAGCGTTCGGCAATCATTTTTTTATTGGCACTCACTACTGGTTTCTTGTATGATAATGCTTCTGAAACGATGCTGAAAGCTGTTTTTGCCTCGTCGATCAGCTCTACTACTAAATTGATATTCTCATCTTCGAGAATCTCCTTAGGATCATAGACGAAGATATCTTTTGAGATAGGTCGTTCTTTGATATTATCCTTCACGCATATTTTTACCACCTCCGCATCGATTTGCTCATTTTGAAGCAGTGTTTCGTAAAATCCCTGGCCAACGCATCCAAAGCCAAAAAGACCTATTTTATATTTGCTCATACTCTGTAGTTCGTAAAAATTCTCTGATATAGTTACTAATTGATTCGGTTTCAATTAAAAAACCATCGTGTCCATATATTGAAGGCACGAGTTGAAATTTTGATTTTGAAATATGCTTGGCTAAGAATTCCTGTTCACTAGGTTGAAAAAGGATGTCATTTTCTAATCCTAGAATTAAAGCATTCGCCCTGATTTTACCCAAAACTTTCTCGGTGGCTTCTCTATCTCTGGCAACATTATGACTGTCCATAGCCTTACTTAGGCACCAATAGGCATGAGGGCTAAAACGCTTTACCAATTTGTTCCCTTGATAGTCCTGGTAGCTGCTTGCCTTAAAGTCATCAATTTTAGAATCTTCATCCATTTGTGTAGCGCCATAAGCACCTTGATTTCTATAGCTAAGCATGGCAATGGCTCGAGCTGCTTTTAGACCTTTTTCCCCTGCCCCATCATAAGTATAGTTTAGGGTGGGATCTGCGGCCAGTGCTAATCGCTGAGATTCGTTGAATGCTATCCCCCATGGTGAGTGTTTCGCATTTGTCGCTATCAAACAAATATTTTCAAATAGACTACTTTCCTGGGCGACCCATTCCAGTAATTGCTGTCCACCCATACTTCCACCTATACCCAAATAGATCTTTTCGATACCCAGGTGTAGCTGAAGCAATTTATGTGCGTTAACCATATCCCTGACTGTAATAGTCGGAAAGCGTAAACCATATTTTTCGCCGGTTTCGGGATTAATATGATCGGGCCCTGTAGTACCATAGCAGGACCCTAACATATTGGCGCAGACTATGAAGTGCTCAGAAGGATTGATGAGATCATTATTTCCAATGAGTCCCGGCCACCACTCAAATGGGTTTGCATTTGCCGTCAGTGCATGAAACACCCAAACCACATTATCTCGTTTGGAAGATAGCTCACCGTGTGTTGAATAAGCGATCTCCAGTCCAGGGAGAGAGTCGCCTCCCTCCAAACTGAACTTTTGATCATAACCGAAAACTTCCAACTCAGGCTTCAACAGCGGAGCTGGTACTGATTGAGTCAAAGGCATTGGCTAAATCTGATTTTATATCATCTATATGTTCTATTCCAACTGAAATTCTAAGTAGATTAGGTAGCACGCCAGATGCTAATTGCTCCTCATCACTCAGCTGTTGATGAGTGGTGGCGGAAGGTTGAATAATAAGTGTTTTAGCATCTCCAACATTAGCGAGGTGACTTACAAGCTTAAGGTTATCTACAAATTTGGTTGCCTCTTCTTTACCACCTTTAATAACAAAGGAAAGTACTCCGCCAAATCCTCTTTTTAAGTACTTTTTAGCCAACTCATAGTAGCTACTGGTTTCAAGTCCAGGATAGTTAACTGACTCTACCTGTGGATGTTGCTCAAGCCATTTTGCAATTTCAAGAGCATTATCTACTGTTCTTTGAACACGTAGAGATAGTGTTTCCAGGCCCTGTATCAGGAGAAAAGAATTAAAGGGACTTATAGCTGGCCCAAAGTCCCTTAGACCTTCAACCCTGGCTCGAATAGCAAAAGCAACGTTGGGTAATCCCAATGGGTTGTTGAAACCAAAAGTCTCCCAGAAATTCAGGCCATGGTAACCTTCAGAGGGCTCAGTAAATTGAGGGAATTTTCCGTTGCCCCAGTTGTAGTTGCCACTGTCGATGATAACACCCCCTATGGATGTACCATGTCCGCCAATCCATTTTGTTGCTGATGCCGTCACTACGGCCGCACCGTGCTCAATAGGTCTGAAAAGATACCCCCCGGCACCAAATGTGTTATCTACAACCAATGGAATATCGTATTTCTTAGCTACTTCTGAGATAGCGTCAAAATCAGGTACATTGAAACCAGGGTTACCAATGGTTTCAAGGTAAATAGCCTTTGTGTTTTCATCGATGAGTTTCTCGAAATGCTCTGCTTTATCACTTTCAGCAAACCGTGCTTCAATTCCAAGACGTTTGAAGGCGACTTTGAACTGGTTATAAGTTCCTCCATATAGGAAGCTCGTCGAGACGAAGTTATCACCTAATCCAAGGAAGTTATTAAGGGCAATAAACTGAGCAGCTTGTCCCGAGCCTACAGCCAGGGCCGCTACGCCTCCTTCAAGGGCGGCGATACGTTTTTCGAAGACATCCGTGGTGGGATTCATTATACGCGTGTAAATATTACCGAACTCTTTCAGTGCAAATAGATTGGCACCATGTTCGGAATTTTTGAACGTGTAAGAGGTAGTCTGATACAACGGTACAGCTCGGGATCTTGATGATTCCTCAACATCTTCATATCCTGCATGTAGTTGTAAAGTTTCGAAGTTTAATTCTTGTGACATTTTTTGATTAGTTTGAATTCAATGAAAAATTTATAGGTGTTTTATTACTTAAATTATCGTTTACCGGGCAGCGATATTCTACCTCTTTTAGCCATTTAATTTGCTGGCCCTTGTCAAGTTTTGTAGTTGTTTTGAGGGAGACGTTAATGTTTCTGTAGCCTGCTCTCTCCTCGAATGAACTGCCGAATAGTTTAGAAGGGTTCAAATCACCATCAATATCTATTTCCAGGTCTTTTAATCTTATGTTCTGTTCTTTAGCTACTATATGAGCTACTACATTTATGCAACCGGCGTAACCGGCTAAAATATATTCCACTGGATTAGGAGCAACGTCGGTTCCGCCCAATTCATCAGGTTCATCAATGACTAGTTCGAAGTCTCTGACTTTGACGCTTGTTTTTGCGGAAGATTCGCTTTTGGATTTTATTGAAAAATTTATGATTTCTGACATGATTTTAAATCTTATTACTTAGAAATTGGGTTAATATTGAGGCTCCTTTATCAGTTCCAAAAGACCAAATCTATTGGACCGATAAAAAATGTTGGATGCTGCGTGTGGTGTACAGCGCTGTTATCTACAACAACAGCAACAGTATGTCAGGGAAATGAGTTGAGTCAAAGAATTAATCTTTCTTTGAAAGGTAGCAATTGATCCGGTTTGGTGTTGAATTGATCTTTTCATTTTTATCAATTTATATTCTCCCTGCCCATCACCTTGACGGACTTTAAAGGATCAGGAATTAGCACCTTCCTTATTCTAAGGCGGTTGCTAGCGCTTCAACGAGCCTGTCTCTCCACGCTTCTTTATAAATCGATGCTCCAGATAGAGCCTCGAATTGATGGTTCAAACGTAGAAATGGTTTTTCAGGTTTCCAAATAATTTTTGAAAAAAGTCTTTTGTGTTAACTTGTCGGTTAAATGACTTTAATAAGGCTACTACCGATAGTAACAGAATCCTGGTTGTCTATCCTACTTTACTTTTTCCTATTATATATTGTAGTGATTTCGGCATTCCAATTTTACAGTATCAAAATCCGTACAAATAAAAACTCACAAGGTTACTGGTACAGATCGTTAGTTCCTTTAGGATGTTCGGCCGCAGTTTTCGGCTTGATTGGTTCGGTTAGAAAATACGTTATCGCCTTTGATGCTATTGAACAGGCAGGTGACATCAGCCCAAGTATTGTAGCCGCTGGTTTTGGATCAGGAGGGTCCTATTTTATTCTTGGGCTTCTTAACCTGGCTATTGCCTTCTTTTTCAAGTATTTAAATCAGAAATAGAAATAGTTCAAATGAAAGTTTTATTTACAATTCTTTTTTCAACCCTGATAGTCTCAGCTTTTGGTCAAGATTATTTTTATAAATCCTACGAGCCGTTTGACCGATCCATTCCTACACCAGAGCAATTTTTGGGTTATGGCATTGGAGAATACCACACCCGACATGATAAAATTGTTGCCTATCTTGAAAAGTTAGCCGAAGTATCCGATCGTGCTACCATAACCTACTACGGGAAAACACATGAGTTGAGAGAACTAGTGATCCTCAATATCAGTGATCCGTCCAATCACAAGAACTTGGAGGAAATAAGGGAGAAACATATGCGAGTGGTGAACCTGAACAATACGAGTTCTGACTTCAGTGATTTGCCCATTTTTATTAATCTGGGCTACAATGTGCACGGTAACGAGCCTTCCTGCGCCGAAGCGGCCTTGCTTGTCGCGTATACCTTGGTGGCGTCTCAAAATCAGCAAATTCTGAATTATTTGAAGGAAGCCGTGGTCTTTCTTGATCCTACCATTAATCCGGATGGACGCGATCGCCATACCCAGTGGGCTAACGCTTATCGCGGCAATCCCCTGGTTACGGATCCCCTGGATGCCGAGCACAATGAGATGTGGCCCAGAGGGAGAACTAATCACTACTGGTTTGATCTGAATCGGGACTGGTTGTTGGCTATTCATCCGGAGAGCCGGGCTAAACTAAATTGGTTTCATAGCTGGTATCCCAATGTAGTGACGGATTTTCATGAAATGGGAACGAATAGCACATATTTTTTCGAACCAATGAAGGCCAATGCATCTAAGGATCCAATTATGCCTAGAGAAAACTATACTACTCTGAATGACACGTTTGCCAAATACTTTAAGGAAGACCTGGACAGAATAGGTTCGTTTTATTTTACCAAAGAGGTTTTTGATGGTACTTACCCCGGCTATGGATCTTCTTATCCTGATTTGCAAGGAGGTTTGGCATTACTTTTTGAACAAGCCAGCTCGCGTGGCCATGCACAGGATACAGAAATGGGTAAGGTTACTTTTCCTTTCACAATCAGGAACCAGTATACTTCGGGTTTATCTACTATACGAGCTTCTATTGAGAACAAAGAAATGCTTTACAAGTACCAACAGGATTTTTTTAAATCAGCTTTACGAAATTCATCCAAGAGTTCTGTTAAGGCGTATGTTTTTGGTGATGATGGTGATAAGAACAGGGCTCAGGCGTTTATCGACAAACTTCTTATCCACAGGATAAAAGTTTATGAATTAGACCAGTCCATCACCAAAAGTGGGTATAAGTACGAACCGGGTTCGTCTTATGTTGTACCCACAAATCAGGCACAGTACAGAATGGTTCAAACCTTATTTGAAACCTACGATGAGTACGTAGATAGCGTATTTTATGACGCTTCAGGTTGGTCCTTGGTTAATTTTTACAATCTACCATACGCTGAATTGACCAGTTCATTTTCAAAGGGTAAGGAAGTTACGGTTGAAACCAATGTGTTAAAAGCTGCTACCTTCGATTTTTCGAATTACGCTTATTTAATTCCCTACAACGACTACAATGCCACGGGTGTACTAAATCAGATTATTGAAGGCGGTGCCAGGGCGACGTCTGCATTTAAACCGTTTTCACTCTATGGCCGACGTTATGATTATGGTACTCTAATGCTCCCTGTTAGTAAGCAAAAGATCAAACCCGATTCACTGTATACATTGCTTCAGGAGGCTTCAAAAAAATGGAATGTAGAGGTAGTACCGGTAGCAACAGGCTACGCGACTTCGGGGATTGATTTGGGAAGTAGATATTTCAGGGTAGTTAGGAAACCGAAGGCCCTTATGTGGATCGGAGGATCTACCTCCTCCTATGAAGCAGGAGAGGTCTGGCACCTACTGGACACGCGTATGAACATGCCTATTACCAAGGTAAGGCTTGATCAGTTTAACCGTGTTGATCTGAACAAATACAATACTATGGTGATGATCTCGGCCCGATACTCGGAGCTAGATTCCATTAAAATTCAAAAAATAAGCGATTGGGTAAAACAGGGGAATACCTTAATAGCCATAAGAGAAGCCGCTAAGTGGGCGATTGATAAAAAGCTAGTGAAAGAAGAACTCGTGAAGAAAGAAAAAGACAGCAAGATGAAAGACGTAAAGGTAGTTAAAAGACTACCTTATGTAAGCGCTCCGCAGCACTTAGGCAAAAAAGAAGTGGGAGGAACGTTATTTCAAGGAGATTTGGATCTGACACATCCGTTGGGGTTTGGTTATTCGAGAAAGCTATTACCCGTTTACCGAAACAGCGAAGTCTGGCTGAAGCCCAGTAAAAGTCCTTATGCCACTGTGGTTAAATACACCGAAGATCCACATATCGATGGGTTCATTACCCAGGAAAATTTAGATGCGTTTTTGAAGCCTTCTGCCTCACTTATTGTTAGTGCTTTAGGTAGCGGTAGAGTAGTGATGTTTGCTGATAATCCGAATTTTCGAGGGAGTTGGTATGGTACCAACCGCTTGTTTTTGAATGCGCTGTTTTTAGGTAATCATATAGGGGTGCCTAAGTAGATTTGAACTTTACAACTACGAGGGCTTCACACCTCGATGAGGTTTTGCTTGGTATCTTTGATTTGTCGATGATCTCAAATCTATGGATTTCATTTTTCATTATGTCTTTCAAAAAACTTAAAATGCTGTTCTTGGCTGTATAAAACTTCCGTTTTACCCTCATTAGTAAGCTTATTAATAATTTCTTTGTTGACCAATAAACCAAAAATCACCAATTCCTCAAGTTTAGGAAGTTTACGTATCGTTTCGATCTCTTTTTGTAGATCAATATAATTAAAGCTTATGTCAAGGCTTTTAAGATTCTTTAACTTTCTTATACCCTTTGGTAACTTCTTTAGCCCAAGAAAACTTATATCAAGAGTCTCAACATGAACAAGGTTCTTAATCTTGGGTAAGCAATCGATTGGTTTTTTTATTCGAAAGTTCGGTTGGTCATAACTGGCTTCTAAACCTTTAAGAGGTAATCTTGAATAGCTATACCAAGTATTTAGGTTATCGCTTATTTGAATCGTTAAATTTGTTATTTCAGCCTCTGCGAGATTTAACAACTCCGCCTTGAATTGATTCTTTGATTCATATTCAAGTATTTTTTTTGATGTTTGTGGATACGAAAAGCTCACGATAATGCAACAAAAAGATGGAATTAACAAAAGTTTAGCAGCCATAGTCAGCCGTAGAATTTGGGATATCACCGCTACAAGTATTTGTACTAAAAGTAGCTCCGGGATAATTGGTATTAAGCCATGTTTTCAGTAAGCTGATAAGTCGACTCCTGACAGCGAGTGTTGTGGGCGACAAGTCACCAATCTCCAATTCATGTTCTATTCTTGTTCTTGCTTGATTAAAAATTGACGCAAAACCTTCAGCAGCATCATATCTTGTTCCAAAATAGTACTCAGGCAAATCAATGCAATTAACTCCTAGCTCTACATTTATTGATCTTTTTAATGCCCTATTAAAATAAGTCCCCCCTAAGCCACTAATTTCAGCTTTAAACGATTTGGCTGTATGTATAAAGTTTATGTTGCTGCATAGGCTTCCAAAAGTTTGATCTAAATCCCAGAGTTCAGCTTCATCTATACATCCCTCAGTTTCATCATAAACCATCCCGGGCCCACAGGCATTTATGCACCTGCCCTGCTCATCAGCAAAATAGCCGTCATCACACTGCACGGGATCAGTTAAGCTAGAGCCCTCACCTGAACCTCCACCTTCGCCGCTGCCATCACCAAAGATTAGGGGAGGTTTATCAGTATAATATTCACAATGTACAGTAGTGTAATCTAATTCACAGTCGTCCGGCCCTATCCGTACCGTGCAGGTATAATGGTCTACATACCAACATTCGACTCCACTAGTCCTGCCGTTTTGGGTGGTTTCACGCTCTTCACTAACAAGCAAGTACTCCCCGTCTTGGAAACGATACCCCACAATGTACTGGCCCGCTAGATCATGAACCGTTACCAGCCCATTATTGAAATTGTTCCCTTCGCCCAGCACTACATTAACCAAATACAGGTTCTCTCCGTCTTGGTTATCCACATAGAGTAAGTAGGTGCCTAACTCTAAATCAGTATCTACACCTTCCATGTGATGCACTACTTTATTCTGAGTGGCCACGGGGATTTTAAGGAAGGGAAGGTCATTATGTGCTAGGTGTTGACTGTATCGCTCGAAAAGAGGTGTGAGTTGATCAACTACTCTTCCGTTATTTCCTCCACCGTTTTTGCTTTGGGTATCAATCCAAATCGCTTTGGCCCGATTCAGATCAACGGCCTTATCCGGCTCCGTGGCTTCATACTCTGAACAGGAGGCAATGAGCACGATGCCAAAGGCCAACATAAAAATTCTCTTCATGGCAGGATAAAGGATGGTTCTGATTTAATTCTGATTATTTCAATTTAAATAGAAGTAATCTGGAATCAAACATAATTGCAATCAAATGATTGAAAAGAGCTATTTTTTGAACTACCAATTCATTGGAAATGGGTGCTTGCTCCTGATTTTGGATCATGGCTACGTGATTTCAGGATACACGATAAGCAGTGTCACAAGTGTGGTTATGAAGACTTTCGCTTCATACGAACCTTATCATTGAGAAAGGTAAGTGCCTTTTGAACTTGTTTGTCTATGTCTTTGACGCTGGCGGTATAATAAATTAGGCTACGCTTTTTGCCGTCGGTGAGTTTTTCAAACTTCATGTTAAGTTCTTCATCCTGTGTGAGCAAGGCCTCCAATACCGGGGGCATTGGAACACCTAGTGGGTTAGGGTCTTCTGTCAATTCAAAAGATACCCGATCACCTTCATTTTTCTGTAGCTTTTTGACATATTTTCCTGCTACAATAATGAAGAAATTTCCGTCACCCAAATGATTTAAACCGCATGAATAAGAGATGGACTCATAAATAGAAATCACTAATCTGGTGGCCTTTTGTTTAGGCATTTTATCAACTACTTCCTTATTAATTTTCAAATAATAATAGCCCCCCTTCCTGGGTTCGAGTTTTAATAGTGGCTGTTGTTGCTTTATGAACATGATAATCATGTAACAGATCCTTTAGTCGTATGTTCGATATATGACAATCGCTTGAACCCACTATATGACCGGTAAATAATACCGGTCATAGAAGTTGTCTGTACTAAACAAACTTTCCTAACGTTCTTCGGTTGTGTAATTAAACAATGAAGAAAGATTATGGAAGACCAACAATCATTAAATAAGCGTGAGATTAAGCTGAAGAGGGCATTGATTTTAGGAAATTTCTACCAACAAAAAGTGAAGATCGTACAGGCCTTAAATCAGGGGTACGAAACATTTGTGGATACCATTGTTGGGTTAAGGGAGGATTTGGTGCTTACTAAAGAGGGAAGATCAATTCCAAGAAATTCGATCAAATTTATTTATCAATTGTAATATCGGAGCTAAGCTTTGTAATTAAAGCTGTCATGAGACGGCTTTTTTAATGTGTATATACCTACTGATATTTTTTGAATCCCTGTTCAATCATTGAATACGCTCTATTTTCAACATATTTATCAATAAATTAGATTTTAGTAGATAAGTCAAAACTTTTTATCTTCCAGCCTAAAGATTGAGCCAATAGGTCATTTTAAATATCAAACCACGGTTTTTAACCGTCAAGGCAGTTGTTGTATAATTATCCGTGTATACGATGAAAATATCGGACATAGGTTTATACCGCCATTGGAAACGGCTGTTGATATTGAAATTCTCAGCCTGCGTGTTGTACTGGAGAAAAGTAGTCCAAAACATCTTATTGCTGAATGAGACTTCAGCTCGTGGACCCAGAAGATGCAGATCTGTGTTCCCAAATTCTTCAAGATCTACACGGTTTTGAGTGTAAGCGATTCCAAAGTTACCCCAGGGCTGACGTCTGATGTTTAAGCTTGACGATATCGTAAGTTTGGTACCGTTATAGAATGAACCATAAGTAACGTTAAAATCACCGGATAGCCGCTTCCTACTATTGGTTGCGAAATATCCACTGACTTCAGTGAAGTCATAGCGCTTGGCAGGAAGAAATACATCGTCGCCTATTAGATCTGTTGAAAAGGGAAGATCTACTCCGTTCTGACGAATTCTTATTCGTGCTTCGGCGCTACTTTTGAAATTCACAAAATACACAAGATTTAAGAGCCGTTCATTAAATGAGCCATCGGCATTGAAAGTCCAAACTGCCCAAAAACGTGGCCCGTGCATGTTTATTGGGCTATTCCCCTCAGGATAATGGTTATAACCAACCCATGGATTAAAGTCGCGGTAACCTAATCTCACAGTAGTATCCGCTTCCGCATCATAATTATCCAGTCGCGGTGTAAAACCTACATCCGCGACAAAATCACGATCTACCTGTGAAGCTGTAATCCCCCAGAAAAAAGTACGACTTTGGTAGGTAAGAAGTGCGGAATAGAATCCATTAGCACTTGACTTTTCAGGAGTGAATGACTGATGGTGCTTGATGTTAGCGCTCCACTTTCCATCCATGGATAGGAATTCAAATTCCAACCCACCAACGCGATTATAGTCCTTTTCAACACCGTCTTCTTGCTTGCCATTACTTTGCCGGTTTACCCAAATGCCTTTGATGCTGCTTCTGCTTAGCACTCTTTTTTGGAACGCTCCGACCGCATAATTTTGAGCACTTTGATCATCTGTGCCGGCTGTTTGGATATCCATTAATCCTATTCTCAGTCCCTTTGCTAAATTCCCGGAGAGCCGGGCTCCATATTTAATAGGTACCGGGTCCCCATCATTCAGTCCGATTCTTCTCGAAAAGAACGGCCTTACGTTCCAACGTCCGAATTCAGAGAATAGATCGCTATTCTCTAAGAAGAAATTTCTTCTTTCCGGAAAAAACAAGCTAAACCTTGAGAGGTTAGTCACTTGCTGGTCTACATCTACATTCGAAAAATCCGGATTTACAGTAAGGTCGAGATTCAATGAGGAAGTAACCGCAACCTTGGCATCCAACCCGGCATCCAGATCAGAACTAGTGGGTTCTGCATCCTCATGGTTTCTTGAAACTCCTCCGGCCAAATAAGGAATTACCGCAATTTTACCTTTTATTAAAGGTGGTTTATGGTCCCAAATAAGTAAGCCATTATAGCCCAGTTCAATGGCGCCAAAGTTCACTGGAATTTGCGTCCAGGTACTGTAGATGTTGCGTTCCATATCATTCCGAATGAAGTTTATGCCCCAGCTTGTATTATTTGGGTTATAGCGCAGTGTTTTGAATGGTATAGCCATTTCTACCTGCCATCTATCCTTGTATTGAACTACTTTGGAATACCATTTATTATCCCAGTTACGGTCTCCGTCGGTACCCCAGCTGTTCACTGTCAATACACCCTCCATTTGAGCTCCACCAGCGTTAACGCCAAACATGAATCCGTTGCTTCGCTCGTTAATGGGATCAACGACCACAGTGAACCCATCACTCCCCCAATGGCCATCATTATCACGCTTTAAAGATTGAATAACGCGGGTTCCGTTATCATACAGGATGGCCGAAACGTACAAAAAATTATCATCGTAGATCACTTTTACTTCCGTTTTGGCTTCTGCCATTCCAGAGTCAACAGGCCATTGGTTTATGAAGTCACTCACTTTAGAAGCTTCTGCCCAACCTTCTTCATCGAGGTTACCGTCAAGGACTATTGCCGAACCTGATCTAAGCAAGTTGAGCTGGTATTTGTCCCTTGTATCTTGCGATATACTTTTGGTGCTGATAGAAAGTAAAAAACACAGTAGCATTAATCTCATGGAGTTCAAAGTTGACCTGCCATGGTTTACTGCCTGCCTGCATCAAGGTTTAGTGTAAAAGGGCTTTTTAGCTTAATGACGCGTGAGAAGCCATAAACTACGTAAATCACTGTTTTTGAGTTGTTTAGCCTAGAAATGATGTTATTGGTAGAATAAAGTAATGCTTGAGTCGAAATAGATTTTACGACGCAACTTTAAGCCGTTATAGACGATTAGTTTTATATTGATAAAGTATAGTTAATCGTAACGTGCAGGGAAGGCTAATTACCATATATCATCAGCTACCTAGGGTGGGTAAGCATGTACTGTTTTGGCTGTGCTTCATCACCTTTTTCGCGTTGTTGTACGGCAGCTTTGATGAAAAATACTTTCAGCAGTTTGAGATTCAGTTGCTTTATCTCCCCGAGAAATTACTGGCTACTTATTTCACCATTTATTACTTATTACCGAAATATCTTTTAAAGGAGAGATATATGGCTTTCTTCGGGCTCCTGGCGCTAATATTGAGCGTCTCGGGTTTAGTGCATTGGGTTACGGCCATATATATTGAAATACCGCTGTTTTTTCCGGACGAATATTGGGGCCCTTTGTGGTACCCGAATAAGATATTGAAATCGGCTACTTATATATATCCTGTGGTAGTCCTGGCAACGTTGATCAAATTTTTTAAACATTGGTACAAGTATCAGCAGGCCACACAAAGGTTAGTGGAGGATAAGTTGAGCGCTGAGCTGAAATTCTTGCGTGCCCAGATCCATCCGCACTTCCTGTTCAACACGCTAAACAACCTTTATGCACTTACGCTAAAGAAATCTGAGACCGCTCCTGAGGTAGTGTTAAAACTTTCGCACCTGCTGAATTATATGTTGTATGAGTGCAATACGGAGCGCGTGCCATTGGCTAAAGAGATTGAGTTGATCGAAAACTATGTATCACTTGAAAAACTTCGTTATGGTGATCGCTTAGATGTGTCATTCAATATGACTGGGGTGAATGGTGGCCATGTTATTGCGCCCATGCTTATTCTACCCTTTGTAGAGAATAGCTTCAAGCACGGAACAAGCGATGAGACGGAGAATTCCTGGGTGAGTATTGATCTAACCATAAAGGGGAACCAGATGGTTTTAAAGGTGGACAATAGTAAGAGCAAAGAACTGAGTAAAGATGAACAGCAATATCGTGAAGGTATAGGTTTACAAAACGTCAAACGAAGACTACAGCTGGCATATGAAGGAAATTATGAATTGAAGATATTGGATACAGATGAGTCATATCTGGTGGTATTGAAAATTGAATTAGATCATAAATCCTCTGACGAGGATACTCGTAAATAAATAGTATGAAAATTAAGTGCCTGATCGTAGACGATGAGCCCCTGGCTGTGGAAATTATAGAGTCTTATTTGGACAGGTTGGATGATATGGAGGTTATCGGTAAATGTAACAATGCATTACGCGCTTTCGAGATACTTCAGAAAGAGGAGGTAAACCTGCTATTTCTTGATATACAAATGCCAAAATTGACAGGTATAGATTTTTTGAAGACTTTGAAGAACCCGCCCAAGGTTATTTTGACGACAGCTTACAGGGAGTATGCCCTGGAGGGATATGAACTGGATGTGTTGGATTATTTGCTTAAGCCCATATCGTTTGAACGTTTTTTTAAAGCAGTTAGTAAGGTATACACGAAGGAAGATGCGGGAGACTCACTTGGGTTGGCTTCTAGACCGGGAGGTGAAGAGCCCTACATCTATCTGAAGGCCGACAAGCGAATGGTGAAAGTATTATTGAACGATATCCGATACATTGAGAGTTTGAAGGATTATGTTCGTCTGAAAACATCTGGTCGTGATGTGATCACTCATCAAACTATTAGCTATTTTGAAGAGAAGTTACCGGAGGATCAATTCATACGAATACACCGCTCTTTCATTGTTCCTATTAAGAAGATCGAAAGCTTTTCCGCCTCGGCTATAGAGGTGCCGGGTAAGGAATTACCCATTGGCAGGATGTATAAAAACCAGGTGTTGGCGGTGTTGAATGAGTTGCATCATTTGTAAATTCTAGTCGTCTGACCACTCGAAGTGGTCTGACGACTAAGGCTAGTAATATATCCATACTTCCCCTTAGATTAACCACTCTTAGAGAGTTGCGAGCTATCTTTAACAAATGAGATTTAAATCCGATCAGAAATTGTTAAGTCTCGTGGCAATAGTTGTCTCAGCCCTTCTATTTGCCTACGCGATGAAATTTGAGGGGTTTAAGGGGATTAGTACTTTATTAAAGAACTCGTTCATCCTTGATGTAAATTATAGCACCAATAATTTACCAGATACGAGCATAGTACTTGTGAATATTGCTTTCCAAGAACAAGATTCGATGAAAAGAGCAATTGAGATTTTAAGTGAGTATCGTCCGAAGGTCATAGGTATTGATATTAGTAACTTTAATGAAATGAGTTCTTGTCTAATTTTGATTTCTTAGATTTTGTATTGCCATTTGAGGAACACCGAACTGAAAACCTTGGACAATTTCATCAGTCAAACATAACATACGGACATGTTAATTTCTCTGGTGGTTATGAAATTGAAAAGTTCGATTCTTACAATAAGAAGCAAATACCACACTTCTCGATAGAGCTTTTAGGGTTTCTGGATAGGCCAGCTTACGGGAAGATATTAGATGACCCAAGTGAGTCTTTTATACCAAACTACAGGCGAAACTTCTCAGTTCTTAAGCTTGAATTGTATGAAGTATTAGATAAATATTTTGTAGAATCAAGAGTAAATGCGAAAGTGATTATTATGGGTCATCTAGGTTATTCGATCCTTATGGATCCATCGCAAAAAAACTGTATTGATACTCATGAAACACCTGTTGGATTAATGTTCGGTTCTGAAATATTGGCTACCGCATTTTCAACTCTTAACGGAAATTTTATTCACAGATACAGGAGTCTTAATATACTCTTAGTTTTCTTAAATACGGTTTTACTCTTTATGATTATAAACAAGACACTTACATGGAGGCCTATACTCTATTTCCTTTTTATTCAAGTATTGATCCTATGTATTTGGATGGGTTATTCTTATATAGCATATATAATCTTGACCAAGTTCAGCTACCTGATTGATTACGAGAGTTTGATTATCTCTACGCTGGTGCTAGGGGAGTTATCGTGTTTTTATAAATTGGGATTAAGCGCTAATACCCATACTTCTCTTTCCACAAAGCCCTAAGCCGTTTTCGCATTTCTTCCTCTCGTGCGTTGCTTCCGGGATCGTATAATTTAGTTTCACTTATTTCTTCCGGCAGGAATTCCATATGGGCAAAGTTGTTGGCGTGATCATGGGCGTATTGGTAACCTTTACCATAGCCAGAGTCTTTCATTAGTTTCGTTGGGGAGTTTCTTATGGCCATAGGCACTTGCAGATCGCCAGTCTCTCTGACCAGCGATTGAGCTTTGTTGATGGCTATGTAGCTTGCGTTACTTTTTGGAGAGCACGCCAGATAAGTCGCACATTGTGATAAAATAATTCTTGCTTCAGGGTAGCCAATAACTGTGACGGCCTGGAAGGTGTTAGTGGCAATGACCAGTGCTGTAGGATTAGCATTCCCTATATCTTCAGAAGCCAGGATCACCATTCTGCGGGCGATAAACTTCACATCTTCGCCACCCTCGATCATTCGGGCTAAATAATAAACAGCGGCATTCGGGTCGCTTCCCCTGAGAGACTTAATGAACGCCGAAATGATGTCATAGTGTTGCTCACCACTTTTATCATAGACAGCCACGCGCTGTTGAGCGATGTCTTTTACAACCTGGTCAGTAATCGTTATTATATTGGCGTCTACCGAGTCAATAACTAACTCCAATAAATTCAGTAGCTTACGGGCATCACCTCCGGAAATTTGAAAGAGCGCTTTCTTCTCCTGTATCTCAACCTCTTTCTTTTTTAGCTTTTCATCAGTGGCCAGGGCCTGCTTGATCAGCCTCATTAAATCGTCTTCTGCTAACGATTTTAAAGTATAGACCTGGCATCGGCTGAGCAATGCTGAATTCACTTCAAATGATGGATTTTCGGTCGTAGCGCCTATCAATGTGATCACTCCTTTTTCTACTGCTCCAAGCAACGCATCCTGTTGAGATTTATTAAAGCGATGGATCTCATCAATGAAGAGAATAACTTTCGACTGGCGTTTGGCTTTGTCAATAACTTCGCGAACATCTTTAACACCAGCACTTACTGCGCTTAGGGTGTAAAAGGGAGACTTGATTTCATTGGCTATGATATTAGCAATCGTGGTCTTACCTACGCCCGGGGGCCCCCAAAGGATCATGGAGGGTATGATACCTGAGCGGATGGTTTTTCTCAAAATACCCTGCTTACCCACAAGATGTTCCTGGCCAATGAGTTGGTCTAGTGACGAGGGTCGTAAGCGTTCCGGGAGAGGTAGGTTTAGGGGAAACATTAGTTTTAAGCTATCTTTAATTCAAAGCTCTAGCTACCTCACTGAATATTAAGCTAAAACAACAAATTAATATCATCTAAACTCAGAGTGCCACTTTGTTATAATTGAAATAATCTAAAGAGAATTCTAAAATATTGAGTAACCTAAGATGAGAGAAAAGTTTTTATAACTGGAACTCCAATCTATAAACTGCGTCAAGACTTCTCTTCCCGTAAAATATCTTAACTCCAATAAGAATTTGTCATTTCGTTTGTAACCTACGCCTAACGAAAAATTAACAGCAGACTGTATTTCTAAATCTGTGTCTTGTTCGAAATCAATAGTAGAATTCATATCTATATCATTAACAACTGATCCGTTGACAAAAAACTTTGAAGCATCATTTACGAAAAAATAACGTCTGATTCCAATCGGGATTTCTAAAAACTCATACTCAACTTCTACATTGCCTCTACTAATTACTTCACTTGTAATAAAATAACGATAAGTAGGTTCAATAATAACCGACCATTTGTTTTTGTGAAAAGGTAGTAAAAATTCAGTTTCAATTCCAAAACTAAAAATTGGACCATCTTCAAAATCTACGGCTCTTCTAGTCAATATATTATTTTTGTTTTCTATTGAAAGAGAAGATTGGTTCAAACCAATTCTAAAACTTAGATTGAATAAGTCCCTTTTCTTTTTTTTGACGTAGTTAACATATGTCAAATCACGACACTTGAAATATTCTATAAAAAAAATCATTAGATTCTTTCGTTTGTATTCCAAATTCTCAATCTTCTGAGCCGTAATTGACGAACAAGTCAATGTATTCGCCAACTGTTGCTTGTAACGATTGTTTTGACGGATAGTCTTATTAATAGATTGATAACTTTTGAATATTAATTGATAAGTTGAATCTGTTACATTCAAGAAAAATCTTCGCAAACTCGAATTTTCATACATTAACAAGCTAACCTCACTTTCCAGCAATACTTTAAAAAACAACGTCTTTTTATTAAAAATAGGACGTCTGGTATCACTTAAATTACTTGGTTCGTCTCTTGATAAATCAATATCTACAGTTTTGCGGATGTATTTTACAAAATCATAAACTCCAAATTCTTTAACCTCCTCCACATTAGCCTTTTGGATATCACTATTTTCGGTTAGTTTATAAGAGAAACTTAAGGGATTATTTTTCCAGTCTAAATTCTCAATTAAGCACTCAATTTTTTCTCCAGAATTGTGTAAGAAATAACCTTTTTCGTACGTAACTTGAGAATAACTGCAAAGATGTGTTGTTAAAATCAATGATATAAGTATATGTTTATTTCCTCTTCTCATGTAAAAAGCCTTGATTTTTTGCCATTATAAAAGTTAAAGGTAATTATAGTCTTTTTGTAATAAAATCGTTTTAGCTATAACCACTACAGGCTGATAGAGTTTCTTAACCTTTGGTCGTGCCTAGTAAATTTACCGTGCATAGTACTTTATTTTTAGTCGCTTTATTTTACGGTGCCAATTATTCTATTGCTAAAATAGCACTTTCGGAATATGCTCCTCCCTTTGGATTTATTCTGCTAGGGCTGATTGTTGCAACCGGGCTGTTCTGGCTGCTGGGGCTTTTTAAAGATGTTGAGAAGGTAGAAAAGGGCTTTTCATCAAATGTGGCTTTTTTGGAGCGGCAGCCAATATGCTTTTTTTCTTTCAAGGCCTGAGTCTTACTACGCCTATTAACGCGTCGGTGATCATGAAGTTAACGCCTATTGTAGTTTTGATCACGGCTTATTTTGCGGGCCTGGAGAAATTACGGGTAAAGAAGATAATAGGTGTAGGTGTTGGCGCTGTGGGGGCGTATCTTTTGATCACAAATGATGGGGTTTCGCTAACTAAGGGTACATTTCTTGGAGATATTTTCATTATTTTGAACGCCAGCTGTTATGCAATTTATTTGGTTATCGCTAAGCCACTTATGGCAAAATATAAACCTACAACCGTTGTAAAATGGGTGTTTCTTTTCGGGATGATCATGTGTATTCCTTTTGGCGCTCAAGAGCTCTTGGTGGTAAAATGGAGTGGTATGCCGGTGGAGGCCTGGTTAAGTATCGTCTATGTAGTAGTTGGTGCTACTTTTTAGTCTATTTACTCAACATTTGGTCTTTGCAGTATGTGAATGCCTCCGTGGTAGGTATTTACATTTACCTCCAGCCTGTTATATCTACTGCGGTCGCCGTTACTTTTCGGGGTGATGTATTAGAACTATCAACCGTAATATTTGCTTTTGTAATTATGACTGGGGTCTATATGGTAAGTAGGCGGTGACTCCTTTATTCAATTCTGACGTAGGTTCTTTTCAAAATGGCTACTCAAGAGGCTTAATAACTCAAGGGCCGTAAGGGAATACATGAAGTGATAATTCTTTTCGTTGAAATCTCTTAAAATGCTATAATACTCCTCCTTACTCAGCTTATGTTTTAACATGAATGATTTTCTCAAGGTTGAATCTGTAACGATAAGTTCAGTATAAACTTTTGATCTTTTATTTTCCTTTAAAAATCGTTCTGTGTATCTCTTATCCTTTTTTGATCTGGACAAGTAGAACGGAGCTTTTTTCGAAGACTTCGATATATCTACAAGTTCGTCTCGAAACAGGCTTTCGTAGTACTGCTCCAACGTTTTCTCTCGAACAGTAACGTTATCTAACAATTGAGGAAGTTGAGAAAGTGCAATTAGAAGAGGTTCACGATCGTAGACAGGTAACTCAAAGCTATTATATCCGACCATGGAAAAAACCAATGTATCAAAAAGTGCAACATTTATTGAGAAGCTACCTTCCACATTTGCCGCTGTTCCCCGAGATGTATTTTTGATGATTACACTGGCATAAGGCAGCCTCTCAAACGTAGCTGAATCCATTACTATACCTTTGATCACAGCTCTTTGCTGACTGTAGGAATTAACTACTGTCAGATTAATCATCAACAAAAGTAATAGGGGTCTAACCATGAATTGCTTTTCAGAAAACGGCTCTTACATGATTTAGTTTTCCCTAAAAACCTTCAATTTTAAAAATAAAAAGTATGGGTAACTTTTGTATCTTCTCGGTATTGCGGCCGCCATTTGGGTAGTGTATGATGTTTGGGTAAATAACCAGCGCTTCTCAGACACGGAAAAACTGATCTGGACTATTTGCGCAATTTTCTTCAATATTATTACCGCCGTGGTGTATTACATTACGCAGAAGAGAGTATGATATTATTAACCGATAATCTAGGCTTTATATAGTGATCCGCCCAGTATTATCAAAAGAGAATCAATTTTTCAATCCGGTATTAGCTACGATCTAGGATTTCATAAATCTAAATCTTGAAGTTTGGTTCGCTAACCATTGTTTTTTCCATTTTTTGATCCACCAAATCCATAAGGGTATGGTTACTAACAAAATGAAAGACGAAAATATATTCCTGTAACATGGAATGATTTTTCCGCAATTTGGACAAAATAATCCAAACCAGTTTCTAGTATGTGTATTATATTTTTTTGACCAAATTTCAGAATCATGAACCGAATTACAGTCAGAACATATTATTACATGACCTGAATCTTTTCCATTTTTGGAATAAATTGTCTTCGGAATCCTTAAACCAATCAATAACTCCATTGGCATAAAAAATGGGTTTATTAGGATCATTATCACTCCAGGCCTGAACCATTTAATGGGCTTTAAATCTTCAATGTCATGCGACTGGTTCATATCTATCTTTTGTGATAACTATTTTTTGAACCTTCGGCTTATCAACATAAACCCAATCCCCGTTATTCCCGAAACCACGCTTAAAAAAGTTAAAGAAGAAGAGTTTAAAGGTTTATTGTAAGCGAATAAAAGAACAATACCGAAGACGAAGATTGGAACAAATCCAACTAAAAACCACTTAAGTCGGTAAAATATAATTCTATTCATTTTATTTATCAGATGCAATCGTCACCCGTGACAAACGCTGTGACTACACCTATTGCGACACCCATAAGCCCTCCGAATAACATACCTGTTTCAGCGCCAGCTAACGCTCCTGCAACAGTTCCTCCTTCTGGCAATAGAAGCGTCCCTGCTGCTCCTCCAAATAAGGACACCAAATACTCCACTAACTGCAGTTCCTATAGCAACTTAGGTAACGCATCCATTAACTTTTCCATTTAATGAAGAATTGAGTAGTTCGGGGTTCTCCAAATGGGTTTCAAAAACAATTTTACAAGATATTAAAAAAAATCGCTTTAAACACTTCGTCATTAGAAGAGTGCTTAAATCTATACTACTAATGTAAGTGTCAGTCATTTCTAAAATATCTTCATTAGTATTTGTCTTGATGATGTTTTGGTAAGACTCAATAAACTGGACGGGATCCAAACTTAATTCTTGTTCATCAGATTTAACTTTGAATATTAAGTGGCTAGTATCAAAATATTTGGTTGCTAAATTATTATCAATTCCAGAAATATTATTTAGCAAATTTTTAACAGAATTAGGATCGTCGAATGTAACTCTATTTGAAAGCATAGTGTTTTTTAATACAGAAAAGTCTTCTCTGGCAAATTCTTCAATAGCACTTAGATCGTTATTCTCAATGATTTCTAAGTTGGTTTCTGTACATGCAAACAGGGATATAACTCCATTTTCTCATTCTATTGTTTTTTTAACATTGTTAAAAAAAATATTCTTTAAAAGAAATTAGCAACGCGATGGATCGGTCGAGCATATTATTATCAAAATTTAGATGCGTGACGAATCGAATTTCCTTTGGTCCAAAAGGTACCGCTCTTATACCGACTTCTTCTAGATGCTTCACGAACTTATCTGAGGTAATGTTCCTAGCCAGTTTGAAGATCACAATATTGGTATCTACTGGTAATACTGAGTCAACAAAGGATAAAGTTTCCAAGGTATCACCCAATGCTTTAGCTCGAACATGATCCTCTTTCAGCCGGTCCACGTGATGATCCAGCGCATAGATACCTGCGGCGGCTAAGTACCCACCTTGACGCATACCACCACCAAAATGTTTTCGGACACGTCTGGCTTGCTTAATGTTTTCTTCTGAACCTAGCAGCACAGATCCCACCGGAGCCCCCAGGCCTTTGGAAAGGCAAATTGAAATGGTATCAAAACACTGGCCATATTCTTTAGGATCATCTCCTGTTTCCACTAAAGCATTAAATAAGCGTGCACCATCCAGGTGAAGCTTGAGGCCAGCTTCACGACCGAATTCACTAATGGGTTTTATGTCTTGCATTTTATAAAAGCATCCACCCCCTTTGTTGACGGTATTCTCAAATTCGATAACTGCACTCTTGGGAAAGTGAACGTCATCGGGATTGATTGAACTTTTAACCTCGTCTAGTGTCAGCCGACCGCGGTCACCTTTTAGCAGCTTGAAAGAAAGACCACTATTTCCAGCCACTCCACCTCCTTCATATTTATAAATGTGTGCGCCTTCATAGCAAATTACCTCCTCATAGGGATTGGATAAAACCCGGATCCCGATTTGGTTGGTCATAGTACCTGATGGGCAATAAATGGCTGCTTCCATACCAAATAACTTGGCACACTTTTGCTCCAATGCATTTACTGTAGGGTCCTCGCCAAAGACATCATCTCCTACCTCGGCCGACATCATAGCCTCCAGCATTCCAGGGGTGGGCTTTGTTAAGGTATCGCTTCTTAGATCGATCATAAGGAATAAACTTAACCGATTTTTATATAAATGTGATTGTATTGACCACGGGCTGCCTTCAAAAAATTCGCTTAAAACACATAAAAGCTACTTTTCTAAAAAAAGTTGAAAAAAGCAGATCACTGTTGACATAGGGCTGTCACTACCCACTCGTTAATTGTTATCAGAAACATTACAACACACATGAAAATAGTATTCATTTTAATTCTAACCATTATGACGACAATGACAATTGCAAAAGAAACAGCCGTTTATGAGCTGGTAGTTTACAAGATCAAATCAGAATATGCCGATACCTACGATGAAGTTTTGGAAGAAGCTCGCCAATATATTCTAAAGTTTCCCGGCCTTATCGAGCACCAGACTTTTCGCTCTTCAGAAAACACCATGGTATTTATGGACTTGGTAAAGTGGAACTCCCTGAAAGAGGCAGTAGATGCGGCTAAGAAACTTGAGACTATGAAAGAACTTTCACCTTTTATGGCAGCTTTCGAAGAGATAAAAATTATGGATCATTTTGAATTTTTTGATACAGAAAACATGAGCAAACTAGATCTTATTAAAACCGACAAACACTATTATTTAGCCAAAGAAGAGCCTCAAGTGGTGGATGTAACCTCATACAATTACTTGGCCATATCAGGGGTTTCATCGCCTGAAGATGAGGTTTTCCTAAATGCCATTGAAGCATTGTATGCGGTTGCCTACGGTGTAAAATTTACCTACAAAGAAGAAGGTAAGGATTTCGTAGTACCTAAAATGGAAGGCCAATGGTGGGTAGAAGGTGAATTGCCTTTTGAAGAAACACCTAGGGACGAGTGGCATTGGAATATCGTTATCCCTATGCCTGATTTTGTGGATAAGAAGACAGTAGAATCTGCTATACAGAGCGCTATATCCAAAAAAGGATCCTCAAAGATCAGCGAAGTAGAGCTTAAAAAATTGAATGAGGGCAAAAGCGTACAAATACTTCATGTAGGAAGCTATGAGGAAGAAGCACCGACGTTAGAGAAGCTTTTTGCATTTGTATCCGAGCGGGGATTGGAAATCAATGGTTATCACCATGAGATTTACCTGTCCGATCCTCGTAGAACTGAACCATCCAAACTAAGGACAATACTTAGGTATCCGGTGAAATAATGAGATGCCGGATAAACAATGATGTCTAAAATCTAAATCATTGTTTTCCGGCATTACGTGCCTTATTTATTCAAGTCATGCCATAATTCTTGATGGAGAATATCCGGAATCTAGTCGTCTGACCACTTCGAGTGGTCTGACGACTACTTTAAAACCTCGTCTTTGTCTAAGAAACCAAACGCGCCATCCCGTTTTTCTACACGCACATAATCATGATTTACCGCTACAATTTGAATCTCATCTTCCAGCATTAAAGTGTCCAGGGGTGTAGCATTTTTACTCATGGCACTTTTTAAGAACTTTGAAGAAGCAATCGTTATTGTCTTGCCTAACAAAGTTGTATCTGGGAAAAATGGATCAGGACGATCATATTCTGGTACGATAAAAGGATAGGGATCGACCGGGCCGTTTTTGTAAATGCCAAAATGCAAGTGCGGAGGGGTGGTTCTGGCATTACCAGAGTTGCCTACTGTTCCAATCGTATCTCCGGGTTGTACTTTATCGCCTCGTTTCACTTTAAAATCTTGTAAATGGGCAAAATAGAGGCTGCTTCCTCTTTTGCTATCGCGCAGCCAGATTACTTCGCCTCCAATGCCGCGGGTGCCTACAAAACGTACCCTGGCTTCTACTGGTGCTATGATGGGTGTGTGCCGTTTCGCAAAAATGTCAACTCCATGGTGAATACGTTTTCCGCCGTCCCTAGGATCACCAAAAACACTTAGGATGGCGGTTTTATTTTTACCCACTACCGGGAATTCCAGTGTAGGTACAGTTTCAATGGTTATAGTGAATTGACCTCCCCGTAACAATTCCGGTTGTAGACGTAAAATGTATTCCGCATTCCTCCGGGGTTCAAAACCCAGCTGTAATGTACTATCGGCGGAGGCCACTTGTTTGTACAAACCTAAAGAGTCGCTCTCCACCCGGAAAAGGTCAACGAAAACTTTGGTGGTATCCTCAGAGATCAGGCCTATGTCCACAAGAATTTTTTGACCGCGTTTGGCTTCAAACCGGTAGCCGTGAGCATCAGGCTTAAGGTCGGAGATTATAAAACCTTCCTGATAAGGGAGTTTTACCTCTATTTCCTCTTCGAAGGGCCTTTCTTTGGCTGCCAGCCATTCTTTGCCCAAGGCCGTGGTCAAAAGATTGGCTTGCTTTAACGAATACCAGTACGCTTCGTGATCATTACGTGGATAAAACCGCTCGGGGACAATTTCTTCTGTTGAGCATGCTGAAATTAGCGCGAGGAGAATTAGCCAGAGAACGAGATGTTTGGGCATAGGTTAGATACGACATTCCATAACACCAGGTTGAATTAACTTTAGAAAATCATCTTAACCTATTGCTGAGGCTTGGCATTGCGATCAGCTATGAAATAATCTCAGAGTAATAAAGTGTCTCCAGAAACAGATCAGACTTCGAATTCTTCTTGTCATCGGCCTTTAACTCCTTTAAGATTCCTCCGCATTTAAGCATCTGCTCAGGGAGTTTTTTGGCTCGTTTACTGTGTGCAATCAACACCTCTTTGGAAGACTCGGAGTCACGCAGTGCATAGACATCGTACTTCTCAAAAATAGGCACCATGATGAACGTAGTAACATTGTTGGTGATCACCGGGATCATTATAAAACCTGTGAACTTGGTCTTGGCATCAATTAACCTGGGGATACCGGTAATGATGGCACTTTCTCCGATTTGAGCTTTGCTTTTAGCCTGGGACGGAATAAGTCGTTTAACTGGATATTTAGCCAGATCTGCTTTTAGGTTATTGGTCAAGCTTTGTTTGATTTGCTGCTTGCCTTCTTCGGTCAGGTCCGAGATCGCCATTTCCAGGTAAAGCATTTTTACCTGCTGGCTGGAAAAAGCGCCTACGGCTTTGCCTAGTTCGGCCGAGGAGATGTTGCCATCATTGGCTTTGGACGACCAGTTGTAAAAGCGGCCGCCATTATCGAGGACGGCAAAGGCATTTTTTGTGGTTTTGTAAGGAATGATCTTTCGCATATTTCAAACTTAGTTCTAATATTTGAGCTAAAATAGTTGTAGAAAGCTTAATAGGTACACCACTGTCGTTTGAGGAAAGAAATTTGCTAGAGTCAGATACAAAGCCATTTCAAGCCTCAAAGCCACAATGAATTATGGCAGTTGTTATGTGCCGTTTATTTTACTATTGAAATTGCAATACCGTCATAGTCTTTTATTCCTACTTGTTGTAAAATAGAGCTTATGACCTGATCATTCTCCGACAACATTTTATTGTAGTTTCTAAGTCCAATGACTTTCTCATCTTTGCTATTCTCGTCAAGAACTTTACTATCACGAATTACATTGTCAGCAACAATCAAAAAGCCTTTTCTTGAGTGCTTAAGTGCCCATTCAAAATAAGCTACATAGTTTGGCTTGAGAAAGCGTTCAAAATATCGAAGACAGACTTAAGGGCAAGTCCAATATTCCACCGAATCGAGCGTAGAATAGAGGCGCATATTACCATCTGCTTTGCAGCCTATGCAATGTTTAAAGAATTGGAAAGAGCTCTGAAAGCTAATAAAGCAACATTTTCAGCCAATAGAGCTATCGATCTGATCAGAAACATGTATCAGATTACTGTGCAATTGCCAGAGTCATTGGACTGGGTAGAGATCCCGCTCAGGAACGATGATGAGCAACAGCGATTAATTGAAATTTT
>JBCCOE010000032.1:0-43402 GCA_039025475.1 Bacteroidota bacterium | reverse complement strand
CCTGATCAGTTAAATTTTCCTGTAACATTTCTGCAAGGTTTCTAACTCAATATAAGCATTTACTTGCAAAAAGTATCCACAATTTTAACCACTAAACATGTTGATAAATAGGTACTTATGTCGATTTTAAGGGACGACTAGGTAGTAAAACTTTCAGGAGGCAGGCATTAAGAAGAACTCGTTATGTTTGCCAAGAGGTGCGAACAGGGAGAAAGTATCTTATTTCAAAATCTGCCCAGGTTGAACCTCTCCGCGAGAAATAACAAATAGCACAAAACAAACCCAATTAAATTCTGAATTCCAATATCCAAATGGCACTTCGGTCTTGTGGTATCTGTTCTTTTGTACTTAGTCCTTGTGATTTGAAATTTTATTTGTGGTTTGTTTTGTGAGAAATTGATAATTCTAAAGTTTAGGCACCTAATCGATAAGAAATTATTTCATTGATTTTTTGAAAGAATAAATTAGGCATCATAGTTCGCCATTTTGGAAATTGAAGTACCCCCCCAAAGTTGATGTAAGAATCAATGTTATAGTTTTTTTGCTCATCCATAATGTGATCAGGAAAGTTGACGCCTGCGATCCACCCGGATTGTGTAAAATTATCGGTATCCTCTACATCTTCAAACCACTCTTCATAATATGAATCATCTGAACCGTGAAAATTAAATATGTTTTCACCAATGAGGATGAACTTATTCACATTTCGATGCACGAGATGATCAATAATGTTTCGCTTTAAGTGCATAATGTCATTGTTGATAGTATCATTCCATTCACCTATAAACTCGATGATCGAAAACCCTAAATCATAGTCGGTAAAAAGTATCTTAATATAAAGTGTTTCGGAACCCATAAAATCCCAGGCCGGATCTATGTAGTAACCGTATATGGTATCTGAATACAGATCGTGATTATATTGCTTGCCATAAAAAGGAGATTCGGGATCTTCTGCTACATTGTAAAAATTCAACCAATTGTAATAGGGTTCAATCTCGTGCATTTCTGCGAATAAAATCTATGACTTTACGGACTGATCCATGTTCATCAAGAAGTTGCTGAGCTTCATCTCTGCCCACGGAAAGCTCCTCCATGAGCATCCTAACTCCGCGATCCACAAGCTTATTATTACTAAGTTGCATATCCACCATCTTGTTTCCTTTAACTCTGCCCATCTGGATCATAGTGGCGGTAGAGATCATATTAAGTACCAGCTTTTGAGCTGTCCCTGCTTTCATACGTGTGCTTCCTGTAACAAATTCAGGCCCAACTACCACTTCTATGGGAAAGGTAACACTGTCCGCTAATTCAGAATCCCGGTTACATACTATGCAGCCCGTCACCAATCCATGGTCTCTGGCGGCACGGACACCTCCAATAACGTAAGGTGTAGTGCCGGAAGCCGCTATTCCTATCACCACATCCTTATGATTGATCTGATACTCTTCAAGATCTTTCCAGGCCTGTTCCGTGTTATCTTCTGCAAATTCAACCGCTTTTCTAATAGCTGAGTCACCTCCCGCAATCAACCCTATCACCACACCATGGGGCATTCCAAAGGTAGGTGGGATCTCAGAAGCATCCACTACTCCGAGTCGGCCACTGGTTCCCGCTCCGATGTAAAATAACCTGCCTCCGGATCTAAGCTGTTTTACAATTTCCGGAACTAACGCCTCAATTTGCGGCATTGCCCTCATTACTGCCTTGGGCACAGAAGCATCTTCCCTGTTGATATTAACCAACAAGTCTCTGATCGACATCCTTTCGAGATTGTCATGATTAGAAGTGGCTTCGGTAGTTTTACTCATTAAAAAAATGTGATTTATGATACAAGGTTAAGCCTGCAATAGGACTTTCAATAATATTTCTTAAAACAACTCCCTTATCATTAGCCACCTGCCTTAGCACATTACCAAAATAAAACCCCACAGAGCCTGAAAAATGCACAGGCGTTGTCCGTGCCTGCGAATATTTCAAAACATTTCGTTCGAAGAATGCATCAAACGCATTGTAAACCAATTTAAAGCAGTAAGGATCTTTAATATTTTGTAAAATAAATTTGGTGAACCCCGCCATATATCGGCCCGGTGCCTCCTCGAAGTACACCTTTTGAAGTATTTGTTCTCTACTTAGGTTAAATCTCTTTCCAAAACGTTCGGAAATCTTTTGGCTCATATCCGAACGCAGAAAATCAGCCAAAAGTGTTTTACCCAGGTATGCCCCACTTCCTTCATCGCCCAGAACATAACCCAGTGAGGATACCTGCTGCCCAATGCTTTCACCGGTATAATAACAAGAATTAGCTCCGGTCCCTAGTATACAGGCTATACCTGAATCATGGCCACACAGCGCCCGGGCAGCGGCTAGCATATCATCATCGACCTCTACGTTCGCTTTTAAAAATGACCTTTGCAAAATAGTTTTAATGAGTTCGCGATTCGCTTGCGAGCCGCATCCAGCGCCATAATAAAAAATATGATCTACATCAATCTCAATCTGGTCCGATAAGCGATTAACATAGCTCTCCAATTCTGACTCGTCCTGGTAATAAGGATTAAATCCAGCAGTTTTAAATTGACTTATTTCTCCAGATTTATTTATTAATCTCCAATTGCAAGATGTGGCTCCACTATCGGCTATCAAGATCATACTAATTCTCCAATTTGAATAAATTTATCAAAAACACTGGCAGTATGTGGTGCATCTTTAAGCTCTTCGGTAAGATCCTGACCTGCCCAGTGCTCATAATGCTGCCCTCGTGTCCACAATCTGGATTTGGAAACGTCGTAGACCTTGCCCTGGTAAGCTATCCATATCTCATCTCGATCCTGTCCGTTCCTCAAAGCCAGTTGACTTCGTGTATATTGATTCATTGAGAAGTGAAGTGGTTATAATCCTTAAGAATAGTATAAAGGAATTTAATAGTAGGAAGATCGCTTTCGACCTTCAAATGCTCCTTTACCTTCTTACTAACCGCAAGAGCAGGCTTCATATCAGCACGATGCTTGTTCACTTCCAATGCTTCTTTAATAATATTGGCTTCTTCACTGGTTAAGTATTGTGCATCAATAAAAACGGGTTGATAACCAGAATCCATATTCTTAATAAGCTGGTGGGAAGTCACTTTTATATTACTGGCCATTTTTACCACTGTGGTCCCTGCTGCCAAGTCCCCTAATCTTTGAGACTTCTCAGTAAGAGCTATTGAAATAAGGGCTATAACCCCTGAAAAAACCCCAATGTCTAATGGGCGCAAGATCCACCTCAATATGTACCCTCCAATAGTGGCCGGTGTACCGTCAAGCCTTACTACTTTAATATTTAACTGCTTCTTTCCCAAACTTTGTCCATTGAAAGTAATCTCGCAAACAAGGTGGTAAAAAAAAGCAGGCAGATAAAAGAGTAAAAAAACCCACTCACTGTCGATACCAATTCTACCGAGTATAAACGCCATGACAATGACGTAAGCTACTATGATCAAAGTATCAATGAAAAAAGCGCCTATCCTATCCCCTAAACCGGCCGTAGCATAATCAATAGCTACATTCTGGGTTGTTCTTATATTTACGCTTTGCACCCGATTATTTTTTATATAAATTTCTTACTTTCAACACCTTTGAGATAAGTGGATTTTCTCCCAGTTCGACTTGAAGCAACAATTGAAGCTTGCAAATTTAGTTTAGTACAATGTCTGTTTCAAAAATAGTAAAAGCCCATGATTAGAATTATACTCGTAACTTTGTTAATGACAGCCTTCGGCTGATATCCCTTAGACTGAGATGAGAGAGGCGGCCTTTGTAAAACAAAATCTGGAACAATGGCAGGAATATGAAAAGTTGTTAGATAATCAGAAAACAACACCTCCAGATACCTTAGCCGAGATTTTTATAAGAATCACTGATGACCTCTCATTTTCCCGAACCCAATACCCCAAAAGTGATACTACCCATTACCTGAATAACCTGGCCTCCAAGATTCATTTGGAAATCTACAAAAACAAAAAGGAAGACAAAAATAGGTTCATTACGTTTTGGAAGTATGAATTGCCACTTCTTTTCCGAAGCGCGCACAAGCACCTGCTTTATGCTTTTGCCATTTTCTCCTTAGCCGCATTAATCGGTGTTGTATCGGTAGCTAATGATGAAAGCTTTATTCGTATGATACTAGGTGATACTTACGTGAATATGACGTTGGAGAACATAGAAAACGGGAATCCACTCGCAGTTTATGGCAGAACAGAGCAAACTGATATGTTTTTCGCTATAACCTTTAACAATGTCAGAGTTTCTTTTATGGCTTTTGCTGCAGGCGTCATCGTATCGTTGGGAACAGGATTTATCTTGTTTTCAAACGGGCTTATGGTAGGGGCCTTTTTTACTTTTTTAGCAAAAAAAGGGCTGTTACTGAATTCACTCTTAGTTGTAATGCTTCATGGCACTCTTGAACTTTCGGCCATCGTAATCGCGGGAGCCGCGGGCTTTGTTATGGGGAATAGTATTTTGTTTCCCGGCACCTACAGGCGTATCGATTCGTTTAGAGAGGGGGCCAAAAAGGGGCTTAAGATTGTAATGGGTCTAATGCCGGTATTTATAATGGCAGGATTCATCGAATCTTTTGTTACCCGTTATACTTTCATGCATTGGTCGATAAAAATCTTAATAATATCGTTTTCTGCGGCCTTTATCATTTACTACTTTATTATTTATCCAATAAAACTTTCAAGGGATGCAAACCAGCCCAGCCATTGAGTATCATAAAACGCGAGATTTCGGCAAGAAACTAAATGCCACGGTTGAGTTCATAAAAGAGAACTTCAAACCACTTTTTAGAGCACTGATCTACATTGCCGGTCCACCCATTATTTTAGGGAGTATTTTATTTTCTCAAATTTTCGAGAGGATAATGAACCTCGGAACACTAGCCCAAGCTGGATTGGACCCTGGTTTTAATGATGTTTTTGGCTTCATTATTCCGGGAATTGGGGGTATGATCTTTCTGCTAATAGGCGGCACGGCCCTGGTTGCCGTAGTATATGACTACATGATCCTCTACGAGAAACGAGGTAAAAATATTTCTGTCAACGACGTATGGCAACTTACGAAAACTTCTTTCTGGCAAGTTTTGGGGAGAATGTTTCTCTTAACACTTCTGTTTCTTGCTGCCTATGTTGTCGTTGTGATTATAATCGTCGCATTCGCTACCGCATCTCCGGGTTTGGCATTTATAATAGGGCTACCTGTTGGGGGTGCCTTTTTATATTGCATAGTTCCTATATATCTAATTTTCATAATCACGGCCTATGAAAAAGTGGGGTTTGGTGCCGCCATCGGTCGATGTTTTAAACTTGTTGGAGGAAAATGGTGGAGCACATTTGGGCTGATAGTAATTACCGGCATTATCCAAGGGATCATTTCTTATGTATTCATGATCCCATGGTACGTGATTTTCATATTGAAAACACTGCACGCCACTGATGCCGGGGCGTTTTCATTTGCGGAACCTACACCGCTTATGGAAGTTATAAGTACTATAAGTTTTATGTTTTATTCCGTAATGAGCTACGTGCTTTACTTTATTCCACTGATTGCAATCGCATTTCAATATTTCAATTTGATTGAGTTAAAAGAATCTAAAGGTCTTATGTCTAAAATTGATGCGTTTGGAACTAGTGCTCAAGAAGAAGATGAGGAAGAGCATTATTAGTTTCTTAATTCTTTGCTGTGGTTCATTGTATGCTTACAATGACTCCACTGCCGTTAAATACGATGAATCTAAAGTAGATTGGCGCCAATTCGATCAGAAGAAAATCCAGGAGCACAAAGCAGATGATGATTTTGATTACGGCAATCGACCTGTGCCCGGCCAATCTCTTTGGCAGCGATTCATAGCCTGGCTCCAGCGAATACTTAACCGTATACTTTATATGGGTACGGAGACCCCCATTGGAAAATTCTTTATTTATTTTCTACTCGCCGCCACCATCATCTATGCTTTACTCAAAATCTTTAAAGTAGACGTACGGCGTATATTTTACTCTTCTTCCGACCGAGGTGTAATGGACTTCGATGTACATCACGAAAATATTCATGAAATGGATTTCGATACCCTGATCAGGGAGGCCATCGAACAGAAAGAATTCAGAAATGCTATACGGTTAATCTATTTGTACTCGCTAAAACATCTATCCGATCATCAATTCATTGAATGGCGGCCTGGTAAGACCAACCATGAATACATGGATGAGATTTCACAAGTCGAATTAAAATCAGAGTTTGGTGAGCTGAGCTACTATTTTGAATACGCCTGGTACGGTGATTTCCCTATTTCAGAAAGTCAATTTCAAAATGTAAATGCTCTTTTTAAGCACTGGAAGAAGCGACTGCCACAATGAAAAAAGATTTAAAATACATATTATTTCTTGCCGCAGGGGTTATCGTTTATTTGCTTATAGAAATCTCTTCTCCAAAGCCTATAGACTGGACCATTACCTACTCGCATGTGGATAAGAATCCTTTTGGCGGTTATCTTATTAAGGAAAGGCTCTCCGATATTTTCCCCGAAAACCGCTTATCAAGTGTCAATCTGACTCTTTATGAGTTAAAAGACTCCACTGCAGAAAACATTTTAGTACTGACCAACAGCTTCTTCGGTTCGCAAGAAGATACTGATGTATTATTGGAAAAGGTTTACAAAGGAACCCATGCGTTTATAGCTGCTGAGTACTTTTCAGGACCATTTGCCGACACACTGAATTTAAAAACTACTGACTACTTCTTTGAGGAGGACGTTATCGATAACATTTCTAAAGAAGATACTGCCTTCTTAAGATTTGCGAATCCCGCATTCAAGAATCAAGAATACTATTTCAGGAGGAATAACACTCAGAACTTCTTTTCTAGCTTTGACACTCTTAAGACTGAAGTGCTGGTAGTTAATGACCTTGAAAAACCTCAGATGATCAAAGTTAACTGGGGTAAAGGTTTTTTAGTTTTATGTTCAACCCCCCTCGCTTTCACCAACAATTACCTTCTACTTGAGAACAACAATGAATTTATAAGTGCTGCCCTTTCATACCTTCCACGCGAAGCAACTATTTGGACAGAATACTACCAACTCGGAAGAATGGAGGCTGGTACGCCACTTCGATATGTACTTACTAATGAGCCCCTACGCTGGGCGTATTACATATCCATTCTGAGTCTGTTACTTTTCATCTTCTTTGAAGCCAAAAGAAAACAAAGGGTAATTCCAATTATAACCCCACTAGCCAACACCACACTGGAATTTGTTGGCACCATTGCCAATCTTTATTTCTACAAAAAAGATCATAAAAGCATTGCCTTAAAGCGAATTAATTTTTTTCAGGAAAGACTAAGGACAAAATACAGATTACAGTTCCGTGACGGAGATCCTTCCTTTATTGAGCGGGTGGCTCAAAAGACGGGCTGTACAATACAAGAAATAAAAACAGCCTTTGATTTGATCAACCAAACCAAGCAAAGTCAAGAAATATCCGAAGAACAATTAAAAGACTTGAGTAAAACTATTGACGAAATACTATGAGTGAAGAAATAGAAAACAACAAGGCCGAATTTCAGAGTCGCGTGGATCTAAGCGACTTAAAAAATAGTGTCGACCATATAAGAACTGAAATTGGAAAAGTGGTGGTAGGTCAAAGCCAGATGGTAGATTTACTGATTACGGCCATTCTGGCAGATGGCCACGTATTATTGGAAGGCGTACCTGGAGTAGCGAAGACGTTAACCGCAAAACTACTAAGCAAGGTGATTGCTGCAGACTTTTCACGTGTTCAATTTACACCAGACCTTATGCCATCAGACGTTTTGGGTACATCTGTTTTTAATGCAAAATCGGCAGAATTCACCTTTAAGGCAGGACCCATTTTTTCAAACATCGTACTAATCGATGAAATAAACCGAGCACCAGCTAAAACGCAATCCGCACTTTTCGAGGTAATGGAGGAGCGGCAAGTTACTGTAGATGGTCATACTTACAGCATGGATGAGCCCTATCTGGTGGTAGCTACACAAAATCCAATTGAGCAAGAAGGGACGTATCGGCTTCCTGAGGCGCAGTTGGATCGCTTTTTATTTAAAATATCTGTGGGCTATCCAAATTTAGGTGAGGAAGTAAGCATTCTCCAAGGTCATCATTTAAGAAAAGCCCCACATGACATAGGAGGTATCTCATCTGTATTGACTAAGGAGAACATCAAAAGTTATCGCGAGACCATCCACAGTCTGCATGTTGATGAAAATCTTATGCAATATGTTGCTAAAATCGTTCATGAAACCAGAGAAAGCCCCGACCTCTTTCTAGGCGCTTCACCAAGAGCTTCGATAGCAATTATGCAGACGGCCAAGGCATATTCAGCCATTCAAGGAAGGGACTTTATAACACCTGAAGATGTAAAGTATGTCGCCAAGCCCGTCCTCAGACATCGTGTGATCTTGACTCCGGAAAAGGAAATGGAGGGACTTAGCACGGATCAAATAATAGATCAAATAGTAGAAAAAATCGAAGTCCCGAGGTAATGAGATTTCTAAAGCAGCTCTATTTTACAAACCGACTTTTTCAGGCTACAGGGTTGATAGTAGTACTTTTTATAATCGCTTTCTTTTTTGACTTCTTAGTCGTTCTTCCGAAAATATTATTTTTTGGGCTAATTGGATTAGTGCTGGTCGATTGTGTACGTCTGTTTAGAGTCCAAAAAGGAATTGAAGCAAGTCGAATCACCCCGGAAAAGCTTTCCAATGGAGATCAAAATGAGCTTCTTGTTAAATTGATCAATCTATACACGTTTGCCGTTGAACTCGATATCATTGATGAGATTCCACATCAATTTCAGGTACGCGATCATCATTATTTATTATCTATGGCAGCTGGTAGTCGAGAGATTATTTCCTACCATCTAAGACCGGTAAAACGCGGGGAGTATTCATTTGGTGCACTTAACGTTTTTGCCTCAACAAGTATCGGGCTCGTAAGACGAAGGTTTCGGTTTTCTGAAAACAAAATCGTTCCGGTTTACCCTTCATATTTACAAATGCGTCAGTATGAACTACTCGCCATTTCTAATCGACTCGTTGATCTGGGAATTAAGAAAATTCGAAAGATCGGCCATAACATGGAAATGGAATCAATCAAAGAGTATGTATTGGGAGATGATTATCGAACCATAAACTGGAAGGCTACTGCAAGAAAAGGAGATCTAATGGTAAACGTTTACCAGGATGAGAAATCACAGCAGGTTTTTAGTCTCATAGATAAAAGCCGGGTAATGCAAATGCCCTTTGAAGGAATGAGCCTTCTGGATTACGCCATCAACAGCAGCCTGGTAATTTCAAACATCGCCATTAGAAAAGAGGATAAAGCTGGGCTAGTCACTTTCCAACATAAAGTAAATACACTACTGCCTGCCAGTAACCGAAATATGCAGATGCAGCTCATTACTCAAAGCCTTTATAGCCAAAAAACGGCCTATAAAGAGTCTGATTTTTCAAAACTATATTCTACGATTAAAAGAAAAATTACTCAACGCAGTTTATTGCTGCTCTACACTAATTTTGAAACATTATCAGGTATGGAAAGGCAGCTCCCTTATCTAAAAAACCTGGCCAAATCTCATTTGCTGGTGGTCATTTTCTTTAAAAATACGGAGTTGAACAATCTGCTTAGTAAGTCAGCGGAAAAAACGAAAGAAATTTACAATAAAGCCATTGCTGAAAAACTAGCCTACGACAAGCACCTGATTGTAAAAGCGTTAAATAATCAGGGTATCCAAACTATACTGACCCAACCCCAGCATCTCACTGTTAACACCATCAATAAATATCTCGAGCTTAAGGCCAGGGGGTATATCTAAAACCTTCCAAACTTAAGTGTCAGGAAGTAGTTGATATTCTCAAAATCAGATTCCCTTGAAAATTCTAATTCCAGATCTTGTGTGAATCTTTTGGTTACTCCCAACCCTATTCTAAAGTGACGAGCTACGTTGACTTCCAGTCCGATGCCCGGCTCTAAATACCAAAAGACGTCATCATCAATGATCTCATCGAAATCGGAACTATTATCGTTTTCCCAGTCGTCGTGAAAACCTAACCAGCCGGCTCCTCCGGCAATTGGGAAAGTGACATGAACTACCTCATTGGAAAAAATAATAGGTTCCAGAAACATCCCTCCATAACCACCAAGCAAAATAGCATTTCTACCTGGTAACACTTCCTGGAATTCCGCAGTGGGAATTATGCCATGGCCTTCAAAGCCTATAGCCAGCGTTCTATTTACAATCCAGCCCCCTCGAAAACCTGCCATCACCAAGGTTTCATCCTGAAATTCTGAGGCTCTAAACGAAACCGCACCAAATCCTCCCGAATGATATCCACTCCCTGATAATGTCTTTATTCGTCCCCTGTTCCAGTCACGCTTCTTGCGATGCTTGACGTAAGTAATATCATCGTTGTCATTATCATCTTCTTGAGCAAATAATACGGTAACAGAAAAAAACACTAACAGGGAGATCGTAAATAAAGCTTTCATAAATTCTAAGATTATGACTGAAAGACTACTAACCCTTGCACAGGTTTCCGTTTTCTCTTAAAAAAATGATGATATCAACATGGGCAAAAACCATTAACCCTAATTAGGCTTTTATATCTGTAAGGAAAAATACTAATTGCATAGCATGTTCGGACTATTCAAGAAGAAAGAAAAGAAAGACGAGTTACCTCAACTGTTGGATTTGAATAATAATCCTCTTGTGGAAGGAGATATCGTTGAAGCGCTTCGCTATGAATTAGGAAAATGCAAGCTTCTTCTTGTTGACGAGCAATACGTTTATGAGTCCATTTCTTCAGGCAAACAGGTTAGTTGGTTAAAAATGATTGATGCCTCCACTGATAACCAAAAAGTAAAAAAGGAGGAAAAATAGCCGCAACCTGACCCCTTTATACGTATTTTGATACTCCCCCCCGATAGTATAAATTTGTGCCAATTTATCCATGACCCATTAATCACCCAAAGCACAACCACTACTAAATGCCAAGAGATAGAAGCATTCGGTCCATCCTAATTATCGGAAGCGGACCTATAGTTATCGGCCAAGCCTGCGAATTTGACTACTCCGGATCACAAGCCGCGCGTTCATTGAGAGAAGAAGGAATCGAGATCACTTTGATCAATTCCAACCCGGCGACTATTATGACAGATCCTGTAACCGCGGATAATATTTACTTGAAGCCATTAACTAAAAAGTCAATCCGTGAAATCCTTGATAAACATCATATAGATGCTGTTCTGCCTACCATGGGGGGGCAAACTGCTCTTAACCTGGCTATTGATTGCGATAAGGCGGGTATTTGGGAACACTACGGTGTAAAAATTATCGGGGTGGATATCAACGCCATAGAGACGACCGAGGACCGGGAGAAGTTCCGTCTAAAAATGCATGAGATTGGTGTAAGTGTTTGTAAAGGAGAAACTGCCACATCATTCCTCCAAGGCAAAGAAATCGCACAAGAAATTGGCTTCCCTTTAGTTATCCGTCCTTCATTTACGCTAGGTGGATCAGGTGGTGGCTTTGTAAATACCCCTGATGAGTTTGAAAAAGCGTTAACCCATGGTTTGCATACCTCTCCCATACATGAGGTATTGGTTGAACAAAGTATTTTAGGCTGGAAAGAGTATGAACTCGAATTATTACGTGATAATGTTGGTAACATTATCATCATATGCTCGATCGAGAATTTTGACCCTATGGGCGTCCATACAGGTGATTCAATCACTGTAGCCCCTGCAATGACACTTCCGGATACTGTCTATCAGGAAATGCGAAACCTGGCAAAAACTATGATGAATGCTATTGGCCAGTTTGCAGGAGGTTGTAACGTTCAGTTCGCCGTTAACCCGTCCACAGATGAAATAATCGGAATTGAGATCAATCCCAGAGTGTCAAGATCATCTGCGCTGGCGTCAAAGGCAACTGGATATCCAATTGCCAAAATTGCGGCAAAACTAGCCATTGGATATAACCTTGACGAGCTAAGCAATGCCATTACAGGAACAACATCCGCTTTCTTTGAGCCGGCCATTGACTACGTCATAGTAAAAGTACCGAGATGGAATTTTGATAAGTTCCCAGGATCAGACCGAAAATTGGGCTTGTCTATGAAGTCGGTAGGTGAAGCCATGGGTATTGGACGTAATTTCCAGGAAGCGCTTCAAAAGGCATGTCAGTCACTTGAGATTAAAAGAAATGGGCTAGGAGCGGATGGTAAAGAGTTAACCAAACAAGAAGAGCTTCTGGAAAGTCTTGAGCACCCAAGCTGGAATCGTCTATTCCATATCTATGACGCCTTCAAACTCGGTATTCCATATAAGACCATTCAAAAGCTGACTAAAATAGACAAGTGGTTCTTAAATCAGATTGAAGAACTTATTCTGTTAGAAGGAGAAATCGAAAAGCATACCATTGACACCCTTCCTGACTCTTTACTTAGGAAAGCAAAAGAGAAGGGTTATGCCGACCGACAACTCGGACACCTACTCAAGTGCTGGGAAAGCGACGTACATAAAAAACGCCATGAACTTGGTATCAAACGTGTTTATAAGTTGGTAGACACTTGTGCTGCCGAATTCGAGGCACAAACGCCATACTATTACTCCACATTTGATTCGGAGAATGAATCCATAGTTACAGACAAAAAGAAAATAATCGTACTAGGCTCTGGTCCTAACCGGATTGGGCAGGGGATTGAGTTTGATTATAGCTGTGTTCATGGAATTTTAGCGGCCAAAGAGTGTGGGTATGAAACCATAATGATCAACTGCAACCCTGAAACGGTTTCTACTGATTTTGACGTAGCTGACAAGCTATACTTTGAACCGGTTTTTTGGGAGCATATCTATGACATTATTGAGCACGAAAAACCGGAAGGTGTTATTGTTCAGCTCGGGGGCCAAACCGCCCTTAAGCTTGCCGAGAAATTGGACAAATACGGTATAAATATCATCGGGACTTCTTTTGAGGCACTTGATTTAGCTGAGGATAGGGGGAGTTTTTCGACACTCCTGAAAGAAAATGATATTCCTTACCCACAATTTGGAGTGGCTGAAGATGCTGAAACCGCTTTGGAGCTTTCGCAGGACATTGGATTCCCTCTTCTCGTACGTCCCTCTTATGTTTTAGGTGGTCAAGGTATGAAGATTGTCATCAATGAACAGGAGTTAGAATCCCATATTGTTGACCTTTTGAAAAAGATTCCTGGCAATAAGGTGCTCTTGGATCATTTTCTTGATGGAGCCATTGAAGCAGAAGCTGATGCTATTTCTGACGGAGAGAATGTTCACATTATAGGAATAATGCAGCATATAGAGCCTGCAGGAATTCATTCCGGGGATTCATATGCTGTATTACCTCCCTACAACCTGGGTGACCTGGTAATCAAGCAAATTGAAACCTACACCAAGAAGATCGCCAAAGCGCTAAAAACTGTTGGACTCATTAATATCCAGTTCGCTATCAAAGATGATAAAGTATACATCATTGAAGCAAATCCGCGAGCATCAAGGACTGTACCATTTATTTGTAAAGCTTACGAAGAACCCTATGTAAACTATGCGGTAAAAGTGATGCTTGGCAAGAATAAGGTGACTGATTTTGAATTTAATCCCAAAAAGCATGGTTACGCGATAAAAGAGCCTGTTTTCTCCTTTAACAAATTCCCTAATGTGAATAAAGAGCTAGGGCCGGAAATGAAATCTACGGGTGAAGCCATCTATTTTATTGATGATTTGATGGATGACTATTTCATGAAAATATACTCGGAACGAAACCTATACTTAAGTAAGTAAGTTATAATCAGATATGTTACTTAAATTTTTACTTATTGTTGGGTTAATTGGATTCTTACTCTTTAGAGTTTTAGGTATCTTTTTTAAGGTACTTACCGGTTCTACAGCTAATCACAAACCACAGGATTATCAACAATCAAGAAGACCAAAAGACGGAAACGTTAATGTGGACTTTGTCCCTAATAAAGACAAAAAGAAAGACAAGGGGTACAAGGGGGGTGAGTACAAGGGGTACAAGGGGGGTGAGTACGTAGATTATGAGGAACTAGATTAGAATTACGAACTTAATGGATAAAGCCCCGACCATTTTTGGCGGGGCTTATTTATTTATTGCTATGATAAACTTTGAAAAATTTCAAGCCACCGGTAATGACTTCATTCTTATAGATAACATGGATTTAAGTCTTGATGTGTCCGTTGAAACCATATCTAAAATGTGCGACCGTAAATTTGGAATTGGTTCAGACGGTTTGATACTAATCCAACCTCACGAGAAGTATGACTTTGAAATGGTATTCTACAACCCTGATGGTAGTCAAAGCCTTTGTGGAAATGGAAGTAGATGTGCAGTAAATTTTGCAAAGGAGCTGGGATTAATTCAAAGCCAGTCTACTGCCTTTTTAGCATACGACGGACCGCACAATGCAGAAATTCTCACTGATGGCCAAGTAAAATTAAAGATGTCAGATGTACAAAATGTCAGGCTTTTACCCGATGGTATGTTTGTTGATACTGGATCACCTCATCTGGTAAAATACATCGTGAATATTGCCAACTATCCAGTATTTGATGAAGGTAAATCCATTAGGAATGGAGGCCTCTTTGCCCAAGCCGGTGTAAATGTGAATTTTGTTGAAATTTCCGGCGAGAATGAGATTAAAGTCAGAACTTACGAAAGGGGTGTAGAAAACGAAACCCTTTCATGCGGCACGGGAGTAACTGCAGCTGCAATTACTTCTTCTCATAAGGGTCTCTCATCACCAATATCCATTAAAACCCGAGGTGGTGATTTAAGAGTAGAATTCAAAAAAGAAACACTTGATCAGTTCACAGATGTCTATTTAATTGGCCCCGCTGTAAAAGTTTTCAGTGGTAGCTTCCAGTGACAGAATCTTCTTAAAAATTAATTAATCAAAAGCGTTTAACTTTAAACGCTTTAAAGTTCAGATAAGAGTACATATGCTAAAATTCATAGCCAAAGTTCTAGGCACTAAATCCGAAAAAGACATCAAGAAAGTGATGCCTGTAGTCGCCCAGATTAATGCAGAATACGATGAGTTGAATGGACTCAGCGACGATGATCTGAGAGGAAAAACTACGTCGGTAATAGACACAATTAATACGGAACTAAAGTCTATTGACGATCAAATCAAAGCCCTTCACGACAAGGTAGATGAAAATCCCAATCTTGATATTAACGAGAAGGAGACCGTATTTAACGAAATTGACAAGCTTGAAGAAGATAGAAATGAGGAGTTAGAAAAGGTGCTTAAAAAAGTGCTTCCTACTGCGTTCGCCATTGTCAAAGAAACTGCACGCAGGTTCAAGGAAAATGAGCAGTTAGTCGTTAAGGCATCAATGCAAGACAAAGTCTTTGCCGCTAAAAAACCTAATGTAGAGATCGATGGTGAAAACGCCATTTGGCATAATAAATGGATGGCCGCTGGAAACGAGATTACCTGGGACATGCTACATTACGATGTGCAGTTAATTGGGGGTATAGTTCTTCATGAAGGCAAAATAGCTGAAATGGCCACAGGAGAAGGAAAAACGCTGGTGGCTACGCTTCCGGCTTTCCTAAATGCACTGGCCAAGCGAGGAGTCCATATTGTAACGGTTAATACATACCTGGCCCAACGTGATAGCGAGTGGATGGCTCCCATATTCGAGTTCCATGGACTAACTGTAGACTGCGTTGATAAACACGAACCTAACTCGGACGACCGCAGGCAGGCCTACGCAGCAGACATTACTTATGGCACTAATAATGAGTTTGGCTTCGACTATCTACGTGACAATATGGCACGTGATCCCGAAGAACTCGTTCAAAGAAAGCATCACTATGCCATGGTAGATGAGGTAGATTCTGTTCTTATCGATGAAGCACGTACTCCGTTAATTATATCGGGGCCCATACCTAAAGGTGATGAACACGAATTCTATGACCTTAAGCCGCGTATCGCTAAGCTGGTAGAGGCTCAAAAGCGTTTAGTACAACAGTTTTTGACCGAAGCTAAAAAACAGCTCGCCGACGGCAACGAAAAAGATGGTGGTTTACCCCTTTTCAGAGTATACAGGGGTCTACCTAAACATAAGCCGTTAATAAAATTTTTAAGTGAAACAGGCATAAGACAGATCCTTCAGAAAACGGAAAACTTCTATCTTCAGGATAATCAGAAAATGATGCCCGAAGCAGACGAACCGCTTTTCTTCACCATAGATGAGAAACACAATAGCATAGAGCTGACTGAAAAGGGTATTGATCTTATTACAGGGGAAGGGGAAGATCCTAACTTCTTTATCATGCCTGATATTGGTACTGAAGTGGCGGCACTGGAAAAAAGCGAAGAACTGAGCGATGAAGACAAGGTAAAGCAGAAAGATGAGCTAATACGTGATTACTCCGTTAAATCTCAACGCATTCACTCCGTTAACCAGCTTTTAAAAGCTTACACACTCTTTGAAAAAGATACAGAATATATTCTGGTAGACGGTAAAGTCAAAATAGTAGACGAACAAACCGGTCGTGTAATGGAAGGCAGGAGGTATTCCGATGGACTTCACCAAGCCATTGAAGCGAAGGAAAGTGTTAAAGTTGAAGACGCAACACAGACCTACGCAACGGTTACTCTCCAGAACTACTTCAGGATGTATCACAAGCTTGCTGGCATGACAGGTACCGCCGAAACTGAGGCGGGGGAATTCTGGGAAATCTACAAGTTGGATGTGGTTGTAATTCCTACTAATCGTCCGATTGCCAGAAATGATGATCAGGACATGGTCTACAAAACTATGCGTGAGAAATTCAACGCTGTTGTAGATGAGATTGTGAGGCTCACGGGCGAAGGTCGACCGGTTTTAGTAGGCACAACTTCTGTCGAAATATCGGAAGTGGTAAGCAGAATGCTCAACATGCGTAAAATCGCACATCAGGTGTTAAATGCTAAACAGCACCAGCGAGAGGCAGATATAGTAGCTGAAGCAGGTAAGCCGGGTACAGTTACCATTGCTACCAACATGGCGGGTAGAGGAACAGACATTAAACTGACACCTGAATCAAAAGAAGCAGGCGGGCTCGCAATTATAGGAACGGAGAGGCACGAATCCAGGCGTGTCGACCGTCAGTTGCGTGGCCGATCAGGACGTCAAGGTGACCCTGGTTCTTCGCAATTCTTTGTTTCCCTTGAGGACAATTTGATGCGAATGTTCATGCCGGAACGGATCGCGAAAATTATGGATAGACTTGGACTACAAGAGGGTGAAGTAATCTCTCACTCCATGGTGACGAAATCCATTGAAAGGGCACAGAAAAAAGTAGAAGAGAATAACTTCGGAGTCCGAAAAAGGCTTTTAGAATACGATGACGTGATGAATTCCCAAAGGGAGGTGATCTACACAAGAAGAAGAAACGCACTCTACGGAGAACGCCTTCAACTCGACATCATGAACATGCTATTCGATACTTGCGAAGATATTGTATTAAATACCAAAGGAGCAGAAAACTACGAAAGTTTCAAGCTTACTACTCTTGGTGTCTTAGGAATTGACTTCGAGATTAATAAATCCGAGTTCGAGAATATTGATCAGCAAATCCTTGTAGAAAAGCTGTATGACGAGGCATTTACGCAATACAAACGAAAGAACCTGGGTATTGCCGAAAAGTCATTACCTATTTTTAAGGATATCGAGGATAATCGTGGTGCTACCATTGAAAATATATTGGTGCCATTTACGGATGGCAAGCGTCAAATAGGAGTAGCGGCTAACCTCAAAAAATGTTTAGCAACTGAAAATCAGGAGCTTGTATTGGCTATGGAGAAAATGGTGACGCTAGCTATAATCGATCAACTTTGGAAAGACCACCTTCGCGAAATGGACGATCTTAAACAAAGCGTGCAGAACGCGGTCTATGAGCAGAAAGATCCATTGTTGATTTACAAGTTTGAAGGATTTGAGTTATTCAAGCGTTTCATAGCTAAAGTGAATGAGGATACCATATCATTTTTAATGAAGGCCAACTTACCGGTAGAAGAATCCAGTCAGGTGCAAGAGGCCAGAGTTCAAAGAAGACAACGCCTTAAAGAACAAAAAGAAGAGAGCCGTTCAGTACTTAGTGGTGGGCCACGGGCCGATGTAAATCGCCCCCCAGTTGAGAAAACGATGCCAATAAAATCTGAAAAGACCTATGGACGTAATGACCGGGTCACGGTTCAATATATGGATGGGACGTTGAAAAAAGACGTGAAGTACAAAGTAGTAGAAGCGGACATCCAAAGTAATAAATGCGTTATGGTTGAGGATTAAAATGAGAAGATTAAACCACATATTCTTAATTGTCATTATAGTTACCGCAGCGTGTTCCCCGGGAGCCGTCCCTACCGCCAGTGATACGGAAAAATATAAAGAAGACCTTTCCTATTTACGGCCGACTTATGAGGAAACCCAGGACACCGTGGACACGGCATCGACAAATTCTGAAGCAAACGTCAAACCAGTAATAATCCCAAATTTTGATGTTACCGACGAATTGAATGCTATTTTAGACAGTATAGATGTAATCCGTAAAGATCAGCAATTTGTAGATGGATTCACTATCCAGGTGTATTCAGGTGGGGACAGCGAAGAAGCTACTAAAGCAAGAGGAAGAGTATATTCTGTTTTAGAAGGCGCAAAGCCATCTTTGAAGTTTGAAGAACCAAACTTTAAGGTAAAAGTTGGAAAGTACTACTCAAGGCTGGAGGCGCAAAAGGACTATGCATTGATAAAACGAAAATTCTCATCGGCTCTTATCATTCCAGAGCGGATTTATATTCAATGATCGATCAAATAAAGACCCTGGCTTCTGAATATGCCTCTGATGTAATTCAGATCAGAAGGCACTTACACGCACACCCAGAGTTAAGCTATCAAGAATACGATACAGCTAAATATGTAGCTCAGAAGCTTCGGGAAATTAACATCGAACCAAAAGAAAAAGTGGCTGAAACTGGGATTACAGCATTGGTTGAAGGCAAAAAACCAAATTCACAGACCATAGCCTTACGCGCGGATATGGATGCGCTTCCAATCCAAGAAGCCAATGATGTTCCTTATAAATCCAAGAATGATGGTATCATGCATGCATGTGGACATGATGTGCACACGGCATCCCTACTTGGTACTGCCAGAATTCTTCAGTCACTAAAAGATCAATTTGAAGGAACTGTAAAACTTATCTTTCAGCCTGGGGAAGAAAAAAATCCTGGTGGAGCGTCCTTGATGATCAAAGATGGTGCATTAAAAAACCCGAAGCCCCAATCCATTTTTGGACAACATGTAATGCCATTAATCCCCGCAGGTAAAGTTGGTTTTCGGAGTGGCATGTACATGGCAAGTGCTGACGAGATATATCTAACCATTAAAGGTAAGGGTGGTCATGGCGCCATCCCGGAATTGTTGACAGACACTGTTCTGATTACATCTCATATCATTGTAGCTTTACAGCAAATCGTTAGCCGAAATGCAGATCCAAAAAAACCAACGGTTTTATCTTTTGGTAATGTGGAAGCCAAAGGTGCTACTAACATCATTCCCAATGAGGTAAAAGTAGCTGGCACATTCCGAGCTATGGACGAGGAGTGGCGTAGAAAAGGCCATGGCCTGATCACTGAGATGGCTAAATCTATTGCACAGGGAATGGGTGCAGAGTGTGAAGTATTTATTTCAAAAGGATATCCCTTTCTACAAAATGATCCTGAACTTACAAAAAAGGCACGTAAAACGGCAACAGAATACCTGGGAGAAGAAAATGTGGTAGATCTGGATCTCTGGATGGGTGCAGAGGATTTTTCATATTATTCTCAAGAGATCCCGGCTTGCTTTTACAGGCTGGGCACAAGGAATGAGACGCAAGGAATCACATCTTATGTGCACACCCCTACTTTCGATATAGACGAAAGCGCATTGGAAATCGGTTCAGGCATGATGGCCTGGCAAGCTCTTTCAGAGTTAACTATTTGATTACAGATCTTCTTCATCCTTAGCCAATTCTCCAGAAGCTCCTTGGGAAACGTTCATGATATGGTCTCCCACACGCTCCAACAAGCTATACAAGTCAGCATAAACTAAGCTACTTAGCACGTCGTATTCGCCCTTTTCCAAGCTTTTTAGGTGTTTCCTTCTTAATTTATCACGAAGCTTGTTGATCTCACGTTCTTTTGCAGCAGCTGTATCCAAACTCACTTTGTTATACTCTAGTAAGAGATTAGCATTCATTATTTCAAAGGCCTCATCTAACCTCTTGAGCATACCTAGTAAACTCTTCACCTGATCTGGCGTAAACCAACTTTCACTTTCATTTTTATGATCAATAGAAATAGATATCTGATAAAATAAGTCACCAATCCTTTCAAGGTCATTAATTATGGCTAACATCCCTCTAAGCCTAAGGGAACTTTCCTTACTGAGCTTCGAGGACGGGAGTTTAGACAAATATGTAGCAATCTCGTATTGCACCTTATCGGTTATTTCCTCGTACTTTTTAACCTTCTTCAATATTTTGGTTCTGTTCTTAACCTTCTTATTCTCAATTAAGCTCTGAGCAAACCCTGACATACGAGCGGAGATCTTACCAAATTTTGAGATCTCCTTTGCGACCTCTACGAGTGACACTTCGGGTGTTGAAAGTAGGCCACGAGAAATATATTCGAGCCCAAACTCCCGTTCGTCCGTTTTAACAGGTACCATTTTGGTAACCATTCGGGCAATGAAGTTCACAAGACCGATAAGTAAAGCAACATTAATAATATTGAAAGCAGTATGGAATAGGGACAGTCCTATTGGGATAGCTAACGCATTTTGAAAGGGCGAGTCGTAATCGTTACTAACCATGTAGGAATCAATGCCTCTCAAAAACCAATTAAATAAAACAAGCATCCATAAGACTCCAAATATGTTGAAAATGAAATGCGCTCTTGCGGCTCTTTTGGCGTGAGAGTTTGCCACTAACGCGGCCAAATTGGCAGTAATTGTTGTGCCTATATTTTCACCAAGGATCATTGCAGCAGCTACCTCAAATGGTATCCAACCTTCATTAGCCATCAAAATTGTAATAGCCATTGTGGCACTTGAGGATTGGACCACCACAGTAAGTAACGTGCCAATACCAATGAAAATGAGTGTAGAAAAGAACCCTAAATCTGTATAATCACGAAGAAATTCGAGCATCTCAGGATTAGACTTAATATCGGGCACAGCTTCTTTCAGCGCCTCAAGCCCCATAAACAGCAAAGCAAACCCAATAATTACCTCACCCCAAGACTTCAATCTATTTCGTGATGCAAAAAGTAATGGAAAACCAAATGCAATAATGGGCAGGGCCATATCCGCAAGCTTTACCTTTAACCCTAGAATAGAGATGATCCAGCCTGTTATGGTAGTGCCAATATTGGCGCCCATGATCACTCCTATGGATTCTGTAAGTGATAGTAAGCCCGCGTTAACAAAGCTCACTACCATTACTGTGGTAGCCGAAGAAGACTGAACTAAGCAGGTAAGAAGAAATCCAGTGGCCACGCCATAGACGCGATTGGATGTCATAACCCTTAATATTTGACGCATTTTAGCGCCCGCTACCTTTTGAATACCCTCACTCATAATCTTCATTCCGTAGATGAAGAACCCTAACGAACCAATTAGAGTGAGTGCATCATATAAGCCAAATTTCATCTATATGAGAAAAGATAGTGACAGTGGGTAAATGTAATTAACTGCTTTCCAATCAATTTAAGCTTCATGTTAACTTTCTGTTAACTCCGTTACTTGTTTGCAGAGCCTCGAAAATACAAACGTTATTTTAAATTGGGCCAGCGTTTAGCTGAATTTTAATATTAGCTTCACAGTAGACTTTATGATTAGAATATTCTAAATGCTAATTTCGCAGGCTTAAATTGGATTCATTTGACGAATACGCAAAAACAGCAGAAAAAAATACTATTGGCCTCTGTCAAAGTACTATTAATAGTGGCTGTTTTTTTATTTTCCGTGGATTTGATGGGAGAGGCGTTCAGGAGTTTAGGAGAGCAGGCGGCCCAATCATTAATATTTGCAACTAAAAATCCCTTTATCGGGCTCTTCCTCGGTCTTTTAATCACCGCGATCATTCAAAGTAGCTCTACCAGTACCGCGATGATAGTGGCTTTAGTAGCTTCGGGCTCCATTACTATTTCTGATGCAGTACCAATGATCATGGGCGCTAATGTTGGTACCACATTGACCAGTACCATTGTTTCGCTAGGTTTCATAACGAAGAAAAATGAATTCAGAAAGGCCATCGCGGCAGGTACGGTTCATGATTTCTTCAATATTCTTATAGTAATTCTGTTATTCCCTCTAGAATATTACTATGGCTTAGTGTCATCGACAGCATTAGGCATTACTAACCTTATTGTACCGTCAGAAAATGGTTCCTATTCTGGAGATTCTGGCTTCAAGCTATTTGAAGGTTTGCCGGTTGCCCCATTCCTGGTAGAGTTAATAGATAACAGCCTCATCAGTATCCTACTTTCGTTTATTCTACTTTTTGCATCAATTAAGTTGCTATCTTCCTCTATTTATAAGTTAGTTATAGGTGAATCACAGGGTAAGCTAAGAAATTATATATTCAGCAACCCTTTTAAGTCCTTTTTCTGGGGAACAGCCTTTACCGCTGGCGTACAGTCTAGCTCTATAACTACCTCTCTGGTTGTTCCTTTTGTAGCTACAAGAAAAATATCATTGCATAGTGCGACGCCTTTCATTTTAGGAGCAAATATCGGTACTACAATTACCGCTTTTATTGCTGTTCTCTTAGAATCAAATGCTGCAATCAGCATCGCAATCACCCATTTGCTGTTAAATACAGTAGGTGTTTTAGTCTTTTTACCCTCCAAGTATTTACGAATGATCCCAATTAAATTGGCCATAGGGTTTGGAAGGCTCACTATGAATTACCGTCTCGCTGGTATTGGATACATTCTATTCACTTTTTTCATAGTTCCGTTCGCACTGATTTATTTTAACCGAAATGCTACAGAAATCACTGAACTTACATATTTAATCGAGCAGGAAGGTTCGATAACAGAAAAAAAAGTCATGAGTGTAGCGGCTAAAGATAAGCGTTACGGCTCTTTTTGGGGAAGTGATGTTGTTCTTTCAAACAAAGGAGGCAGTGAAAATATAATCACTATATATCGTAACAATGATGTTTTATTCCTAAATGATCGATTTTATTTAATTAAGAAAGAGGGGTTTTGTTGGGATGATCAAGACGCCGAAAATGGTAAATATCAAATTTGTATTTCTGACATTATAACCTCGCTCAAATTCGAAAATTTCTCAGCGGATTCCGTTTTAGTTTTTAATAAAACTTTCTACAATCCAATAGACAGCGATTCGTCCTACTTTCAATATCAAATAAGTATTACAGATAAGCTGCTTTTATGCTCTAAACAATTTACTATTCGAGATAAGCTTATCCGTAATGAACAGCTTGTCCAAATCGACATAAAGTAAAGATTACTATCTTTATTTCACTTTCAAAAGATATGACCGATAAGAAAAGCATATTAAGTTTTTTGAAGCTGGATAGTATTGTAGACAGGCTGCTAAAGCTTGTGGAATCAAAGATCGAAATAGCCAAAATTGAGATCAAAAAAGATCTATCTCACTTTCTGGCTAAGGCTCTGGTTATGGCTATTTTAATTGCTTTGGGGCTTATCTTCTTCCTTTTTTTAAATCTTGCATTAGGTTTTTTAATTAGTGCATGGATTGGTGATACATATTCAGGTTTCTTAATAATTTCAGCGGCCTATTTCTTGTTGTTTATTCTGTTTCTCGTCGCCAAGAATTATATGAATATAGAGGCACGTATTGAGAAAAAACTTGGCGAAGCGTTCAAAGAAAAAGTAAACGATGGATCAGGATCCTGATATTAAAAAGCTCAAGAAAGAATCTGAAGATCATAAAATAGCATTACAAGCTGAAATTAATGGCTGGGTAAGGCGGTCTAAAAAACTTGCTCTTAGAGTTGTGCTGATTGGAGGCGGATTTACCCTGGCATATTTGTTATCAAGGCATTTTCTAAGTAAGAACAATAGGCGTTCACACAAGAAAAATGAGAGTGAAACAAAGCCTTCCATTATATCTGAGTTCAGTCACTTTCTTTTAAAAGAACTTTCTGTATTCTTGTTAGTACTTGCCAAAGAGCAACTATTAAAATATCTAGATGAACGTGAATCCGATGAGCAGCTCAATTCAAAAAACACTTAATGAACGGGGTTTGTCAGGTCAAAAATCATTGGCCTTACTTATTGATCCGGACAAGGTTCAGGACCTGAAGTCTTTGACGAATCTGTTGCATATGGCCAAAGAGTGCTATGTGGATTTTATTTTTGTTGGTGGTAGTTTAATTACCAATAACTCCATGCCAGAGGTAGTTAAAGTGACTAAATCCAATTGTGATATTCCTGTCATCTTATTTCCTGGTAATACTATGCAAATTGACATTCATGCGGATGCCATTTTATATCTCAGTCTTATCTCAGGTAGAAATCCTGATCTACTCATTGGTCAACATGTGATATCAGCGCCAATACTGAAAAATAGTTCTCTGGAAGTTCTTCCTACCGGTTATATGCTCGTAAATTCAGAGAGCACTTCCGCTGTTTCCTACATGAGCAATACGCGACCTATACCTCCAGATAAGGACTCCGTGGCTGCATGTACAGCCATGGCAGGAGAAATGCTTGGGCTTAAACTTATTTACATGGACGCAGGCAGTGGGGCAAAAGTCTGTATACCCTCCAGAATGATTAGAACCGTTCGAAAATCTATTGATATTCCACTCATAGTAGGTGGTGGTATAAACTCCTCTCAGAAAGTAAAGCAAGTATTGGAAGCAGGGGCAGATACTGTTGTCCTTGGCAACGCCATAGAAAAAAACCCCAATCTTTTGATTGAGGTTTCCGAAATAATCTATGACTTCAATAAATCTCTAAACGTTCATTAACGTCTCCCTTTTTCTCATTTTTCCAGCAGGTATGCCGTGCATCATTTTAAATCTGCGGCAGAAGTATGCGGTATCTTTGTATCCGCAGGTCTTACCAATATCACGAATACTCATTTTCGTGGTTCTCAAGAGTTTCACGGCATATTCCATTCTTTGGTATTCTATGTAATCCTGAGGATTAATCCCCGTCAACGTCTTGAAATACTGGCCAACATAATCTTCTGATACCTCGGTCACGTCTGAAAGTACTTTATTAGTAAGCTCGCCACCCAAATTTTCCTTGATGTACTTAAATAAAGTTATCAATCTTGGATCTTTGAAATAAGTACTGTTAGTCGCTAACTGCTCGACAAACATCTGATTATCGATTAAATGTCTTATCACCTCAATGACCAGAAGCTCTGTTTTGAGCTTAACCACCCTTTGGTTACCCTCTTTTCTTCTGTTCTCCTCCGTAATGAGGTCATAGATTATACTCCCAATAGTACCATTCTCCATACCAAAGGCAGGTATATCAAGGGCAGTAAAGAAATTTACTGTGTCAAATACCTTAGTTTCAAAAACAACGATACTAAAGTCTGCAGCCACGCTTTCAGTGATCTCATCAAGCTTTGAAGTCCTGAAATACTCTGCCTGCTTAAAACTAAACTCTTCCAGGTCAACTTTGTTGGTCTTGGAACTCACTTCACCAAAGTGTAAAGCTGTTAGCCGATGAGCCGGTATAAATAACGCGTGTCCTTCTTTAAGTGATTCTTTGTCTTTCCCGAATTGAATAGTTCCCTTCTTTAAAAGGATGAGTATATTCTCCGTATCCTTAAAATCAACGATTGTCAGAGGATTTATTACCTTGACGTTATCTGACTTCAGATACTTTATTCCTAGAGATTCAATTATTTTGTTGTAATCTTCCATTAAAGTGCTGTATTTATTCTATAGCGAATATAGATATTTCGCCGTAAACTTACATGCACTATTTCAAGAAAAGTAGGATTTTTTATAGATACCCGTTTTATTGATTTAAAAGAGACCTGGAAATCACAATACGTTGGATCTCAGAAGTACCTTCATAAATCTGAGTTATTTTGGCATCGCGCATTAATCGTTCTACGTGATATTCTTTTACAAATCCATAACCTCCATGTATTTGAACGGCCTCCACAGTTATATTCATAGCTGTGTCTGAAGCAAAGAGTTTGGCCATAGCACTTGCTTGAGCATACGGTTTCTTCTGATCCTTTAAACTTGCAGCTTGAAGACAAAGCAAGCGTGCAGCTTCTATCTGGGTAGCCATATCGGCAAGCTTAAACTGTATGGCTTGATGCTTTGAAATCTCTTTCCCAAATGCCTTGCGTTCCTGTGAATATTTTAATGCCAATTCATATGCTCCGGAAGCTATTCCTAATGCCTGAGAGGCAATCCCAATTCGTCCTCCGTTTAACGTAGTCATAGCAAAGGTAAAACCAAACCCATCATCACCTATTCGATTTTCCTTAGGCACTTTGACATCGGTAAACATCAAGGAATGCGTATCCGAACCTCTGATTCCTAATTTGTCTTCCTTCTTACCTACAACAAATCCATCCATATCTCGCTCAACGATCAAGGCGTTGATGCCTTTATGTTTTTTTTCAGGGTCTGTCTGCGCTATGACAATATAAATTCCGGCACTATTGCCATTTGTAATCCAGTTCTTGGTTCCGTTCAACAAATAATAATCTCCTTTATCTTCGGCAGTGGTTCTCTGACTTGTGGCGTCCGAACCGGCCTCCGGCTCAGAAAGACAGAAGGCTCCAATAATTTCCCCAGTCGCCAGCTTTGTTAAATATTTTTTCTTTTGCTCTTCTGTTCCGTATGTTTCAATTCCCCAACAAACAAGTGAACTATTAACTGACATACAAACAGAAGCAGAGGCATCAACCTTTGATATTTCTTCCATGGCTAAAACATACGACACCGTATCCATACCTCCTCCGTTATATTCAGGACTTACCATCATCCCCATAAATCCTAGTTCTCCCATCTTGCTGACTTGTTCAGCTGGAAACCTTTGTTCCTCGTCCCTTTCAATAACACCTGGTAAAAGTTCTGTTTGGGCAAAATCCCTCGCCGCTTCCTTCACAGCTAATTGCTCCTCGGTCAATTCAAAATTCATATGTCTTTCAAGTATTTTTTAGAAGTAACAAAAAAGGCTCACAATCGTTTGCGAGCCGTCAAAATTACAATTTCTTCAGAAAGTGAGATTAGTCCCTACTTCCTAAAAACATACTTAGATAGTAAAGTAAGGTCACAAGTGAACTTATCGCTACTACAACGTAGGTCATAGCCGCCCATTTCAGGGCATCTTTAGCCATACCATATTCGTTAGCGTTGACAATGTGCCTGTCCTGCACCCAAGCCAGCGCCCGTTTGCTGGCGTCAAACTCCACAGGAAGAGTAACAAAGGAAAACAGTGTCATTATACCATATGCACCTATGATCACCAATAGCACAAGATCCACTGGAAATATTTCAAACAAAAAGAATCCACCAAAAAGCATCACCATCATAATTACATTCAAAATTTTAGCACTTGCATTTTGAATAGGTACCATTGCACTACGAAATTCTAACATGCTATACGCTGTGGCGTGTTGCACCGCATGACCACACTCGTGCGCTGCTACAGCTGCCGCTGCGGCGTTGCGCCCGTGGTAAACTTCTTCACTTAAGTTAACCGTTCTTGTTGCAGGATTGTAGTGATCAGTAAGTTTACCTTGAACAGAAGTCACTTGCACATCCTGAATATTATGATCCGCTAGCATTAACTGCGCAATCTCAGCTCCTGAAAGATTTTTATTTAAAGGTACCTGAGAGTACTTTTTAAACTTGTTCTTTAACGTGGAATTAACGGCAAAGCTGATAATTCCAAAAACTACCATAATTATAATTATACCCATCGCTATATTTTTTTAATTTTTTCAATCAAAGAAGATGTGGAATGCCCCGGCACAAGCTCTACTGTTTTCACCTCTCCTCCGTTCGCTAACACAATTTCTGCACCAACAATATTTTCTGCCAAATAGTCATCCCCTTTAACAAGGATATCAGGCTTTAAAAGCTTTATCAGTTCGTAAGGTGTTTCTTCATTAAAAAGAATAACGGCATCAACGAATTGAAGAGAAGCTAACATCCTTGAACGTGATGTCTGATTATGAACCGGGCGTGATTCTCCTTTAAGGGTTTTTACTGAATCATCAGTATTCAGAGCTACAACCAACCTATCCCCAAAAAATCTAGCCTTTTCAAGGTAATCGATGTGTCCGAGATGTAAAAGGTCAAAACAGCCATTTGAAAAAACTACCTTTTCCCCAGCCTTCTGCCACTTCAAAACTTCGGTTATTGCCTCATCGACTTTCTTAATTTTCGTTGATGTTTTCACTTCTGGTCTTTAAAAACTGACTTACAAACATTGAAAAAGCGCCTACCACAATAATAACAATGGTCTGCCACCCATGAAAGATAAAAGTAAATGCAACCGCCTTGTCTTGAGATAAACTATATAGCAATATCAGACCGGTAGCCACTAGTATATGAAAACTTCCGGCACCCCCCGGTAATGGTACGGCCATGGCCAAACCACCTATAACAAAAATAGTAAGTGCCGCTCCCAACCCAAGATTAGATGTTTCAGGGAAGGCTAACATTACGAAATACATCATTAAATAATAGCAAACCCAAATTCCAATGGAATAAACTACGAACAAAACGCGATGCTCTAGCCTTAGTACCGATTTGGCACCATCTCGAACTCCTAGGATAACACCCTTAGACTTAGAAATTAATCGTAGCACAAAATATTTTCTGGTCTTAAATAGATACCAGAAAACAAGAAATATACCCAAAAATAGTAACAGCCCTGAAACAATTAGTCCGACTGAAAAAGAACTCTGTTCTGTGGATCCTCGTAGAGCCTGGACTTCTTTTGATTGAAAGAACATAATCAAACTATCAAGTTCGATTAAAAAAGAAAGGCCAATAAGCAGGATTAAGAACAGTAAATCCACAACCCTCTCAGCAACCACAGTACCTAAAGAAATATTTACAGGTGTGCCGGATAACCGATAGAGATTATAGCATCTAGAAACCTCTCCGCCTCTGGGAATTACAAGATTGATAAAGTAGCCGATCATAACCGAAAGAAAACCTTTGGTCAACCCAACCTGGTAACCCAAAGGCTTTAGTAGAAGCTTCCATCGCTCAGCTCGGATGAGGTGACTTAAAAGAGCGGTCAGGGCTGATAAAAATAAAAATGGCTTCTCTGCTGTACCCCAGATCGCCAGTATGAAATTCAGCTTGCTTTCTCCTTCTTCAACCTCAATATTTTCGAAAGACAGCCATAATAAAAATGCTGTTATGGTCAGCATCAGAGTATACTTGGCTACAATCTTAACTTTCGACTTCATTTTATAATGGAAGCCTATTGTTAGAATCTGGAAATATTATATTCGGCTTAAATAGCTTCGCTTTTTCGAAATCCATAGTACCATAGGAAATGATTATGATAATATCACCAACTTGAGCCTTTCGGGCTGCAGGTCCATTCATGCAAATCATTCCACTATCGCGCTCACCCGTAATTACGTAGGTTTCAAGGCGTTCCCCGTTATTGATATTTACTACCTGCACTTTCTCTCCCTCAATTAAATTGGCCGCATCCATTAAATCTTCATCAATGGTAATACTTCCCACGTAGTGTAGCTCTACTTGCGTAAGCCTAACCCGATGAATTTTAGACTTTAAAACCTCAATATTCATAAGACACGATCATATTATCTATTAATCTCACTCCCTCAACATATCCGGCAATGCATAGAGCGACCTCATCGTAAACTTCGATTTCGGATATCGATTCTAAGGTAATTGGGTTCACGATTTCAAAATACTCTAAATCAACTGAGGATTCATAGCAAAGGTTCTGTATTTCCCGCGTTATGTCGAGAAAATCTACTTTCTTTTGAAGTTGTTCTTTCGCATAAATAAGCGATTTATAAAGAATAGCAGCTTGCTGAAGGCCCTTAGTACTTAATCTTCTATTTCTTGACGACAGCGCCAATCCGGTTGATGTTCGAAGGGTTGGTATACATCTTAGCTCAACATTATACGAAAGGTCCTTAACTAGTCTACTAATCACCGCAAATTGTTGCAAATCTTTCTGGCCGAAATATGCCCGATCAGGATTAACAATATTTAATAGCTTACTGACGACCAATCCAACACCACTAAAATGTCCCGGCCGAAACTCTCCCTCTAAGCCATGGGCAAGTCTTCCAAAATTTATGCTCAATACGGGTTCCTCCGGATACATGTCATCTTGCGAAGGAGTAAATACTATGTCGTTTCCAACTTTTTCCAGGTTACTAATATCACTCTCAAGGTTTACCGGGTAATTCTCAAAATCCTCCGATTTATTGAATTGAATTCTATTCACAAAAATGCTCGTTAAGGTGACATCGTTTTCTTTCAACGACGCCCTAATAAGTGAATAATGCCCGTCATGTAATGCTCCCATTGTGGGTACCAAGCCAATGGTTTTACCATGTGAACGCTGCTTTTTTAAATGGTCTTGAGCACTAGAAATATCACTAAAACGTAGCATTTAACTGGCCAAAAAGGAGTGCAAAGCTATATTTTTAAAAAAACTAAATGCGGATTAGCAGGAAAATTTTAGTACTTTTGTGGATTAATTTTGAAAATCAAATCAATACAAATATGTCGAATCTTCGTATTCTATATGTAGCTAGCGAGATTAATCCTTTTTTACAGACTTCTGAAGTGGCTGAATTTGTGCGCAAATTACCTCAGGCTATGCAAGAAAAGGGGATGGAAATCAGAATTCTTGTCCCAAGATTTGGATTGATAAATGAGAGAAAGAACAGATTACACGAAGTAGTTAGATTATCTGGAATTAACATTGCTGTTGGTGATGAGGAAAAGCCTTTGATCATTAAAGTTGCATCTATTCCCAATGCTAAACTCCAAGTTTATTTTATTGATAACGAAGATTATTTTCAAAGAAAATCAGTTTTTCATGATAAAGAGAATAACTTCTACGAGGATAATGATGAACGTGCAATATTTTTCTGCAAGGGCGTTATAGAAACAGTTAAAAAATTAGGATGGGCTCCTGATATTGTACATTGTAACGATTGGATGACAAGTCTCATTCCGCTATATCTAAAGACTACTTACAAAAATGATCCTTTATTCAAAGAGTCTAAAACGGTTTTTTCAGTGTATAACACCAGTTTTTCACACAAATTTGATAGTGATTTAATTGATAAAGTCAAAATGATCGATATCGAAGATAGTATGTTGGCCAACCTTGAAACAGCAGATTTCAATGGTTTCATAAAGCTTGGTGTTGAGTTTTCAGATGCCGTAATTATGGCTGAAGGAGGGAAAGGCCTTAATGGACTTTTTAATGAGTTAGAAGAAGAAAAAAAGGTTGAAACAATCGAAAGAGACGAAAACTTTACCGATTCATACTACGATCTGTATAATGAACTTGTGGGCTAGAAGAATCAGGCTGCTTTCTTTAGCGGCCTTTTCATTTTTCTCCTGTGAAGAAGAAAACACAATAGGTTTACCCCCCGAAGACAATTTGGGGATTTTTTTTGCCGAAATCCCTATGGGACCATATGTCGAACAGGTCTGGATAAACGATTTACCCTATGACGAGTCAGGATTACTTCTTGTCGGCGCCTATAATGATCCTGAATTAGGACAGATAGAAGCTACCGCATTTTCTGATTTGAGTACAACGGCAATCAGAACCTCATTTCCCAAGTCCGATTCGGTGACCTATGAATTCGTATCTGCCTCCATGACGTTAAGGATACGAAATGGATATGGAATTACGAGTGGTTCGCCACAAGTAGGTATCGGAATTTATCAAATAACGGATACCGTAGATATCAATAGGGATTATACAAATTCCGATGCATTCGCCCTTAATCAAAAAATTGGGGAAGCACAATTCACTTTTTACCCGGATTCACTTGGTCTTGAGCGCAATGAGGATAGTGACCAAAGTATTAAGGATATTCCCGCTTCGCTATTTGATGCCGATAGCATTTATATTTATACCACGGATTTTGATCTTGAGCAATCTTTTTGGGAGAGTACCTTCAATCAATATGTAGAAGATGTATTACTTGATACCTTAAACTTTCCTGATTCTACGCTTAATCCTGCACGCGAATTTGACCTCATTGTTAAAGGAATAGCCTTAACTATGGAATCTGGCAACACCGCTATCCAATACAATGGCTCCGATTTACAATCTTCGATTAGAATACAATACAACCGAGTGGCTCCTTCAGGAACCATCGAAAATGAGATAATTATTATAATTAACCCAGGCAAAGCATTTAACGAAATCCAACCAAATGCCAACTCCGGCTGGACTCTTGAAAAGTTTAGCCCTTTGGTTTCCTTTTATGAAGGAATCTCGCTTGATGATCAAAACGCCTACATTCAGTCCGGTGCAAATTTATTTATGGCACTTGACTTTGAACCCATGCGTTCCTTTGCAGATACGGCGGTAAATGCAGTTTTTCAAAGAGCCGAGCTTTACATCAATGGAGATAGCACCTTAGTACTGGAAGGTAATGACCCTATTTCGCAGTTGCAATTTTTGTTGAGCTCCGATGCGACGCTTGAAGATGAAGAATTAGCAGGCATTCCAGACGTTAATTTTGCACAGGAATTACCAATTGCAATTATTTTCAATGAGGCGGACTCAAATTTTGTGCGCATGCCAACCTATCTAAACCAGCTACTGCTAAATAGAACAACACTAGACAAAATAATTGTCCGAGGTCCATCAGTTTCCAGTCTCGATCGACTAGTTATTCCAAAAGATAGTATCTTCCTAAGACTCTATTATAGCAAAACCAATTAAATATGTGTGGAATAGTGGCATACGTAGGGCATAGAAAAGCCCATGAAGTAATTATAAAAGGTCTAAAAAGGCTCGAATACCGTGGTTACGATAGTGCCGGTATTGCCTTGCTAAATAATGGTTTAAACGTTTATAAGAAAAAAGGCAAGGTCACTGACCTGGAACAAACTCTAATAGAGCAGCACCTAACAAGTAATATTGGTATTGGACACACCCGCTGGGCTACACATGGTGAACCAAATGATGTTAATGCCCACCCCCATTATTCATATTCGAAGAACTTGGCCATAATCCATAACGGCATTATTGAGAATTACAGCTCTCTAAAGCAAGAATTAATCAATAAAGGCTACAGCTTCAGTAGCGATACAGATTCTGAAGTTTTTATACAATTTATAGAAGACATTCAGCTTAACAACGAATGTAAACTCGAAGAGGCCGTTAGGCTGGCACTAACAAAAGTTGTAGGTGCCTATGCCATAGTAATAATGTCAAAGGAAAACCCTGACCTACTTATTGCGGCCAGAAAGGGTAGTCCATTGGTTATTGGAGTTGGAAAAGAGGAATTCTTCTTAGCATCAGATGCTACACCAATAATTGAGTATACCAATGAGGTCGTTTACCTTAACGACTATGAGATAGCAGTAATTGATAATAATGAATTACGCCTGAAGAATACTCAAGATGTTCCCTCAACACCTTACATTCAAACTCTCGACATGGAGTTGGAAACGATAGAGAAAGGTGGCTATGATCACTTCATGCTTAAAGAAATTTACGAGCAACCTAAGTCCATTAGTGACTGCATGCGCGGAAGACTGAATGCTAATGAAGGTCGGCTTGTACTTGGAGGGATACGCGAATATGCTAACAAATTGGTAAATGCAGACCGAATCATAATTGTTGCCTGTGGCACTTCATGGCATGCTGGCTTAGTGGCCGAATACTTTTTTGAAGAATTCTGTAGAATCCCTGTGGAAGTTGAGTACGCTTCAGAATTCAGGTATAGAAACCCAATTATTAACGAAGGAGATGTTGTTATTGCCATTTCACAGTCTGGTGAGACCGCAGATACATTAGCCGCTATCGAATTAGCAAAATCGAAGGGTGCAATAATTTTTGGTGTTTGTAACGTAGTTGGCTCGTCCATCGCTCGAACGTCTCATGAAGGGGCATATACACATGCTGGTCCTGAAATCGGTGTTGCTTCAACAAAAGCATTTACTGCTCAACTTACTGTGCTAACGATGATAGCCCTTAGGGTAGCCCATAAAAAAGGAACCGTTACCGAGCGTAGATACCATGAGTTGCTTGTGGAAATGGAGAATATTCCAAACAAGGTCGAAAAGGCGCTTCAACTGGATAACCAAATTCAGAATATTGCAGAGCTATTCAAAGACGCTCGAAACTTCCTTTACCTCGGCCGTGGATATAATTTTCCAGTGGCATTGGAAGGTGCTTTAAAGCTTAAAGAGATATCTTACATTCATGCTGAAGGTTATCCGGCAGCAGAAATGAAGCACGGCCCCATTGCTTTGATAGATGAGGAAATGCCCGTTGTTTTTATTGCCACCAGAGATAGTTCTTACGATAAGGTTGTTTCCAACATACAGGAAGTTAAAGCAAGAAAAGGTAAAGTAATAGCAATCGTAACCGAGGGAGATGCACTTATTCCGAAAATGGCTGAATTCGTAATTGAGGTTCCAAAAACTGAAGAGTCTCTAATGCCAATGGTATCGGTAATCCCACTGCAATTATTATCATATCACATCGCTGTTATGAGAAATTGCAATGTGGATCAGCCTAGAAACCTGGCTAAATCAGTGACAGTAGAATAACGCTAATTTTTGGCAAGCAGATAATCTCGTTTCAAGAGTGGGCATACTTTATATCGGGAGTCTTTGGTATCGTCGTAGAGAGCTTCTAGCAGCTCGTAAACTTCCTGAATACCTATAATTTCGAGCCACTCAAATGGCCCGTAGGGATAGTTAGTTCCTAGTTTCATCCCTAAGTTAATATCTTCCTTACTCGCTGTACCTTCCTGAAATGTATAGAAGGCTTCGTTGATAATCATACATATTATTCTAGGAGTCACCATACCCACCCTATCGCTCACCAGTTGGTATTCAAAGTTGATCTTTACTAAATTATCCAGTAAGCCATCAGGGCTTCCCATAGATGTCACTTCTAATAATGGGCGATCCAAAAAACCAGGTAATCCATTGAACCCAAAAACATTATCATTTAATTCCCCGTGTAGAAAAGAAACCTCTGCCAGGCTTGTCTTAACGGTATTCAAAAAAAACACAGGCCCAGGACATCGGCTGATTAATTCCAAATCATCCGGATTCTCTTCGAAAGTAAAGTGAAAAACGAAATCAAGAGATTCTTGTAATGCAGGTATTTCTTCAATTTTGATAAAAGCAATTTCATGACCGTCAAACTTTGCCTGTATCTCTTCTAAGCTCAATTTATCGCCAATTAAACCTATCTTCATCTTTCATTTATTTAAAGCTATAAAACTACCTATTTATGGATAAAACTATAATCGACAGCAACAAAGCGCCTGAACCCATAGGCCCATACAGTCAAGCCGTATTCGCAGGAAATACCTTATACATTTCCGGTCAAATTGCCATTGACCGATTAACTGGCGAGATGAAAAATGAGACGATTCAAATAGAAACTGAGCAGGTAATGAGAAATCTGGGCTTTATATTAGCGGAAGCTGGTTTGGGATATTCCAACATTGTAAAGTGCAGTATCTTCATCAAGAACATGCACGATTTTGCAAACATCAATGAAGAATACGGCAAGTATTTCAAATCGAACCCACCTGCCAGGGAAACAGTGGAAGTTTCAAGACTACCGAAAGATGTGAATGTAGAAATATCTTGTATTGCCGTCAGGTAAGGATAAGCAAAACGACTAACTAATTGTATTAAGGAGAATAGAGAATGACTAGTTTTGTAAGCTGAATTAGCTAAGGATGGATAGACCAATAAGGGTTAGGTTTGCTCCGAGTCCGACCGGAGCCTTACATATAGGAGGATTAAGAACGGCGCTCTACAATTACTTGTATGCTAAAAAGCACAATGGTGCTATGGTGCTTCGAATTGAAGATACCGACCAATCGAGGTATGTGCCGGAGGCTGAGGCATACATCAGCGAAAGCCTGAATTGGATCGGAGTTGCACCAGATGAAGGCCCGGATCATCCCGGAGACTTTGGACCATATCGGCAATCGGAGCGCAAATGGATATACCAAAAATATATCCAACAACTTATTGAGACAGGTTGGGCATACTATGCCTTTGACACCCCATCCGAATTGGATCAGATGCGCGAGCGTTTAAAAGCGGCCAACGCTAATGCTTTAACTTACAACGGTATTACCCGTAACCAAATGAAAAATTCGTTAACCCTTTCTGAAAAGGAAGTACGTGAACGGTTGGCCAAGGGAGAGTCTTACGTGGTAAGGTTTAAAGTTCCGGTCAAAGAAGATATCCGGTTAAATGACCTGGTCCGAGGTTGGGTAGTTGTACATTCCACGGCAATTGATGATAAGGTAATAATGAAGTCTGACGGTATGCCTACATACCACTTGGCGAATGTCGTAGACGATCATTTGATGCAAATCAGCCATGTCATCAGAGGTGAAGAATGGCTGCCATCCGCACCACTTCACGTCCTGCTGTACAAAGCTCTGGGTTGGAAAGATTCGATGCCAGAATTTGCCCACTTACCACTACTCCTTAAACCCGATGGGAATGGAAAGCTGAGTAAGAGGGATGGAGATAAGCATGGATATCCGGTATTCCCAATTAATGGAATTTTCCTAGATAAGAATGGAGTCCAAGAAAAATTCAATGGGTTTAGAGAAGCCGGTTATCTACCCGAAACCGTGATTAATTTCTTAGCGCTTTTAGGATGGAATTCAGGGTCAGAACAGGAACTGTTTGAATTGGATGATCTGATACAAGTATTTTCCGTAGAGAAGATTAATAAGGCTGGCGCCAAGTTTGACATAGATAAAGCGAAGTGGTTCAATCAGCAATATATTCGAAAAATGGATGCGAACCGATTGGAAGCCATATTTACCAGGTTAATCGAAAGCAAATACCCAGAATTTCCGATTGATAAAATCCGTTCAATTACAGAACTCCTTCAGGAAAGAATAACTTTCTTAAACGATCTGTGGACTGAGGGTGATTTTTTGTTTGTCCCACCGGATAACTATGACGAAAAAGTGGTGAAAAAGAAGTGGACTACGCAGTTAATTGAAGTAATATCAACTTTTGGAAGGGAGATTTCTGAAGCGGTATCAATCTCTAGTGAAGAGGCAAAAACGGAGCTTGAATTAATTTTGCATAAAAAAGGTTTAGGAATAGGACAGATTATGCAAGGACTCAGAGTAGCAATCACAGGTAAAGGAGGTGGGCCTGACCTGATGAAAATCATTGAATTGTTAGGAGGCCCTGAGGTAAATTTAAGAATTGAAAAAGCCATAGAACAGCTTCCCGTTAAAGAAGAAAATAATGCCTAAAAAAAACAAGAAGAGCGAGACAAAAGAGGAGAAGCCTAAAGTCAACCCTGAACTGGATGGCCTTAATATTAAGATCGACTCATTTGGTGAGATCAATACGACTTATGACATTGATGATATCAATGATTTTCTTAACCGTAATGTTGAGGACAAAAAATTAGAAGAGAGGGACGATTATAAAGATCTTAAATCTGGAAAAAAGCGGCAAAATCCCAAAAAAGGTGACGCATAATCTATCTTCTCTTAAGAGAGGGTATCAGCATAGGCACCTTGTTTGAGTAATTCAAATATTCCTGTCCAAATTTCTTTACTAACTTCTTTTCTTCCAGCCATATGCCTATGGGTAGGTAGGTTAAAACGCACATAAGAGTGACCAAAGAGGCAAGTCTGCTGTCATAAAGAAAGAACCCGGAAAAAATTAGAATGGTAGCACTATACAAAGGGTGTCGGATATGTTTAAGTATTCCCGTTACCTCAAGATTTCTGTTCTCTTCATTTTGCAAGCCCACAAAAGCTCTAAAATCATACGTTTTAAATGCCTCGCGTACAATAAAAACCCCACTTGCCGCCAAAAACAAAGCAAACGCTTTTAATAGCCTGTGATCCATCAGTATAGCTTCTCCTCCTATAATTCCATTATACAAGAGGATTAAGAAAAGCCCTATTAACGAGATGAGACTGTAGGCCAGCCTTTGCGTTCTTAAAGAGAAGCCTTTTTGAATTAATTTTTCTTTCAACCCGGCAGCTGAAAATAAACTATGGTGTAAAAAGTAGGCACCCCAAAAAACCACTAACCACACATATTGCATTAAGTGAAAATACGAATATTTAAAGGCATGTAAAACCTTGATTCTAACATGTATATTTACCGACTTTAAACTTTTAAAGAATGGCAATAAAAACAATTGGCATCATTCGTGAAGGAAAGATACCTAGCGATAAAAGAGTGCCGTTCACACCATCTCAAGCCAAAGAGATTGAGTCCTTATTCCCTGGAATTACGGTTAAGGTTCAAACCAGCGAAATCCGTGCTTTCTCAGACCAGGAATATAAAGATCAGGGACTCACTGTTGTGCAAGATATTTCAGACTGTGATGTTTTGTTTGGAGTGAAAGAAGTTCCCATTAAAGAACTTCTCCCAGGCAAAACTTATTTCTTTTTTTCGCACACTATCAAAGAGCAACCATATAATAAGAACCTTCTAAAATCCATATTAGACAGCAATATACAACTCATAGATTATGAGGTTTTAACAAATAATGAGGGGCTGAGGATTGTAGCGTTTGGTCGTTATGCCGGGTTAGTGGGGGCCTATAATGGCATACTTACCTTTGGCAAACGGTATAATCTGTTTCATTTACGGCCGGCTCATACGTGTTTCGACCTTGATGATATGAAAACCGAATATAGTAAGGTAGTTCTACCCCCTATTAAAATAGCTCTAACGGGCGGAGGTCGTGTGGCCAAAGGTGCCATGGAAGTCTTAAATGGAATGAATATTAGACATGTTTCCCCCACCGAATTTGTTAACGGTTATTATCAAGAGCCTGTTTATACTCAATTAAATACTCGAGATTACCATACGACTAAGGACGGTTCTGATTTCAGCCGCAAAGACTTCTACAGTCATCCCGAAAAATATAAAGGTGACTTCTTAAAATATTCAAATGTTGCTGACGTTTTGATTGCGGGTGCTTATTGGGATCCAAGAGCTCCGGTTTTATTTACTCCTAAAGATGCTGTTTCATCTAATTTTAAAATTCGCGTGATCTCCGATGTTACGTGTGATATAGAGGGCTCTATTCCATCGACTAAAAAGCCTACTACGATAGAAGATCCTATTTATGATTACAATCCATCCGATAACTCGGTAGAACCTCCTTTAAGTGATGAAGGTAATATAACTGTTATGGCCGTGGATAACCTTCCCTGCGAATTACCGAGAAACGCCTCCGAGGATTTTGGAAATGAGTTAATTCAAAATGTTCTTCCGCATCTTATTGGCAACGACACGGAGCGAATAATTGAAAGAGCAACGATAACTCAAGAAGGTAAGTTGACCAACCGTTACGAATATTTGAGTGACTATGCATCAGCCTAAAATTCACGAACATACGTTAAGCTTCGAGTGTTAGGGCAAAAATGACTAGATTAGCTATTATGGAGGAAACTGCACTGCTAAAAAGCTCGAGAGAGTATGCAGAATCGATACTAAAGAAACTACCAAAGGGTTATTATTACCACAACCTAGAGCACACCAGGGATGTGGTAGAAGCCGTTTCCAAAATTGGAGCAAGCTCAAATCTGACTGATGAGGATCTGGAGCTTGTACTTCTCGCTGCCTGGTATCATGATTTAGGGTATAGCTGCAACTATGAAAGTCATGAAGATGAGAGCATAAAGCTTATGCGAAAAAAGCTGACTGAACTTGGTTTAGAGCAGTATAAAATAGAAAAAGTCGCCTCGATTATAAAGAGTACAGAAATGCCTCAGTCTCCGGTAGATGAATTGGGTAAAATAATGTGCGATGCAGACCTCTTTCATTTAAGCTCAGGTGCCTTCGAGGATAAAAGCGAGGAACTCCGTAAAGAGCTCGCCGAGATTTGCAATAAAAAGTTTGATCAAGATGAATGGAGGCATTCTACCGTTGAATTTATAACTTCCCATTCCTACTTCACTAACTTTGCCAAGGTGAAACTGGAGCCCAAAAAGAAAAAAAACCTAAAAAAGCTTAAGAAAAGCGAATCCGTAGATAACAAATATGTAGAGAAGCTCGAGAATCAGTTAGTGAAGCTCCAAAATAAAGTGGAGCAAACGAAGATTCAGAAACCAGATCGGGGTATTGAAACCATGTTTCGCATCACCTCTAAAAACCACCTGACTCTAAGTGCTATGGCCGATAACAAAGCCAACATTATGATCTCTATCAACTCGATCATACTCTCGGTACTGGTGTCTGTACTTTTTAGAAAACTGGAAGACTATCCTCATTTAATGGTTCCGGGCCTTATCCTGGTAACCGTATGCCTGATCACTATTGTATTTGCCGTATTAGCCACACGCCCAAACATCTCGTCAGGCGAATTCACCAGAAAAGATATTGAAGATAAAAAGACTAATCTTCTATTTTTTGGAAACTTTCATAACTCCAAGTTAGAGGATTATATGTGGGGCATGAAAGAAATGATGAGAGACGCTGACTATCTATATGGTAGTATGATCAAGGACATTTACTTTTTAGGTAAAGTACTCGGAAAGAAATATAAAATGCTGCGGAGAAGTTACACCGTATTTATGTTTGGTTTTATAATTTCTATTCTTTCATTTCTTGTAGCTATGATTTTATTCAAGCCGGGCTATTAGATTTTAGCCACGTGTAGAAATCGTGTTGGGCTCTGACTTTTTTTATCCCTGGTTCATTTGGAATATTAGCCAAATCCTTGTCTAATAGGGTCCCCTTGACATTATCCTCCAACTGAATTTTAAGTAGATGTTTCATTTCCCCTTTTAGGGTCGGATCGTGTAAAGGAAATACCACTTCAATCCGGTGATAAAGGTTTCTCCTCATCCAATCAGCAGATCCCAGATACATGGACTCCGCTCCATTATTATAGAAATAAAAAACACGCGAGTGCTCCAGAAAACGGTCTACTATTCTGTGAACGCTAATATTTTCACTCATTCCTTCGACTCCCGGTCTTAGTCGGCAGATTGCCCTTACAATAAGCTCAATTCTGACACCCGCTTGGCTAGCTTCGTAGAGCTTGCTTATCATCTTCTCATCTTCCAGGTTATTGAGCTTAATTATAATATGACCCTCACCGCCGTTCTTTACATTATCAATTTCGCGATCAATTAACGCTCTGAATTGCTTTCTGATATTAAATTGAGCTACGAAGAGCTCATTAAACTCTAAGGACAGGTTTTGATCATTGAGATAAGAGAATAGTGAATCGAGCTCATTGGTTAAATAACTTTGAGAAGTTAATAAGGCTTCATCGGCATAGATCTTCGCTGTTTTTTCGTTAAAGTTTCCGGTTCCAAAGTAAGCGTATTTCGTTTTTCTGCTTCCTATTGTTTTTGTAACAAGAGCCACTTTGGCATGTACCTTCAACCCGGGTATGCTGTAGATAATTCTTATTCCCGCCTTTTCCATTCGCTCAGCCCATTGTAGATTATTAGCTTCGTCAAAGCGCGCTTTCACCTCTACAAAAACACTCACCGATTTTCCGTTTTGCGCAGCTTTAATCAATGACCTGCAAATAGCGGAATCAGCAGCTATTCTGTAAAAAGTAGCTTTTATATCAGTAACACTTTCATTTGTGGCCGCTTCTTCAAAGAATCGTAAAACATAACCATACGACTGATATGGAAAATGAAGCAAAATATCCTTTTTATCAATGACATTGAAAAAATCCTTAGTCTCTTCAAGGTCCTGAACCTTAAGAGCTGGAAGAGGTTCATTTTCAAGTTCCGGGCTCTTTGGGTTTGGAAGTTGGAAAAGGTCATTCATATTATGATACCTGCCGCCTTGTACAAGATCATTTTCAGAAATATCAAATACGTTTTCTAAAAAGGCTAAAGTGCTATCCGACATATCTTTATCATATAAAAACCGTGCCGGTACCCCAAGGTCTCGTTTTTCAATTTGCTTTTCAATCTTGGCTACGAGGTCACCGGAATACTCATCTTCTATTTGAAGATCAGCATCCCTGTTTAGCTTAATGCTGTAAGCTGCTTTATTATCAAAATGCGGAAAAAGGAGATTTATATTTTCTCTGATAATATCATCAATGGCAACGAAATAGTGCTTGCCATTTACTTCCGGTAGTTCCACAAAACGTCGGAGTTGAGATGGTACATTTACCAGTCCTAGTTCCTTGCGTTCATCGCCAACGACGAAATAAAGGCCTTTATTCTCCAAATGAGGGATATTCTGAATACCATTTGCGAGAGTAATCGGGTGAAGAAGATCTTTAATCTCGCGATCAAAATAATCGTTAACCGCTTTTATATGTTCATTCAACAGAGGCTCAGATCGATACAAATGGATTCCTTCTTCCCTGAGTAATGGAATAATTTGATCACGTTTTATCTTTCCAAATTGTTCTTGTTGATCATGAACCTCGGCCAAGATCAGCTCTAATATTTTCTTGGGTTGTTGGTCAAATTTCTTATTGATTTTCTTCTTATCGATTTCAACAATTCTTCTGAGGCTAGCTACTCGAACCCTGAAAAACTCATCCAGGTTGGAAGAATAAATAGCTAAAAACTTAATCCTTTCATACAACGGCACTTCAGGATTAGAGGCTTCCATAAGCACACGTTTGTTAAAGGACAACCAAGAAATGTCGCGATCGAAGAATTTCACAATAGCAATTAGTTAAAAAAGGGAGACCTGTTTCCAAGTCTCCCTTCAATTTAAATAGAATAAGTAACTAGTTCTGAGTTTCGTATACTTTTACTGTACCGTCATCCTCCGATGAAACCACCAATAGACTTCTCCTTGTTGGACTTTGCGCAGCACTTATAAATACGAGGCCTTCAGGCGCATCTCCCGCTTCAAGTAGCGATAAGAATGTTGGCTCTGAAGGATCAGATAAATCATAAACAGCGACAGCATCAACCCTCTCGAGACCAATAAAACCTATCGGATTTCCAGATACATACCCGACGACTGCGCCTTCAGGCTCAACCCCCTTATCATCACTTCTGTCATCATCATATAGTCCAGCGGAATTTACCTGAGCCTCGAGTTCGTTTCCACTGTCCCATACTAAAGCTCCTGAAGTGCCAT
>JBCCOE010000031.1:0-45077 GCA_039025475.1 Bacteroidota bacterium | reverse complement strand
ATGGTGGTTACCATACCTTGTTTCGATGAACCCGAACTTACCAAATGCTTGGCCAGTTTAGCTTATTGTCATCCAGGCCGTATGGATGTCGAGGTAATTGTGGTAATTAATCATAGTGAAAATGCTTCAAAAGCCGTTAAAGAACGTAACCGAATAACTTACACGGAAGCTCTCGAGTTTTCCAGACTACACCACTCCCAGCACCTCCGATTCCACATCATTTTCAAGGAGTTACCCAGCAGGCATGCCGGTGTAGGTCTGGCACGTAAGATAGCCATGGACGAAGCGGCCCGGAGACTTGATTGGGTGAATAAACCCGATGGGATAATCACATGTTTTGATGCAGATAGCATATGCCTGGACAACTACATTTTGGTATTACAGCATTTTTTTGACCGATATCCTAAGTCACCAGGTTGTAGTATTTATTTTGAGCATCCCATCCAGGGCGAGTTTGATCCAGATGTTTATAAAGCTATCACTGACTACGAGCTTTTCTTGAGATATTATGTCCACGCCCTTCGCTATGCGGGATTTCCACATGCCTATCAAACTATCGGCTCAAGTATGGCTGTAAGGAATAATATTTATCAAAAGCAAGGGGGTATGAATAAGCGAAAAGCCGGTGAGGATTTTTACTTCCTTCATAAAATTATCCCTCTGGGCAATTTTGGAGAAATTAACAAAACAATGGTTATCCCTTCGCCGAGAAAAAGTGACCGTGTCCCTTTTGGGACTGGAAAAGCTGTAAACGATTGGATTCATAAAAAAGCCCTTTATACTTACCACTTGAACATATTTAAAGATCTGAACGATTTTTACACCAAATTAAATTTGGTTAGAGATTATAATCAGCTAATAAACAAATGGTTAGGTGTATTACCTAAATCCATGGTTGAATTTGGAAGCGCTGTCGAACTCCATTCTAACGTGGCCAGAATTAGGCAAAACTCAGGCGGCATAGACTCTTTTGTATCCAACTTTCACAAGTGGTTCGACGGGTTTAAAGTATTGAAGTATGTACACTTTGCCAGGGATCATTTTTATCCAAGTATTCCCATTAACGAAGCTGCGCGGACGTTGCTTGAACTGACAAACAAAGCTGACCCTGCCAAAAGCTCTAGGGAGCTATTGGAAATCTATAGATCTATGGATCGTAGTTCAGCTGGCCTTTAAACGATACTGATCTTCCTTGACTTTTGAAATAAGATTAATCCCTAATTTCTGTGTTATATTCTGAACGTAAGTATCAATGGATTTAGCAAACAAGTAAACATCTGAGCCCCAAATATTATGAAGTAAGCTATCCCTGGTGATCGACTTCCTAGGGTTTTGAGCCAGGAAATATAGTAACTCAAATTCGTGCTGGGATAACTCTACACTTCGATCCTTAACTCTTGCCGTATTGTGGTTTCTATCCAAAAGCAATTCACCCACTTTGATCTCCGATATACTCTTTCGTATCACCAAATTCTTCTTGAGTACGGTACCCACCTTGTAGGATAAGGCACGTAAACCGGTGATTTTTTCAATATAATCATCCCCACCTGTATTTAAGGCTTCAATTTGAAGATGTTTGTCTGATTTAGCAGTTAAAAAAAATATGTAAGTGCTTTTGAAATGCTCAATTGACCTCAACTGTCGACAGACTTCGATACCATTTACATACGGCATCATGATATCTAAAATAATAAGGTTAGGTGCAAATTCCAGTGCCGTTTCTACAGACCGGGTACTTCTTGTCTCGCTCCTCACTTCGTAACCTTCTCGTTCTAAGTTGTACTGAAGCAGGTCTAAAATATCTTTGTCATCATCTACTACGAGTATCTTGTACTTCTTGGCCCTATGAGACATTCTCAACCTCCCTTCTTATCACCAGATCAACCACCTCTTCTGTCTCATCAGGATATTCTACAGGTTTTGGCATTTGGCCATCAAGTACTTCACGAATCTCAGGAACATACTTTTTGGATAGCTCCGCAAATACAGGGACTCCTATATTGGCCAGGGCCATGGCATTACAATGCTGCTCATATTGGTTCTTCATGGGTATTACCATGACCTTCTTCCCCAGGAACAGCGCTTCCGAAGGCGTTTCAAAACCAGCTCCGCAAAGTACACCTTCGCAAGAAGTAATGCTTTCTACAAATCGCTCGTTGTCTATTGGACTGATGGTAACATTACTCTGGATTCTGCCCGTTTTTGTATGCTTGGAAAAGACTTGCCAACTCACCTCCGGTATCAATTTCAAGACATTTAGTATTTTTTCATCCGAATAAGCCGGTAGATAAACTGAATAATGCCCATCATTTCTAACCTTAGCCTGTCTTATTCTTTTTCTGACAATTGGTGTAAAAATGAAATCACCTTTGGACTCAAAGTGAAATCCATAGTGCCTTTCAGCAGGTGCGTAGTTTTTTAGTATCGTCTCACCGATCAAATCAGTTTTTTCCGGTTTAGGAAAGTAATCACCTAGAAGAGCACTCTGGTGACTCAGGGCAATGCACTTTTTTCCCTTAAATTTTGCAGCCCAAGCAGATATTGGCTCAAAATCATTGATAATCAAATCATAGTCATCGATTGGAAAGGACTTAAGCTCCTTATACAATCTGGTTGCCGAATTTTTAAATAGAGTGCGCGAATAATCTATACCACCATGTGTCCCGAAATAGAAGCTTAATCCTTTTGATTTATATTTTACTTCATAAGGAAAATCAATATCCGCCTGTGCCCCACTAATGAAATAATCGACATTGCCGTGTTTCTCTAATGCAGGAGCAACATCCATAGCACGACTCAAGTGACCATTTCCAGTCCCTTGTATTGCATAGAGTATTTTCATGCCTGCTTTACGGTTAGGAATTCCTGAACCATATCATGGAATAAGTGGTCAGTATTTAACTTTTGCCTTTTCTTATTATTGACTTTTATGGATTGTGCTAACAGGTCTTCCTGAAAACTATAGAGCCTCCAATCTTTGTTAGTATATTCAAGAGCTGTTAGGTTCTCAATCCAATCCCCGCTGTTTAAATAGATGACGGAACCTTTGTCATTTCCAACCCTACGCATTTGCGGCTGATGTATATGACCACAAATAACATAATCGTATTTGTTTCCGATAGCTATTTCGGCAGCGGTATTTTCGAAATCATCGATGAACTTAACCGCGGATTTTACACTATCTTTTATCTTTTTAGAGACTGAAATCTTACCTTTTCCAAGAATACGAGAAATGAAATTGGCAAAGGTGTTGAGCAAAATGAGCATGTCATAGCCTACAGCACCCAGTTTAGCGAGCCATTTAGAATGTTGCATGGTTACATCAAAAACATCACCATGGAAGACCCAGATCTTCTTACCGTCCATATTCAACACGACTTTATTCTGGATACTGAATTTCCCCAGCTTAAAACCAACGAATTTTCGTAGCATTTCATCGTGATTACCAGCAATGTAAATGACTTCCGTGCCTTTGCTCAAAAGCCCCGTTATGTGCTTAACAATTTGCATGTGAGAGCTGGGCCAGTAGCGTTTATTGAATTGCCAGATATCTATGATATCACCATTCAGGATCAACTTTTTAGGCTTAATAGATTTTAAGTAGCGTAGAAGGTCTGTGGCGTTGCATCCGTAAGTGCCTAGGTGCACGTCCGAAATAATTGCGACATCTACATCGCGTTTTTGTGGCTCCATGGCTTGACAGGTTTAGTTAAAAAAATAGATACCCACGAGTACTTTTGATTAGTGATCAAAATGCCAAGTGGGTATCATATTATCCATACCTGACAAATGTATTTGTTTGCTTTTACTAGAATATAAATGCCACTTTAAGGATGGGTTATCAAACTATATCGAAATGTTAACTGCATTTTAATGTTGTTACCTAATTTTGATCAAACTATGAATAAGTTTTTTTTTACTCCCGGACCCTCTCAGTTGTATTTCACTGTAGAACAGCACATTAAGTCAGCTTTAAAAGAAAATGTACCTTCCATTTCGCATAGAAGTATGGCTTTCCAGGATATTTTCAAGACAACGACTATCGCTTTAAGGCAGCTTCTGGGTTTACCGGATAATTACCACATTTTTTTTACAGCCTCTGCAACAGAAATATGGGAGCGTTGTATTCAGAACCTGGTACAATTTGAATCCTGTCATTTCGTGAATGGTGCATTCTCCGGACGATTTGCCTCCATTTCGTCCCAATTAGGCAGGCAAGGAACCAAAATAAATGTACCTGAAGGTGAAGTCGTCAATATTCAATCTGTACTTGTTCCGGAATCGTGCGAAATGATTGCCATGACTCAAAATGAAACAAGTACCGGGGCAGCTCATGCAATTGAAGATGTAGCCTTAATGCGGCAAGGATTTTACGATCAAATATTGGCTCTTGATATCGTCTCAAGCGCCCCTTATGCTCATATTGACTATTCTCAAGTAGATACGGCTTATTTTTCAGTTCAAAAGTGCTTTGGCCTACCAGCAGGATTAGGGGTTTGGATTGTAAACGATCGCTGTATCAATAAATCAGAAGAGCTTTTGAATGCGGGTCTATCCGTTGGTTCCTATCATTCGCTACCGGAACTACTGCTAAAATCAGAAAAGCATCAAACTCCGGAAACTCCAAATGTACTTGCCATTTACCTGCTTGGCAAGGTGGCCGAAGACATGTTGACTAAGGGTATGGAGATGATTAGGAGAGAAACCGACTACAAGGCAGCTGTATTATATAATACTATTGAACAAAGTAATGTATTCAAACCCTTTGTAAATAATGTATTAAACAGGTCGAAAACGACGATCGTTGCTGAAACTTCTATTGATAGTAGCAAGATTATAAATGATCTAGCCAAAAAAGGTATGGTTATAGGGGCTGGGTATGGTAAATACAAAAACACTCATATTCGTATAGCCAATTTTCCTACACACTCGAAAGAACATATAGAGTTCTTGGCCGATGAATTACAGAAAATAGCAGATTAATTACTCTAACAAATCAATGTTGATGATGTTGGTTTAATTAACTTTGCAAAAATTTCAAGTCCCTTATGGAGCCGTTCAAAAATATTCTTGTTGGCTTAGATACGTCAGAATTAGACAGTTCACTGGTTCTATATGCCGCTTTTCTTTCGGATCATTCATCAGTTGAAAAAGTAATGTTTGTGAACCTAATTAGGAATTTAAGCATACCCTCAGAAGTTAGAAAAGAATTTCCCCTTATAGAGGAAAATGCCATAGCCGAGCGGTTAGAGCAAATCAAAAAGACCGTAGAACAATATTTCAAGCCTGAAAAAAACGTAGATATCTCCTTTACCGTTGAAAAAGGACAGCCTCCCAGAATGCTTGAATTGGCCGATAAGTTTGACGCTGACGTAATCATAGCTGGTCAGAAAAAGACATTACCGGGACAAGCCGGCACTACCATGAGATTGGCTAGAAGGGCTATTTGTAACTTGTTAATAGTACCGGAAACTGTCAAAAAAGTTGAGCCAAAAGCAGAAAAGCTGATGGTTCCTATTGATTTCTCGTCGTACTCCAAGCTCGCACTAGAGCAAGCCATTGATTTCGCCCTTAAAACACCGACTGTTAAAAGTATTGTATGTCAAAACGTTTATTCTGTACCTGTAGGCTACCACTATACTGGAAAGTCATTTGAAGAATTTGGTGAGATCATGCATAAACATGCCCAAGATAAGTTTAAAAAGTTTATCCAGAAAATCGATACAAAGGGCTATAAAATTGAAGAAAAATACTCTCTAGATGTGAACGATAACCTGGCTAGCGATATTTATGATCTGGCAGACGAAGTTCAGCCAGATTTCATTTTTATAGGTGCTAAAGGTCGTACAGCAGCTGCAGCGCTCTTTTTAGGGAGTCTAGCTGAACAAATGGTTAATGACAAAATGAATCACCCTTTATTGATCACAAGGTATAAGGGTCAGAGTGCTGGTTTGATAGAAACGTTCAGAGAGCTTTAGATCATTTGGGTGCCGTTTGTGAGATTACCTTGATATTTTTTGACATTCACTCCAAACATTCGTAAAAAATCAACTCCTTCATCACTTCCGATACCTTTATATTCAGCGTATGAATTAAGGTAAAAAACGGTTTTAACGCCCATGGTATATATAATTCTGGAGCATGCCAAACAAGGTGATAGAGTTACGTAGAACGTAGCCCCCTCCACTTCAGTTTTATTTTTTACTACGTATAAAAGAGCGTTCTGCTCAGCATGTATGCCAAGGAGCACCCTCCCTTTGAGTCTCTCGGACATCCCTCTTCAGGCTATTCCACGTCACAATTATGAGTTCCCGCAGGAGGACCATTGTATCCGATTGATATTATACGGGTGTCCTTGGTTAGTACGGCCCCAACATGTCTCTTGATGTAATGAGAACGCTTAGCCAGGTTAACAGCCAATTCCATAAAAATATCATCAAACCTAGGTCTATCCATTTGGGGTATGGTTATTGATAACTACAGTGAGTAATTTAACAATCAAAATTTAAAGCTCTAAAACTATGCAAAACAGAACGCTTATAAGCCTCTATCTAGCACTCTCTTTTGTTATTCCCTTTCGGCTAAACGCTCAAGAAGCTCTTAAAACAAGACCAAGTCCAACATCGATAGAGTCTATCAAATACAAGGACACCTACATCAAAATAACGTATTGTCAACCTCATAAAAAGGGTCGCCAGATTTTTGGCGAACTGGTACCTTATGGTAAGATCTGGCGTACGGGAGCAAACGAAGCCACGGAGATTACAATCACTGATGACATCTTGGTTGAACAAGACACCTTAAAAGCGGGAACCTACTCTATTTTTACCATTCCACGCCCTAACGAATGGTTAGTCATTTTTAACAGTGAATTAGGTCAATGGGGTGCTTATAATTATGTAGAAAGCTCAGATGTTCTACGTGTGAGAGTCAAGACAAAAACTATTGAAAAAGATGTGGTATGGGAGCCTTTTACTATTTCATTTGATCAGATAAATGAAAAAGCGACGCTAAATATGATGTGGGATAAAACCATAATATCCATAGGTATAGAGTTTATTGAAAAATAGATTACCCGTATTTATCATAAATTGAATGGATTTTACACCCTAAAATAAAAACTATCGTATAGTTGCGCTAAGTTTATCGACACCTTTAATACCATATGGATTATTATCTTTCTAGCGGCAGCCTCGCAAGGTATCTTCTTAAGTATTGTACTTTCCTTAAAAAAATCACGCACTCAAAGTGTCCTCGCTGCCCTTATATTAGCTTTTAGTATTTGTCTTTTTTACTATACCGGGTACTGGGCCCAAGTGCTTCATTTGCTACCACGGTCATTTGGACTGGCCTACGGACTCACTTATCTTTTTGGCCCGCTGCTCTATTTTTATATCAGATCAGACAAAAATAAAATCTATTATTCAGGAAAGCATTTAGTTCCTTTTGGACTATTCGTCTTGAGCTTTCTTCTACTAAACTACTTTCTGGGAATTAGATCTATTCTATTGAATAATGTGGGGGCAATTGCTCAAAACCTGCAGCTTATTTTTTATATCATCCTGATCTACCGGCAGGTTCGCGGAACAAAGACGGGTACAGTCAAACGCTGGAAGACTCAGCTTCTTATTGCATACTCAGGTTACGTTGTGAGTTTTGCAACTTACTATCTCATGGTTTTAGCTGGGGTTTTGAAAGTGGAGTACGACTACACGATATCGTTGGCGGCGGCATGTTTTATTTACTTCGTGGGCTATCGTGGGTTTAGTAATCCTGAAATTCTAAACGAATATGATCATGAACGTTATCGTAATTCCTCAATATCAGCTGCCGCAGCAAAATCCGTACTTAAAAAGCTCAAAAATTATTTTGATCAAGAAAAACCCTATCGAAATAGCAAGCTGAGGTTGGGTGAAGTGGCCGCAGCGTTAGGGCTTTCATCACATCAAATTTCACAGGTTCTAAATGAACACGGAGCCATCACTTTTAGTGAATTTGTAAACAAATACCGCTATGAAGAGGCCAAATTACTACTTGTAAAAGAACCTCAGACCCGAATAATGGATATTGGTTTTGATTGCGGCTTCAATAATAAAACTTCGTTCAATAACGTGTTCAAAAAATATGGCGGCATGAGCCCAAGCGAATTCCGCAAAACTCAGAGTCCATTGTCCACACATATTTAGTGGTAAACAATTATTGGATTTTACCTGATTAATCTCTCAGGCTCCTATTTTCATGCGAAAAATGAAAGTCTATCTTACACTTGTCGCCATGGCTTTATCGTTCCTAACCGGTGCCCAGGATCGTACCATAGCTGATTCACTATTTAATGCTAAAGAATGGAATGAAGCATCAAAAGCTTTTAAAAAAATTGTTGAACAACACAGCTCAGATTCAAGCGCCTGGTTCAAACTTGGAGTCAGCCAAATGAGCTTTGAAAATTACTCAGATGCTATAGCTTCTTTTAAAAGAGCTCTAGACACTAACTACCCTGAAACCCAGGGAAAACTGGCGCTCGCAAAAGCTTTTATACTCAACGGCGACAAAAAATCGATGTATCAATATTTAAATGAAAGTATTGATAGCGGCTTGGCCGCCTATGCCTTTGTGAAAAACGAATCCGCTTTCTCAGACTTTTTGTCTGAGGCTGAATTTATTGCTTTACTTGAAAAAATAAAATTAAATGCATACCCATGCCTATCCGCAAAAAACTACCGCCATTTTGATTTCTGGCTGGGAACCTGGGATGTTTACGCTAACGGTAGAAAAGCCGGCGTTAATATCATAACTATGGCTGAGGGTGGATGTGCAATTCATGAAAGTTACACTACGCAAGGTAACTATTCAGGACAAAGCATAAACTTTTACGACCCTATTGATAAAAAATGGCACCAGCACTGGGTAGGATCCAGCGGCGATGTCTATAACTATCTTGAAACTGACCGCGGTCCGGGACTACTGCAATTCGAAAGTAAGTACATGGGTCCCAACGGCCAGATCAGCTTATCAAGACTGACTTTTACTTTAAATGAAGACGGGAGCGTTAGACAACTTTTTGAAAGCTCCACAGACCAGGGAAAGACCTGGACTGCAGCATTTGACGGTCTCTATAAGAAGACGCAATAAAATTACCACAGGTTTACTAGTTCATCTTTTTCTTATAGGGTGTAGACTATCTTCGAATAGTGATCTACACCCTTTTTTATTCTACTCAAGTAGCACACCAAAAAAAATAGCGTTGATCTAGTTGCCTTCGGCAGTAAGTAATTTTACCTATTCATAAATACACGGTTTTGCCGATTTATACGGTTGTTAACCACCTTAATTTTGAATGAACCTGTATAAAAATAACTGTCTTGGGCATCCATTATGAGGAAAACAAAACTTACCGTGAGTCGTTCATTGATGCTTTTTGCAATACTAGTGGGCATTCTCGCACTAATAAATTTTGCTACTATCCGATATTTCAAGCTTAAAGAAACTAAAGATGCCGCATTGGTAAACGTATCCGGCAGAAACCGAATGCTATCTCAAAAAATTGGATTTTACGCAGAAATGCTAGTTTCAGGTAAGGAATCAGCTCGTCAAATTCTAGCAAAAACCGTTAACCTCCACGATCTTTCACTTAACAGATTGAAGAATGGAGGTATGGCTCCCGAACTCGCTAATGAAACAGTACTCCCCAAAGTTGATGATGAAATACTACCTTTATTACTGGAAGTTGAAAATCTCTGGAAGAAGTACAGGGAACAGGCTTTGATCATTGCGAACAGCGAAGAACATACCAATTATGAAAGTCAAGCTGCTTTAGAATTCATAGAAACGAATGCGCAAGCCATGCTCCAAAAAAATAATGAGCTGGTCAAAGGTTACGTTGCCGCAAGCTCTGATAAGCAATCCTATCTTGGACTATTGTTAGTCATTTTACTTGGCATAAACTTAATTATTGTGGTTGGTGGTTTTTTGATGGCCAGAAAATTTATTGTAGGTCCGATCAGGACATTAGCCCAGGCTTCTGAAAAAGTAGCAAAGGGCCTCTCTTACGAAAAAATTCAGGCACACTCTGATCCTGATATTACTAGAATTACTAATTCTATTGAATTAATGAGAAAAAATATTGATCAGTCCACCAAATTTTCCGAGCAAATTGCAAATGGTAAATTCGATTTCCAATTTGATCAAGAAGTTCAGAACAATCGACTTTTCGTAGAGCTCTCACATATGCGTAAAAAGCTTATGGAAGTGGCCGAAGAAGATCGAAAGCGAAATTGGACAACGGAAGGGTTAGCTCTTTTTGGAGAGATATTAAGGTCAAATCAAAATAATTTAAAGCAACTGGGCGATGAAATTATAAGTAGCTTGGTAAAGTACCTCAACGCCAATCAGGGGAGCCTTTTTGTGCTTAACGATAACAATAAGGACGACGAACCTAGCATGGAACTCTTGGCTTGTTATGCCTGGGAACGTAAAAAATTTCTCGAGAAAAAAATTGGTCGCGGGCAGGGGTTGATAGGTCAAAGCTGGATGGAGGGTGACGTAATTTACATGACAGAAATACCCGACGGTTATATTACAATAACTTCAGGTTTGGGTGAGGCTAATCCCACGTCACTGCTCATTATACCGTTAATGGTAAATGATGAAATATACGGTATTTTGGAAATGGCTTCATTTAACGAGTTAAAAAACTATGAAATCGACTTTGTGAAAAAGGCTGGTGAGAGCATTGCCTCCACTTTTTCATCGGTCAAGACCAATCAAAATACCAAAATACTTCTTGAGCAATCCCAGCAGCAAGCTGAGGAAATGCGTGCTCAAGAAGAGGAAATCCGTCAAAATATGGAGGAGATGCAGGCCACACAAGAAGAAATGAGACGGAAGCAAGTTGAAATCGATGGTAAAATGACCGCTATCAACGCTGCCAATGCTGTTATCGAATTTGAAGCCGACGGCACGATTATAACCGCGAATGAACTCTTCCTTGAAAGTATGCAATATTCACTAGACGAAATACGCGGTAAGCATCACAGGTTATTCGTTGATACCATAGATTTGAACTCTCAAGAATATTCAGACTTCTGGAATAAGCTCGCCTCCGGACAGTCTTTCTCAGGCGAATTCAAAAGAATATCGAAAGACGGTTCCTATGTATGGTTATCGGCTTCCTACACCCCTATTATCGATGCTTACGGAACAGTAACTAAAGTTATCAAACTGGCACAAGACATTACCAAGGATAAGACAAGAAGCTTAAATTTCGAAAATCAAATTAACGCTATTAACATATCGCAAGGGGTCATTGAATTCGATTTAAAGGGATACATTCAAACTGCCAATACGGTATTCCTTGATCTAATGGGTTATGAGATTCAAGAAATAGAGGGAAAGCATCATTCTATTTTTTGTCAACCTGATTATGTCAGAAGTGACGCTTACAAAGAATTCTGGGAAATACTATCTAGAGGTGAATTCAATAAAGGCGAATTCACCAGAGTGAAGAAGAATGGTGATGAAATACTACTAAAAGCTACATACTCTCCCATATTTGATGTCGATGGCCGCCCCTATAAAGTAGTCAAATTTGCCAATGAAATAGAGATAGTCTCCGAAGACATTTAAAAATTCCCGTGCGTCAGGCGTACGTAAAAACACTTAGCAAGCATACCATGATTACCGTATTCCGGTTGCTATGTATGATCGTTAAATTTACATAATGAGCCTAAGAAGATTTTTCAGGTTACTTAGTGATGAGCATCAATAGCGGCAGTTCCCTATCGTATTTGAAAGGAAGGCTTGACCTGTCCTTTAATTCGGTAAGGTGGCTATATATTTCCGTAATGGTCATATACCCGTGCATGGCCTTTATCTATCCCATAATACTGCCTGGCACCCATGATCCTATTTGGCTTCGATTAACAATTGTCGCCCTAATTTCTTTGGTTTACTGCCTTGCGATAAAATATGATCTGATCAGAGATAATATCATTCATTTCACAGTATATCTTTATTACGTAGTCACTTCACATACCATCTATCTTATTTATGTCAATAACATGGCGGTTGAATATGTAGTGGGATTAGTCATTATAGTCGGTACAGGTCATGTTATTTTTTCAAATTTTAAACAAGTCTTTTTTTTCCTTACTTATCTCATTTTTTTCTGCCTTCTCGTAACCTATAAGCTTAGCGACCCCGTTGTTAGCCCTGGCACCTTCCTAATATCTGTCCTGATCATCGGACTTTTCGCTTTCATCTCCCTGGTATTAAGATTTAATTTATCACGTCATTTGATTTTGTCATCATTTATTATTGAAAGTATAAACGAAGGGATATTAGGGGTGTCCATGGATGATACAATTACCTATGCCAATGGAAATATCGATAAAGTCATAGGTTATACCAAAGATGAAATCATTGGCACAGATGTAAAGAAACTGCTGGCCACCGAGCAGGATCAAGATATTGTAGTGGGTAAAACAGATTTACGGAAAAAAGGCATATCCGAAAAGTATGAGTTGAACTTTAGACATAGAAACGGAGAAACAATTACAACCGAGGTCAACGCCAGGCCTACGTACGATGGCAAAGGTATCGCCGACGGTTCCGTAGCCGTTATCACTAATATTACCGCGAGAAAAAAGGTAGAACATGAATTAAGGAAGCAGTCAATAATAGCTAACAAGACCGACAGTTATGTAATTCTTGCCGATGCTAATGACCAAATTGAGTACGTTAATCATTCGTTTGAAAAGTACACGGGTTACTCTTTCGAAGAAGTAAAGGGTCGCAAAGCAGAGGATTTTCTTCACGGCATAGATACAAATCAAAATACCGTCAAAGCCATTAAGACTAAGCGAGAGCAAAATACAGCTTTTTCGGAGGAGATCAAGAACTACACTAAAAATGGCAAAGTTATTTGGTTATCCATTCACGTTACTCCGTTGAAAGACGAAAATAACGAGGTTACCGGTTACATCACTATTGGTAACGATATAACGATCAGAAAGCAAGCCGAAGAAAAATTAAGATCAGATTCCTTTAGATTAGGAATAATCCGTGAAATAGATGCCGCAATTATTGCATCACAATCGCTAACCGAGCTAGCATACAGTACTATTAGCTATTTAAATAAACTACTACCTAGCTCATCTTACGTAAATATTTCCGTTAAAAATGACAACCATCCAGAATTTACAATAATTACAAAACAACTCGATTTTAAATCACCTTTCCGGAAGCTACCCGATCATATTATAAAAAAACTAATTGACGGTGAGCACCACAAAGTCAGGCAATTATCTGTTTCTAAGCAGCTTTCAGCGCTCGATAATGAGATAGCACAGCAAGGAATTGAATCATACGTACTCATACCCCTTTTATACAATGAGGAGTTGATGGGAACTCTTAATATCTTCTCCAAGGAAGATGATCAAAATCTTCTTGAATATGTTGAATTAATCCAAGGTACTGGGAGGGATTTGGCCATTGGGATTAAGCAATTCAGTTTACAGGATACTATAGCAACCAAAAACGATGAATTAGAATCGCGTTTGAAGGAATTAGAAACTACCCATGAAGAGCTACAAAACTTTTCCTATATAGTGTCTCATGATCTTAAAGCTCCGCTAAGGGCCATTAGCTCATTGGCACAATGGCTTGAGAATGATTACCGAGACAGACTGGGGGCAGAAGGTCAAGAGTACCTTAGTATGCTGGTCAATCGAACAGATCGACTTCATCATCTGATCGAAGGGGTACTTGAATATAGTCGAATCGGAAGAAGAGACCTTGAAAAAAAGAATATAGATGTAATGAGTCTTATAAAGACTACATTGGACCTACTCACGATACCTGAAAGTGTTGCGATTATTATTGAAGATGACCTTCCAGAAGTATGGTTTAACCCCACACAATTGCAACAGGTTTTTCAAAACTTGATTGGGAATTCAATTAAATTTATGAATAAGTCGGACGGGGAAGTCAGAATTAGTTGCAGTCAAAGAGAGGGAGAAGCAAAGTTCTCTATTGAGGATAACGGGCCCGGAATTAGCCAGGATCATTCTGAAAAGATATTCAAAATATTCCAAACACTGCACGCCAGGGATGATATTGAAAGTACAGGCATCGGACTTACTATAGTTAAGAAGATAATAGAGTTAAACAGTGGAAAAATATGGCTGGATACGAGTTATACAGAAGGAACGCGACTGTACTTCACTATACCCGTAAGTCGCAAAGAACCAATTAATGCACCAAGGTATGCATGAAGACAAACAGATACTTCTTATCGAAGACGACAAAGTGGATGCTTTGGCGGTCAAAAAGGCTTTAAAAGACACTGACATAAGTAATGAGCTAATACATATTTCTAGTGGTCAAGAAGCTTTAGAATGCCTTAAAAACCAAACGGCACCAAACATCGGCTTGATCTTATTAGATCTTAACATGCCAATGATGAACGGAATAGAATTTCTTGAAGAACGTAATAAAGAACCAGCCATAGCAAGTATTCCCCTGGTGGTTCTTACCACCTCGAGAAACGAAACAGATGTAAAAAGTAGTTACAAACTTGGTATTAGTGGTTACATTGTAAAACCCGTTAATTATAATGATTTTAAGACGGTAATAAAGAAATTGCACGCCTACTGGTCTTTATGTGAATTGCCTGAATAAATGAAGGAAGATTACAAAATTCTTGTTGTCGAAGACGACGAAATCACGGTAATGGCGTACAAAAGAATGTTCTCCTCCTGGGATGAAAAGGTAGATTCAATCTGGTGTAAAAGCATAAGACAGGCCAAAGAAGCAATTGAGAACAATGATTTCGAAGCAGCCGTGTTAGACTACTTACTTCCTGATGGAGACGCTTTTGATCTTATGCCTTTGATTAAAGGAACGCCAATAATTTTTGTGAGTGGAATGGAAGATATCTCCATTGCAGTAAAAGCTATGAAGCAGGGTGCATTCGACTATCTTGTTAAAGATTTTAGCAATGATTTCGTTGAGGCACTACCACTTATTATAAACAAGGCCGTTCGCAATCACCGTATTGAACTGGAGCTTAGAAAAACTGAAAAGCGGTATAGCGATCTATTTCAGCTTTCAAATGATCTCATAATAAGTATAGATTTCAAGGGAAATCTCTTGTATGTCAATCCCTCATGGCTAAGCATCATGGAGTATTCTCCTATTGAAGTTAGTGAATTACATTTTCTAGAGACCGTTCAAGATGAAGAAAAAGATCATTGTCTGAAGCTTTTCGAGAATCTGAAAAGAGGCAGATCTTACAAAAACGAAGAGATCAGTTTCTTAACCAAATCCGGGAAACGGATATTTGCCGAGGGTAATATTTTTACCAACACTGAGCCAGGAACTACCATAATTGGCATCTTTCGTGACATAACGGAACGAAAGGAATCCGAAAAACGATTAATTGAGGCAAAAGCACGTTACGATCTTGCTGTTGATGCAGGTAAAACAGGAATCATGGATTGGGATCTAGAATCTCAAACTTTATACATAGATGATAAATTAAAGAGCTTACTAGGTTATAAGCCTGAAGAACTGGATAGTACCCTGGAAAGTTGGTACAGCAGAGTACATACTGATGATAAGCCTAAAGTGTCCAAAGACATTAAAGCTTACGTGAAAGGGGAAATACCTAAATACGAATTCGAATACAAGATGTGTCACAAAGATGGTTCTGATCGTTGGCTCCTTGCCAGGGCAAAAGCCATTAGAAATGGCGGCAACAAGGTGTTGAGAATAATAGGAACCGGAACGGATGTGACGTTTCAAAAAAAAATCCAGTCTCAACTTGAGCAAAGAGAAAAAGAATTGCAAGATATTAATGATAACCTCGAGCATATTGTCACCAATCGAACTAAAAAACTTTCGCAGGCCAACGAGTATCTACAAAGCGAAGTTGAAAGAAGGAAATTGACTGAAATTGCTTTAGAAGATGAAAAAACGCAACGTGTTTCAGCCCTAATTGATGGACAGGAAATAGAAAGAAAACGACTGGCTAAGGAGCTTCACGATAGCCTTGGTCAATTATTAACGGCCGCCAAGCTACAAATTCGACAGACCATAAAAAGAGCCAAGGATGAAGTAGTCTTGAAAAAAGTTCAATACACCGGGGAGATATTGGATATTACCATGCAAGAAGTCAGACGGATCTCCCAAGCCTTAATGCCTGTACTTCTTAACGACTATGGCTTGGCTACCGCCCTTGAAAAAATGATCGAACAAGTTACGGTAACAACAAAAACCAAAATCCAATTCAAGAAAGTGGGCGATCCTGAAAATAGGCTTTCAAAAGAGGTAGAAATTGCTATGTATAGAATCTGTCAGGAAGCCCTGAACAATGCCCTCAAATATTCTCATTGTTCTCAAATTGAAGTAGTCCTGGAGGTATCAGATCATCTTGGAAGCTTGCATGTCAAAGATGATGGCAAAGGAATGTCAGAAAAAGAATTGAATAAGATCTATAACACTCCAAGTGGCAGTGGTATTTATAACATGAAGGAACGTGCTGAGCTTATTAAAGCAGAATTTGTATTAGAATCCAATAAAGGAAGTGGTACTCTCATTGAAATAACTGTTCCTATATAATTAAGAAAATGACAAAAAAGATTACGGTGGTTCTTGCTGATGATCACAGTGTGGTACGCAAGGGGATTAAAATGTTGATCAGCAATGATCAAGATATTGAAATTGTAGGTGAGGCATCATCGGGCGACGAAGCTCTTTCTATGATAAGTGAATTTGATCCGGACATATTGATTACTGACATATCGATGCCAGGCATGACGGGAATTGAGTTAACAAATACCATAAAAGATCAAAAATACCGAGCCAAAGTATTGGTCCTATCTACATATACCGATGAAGAATATATACTTAGTGCATTTGAAGCGGGCGCTTTAGGATACTTGCCCAAAGACACCGATGAGGACCAGTTTATAGCTGCTGTAAAGACCGTAGCTGTTGGTGAAGTTTATTATACAAAGGACGTTTCTGACATTCTGACGAAATCATTGATTAAACAAAAAAGGTCCTTTGAAGATCCATTGGAACTTACGGAGAGAGAAAAAGAAATATTAAGACTGATTGTAGACGGGATGAGCAACAAGGAAATCGCCGACAAACTGTTCATTAGTGTTAGAACGGTAGATACCCATCGACGTAATATTATGGACAAGATTGACGCTAAAAACACAGCGGATCTTGTCCGGAAAGCTATTGAAGACAAGTTGATTTAGCTGATTTGAAACATTTGCTACCTCTCGATAGGTAAAAATACGTACTTGAATTTACACAAATATGCTGATGCCTCTTAGGTATCTAAGGGCGTTATTTGAAGAGTGATTGTGAGTATGAAAAGAAGGTAAATGAGAGAGTTTTCACCGTTAAAGTCAGAAAAAGAACTTAATACCCCCACTCTCGACCTACTCTCAAATTTCACACTTGTAAAATTCCGGATACATATCATGGTATTTATCAGGTTGAGTATAACCCAACGATTCGATTGGTAATGCTAACAATCGAATCTCCAAATACATTAAAAGTCCTACTAGTAGAGGATGAACTATTAAATAGGGATTTAATAACAAGTACGTTCAAGTCTTATGACCATATAGATCTTCGAGCGGCCAAAAATTTGAGCGAGGCTAGGTTCTTAATTTCCAGATCTATACCCGATTTGGCCATAGTCGATTATGATATGCCAGACGGAAAAGGCATTGAACTTATCAAAACTCAAAAGAGAAAGCAGTATCCAGTTGTGCTGATGGCTAATGAAAGTGACGAAGCCCTAGCTATTCAAGCTTTAAAGTCGGGAGCTTTCGACTACATCGTAAAATCCCCGGAGGCATTCAACGAGTTACCTCGAATAGCGGAAAAAGCCTTTCAAGAATGGGAAAACATTAACCATAAGAGAAAAACTGATCAAAAAATAAAAAAACAGGATCATCAGCTTAGAAAGATGAATGCCGAGTTAGACAGGTTTGTCTACAGCGCGAGCCATGAAATGCGTGCGCCACTTATGAGTATTATGGGATTGGTGAACCTATCAAAAATGGAGAAGGAGGACCAAGCTCAAAAGAGATACCTCGATATGATGGAAGATTGCTTAAAGCGGTTAGATAAATACATTAAGGATATCACAGATTATTCCAGAAATACCCGAATGGAGCCTGAAATTGAAAAAGTCGATGCAAAGAAGGTTATCGATAGGGTAATGAAAGAACAGTCTTTTCTTCCCTGTGCACCACATATCAGGAAGGAGATCGTAATAAATAATAGCCATGAGTTGTATTCCGATCGAAAAAGACTCGAAATTATTCTCAATAATTTGATATCGAATGCCATAAAACATCACAACCTGCATCAGTCTGACCCATTCTTACGTGTAGAGCTAGATGTTAGACGAGCTAAATGTATAATTAGTATAACAGATAATGGCAATGGTATCTCCGCGAGGCACATGGACAAAATATTTGAGATGTTTTACAAAGCAACTGAATCTTCTGCCGGTTCAGGCCTGGGGCTTTACATTACCAAGGAAACCGTGGAAAAATTGCGAGGTACCATTAACGTCAGATCTTTCTTAAAGACCGGTACCCGTTTCACCGTAGTACTTCCTAACCGAAAGCCGAGATTTAAAAAAGGGTAGCTCATTTAACTATCCAGCCAGTGTTTAAAGTCATTAACCCGATCCCTGCTTACAATAACCTCGGTATTATTAGGTCTTAATCTTATGACCAATCGACTATTAAAGTAGGTGTGGATCTCATGGATACTTTCAGAATTAGCAATAAACTGACGGTTTACCCTAAAGAAATCTAAAGGGTTTATTCTATCCACCAATTGGTCCAGTGAATGATCAATGGGTAAATTATCACCGCTATTGGTGGTGACATAGCAATGCCCATCGTAAGATGAGAAAAACGCAATGTCTTCGACTTGAAGGTTCTTGTACTGCTCTCCCACTTTAATCAAAAACCTCTTCTGATAATCGTTCTTAATAATTTTCTTAATCGCTTGAATATTCTGCGGCCTTTTGTTTGTTTTTATAGACTGGTCTCTGAACTTACCTATGGCTGTAGTAAGTGCTCCCTGATCAATCGGTTTTAGCAGGTAATCTATACTATTAAACTTAAAAGCCCGAATAGCATATTCGTCAAAAGCCGTGGTGAAAATAATGGATGAAGTCACGTTGATTTCTTCTAAAAAATCAAAGGCCGACCCGTCACCCAACTGAATATCCAAGAAAATAAGGTCAGGATGACTATTATCTCTGAACCACTCAATGGCGCTTTCCATTGAATTCAAGGTGTTTGTAATTTTTATGGACACATCTATCTTCCGAACAAGATGGTGGAGCCGCTCTGCACTTAAAGATTCATCTTCAACGATTATCGCCTCCATCAAGAAACTGAAAAAATGGGTAATTTCACCTTAAAGAAATCTTCCGACTGATAAACAACTACCTGTTCACTTGACTTTAGATTATACCGATTCCTGATATTTTCAAGGCCAATTTTAGTAGTACTTGTAATCGACTCTTTAGGTGTATTCTGATTTTGTACTACAATAGCGTTCTCCGAATCATTATAAATATTAATTAGCAAAGGTTGAGCCTTGCTAAACTTGTTATGCTTAACCGCATTTTCAATAAGCATTTGCATGGATAAGGTTGGTAAGACAAACTTATCTGTATCAAGTTCGATATTTTGGATAATTGATATCCCTTCCTCATGCCTTATTTTCAGCAGAAAAAGATATGAATCCAATATTTCTAACTCTTTAGTGAGACTAATCATTTCTGTACCGGTATTATCAAGAATATAGCGGTATATTTTCGACAACTGAGTAACAAAATCGGAGGCGAGATCAGCGTCTTTGTGGATCAAGGCCGTTAAAACACTAAAATTATTGAACAAGAAATGTGGATTTACCTGATTCTTAAGTGTTTCATATTGACTCCTCATTAACTCTTTCTGCATTCTAGCTTGTTCAACCTCCATAGCACGTAGACTATGATAATAAGTCTTCAGGATCTCAATGGCAATCACCAGCCACGTCACCACAAAAGCCTGAACAATATCAGCCAGAAACTCATTTCCTGGATCTCCGGAATAATTTAACCAAACTTTTAGATAAAATACCTCAAAATAAATGAAGCCCGTAACCAGCGGGAAAGTGGCCAGCGTTGCAAAAAGAAATACTTTGAGTAAACTTCTTTTTTTTGTCAGATCATGGGATTTTTTTCGGCCGAAAAAGATAATTACTCGGTCGCATACTTCCCAGACTGCAAGTACGACTACGATAGCAAATAGCAGGATAATGGGCCAAACGTTAATGTCATTAGCAAGTGCCTGCTCTGAACCGCTAGATGTAAATCGAAAAAATAAATAAATAAAGGCTGCGATAAGAATCCGCAGCCCGTACCTTCTCAATTTCGATGACATGCCGTAAAAGTAGTCAATACAGTGTGGAGATCAATTACTTTTTACAATTTGGGAGCCGGTCACAACAATAGAGATTGCCTTGCCTTTAATCTTTGAACCATTAATCCCGGCACCTTTAATTACAATAGTGTGAGATTTTTCAATTGCACCTTCTTTAACAATTATTGACATGGTGTAAGTATCAACTAATTGGTCATTTTGCCGGAAGGTGATAGCTAAATCATTTGATGTCCTAGCCTCAAGCCCATCGAATTTCATTTTTCTGGCTCGTTTCGATCTCAACAATTTGATTTCTACATCTGTCGTTGAACCTGGGGTCACATTAAAACTGGTTTGCGACAGGTCAAGTGCTACACCTTCCTTTGGAAGTTCTTGCGCTTTTGTCAGGCAGACGGACATTACAAAAAGAAAGATTGTTAAATAGAATTTTGATATCATGATTGTAGGAGTTTAGTTTTTTACTAAAACTAACGTGTCCAAACCTCCAGGTGCTTAGCGCTATGGTTGAATCGTAAAATGAGCACCGTGAATCGCGACATAAAATGCTTGAATCGTCTTTTAACAAATCCAAAAACATATGCAGATATGGGTACATTGCCTACTATCAGTTACAACAGACCTTATCCTGCTTTTTCTATTCTTTTAACAGTCGGAAGTAATGCAATCCGCCACCACCCTGATTTATCTCAAGTAAGTAAATGCCAGCGTTCAAAAAACGTAGCGAAATTTGTTCATCGACCTCGGTGACCTCTTTCCGAATTATAGCTGCTCCCCTGCTATCCATGATTTTAATCGTACTATTTTCTAACCCTTTTAAGGTAAGTACATCCTGCACTGGATTTGGGTAAAACTGGAAGTGTTCAAAATCAATATCTACAGAGGTAACAGCTATGGACTGACTTGTGGTGGATTCACACCCATTAGCATCACGAACGGTGAAAGTATACTGACCATTGGGTAAAACAAAATTCGGATCCGACTGAAAACTAATGCCATCAACTGAATATTCATATGGTTCATCCCCTCCAGTGGCCGTGACTTCAAGTCCATTACCTGCATCATTTAGACTGGTGCTAATTTGAATATCAATTACTCTTAAATCGAAACTTAAGGTGGTTGATCCACATAAATTCACCAATTCAACAGAGTATGATCCCGAATCTTGGCCGGTAAGCGATGTGAGCGCAAACGTTGAACCTGTTTGATTATTTAATAAAGCACCTTCTTTTCGCCAGATAAAACTGTCAGTGTTTAACGTCTCAATTAGAACATTTAAATTTTCACCCACACAGAGAGTTACATCCTCAAGGTCACCATTTGTCACAGGCTTTAGACATATTTCTGCAATTCCAACCACCTCAGAATTTAAATATTCTAGATCTCGATAAGCACTTGTGCTTGGATTATACTTAAAAAGGACACTACTATCTCTATTACTCAGACTTATTCTCGTTGTAGTTCCAAAAAGCTCACCATTGGAAGCTGCTTCCAATGTGTTGGGAACAACTCCTGTTCCTTCTACAAATTCGTGTTCTACACTGAATAGCACATCCTGAATGTTGTAACTAAAAATAGTACCCGTATTATTCGATCCGCCACCTGCGGTTATTCCATAGAGCAAATTGCCATCTTGAACCAATTGCCCGATCCCGGATCGGATAGCAGCAAAGTCATGTTCAACCGTGAAAATGGAATTTGACAAATCGTAAGAGTACAGCAATCCATTTAAGTTTGCACCCCCAAGATTAGTGATTCCATACAGTTTTCCATCAGAAGCCTGCATGATTTTTTGAGGTATGCGCCCATTGGTAAAGCGGTCAAAATTAATCAGAGTTGTAATTGAACCACTTTGTGGGTTGAACTCGTAGAGGGTGCCAAAATTGCTGGAACCATTATTTAACGTTGTCCCATACAAATTACCATTATCCGCCAAGATCATACCGTTTTGAGGTGTCCGACCCGTTGTGTTATCAAATTCCAATTCTATAGTGTAGGACGATGAATTTGGATCATAAGAAAAAATAATGCCACCAGAACTTGCCCCCCCATTGGAAGTTACACCATAGAGTTTCCCATTATTTACTTCCGTAAGTTCTCCTACCGGAAAAAAACCTTCATTATCATTAAATGCGTGGAGTACCTTAACCTGATTTATTGCGGCATTGTATTCATAAAATGCCCCAGGAAATCCGAACTCACCTCCATTTCTTGTCACTCCGTAATACAAACCATTGGAATGCAAGGTTAGCCCCGAAGACGGCCTTTCTCCTAATAAGGTTTGATTTAAGAGTACCTTATGATCGACTTGATTTGCCTGTAGATCAAAACTGAATATACTTCCCGAGAAGCCAAAGTCTGGCATTGTCCCCAACAATTCACCACTATTTACTGTAATCAATTCTGAGGTAAAATATTCTTCGCCTTCAAAAGTGTAAAGCTCCGCAAAGGTATCAGTCGTCAAATCATATTCATAAATAAAAGTCTCGGTGGCACCTATTAATTTATTTGCGTCAACAAGCGTAAAATCGCCACTTGGTCCATCACCACTAAAGGAGTAAACCAGACTAAAGGAATTATTGGTAGTACTTAGTTTATAAATCGATCCAAGTGAATTTAAGCCTCCATTGGATGTACTTCCATACAAATCATTTCCTATCAATGTGAGTCCTCCTGAGGGTTGGCCATTTCCATTACCAGTAGCTCCAAAAGAAAACTGTTCAAGCACGGTCAACGTATTGGATGCGATATTGTACTCAAATAAGTTCCCAGCCCCACTTGGTCCAAAAAAACCAGTGTATCCATAAATGCGACTAGCATCCACTAAAACCAGTCCGGCAGGATTTATTCCATCTGTATTCTGATTGAAATTATAGGCATCGAAGGATTCAGTAACCAGATTATATTGCCAAATGTAGCCTGATTCACTACCAGTAAGGCGTGTTGAACTTCCATAGAGAATATCACCGTCTAATATCAAATCACCAATACTTCCTCCGGTAGGGCTTATAAACTCATATAAAATGTTGAAAGCTTCTGTTGTTGGATTATACGAAAATAAGGCCGCATTTCGGGTGGTGGAACCTCCTAGAGCACCATAAATAATGGTGCCGTTGGTAATAAGTTGAGCAGTGGGTCCGCCAAGACTATCACCAAAATCAAGTCTCACTTTATAGTTATTACCTGTAAAATCGTAGGTAAACAGCACACCTGAATTAAATAATCCTCCCCTGGCAGTTCCATAATACAAGCCATCCGTAAATTCTAATAACGCGTCATCAGGAGATTTCCCTCTGTTTTCTACTGGAAACGAGTAAAGTGTTTCAAAACCAGTACCTGACGTATCTATTTTAAAAATGGACCCTGACAAAAAACCTCCACCATTTTCCGTAGTTCCGATAAATGACCGTTGTGCGTGAACAGATAGTGTTGTGATAATAAATGCACCAACAAAACATATTTTTCTTTTCATCTGGCTATTTTTTTATTAGGAAAAAAATAAAATCACCGGTTATCCCTTTTTGGCGACCAGAGGTATTCATTTTATTGAATGATATAGTCAAACCTTCGGAACTAATTTCAAGCCATAGATTAACGCCGTCATCTCTTTCAAGTAGATCATTATCAATAATTTCAAACTTGCCTGAAGAAGGCCAGGCGTTACCACCATTTTCTGTAGTAAATTCTTGACTAAGGGTAATATTCAACTGGAAATTATTAAACTGGGTGGTCACATTCTGATTATCATTTATTACAGATCCAAGAACCCAACTACCCTCCAGTTCTTGTAAAAGATCTGCTCTTGGGCCTGTACCGTTATCATCGTTTTCGCAACTAAAAATTAAAAAAAAGAGCAATCCAAAAACGATATAAGTTGGCCACATATGTAGTTTGTATCTTGCCATTTTACGGTTGTTAATAGTTGTTTTAGAATGAGCAAAGTATTGAAATTTCAGAGACCTAACCTTCCACAGATTCATCCTCTCTGTCCATTTCAGGCAGTTTTGTGATAACTGGTATAGTTATTAAGATATTTGGTGAATTGATATTTAACTCGACTAACTATGGGCTTTTGAAATGTGTATTTTCGAAGTATGAACAAGTTACTCTTGACCTCCATTATACTGGTTTTAACTCATCAACTTTGGTCTCAATTAAACCCAACAAAGAATTATAACATTGGAGATGGACTACAAAGCAATAGAGTATATACAATTCACCAAGACAATAACAATGAGCTATGGTTTGGAACAGATCGTGGGGTAAGCCTATTTGATGGTAAATCTTTCAAAAATTATACATTATCGGATGGCTTGTCAGATACGGAAATATTCAAGATTACAAGTGATGATCAAAACCGAATTTGGTTTTGTACTAATAATGGGCAACCTGCGTATTACAAAAATGGTGTCTTTCATAGTAAAAAGAATGATCTCAATCTCAGTGATATTCCAAGTGGTTCATTTTTATGGAGCGTCGACACTGAAAAAGATGGTAGCATCTGGTTGGGAACTCAATCAATAGGTATTATTCGAATCGATACCTCCGGAAAGATAGATACGTTCCAGCCAAATGGCGACCTTACATGCTTCCATTCTTGGGATAAGAACGGCCTACGCTATTTTGCTATGTCAGACGGTATTTATTCCAAGACGCACTCTGGAATTAATAAAGTTATTCCCTATCAGAGAACCTACAATAGGAGGTTTTGCATTTCAGATGACAAATTACTCATGAGTAATGGTAAAGATCTTGAAATGATAACAAATGAAAAGGAGGTAATGCCAATTCATAAATTTAACGCTGATATAATCCACATTAGCTCAGACGGCGATAATACATATTGGATTGGTACAGAATCAGGACTTTATAAACTGGACTTACTCTCAGGTACAACTGAATTAAAACTACCTAAACGATCGATAACTTCTGTAATTCGAGACCATGAAGGTGGACTATGGATTGGAACCCTAAATAAAGGTATATATTATTGCGCTCCAAACAGTCCGAAAGAATTATACTCTTCACTGGAAGAAGGCTCAAATCTATCCATCTTCAAATATTCTAAAAACAGAATACTTATAGGAAGCAATGGTGTTTATCAGATTTCGGATATAAAAGGTCCCTATACAAATGATGTATTAAAAATAGCTAGTAAAATTAATGACGTTTTTAAGGTCCATGATGGGTGGAATGTAGCTACAGATAACGGTATTTTTATAAATCGTTTAGATAAATCATATCATTTACTCCAAAATGGATTAGTTAAAGAAATAGAGTATTGTACAGATACAAGTCTTTTCATTGTACTGTCCCGCTTAATACTGAAAATACCCTACAGCCAACTTTACAATATTTCTAAATTCACATATGTTGACGAAAGCATCCGGCCGTTCATAATTTACAATGACGCTAAGCCAACCGTTATCCGGTTAATCGCTGGAAGTCTATGGATTGGTACGGTTGATGGGGTACGTATCTATGATATTCAAACCAACACCATTTCTGAGTTAATATCAACTTCGACAATTAGTGATATTCTCCACTATAAGAATATGGTTTGGGTGGCCACTCATGGAGAAGGAATTTATCAATTCGATTTAAATGGGGAGCTGATAAATCATTTTCATTCAGGTAATGGCCTTCAAAATGATTTTTCAAGTATGCTCGCCGTTGATTCATTGAATCAATCTATAATTAACGTAACTACTCAAGGAGTAGACCTGGGTAAGCAAAACCACTGGATCAATATTCCATTAAATCATGAACTTAATCCCGGGCGTAATTCACTGCAAGTAATAGACAGTGCCATTATATTTTCTTCAAAAAATAAGTTGTTTCAGTTCAACCCTCATCGATGGATTAATTCGATAAAAAAAAATAAAATCGATCGTATAGAACTGCGAGCAAATAATACACAAATCGATGCTACAGATAATCTAAATCTGCACTATTTCAACAACAATATTTCGGTCAGTTTCAAAAGTATTTCATATCAAGTCAATGAACTAATTGAATTCATTTATACTTTAAAGCGAGATTCGAAAATTATCTCTTCTGATACTACTCGATTGAATAGTCTTCAATTTCCAGCACTTAGTCCAGGAAACTATGAATTTAAAGTAGTTCCTATTGTAAGGTCCATTCACGAAGGTGATAAACTGACTTTAAGCTTCATAATTAACCCGCCATTTTGGCTAACGTGGTGGTTTAAGATTATAATCGGCTTCTTGGTAATCATTGTATTTTACCTATTTTTTAAAATTCGAGTTCTTACTTATAATAAAGATGTAGTTCGTGAGCTGTTATCCGCTCTCATAAAAAGACTTAAACCGGATAGGACTATAGTTCTTAAAGATAGTGGAGGAAAGTATTCCAGTTTTAGTGTAAAAGACTTGATGTTCATCAAAGCCGCCGAAAACTATGTAGAAGTACACTCTACAAAACGAAAAGTACTCATTAGAATTACCATGAAAGAAATGGAATCTCAATTAAAAAAGTATCCCAATTTTATTAGGGTTCATCATTCGTATATTATTAACAAAGACCAAGCAACTGACTACAGCTTATCAGAAATTAGGATAAGTGACCATATAATTCCGGTGAGTCGTAGGAAAAGGCACATGTTAGATATTCCGAAAACAAGGGTAAGTTTTAAATAAAGAACCCCAAGAGTTTCCTAGAACTTCTACCACTACTAACGTTTATAACTAACTTTGTTGTACATATTGTGGTTCCAGACCATATATAGGATTCTATATTATTCTTTGACTAATGTGAAATGGTGAATGTCATCAACACCTTTCATGATCTCCATCAAGTAAATGCCAGCGTTCAAAAAAAGTAGCGAAATTTGTTCATCGACCTCGGTGACCTCTTTCCGAATTACAGCTACTCAGCAAAATATGATGATAAGCATGGCTATTTTATCAAACTTCAGCATTCGGTCAGCTACGAAACTCAGTATTCGCACCTTAAGGGTTTTGTAGTAATGAAAGGTGCCTTGATAGCTAAGGGGCAACTCATAGGTTTTGTCGGGAACTCAGGTATTTCAACAGCCACATTTACACTACGAAGTGCACAAGGACGGTAAAGCGGTTGACCCTAAAAGCTATCTTGACCTTGAGGGTTGCTAACAAAATAAGTGGAGTCATTATGGCTCTACTTATTCAATTCTAAAGATCAAATATCTGCTAACCTGTATAACTCACACGGTAAATTAAATTTGCATAATCATCACTTACCAACAATGAACCATCAGGCATTTCTAGTACATCTACCGGACGGCCCCAAGCATCTTGAGTTTCATCATTCAACCATCCATCTATAAAAACTTCAGCATTCGTAGCCCGATTGTCGTCGATATGAACTCTCATTAGACGATAGCCGATCTTTTTAGATCTGTTCCATGACCCATGTTGAGCCACAATTATATCACCGGAATAATCATCCGGAAACATACTTCCCGTCACAAACTTCATACCTAACGGGGCTGTATGAGCTCCGAAATTCCAGCTTGGACGAATAAAATCACCACAAGGTTTTTCGCCACCAAACTCTGGGTCTGCAATATCACCACCATGACAGTAAGGATAGCCAAAGTGCTGACCTGATTTTGCGAGCCTGTTTAATTCGCAAGGCGGGTAATTATCACCCATCATATCACGGCCATTGTCAGTAAACCATAACTCTCCTGTTTCCTGTTTCCAAGCAAATCCAACCGTGTTTCGTACACCTTCTGCCACTATTTCACGACCTGAGCCATCAGGGTTTATCCGGGTTATTGAGGCGAAGACAGGATCATCACTCTTACAAATATTACAAGGGGCTCCTACAGGAATATACAGCTTACCATCAGGTCCAAATGCGATGTACTTCCAGCCGTGGTGGGTTTCCGTAGGGTAATCGGCATAAACAAGTTCAGGTTCAGGAGGGTCAGATAAGCTGGATTCGATGTCCTTATACTTCCACACTTTGCTGATTTCTGCCACGTAAAGATCTCCATTTTGAAAGGCGACCCCGTTAGGAACATTTAAATCCTCATCAATAATGTACTGCTCATCGGCTTTGCCGTCTCCGTTTGTGTCTTTCAAAGCGTATACTTTATCCGCCCGTCTGTTGCCGACATAAACAACACCCGATGGGCTCATAGTCATAGACCTTGCATTTTCCACCTCAGCAAAGACCGAGATAGCAAACCCCGCTGGCAAATTCAATCGATCAAGGGGGTACTTATCGGCTGCAACTGCAACTGCTGAAGAATCTGACGATAAAGCCAACTCTTTCGAATTTGATTCTCCGTTGCAAGCCATTAACGCACTTAGAGTGATTATTAAAGCTGCTAATACAATATTTTTTAGTTTACTCATAAGATTAAAGTTCGACATAACTTACGAAGCATAAAAGTAAGTGTTCATTTGATTTTTTGAGATAGCTCAGATAGATAGTTTTGCAATTATGCTGGCCATCAATAATCTTTCGTACTATATAGGAGGAAGACCTATCTATGAAAATGCCTCCTTGCATGTAAAACCTAAAGATAAAATTGGTTTAATAGGTCTAAATGGTAAAGGTAAATCTACTTTGCTGAAATTAATTCATGGAGATTATTTGCCTGATGGGGGTGAAATAAGTAAGAGCAACAATAGTACTCTTGGTTTTTTGAATCAAGACTTATTAAGCTATTTGACCGACGATAGTATTCTTGCTGTAGCAATGCAGGCGTTCGGTGAGGCAGTAGAGATACAAAAACAAATGGATCTTGTGCTCAAAAAAATGGAAACCGAGTACAATGATGATCTAGTTGAAAAACTGGCTAAACTTCAGGAACGTTTTGAAGCCCTTGATGGCTATAGCATGCAGGCTCGAGCGGAAGAAATCCTTGAGGGTATTGGCTTCAGCACCGCAGATCTGCAAAGGCCATTAAAGGAATTTTCAGGAGGTTGGCGAATGCGTGTAATGCTTGCCAAACTATTGCTGGAAAAGCCCTCCCTACTCATGCTCGATGAGCCCACAAACCACCTAGACCTTCCCTCAATCGAGTGGATTGAAAACTATCTTCGTTCCTATGAGGGTGCAGTCATTGTAGTATCCCACGACAGGCTGTTCATAAATAATTGTGTATCCAAAATAGTAGAAGTAGCGAATTGTGAACTTACTTCTTATGAAGGTAACTATGATTTTTACCTGAAAGAAAAAGAGCTAAGATCCGAAATTCAAAAAAACGCCTATGAAAACCAGCAACAAAAAATACGGCAAACCGAACGATTTATAGAACGATTTAGGGCCAAGGCTACGAAAGCACGCCAGGTTCAATCTCGTGTTAAATCGTTGGACAGAATGGACAAAATTGAGGAGGTAGTTGAGGAAAATGCCGCTGTAAACTTTAAGTTTAGCTTTAAACAAAAATCCGGTAGACATATCATTAAACTTGAGGGCATCTCGAAGTCATACGGTGAACTGGAAATACTCAATCATGCAACAGCTTCCATTGAAAGGGGGGATAAAATCGCCCTAATTGGAGCAAATGGGAAAGGCAAATCTACGTTGTTGAGAATTATAGCCGGCACTGAGTCTATCCAAGGTAAGCGTGAAGAAGGATATAACGTAGTTAGGGGTTTTTATGCGCAGCATCAGCTCGAGGCGCTACATATAAATAATGAAATTCTGGAGGAACTGAAGCAATCAGGATCTGAAAAAACAGAACTAGAATTGCGTCAGGTGCTAGGGTGTTTTTTGTTCAGCGACGATGACGTGTTCAAAAAGATAAAAGTCCTATCGGGTGGGGAAAAATCAAGGGTAGCTTTGGCTAAAACGTTAATTTCAGAAGCGAACTTTTTATTGTTAGATGAACCTACGAACCACCTTGATTTTATTTCTGAGAATATTCTCATTCAAGCCCTTCAGCAATACCAAGGCTCATTCGTTGCGGTTTCCCACAACCGGCATTTTGTATCACAAGTGGCTAACAAGATCTGGTATATAGAAGACACACAGATAAAGGAATATCCAGGTACGTTTGACGAATATGAATATTGGAAAAACGAAGTGGCAAATGAAAAACCCAGGGCAGATGAACTTAAGGTAAAGGTAGTAAAGTCGAAAAAGCCTGTACAAAAAACTCAAGTGAAAGAAGATGAGCTCAAAACGTTAGAAAAAAAGCTAGAGCAACTTGAACTTTCTATAAAAAAACAGAACAGTGAAGTCAAGAGGTTGGAAAATGAAATGGCCAAACCCGAAGTATATGGTGATCCGCATAAACTTGAAGAGTCTAATTCTAAATATGTGCGATCAATGGAACGTTTAGAAGAAATGAATAAAAACTGGGAAAAAGTATTCGCTCAGATTGAAGACTTATAATGAATCTACATTATTAAGATCAGTAGTACACAAACTACAGCCACCACAACATATCGCCAGGCCAGTTTCTTGAGTTGAAGTTGATAAGTGCTCATAATCGGTTATTTATACTAGTTAATTCAAAAAAGTAACAGGATCGTTCTATTTTCTTAGACTAGACCTGTAGCTCATAGTTTAAAAAATAATACCTAACTTAAATTCAGCCCGATTGATTGATCGCTGCAAAGTTATATTATTTTCGTTTTGAGTCCAGAACCAGTCAAAGTTTTTATAATCAAAATCGACTTTTTTATGCTTCCATCCTACCGCAAATTCGAAGCCAATTTTTTCAACACGCCATCTATAGCCTAATCCAAGTTGAGTGTTTAAACCACCACTAGCATCTCCGATTGAGATGTCGGCATCCTCTTCTTCTAAGAGTTTAGCAAAACCATAGCCAATACCTCCATATATAAAGGGGCTGGACCACCTGGCACTTATGTCTGCTCGGTAAATGAATTGTACCGGAAATATGGCAAACTCGTCATGGTGATCATATCCTACAGAAAGGCCAGGTTGAACGAACTGATTAAATCTATAGCTCGCGTTCAAAGACAGAGAGATGGTTTCGCTCGTAGACGCTTCGGAGTTTTCCCTACCATGAAGCAGACCTATCTGAATACTCTTCTCAAGACCTCTTTTGTTAAGTCTGCTCAAATTTTCGTATGCCGATCTATCAATAGTTTCTGATGCGCCTAAGTACTTCATCCTCCTAAGAGCTATTGTACGAACTTTATCAACTGGTAATTTAAGTACACTTTCATCAACCAATAATTCGAGATTCCCTGAATCAAGAAGTTGTACATGTCCATAGATCAAGCTGCCATTTTTAAGCCACACCTTTCCTGGTTGTGCCAAAGTATTACCTAGCATCGCACAACCATAAATCATTAATACCCATTTACGAATCATTCCACTGCGATTTTCATATGGCTTAATAGTTTGATATCACTAAGATCAGAGTAGTCGTATTGAAAGAGTCCGTCTTCGCCGATCATCATCGCTACATTATTAAATGGAATAATATCGAAGGCCTGGATTTCGTCATAGTGCGCTAACTGATTTTGATCGATTGCACTTACATCTGAAGCGTTGTAAATTTTCAACCCAGAACTTCCATCACATATGAACAGGGCATCGCCGTCTTTACCCAGGCCGTGTGGATTATCCATAGCGTAGACATGTAAAAGTTCAGGTGATTCCAAATTCGATATATCGATGACTTCTAATTGGTTTGTAAAGCCTTGACATTCGGTGCCGGAACGAAGTGTGACAAACGCTAAATCACCATCCACCACTACCGGGTCGCAGCTCCTTACATGTTGATACCTCGATATTTCTTCAGGATTCAAAGGATCCGATATATCCATTATATGCATTCCTGCCTGGGCCCCAATAAACAACACGCCGTTAGTTGGAAAAATGGTCTCGATTCCCCAGTCGACGTAAGTGCGGGTGCCCGTAGTCATGCCTGAAGGCAGACTAACATCCACTGGTTGTAGCTCATCAATATCAATGGTATAGAGAAAATTACCGCTGAGTGCAAATCTGGCCATAGAACCACCAATTCCAGGATTAGTGGGTGCAACAGCTGCTGTTGAATTAAAACTTGCCTGGTCCGCTACAGCAATACCTCTTTCGTAATAGAAACCACCCCATGGGTAGATATTAGTGTTACAATCTGATTCATAAACTTCAACGGACGTGGAAAGAACCCAATCTGTCACTACGCCCAAATCTTCGTCAGCATAAAACCCATACGAATTATAGCCGTCAAAAATATTTTCAAGCCTGCCCACCTCGGTAACATTATTAAGATCGGAGATATCAATGGCTACAAGATCAATGTAACTATCTGTGAATAAGATATTGCCCTGAACAGCGAGATCAAAAGATCCCGGCACGGTAATAAATGCTAACGGATCCGGATTGGCTGGATCAGAGTTATTTATCACATGAATCCCTTCATTAGGCTCATTAATAAAAAGGGTGTTATTCTGAAAGAAAATTTTACCCACTTCCTTTATTTCTTGTGGAGCTACCACATCGACAGAATTTCTCAATTCTGTCATGCTGATGTACACCGGCTCATAATATGTATATTGCTGTTGTACCTCGCACTCATCCGTACAGCTGCTTATTACAAGACAGGCCAATATGAGTAACGTGAAGAAGACTAAGTTATAGCGAGTTGTAGACGCCCTGTAAAATCTTGTAGAGTTTGCCGTTTCCATTAAATTGTTGTTTGGGTATGTACCTATGACACTACCTATAACAAAAGGGTTGGAAATCTCTTTTTAACTACTTCAATAGATATTTGAACCTAAAACCAAACTCAAAAAAAGTAGGTCTTACCGTTTCTCCAGAAATAGTTGTAGCACTTATAGATTGCCGGATTTGAGGTGTTAGTGCGATCAAATAATGATTACCAAGATGATATCCAAATTCTGTGCCCAATAAGCCGGTAAGGTTATACCTGTTTATGCCTTCACTAGAATTAAATTCCTGGAAATTAACACTTTCACCATCCACTGTTTTCCTAATAAAAAGGTCATTGGAGACTCCTCCTAACAGAGTTAATGACAACTTCTTGTCCAATATAATATAACCAGCTTGTATAGGAACGGATATAAATCGATAGGAATTATCAATCTCATAGGCATCTATAACACTTAGATTAGCAGCGTTAGAAATACCGTTAAAATCATTTACCGCTCGTAATGAACGACCTGACACCTCAGCCACATTTGAGGTATTTGTAGTATTTCGGTCAATGAGAACAATTCCGGACTGGATGATCCATTTGGGAGCAATACGAACACCCAAATTCATCCCAATATTTATAGTTCTACCGTTTTCTTCTTTGCCTATCAAAGGCGACTGTGTGGATTCACTGGTAAAACTGTCCTCATTCAAACTAAAGGATGACGGACTAACACTGCTTTCAGAAGATACCCCTCCCCCAGTGGGGTTAAATCCACCACCAAACATACCTAAACCTGCCCATATCCTATTGTCAGAAACCCGAGTATTTCTAGCCACAGCACCATACCAAGGAACCATATGAATTTCAGGATCATTAAATGAAAAGGACTCCAATTCTGTCATCAACTTATCTAATTTCTCAGGAATATTTCCTGCCGCCGCCGGAAACTCACTTGAAACCATCCCATGGGCCTGTTTTTGATCAGACGCATCATTCACTGATTTTGAATTAGCTGTACCAAATGTATTACCGTTATCGATCGTGGCCAAAACCTCCTTTTTAATAGTATTTATATTACCATTTTTACCATCAAAACCTTCGGTGTTTCTTGATTTGCCATTAGTATCAGGTGACTCACTAATATCATTACTCTCGAGGTGGGTCTGATAGTTTTCTTTTTCATTCGGTGAACTTGTAACTTCTCTATCAGCTATATTCAAGTTGCTTTCATCTAACCCGGGATTAGCTTTCTTTTCAAGAGCGTTGTCGGTCTTATTAACAACTTTATTTTCACCCTCAACTGAGAGTTCGCGATAAATTCCAACACCAGCTATAGTGAAAGCAAAAGCAATGGAAGCTGCAGCCATCAACTTAAAAAACAATATTCTTCTCTTGAATTTGGAATTGGCAGAATTTGCAACGGCAAGCTCTACTTTATCCCAAATAGCCGGATTTGGTGGCATTTCGGCATCCTCAAATGCCGACCTCCATTGATCATCAAACTTATCTGGCGTTCCCATAAGTTAATTCCTCCTTTTCTATCATTTCACGAAGCAATTGCCTGGCCCGTGAATACTGTGATTTTGAAGTGCCGACACTTATCTCAAGCATATCGGCAATCTCGTTATGATTATATCCCTCAATAGCATATAGGTTAAAAATAATCTGACAGCCCGAGGGCAAATCCTGAATCATTTTTAGAAGTTCCTTGAGTTGTAATGTACTTAAAGAGACTTCGTTATCCTGTGACTGATCCAGTTCATTCACGTCCACCATAGGAAACATATAAAGTTTACGTCTACCATGATTGAGCGCGGTATTAACTACAATGCGCTTTATCCAGTATATAAGTCTTGATTCTTCTTTAAAATTCTTAATATGATCAAAAATCTTAATAAAGGACTCCTGGAGAATATCTTCAGCCTCTTGGTCTGACTTAGAATAGCGCATACATACCATTAGCATCTTAGGAGCGTACAGATCATACAGCTCCCGCTGATACTTTCGATCACCTTCTTTACATCCTGAAATCAGCGCTTTTTCAGAAGACATATATTGCAATATGGCATTAGGTTTGTGTTAAGACACTACAACTATGTAAACGGTTGGAATGACTATCTTCGTTACCTCAAAATAAAGAAATCTATGCGCATTCTGCTTTCTATTTTCTTTCTCTTCCTAAGTGGTAAATCACCAGTTCAAAGACAAAAGAGGTTAGAATTTATTGATAAAAGCTACGAGGAAGAGATAAAAACCGTTCAGTTATACCCCAATACGAATAGGCCCGAAGACGTGTTTGGCTCACCTGCTGTTCCGATCGACCGAAACACGTTAGTGCTTGAATTTGATGATCTCGTGGAATCGCATGAGGACTACAGGGTAATGTTCATTCATTGTAATGCTGACTGGACACAATCCAAGCTTAAGCCGCTTGATTATCTTTCTACCTACAATGAGTTTATGGTTAATCAATTTGAGTATAGTATAGATACCAAAATTGGTTATGTACACTATACGTTCAAATTGCCAAATGTGAAACAGACTGGCAACTATCTTCTAGTCGCCTACCGGGGTTCAGATACTAAGGATATCATTATCAGTAAGCGGTTTATGGTTTATCAACGAGATGTAGGGATAGAAGTAACCAGTAATCGAATTGGATTAACTTCAATTGACCGAAGACGTCAAAAGATTGATTTTGAAGTCAGGTATCCAAAACTTGAAATAGTTAACCCACAGGAGCAAGTAAAAGTTGTAATCCGGCAGAATCAAAGGTGGGATAACATTATGACGCCTGTTAAGCCGCTTTTTATCAAGGAAGCCCAAAGTGTACTAGAATATCGTTTTTTCGAAAGGGAAGATAATTTTTTTGCGGGTAATGAGTTTAGGATCTTTGATCTAAGATCGGTGAGGTATCCGGGGCAAAATGTGGCACGGGTTCGCTCGGAAACGTATCCAAGTATGGCATATATAATGACAGACCGCGGAAGAGGCACGCAGGCCTATGCTCAATACGAGGATATAAATGGAGATTTTTATATTCAAAATACTGATACAGGAAATGGCAAGGTACAATCCGACTATCTTACTGTTAACTTCAGCTTAAACTTAAGCCAACCTGTTGGTGGGAGTATTTATGTGGTAGGAAAAATAAACAATTATCTGCCCTCGGAACCTATGACGGAGATTAAATCGGGCAATTACAGTTATCAAACTATACTTAAACAAGGTATTTATAATTATCAATACGTAGTAAAAGGCGATACGCTAAGCCCTAATTTTATTGAAGGCGATCATTTCGAAGCAGAAAATGAGTATGAAATTCTAGTGTATTTTAGACCAATGAACTTACCAGCTGATCTTCTGATTGGGTATACCCAGATAACGCTTAACTCAAGAAACAATTAAACCTTAACTGTTTCCAGACTATATTTCATTATTCGTTTGTTAGGGTCAGCGTTGGCGACATCAAGCATCCCGAAACCTTTGTGGGTAAATTTTCCAAGTCCACTATGGAATACAAATTCCTGTACCTCTTTGGCCGCATAGAGGGTGAAGGGAAATGTATAACCACGTACCTCGTACTTGATATCTTGATCGAAGACGGGATATATCCTAGCAAATTTCTTTTGAGAAGCAGTAAGTCTCTCTATATATTTTTTATCGGGGACCAACTGAAATTTGTAGTATGACGAAATTTGATCTTCCGAGTACAGACCCGTTTCTTCCATTCGCTTGATAGTCGAGTCATAAAGCATATCCGAAAAACTATCGGTCTCAGGGGGAATAAAGCGCTTGGCCGTGCTATCGTTAAAGGAAGATTCCAGAATAACTAATGGTGAAATACATATGAACTTCATATTATTAGAAAATTCAATGCCTTCTTCTAATTCTACACCCTCTGGTTGGATTACCAAATTGCCAAGGTCAATCTGTTCAAAGCGAAATAGATTTGTCAATAAATAGTCGATGAAACTTTTGCTTGGACTCGAAATTACCAGTGTAACTCTGGAAGAATAAAAATGAAGACCTTTTCTGCTGACCTTAGTTTGGCCCTTTAAACCAGAGAAATTATATAAAGGATAGTTCACCCATTCACTGTTGCCACCCTTTACTAAGATTCCCTTTATCATTTGTGCCAAGAGAAATTGATGGTGAAAGGGGACATGACTCCCTCTATTCTTTAACAGAAATACAATACGAACTCTCAAAATGGCAATTCTACAATTGAAAAAATGGTCTGCTATTTTAACTTGACCCTATAAAAAAATGTAGGGCACCAACTTACCAATTACCGCAACAGACTCTATCTATTTATTGAGATAGCTAGTAAATCTAATTGAATAAAATGACATGAAAAAGCCCATGTAATAAAATTAATGGGAATTAGCGTCCGATTTATACATTGAATCTGAAGTGCATGATATCCCCATCCTGTACCACATATTCTTTTCCTTCAACACCAATTTTACCAGCCTCTTTACAAGCTAATTCTGTCTTGTATTTTTCATAATCGGCTAACTTGATTACTTCGGCTCGAATAAAGCCACGCTGAAAGTCTGTATGAATAACCCCTGCCGCCTGAGGTGCTTTCCAGCCCTTTTTAATGGTCCAGGCCCGAACCTCTTTTTCTCCCGCGGTAAAGTACGTTACAAGGTCAAGTATGACGTATGCAGCCGTAATCAATTTATTAAGACCTGATTCCTTGAGACCATACTCTTCAAGGAACATTGCGCGTTCTTCAGGATCTTCCAATTCGGCAATTTGGGCTTCAATACTAGCCGATATGATAACGACTTGGGCACCCTCATTAGCAGCTACTTTTTCTAGCTCATCAGAGTGTTGATTGCCCTCCGGCAAGGCCGTTTCTTCTACATTGGCTACATAGATTACTGGCTTGGCCGTTAGCAGTTGTAATGCCTTAACTACATCTTTATCCTCCTCATTGATCTGTAGAGATCTAGCATTCTGGCCAGACTCAAGATGGTCTTTAAAGGTCTTTAAGAAGCTTAATTCTTTTTTAGCTTCAGCATCACCCGTTTTAGCTATTTTTTCTATGCGTTGGATTTTTTTTTCAATCGACTCAAGGTCTTTCAGTTGAAGCTCAGTATCAATAATCTCTTTATCTGTTAATGGATCCACGCGTCCATCTACGTGCACGATGTTGTCATCATTGAAACATCTTACGACATGAGCGATAGCGTCTACCTCGCGAATATTAGCTAAGAATTGATTCCCGAGCCCCTCACCTTTACTCGCACCCTTTACCAGTCCTGCAATGTCTACAAATTCAATGCTGGTTGGAATCAGGCTTTTTGGGTTTACCAATTCCTCTAAGACATTAAGGCGTTTATCTGGAACTGTGATTACACCAACGTTGGGTTCTATGGTACAAAACGGAAAGTTTGCGGCTTCAGCCTTATTATTAGATATCGCATTAAATAATGTGGATTTACCAACATTCGGCAAACCTACAATTCCACATTTCAGAGCCATTTGGTCTAAGCTTTTTGAATTTTAAAAACCGTATAGCTTCTATAACCGCGGTAGAGCTCTGTCACGAAGACCCTGATAATTGTATATACAGGTATAGCCGCTATCATGCCCACAATACCGGCTAGAGAAGCGCCTGCAAATATAATTATAAAAATCTCCAGTGGATGAGCCTTTACGCTTTTTGAAAAAATTAGAGGTTGCAAAAGCAAATTATCTACCAGTTGTACAATACTAAAAACGGAGATGACTTTCACAATCAAAAAAAGGTAATCTCTAGTGGATTCCAATTCCAAACCGGTAGAAATCCCGACAATAATACCAAATGAAGCTCCTAGTATAGGTCCTAAATAGGGTATTAGATTTGCTACTGCGGCAAATAACGCAATAGTCAGCGAATACTTGACTCCTACAATGCTCAGACCTAAAGCGGCAATACTGAAGATAGAAAACATCTGTATAAGTAACCCAACCAAATAATTTGATAGTAATCGCTCAATCTTATTGTAAGCCGCTATAGTCACCTCAAAGAATCTATTTGGGATAAGTGAGATGAGCTTGTTTCGCATGGAACCCATCTCATATAAAAAGAAGAAAGTGATAAAGCCCACGGCTAGGATACCAATAAAAAACTGCCCCGTGAATGCTATTAGTTGGTTGAGTATATTACTAAAATTAATATCTGTGATGAAAGTCTGCATATTTTGCTTTAGACTGTCAACCAGAAAGCCAGGTTGTTCAGAAGTAAGATCATTCTCAATCAAAAAGTGTTCAATATTCTTTAGTGGGCCTGTGCTACGGTAATAGAGGCTTTCATAGTCGATAGCGGATAATACCTCAATTTGCTCCGATATTAACGGAATAAAAAGAACTATAAATGAGGCGATCAGCATAAAAAAGATCGCAAAAGATAGTACCACCGCCACAAAACGTGGTACTCTTATTTTAAAAAACTGAGCCTTGGAAATATAGTGGGTTAGTGGCCGTAGTACAGCGCTCAGAACAATACTGATAGCAACGTAGATAAAAATATCTGAAAACAGCCAAGCCGTCAGAATGAAGATAATGAAACCAATTATTAGATATAAAACAGTATTCCTAAGCATAAAAAAACCTTATCCGACGGATAAGGCTAATTTAGTCATTCTCTTGATTGAAGTTTTAATCTAATCCCATTTAAGTTCAGAATCTACACTGGCCTTCTCCTCCCGTACCGGTTCGCTGTTATCCCTATCGAACTGATCAAAGTCTACTTCGGGCATCAACTCGTCCTTCACGTGGTTCACCGTGTTATTTAGTGCATCTAAAAACTTATTAAAATCTTCTTTATATAAAAAGATCTTATGCTTCTCATAAGTGAAGCCATCGTCTTTATACCGTCTCTTACTTTCAGTAATTGTCAAATAGTAATCATTTGACCTTGTCGCTTTCACATCGAAGAAATAGGTACGCTTTCCCGCTCTCACTCTTTCTGAGTATATTTCTTCCCTTTCGTTAGTGTTGTTCTCGTCCACAATGATGGTTTTTTATTTTAATTGATCCCTAGTTTTACTGGAACATTAGATTCTAAATATAGTATAATATTTATATTTAATGCAAATACGCTTCTTAATATTAAAACAATTTAGGCTTTCAAACGTTATGCCCCTCAATTTTCACCATGATTCACGAATTAGACGAAATAAGAGACTTCGGTAAAGTTGATTTTTTGGCCAAACAACTTGTTGAGGGCTTTATCACGGGGCTTCACAAATCGCCCTACCATGGTTTCTCGGTTGAGTTTGCAGAACACAGACTTTATAATACAGGAGAAAGTACCAGACATATCGATTGGAAGGTATTCGCCAAGACTGATCGTTTATATACCAAGCGGTATGAAGAGGAAACCAATCTGAGATGTCAAATAGTGATCGATAACTCCTCGTCGATGCGGTACCCTACCGAAACGAGAGGTAAACTACTTTTTAGCACACTTGCAGCCGGAGCGTTAAGTCATTTACTTCAAAGACAAAGAGATGCGGTGGGTATTTCAATCTTTTCAGATGAAATAGAATTGAGTACCGATATAAAGTCGACACCTTCTCACACCAACAAGATCATGGTTCATTTGCAAAACCTACTTAAAAATGAAGATGATAGAAAGGTGGGTGATGTAGCAGCCGTTCTTCATGAGATTGCGGAAAAAAACCGGAAACGCTCGCTGATAGTTATCTTCAGCGACATGTTTGAAGATGAGGATCGAATTGAGGAAATATTTAGTGGTCTAAAACATCTGAAGCATAATAAGCATGAAGTTTTACTTTTTCACGTAACTGATCATAAAACCGAACTCAGCTTTGATTTCGCAGATAAACCACATGAGTTTATTGATCTGGAATCCGGTGAAAAAATCAAACTACAGCCCTCACAGGTGAAAGAAGATTTCAGAAAGGCGGCCAAAACCTATTATGAGACACTTAAACTTAAATGCGCACAGTTTAAAATAGATTTCATTGAAGCAGATATTCATCATGGGTATGACGCTGTACTAACTGCCTATCTTATAAAACGTGCCAAAATGAAATAGGCTCACAAAATTGGTAAGCCTAACGTTTTTAATCAGGTACTGGGTTTATTCGTTATGCATCCAGGCCTTTTTAGCAAACAGTTCCTCTTCTTCTTCTTCATAATCAGGATCGGGAACACAACAATCGACAGGACAGACGGCTGCACACTGAGGTTCCTCATGGAAACCCATACATTCGGTACACTTACCCGATACAATATAATAGAACTCATCCGAAACCGGCTCTTGATCGTCTTTCGCATCCAGAACATTACCATCTTCCATTTCAACCTCGGTCAACTCTGTACCTCCAGCCCAATTCCATTCAATTCCACCCTCATAGATGGCCGTGTTGGGGCATTCTGGCTCACATGCACCACAGTTGATGCACTCGTCGGTTATCATTATCGCCATTGCTATCTACTCTTAATCTCGCTATTATTAATACTTTGCAAAGTAAGTAACTATCTTCAAGTCTTCAAACAGTTAGAAGTCGTCAAAAGTTTAAGAAATGCATAGTGAAAAAGTGATCTCTGCCTTTAAAGCTTTGGGTAAACAATTGAGTGAAATGAAGGTCGACGCAAAGAGTAAACTGTTTACCGATTGTAATAACTCCAATCCTTGGTTCACCCATGAATCTATGGAAGTGGCTTTGTCTGGAATCATAAAAATGCTTTCCGAAGATATAATGTCCTGGGTAAAATCCTATGACTTCTTATCATCTAAACGGGCTAATGTCGGTGTAGTGTTTGCCGGTAACATACCGGCTGTTGGCTTTCATGATCTATTATGTGTACTGACCAGCGGTAACCATCTAGTTGCTAAGCTTAGCGACAAAGACACCTGTTTAATGCGTTTTATAATGGATCAATTAATAGATATAGAATCAGAACTCAAGGAAAGAATTACTATCGTTAATAAACTTGAAAATATTGACGCCGTCATCGCCACGGGCAGCGACAATACGGCAAGGTATTTTGAGTATTACTTTAAAAAGTACCCGCATGTCATACGGAAAAACCGTACTTCCGTGGGTATCCTAAGCGGTGGTGAAAATGAAAAAGACTTTGCTGAATTAGGTAAAGATGTATTTCTCTATTTCGGACTAGGCTGTAGGAACGTCTCTAAATTATATGTTCCCGATGGTTATGATTTTACCAAAATCTTATCCGAATTTGAAGGTTATCACCAGCTGATACACCATCACAAGTATCGTAATAACTACGACTACAATAAAAGTATCTATCTCGTAAATAAAGAACCTCACCTTGATAATGGAGTGGTTTTGTTCAAGCAAGACCAAAGCTTAGTCTCTCCTATTTCCGTGGTTTATTATAACTTTTACTCTAGCGATGATGAACTTGAACGTCACCTACTAAGCGATCAAAATAAAATCCAGTGCATTGTTTCAAAAGAAGGAAAATGGCCTGAGAGCATACCTTTTGGAAGAGCTCAGTATCCAGGTCTTGCAGACTATGCAGATGGAGTTGACACGCTACAATTCTTGTCGAATCTCTAAAGGTTAATTGATCGATTCTTAGTTGATCATTGATAATTGCTTTATGGTTGACCTCTGAGGATTTCTACCCAACCTTTAAAGGTTTCACCCTCTATCTCTGCTGTGTAGAAGTATACGCCATCAGGTTCATCCCCACCGTCCCAGAAGTTATTATCTCCCTCATTATTGAAATAGTAGTCATCAGAACTAAATACTACTTTGCCCCATCGGTTAGTAATTAACATGGTTGAACCCGCACCTGAACCCGTGATATTCCTTATTTCAAATGTATCATTTACACCATCTCCATTCGGGGTAAAGACATTAGGTATAAACACGTCGGTATTTAGAGGGATACCAACGTTAAAATTAAACGGTGAGCAACCCAGGCTGTCGACAATGGTTACATCGTAAGCCCCGGCAGGCAGTCCTTCGTAAATAATTTCGGAAAGTCCGCTATTGTTTTCCCCCACAAGGTCGTTCAATGAGCTAAAACTTTGAGATGGATTAGCTGGGTCAATAAGCACCAATGACGTCCTGTAGGGTTCCAAACCTCCTTCAAATCGATTTATTACCAATGCACCAGTAGGACGATCCGGTAAAGAACTTGACAAAGTATCTACACTCACGCTCGTGAACTGTGGACTGACAATAAAATCTCCAAGTAAAAACTCCTGTTCCGTCCCACAAACACTTTGAGTTTGGGTGAGAGATATCGTGTATATTCCGGATTCGTTCAAAATAGATCCTCCAAAAATGCCTTGCTGTAGTGCCTGGCTGACTTCTTCCTGATCCAGTACTCTTTCTACAGCGGTCTGTTCATTGATAACAGTTACTTCAAAAGGTTCGGAATAGTCAACCTGAAGGCCCTCTAAAATAATGGATCGAGCACTTGGATTGCTGGAACTTATGCATACTAGTCTCGCACTCTCAAAAGTAATCGGGAATGGGCCTCCGTTGATCATACTACTGAATACATTCGGGCATGCGCCATCCGAAGCTGAAGTGATGGTCACATCGTAAGAACCTTGAGTCAACTCATTTCTGGTAGCAAAGAATCCATTGGGTAAAGCGTTAAAAGTAGTGTCATAACCAGTGTCATTGGTGATATTGATTTCGAAAGTACCCGGTAAAAATGAGGTGCTTATTTGCCCTTCTATTCGACCATCCTGACCGGTAGGGTTAACACAACTCGGATCGACAGGGGTTAAAAAGTCGAGTGTTACCAGCCCGGGCTGGATTACATCAAAATTGTTTATATCAATACATCCACTGGCATCTGTGATCGCTAGTTCGTGAGATCCACCTGCTAATCCTGTAATTACTCCATCCCCCGGTAACGTAAAAGGCGATCCATCTAAAGTAAACGTATATGGAGCGCTTGTATCTCCACCTTGGATGTTGGTGAAACTCACGGAGCCATCATTACCTGCACAAGACGCATCTGAAATTGATGTGAAAGATGCGGTTATTTCCGTATTGAGATTATTGATCGTAACGTCAATAATAGCCGGACAAGGGTCACCGTCAGCATCACCTAATCTTACGCTGGTAGTCCCTGCAGACAATCCTGTAATTCTATTATCTCCTGGAAGTTCAAACCAATTTAAGCCACCATCAATGGAATAAAAGTATTGAGCCAAAGGTGGAGTTATATTTGTCAATGTAACTGACCCCGTCTCTCCAAAACAAACTACATCCTCAGTAGACCCAATTTCTCCGTCGACCGTGCTTAATACATTTACCGTTATCGATCGTCCATCATCACAAATAATTCCAGTCACCACATCTGTAATGCTGTACGTGTAAGTCTCAGGAGATAGTGACATAAACGTAGGTACCGCCGCCTGTGTACTAAACGGATTTCCTTGAGAATCTGTCATATTAACAAGGTAGTTTCCGGATCCTCCCTGGATATCAAATGATAGTATACCATCATTAAAATTCTCACATGTAGGGCGAGTAACATTTGGAATAATAGCACTGAATGCTGCGCAATCCGTACCACCGCTACCACAAAGCGGGTTACTAGCATCCAGAATATTCAGTGTCAATTGTGCACTGGCTTGTGTACATCCACTTATATCGTAGGTCACGTCAATAGTTACTGGGTTATTTGCAGTGCTTAAACCGGTAGCATCGAATACGTTCAATCCATCTATAATACCTGCGCTTGGATTGCTGAAACTAAAACTCCCACCTGTAGGACTTACTGTAAACCCTAAAGCAACGTCATCTAAATCAATAGAGGCTTCTGGACATACAACTGGTGTACTGTTAATGATCAGTATCGGAGCGTCTAAGATATTCAGTGATAATTGGGTTGTAACATCGGTGCATCCTGATACACTATAAGTCACATCTACCGTGACAGGATTATCTGCAGTGCTCAAACCGGTAGCATCGAATACATTTGAGCCATCTATGGAACCCGCACTAGGGCTACTGAAGGTAAATGTACCT
>JBCCOE010000030.1:0-45081 GCA_039025475.1 Bacteroidota bacterium | reverse complement strand
TAGATATTCACGACTTCAAAAGCTTAAAAAAGGATGAGCGTATTAAAGAGTTATTGAGAGAGGCAAAGGCGATAGGCTGTTTTTATGTGGAATCACCTGCTATGCGTATGCTGCTGAAAAAGCTTCGTGCAGAAGAATACCTGGGGTTGGTGGCGGCTAGTTCGATCATACGCCCAGGCGTAGCAAAATCCGGAATGATGCGAGAGTATATTCTTCGTTTCCGGCAACCTGAACGCATAAAAGACGCGCACCCTGTGTTGCTCGACATCATGCCTGAAACCTTTGGGGTTATGGTCTATCAGGAAGATGTAATTAAGGTTGCCCACTATTTTGCAGGACTTGATTTAGGAGAAGCTGATGTGTTGCGTAGGGGGATGTCTGGGAAGTATCGTTCGCGTGAAGAATTTCAACGAGTTAAAGAAAAATACTTTGAGAATTGTAGACGGTTAGGAAGAGAACGGTCATTAGCTGTTGATGTTTGGCGGCAGATTGAAAGCTTTGCCGGCTATGCTTTTGCTAAAGGGCATTCAGCATCTTACGCTGTAGAGAGCTATCAGAGCTTGTTTCTTAAAGCCTATTACCCATTGGAATACATGGTGGCCGTACTTAACAATGGGGGTGGGTTTTATCGTAAAGAACTCTACATACATGAGGCCCGAATGCATGGCGGAGGAGTAAATGCACCTTGTGTTAATAAAAGCGAAGCGTTAAGTGTCATACAGGGTAATGTCATTTTTTTAGGCCTGGGGCTTATCAAAGATTTGGAGACCAACGTAATTCAAGAGATCCTTTATGCTCGTGGGCTGGGACCATTTAAAAGTCTTACAGAATTTGTAAATCGTATTACTATCTCTTTGGAACAATTACTGCTACTGATTCGTATTGGTGCATTCAGATTTACAAAGAAGAATAAAAAAGCCTTATTATGGGAAGCTCATTTTTTATTAGGGTCAAATAAAAAGAGTAAACCCATGAAAGGCTTGTTTGATATTGCCACGAAGAAGTTTACGTTGCCTCAGCTCAATATCTACCAGCATGAAGATGCTTTTGAAGAGATGGAACTACTGGGCTTTCCTCTATCCGACCCTTTTAGCTTACTCGAGAAGGAGTTACCCTCTAACTTGAGAGTGGAGGAGTTGAATCAATTCATAAACAAAGAAATTGTCATATGCGGTTATCTCGTAGCTATTAAGAATACAGGCACTTCAAGAGGGGACCGTATGCACTTTGGTACGTTTGTAGATATGGACGGTCATTTCATTGATACGGTTCATTTTCCTCCTTCAGCGGCTAAATATCCTTTCAGGGGACGTGGCATTTATGAACTACATGGTAAAGTAGTTGAGGAATTTGATTTCCAGTCCATTGAGGTGAACGCTATGTTTAAGTTGGATTTTTGTGATGATCCACGTTATACGGAGAATGTAGAGCAGTTGAAGATTATTGCTTAATTAAGCTTCTTTTGAAGAAGTTAAGATATAAAGAACAAATTATTGCTATCACAAATAAACCTAGTGTAAGTCCATCAACGATAGTTGTACTTAAATACAAGCCAAATACATTGTCTGACAAGTATTGAGTAAATGAATGGGGCAGGTTTTTTTCACCAAGTTGGCGCTTTATGTTCCATTCCCAATCGGTGAGAAAACAATAGCCAAAGCCATACCATATACCTAGTACTAACCATGAAAACACGGTGGTCCCTGCTACCCATAAGTGAAGCCTTCTAGTCCTTTTCCACACCCAGGCAAAAAGATTTAGACCTATAACAATAAGATGAATAACAAATAGTAAACCATCAAGAAAGGCGAGCATTTAGCACTTGAATTTCAATGGATTAAGGGGTGAATATTTTTTGAAACAAAATAGTATGCATGCATAACAAATTTATTATATTTGTCACCCGCACATTTAAAACGATTGCGGAATTACCAAAAAGCCTCACTAAAATTAGTGAAAAGAGAAGAAACCATAGATCATAACATTAAAACTGCATGGCATGCTATTGCACGAATGTACAATCACCAGGCAGCTAAGCATGACATGACGATGTCTATAGGATTTGTTTTGCTCAACATAAGTTCGAAAGAAGGGACCCCTGCTACTAAAATAGCTCCATTAATGGGTTTAGAATCAAGAAGCTTGACCCGAGTTTTAAAGAACATGGAAGAAAAGGGGTTGATATTCAAAAAACCGGATGAGAATGATAAGCGCTCTGTTCGTATTTACCTTACCGACGAGGGTAAAAGGAGGAAGGAGATTTCAAGAGAAACCGTTCTGCGCTTTAACAATGTACTACGAGAAGTGATACCTGATGATAAGATTCAAATCTTTTTTGAGGTGATTCAGGAAGTAAACGAAATAATTGAGAATAATAATATATACGCCATAAACGAATGAGTAGACGAATTAAAAAAGTAGCAGTGCTTGGATCAGGGATCATGGGTTCCCGAATTGCCTGTCACTTTGCGAACATTGGCCTTGAAGTACTTTTGTTGGACATTGCCCCTAAGGAGCTTAATGAGCAGGAAACAGCAAAAGGTTTAAGCCTTGATGACAAAGCGGTGAAAAACAGAATCGTGCAGCAATCTTTTGATACTGCTGTGAAGTCGAAACCATCACCCCTTTATAACAAGAAGTTTGCCAGCCGTGTATCACTGGGCAATTTTTCCGATGATATGTCGAAGATAAAAGACTGCGATTGGGTGATTGAGGCCGTAGTGGAAAACCTGGATATTAAAAAGATTGTATTTGAGCAGGTTGAAGCTCATCGTACTCCAGGTACTTTGATTACATCCAATACTTCGGGGATTCCAATCAACTTCATGTTAGATGGCAGAAGCGAGGACTTTCAGAAGCATTTTTGTGGTACTCACTTCTTTAATCCACCGCGGTATTTGAAGTTACTGGAGATCATTCCTACCGCTAAAACAGATCCTGAGATTATTGATTTCTTTATGCAGTATGGAGATCTGTATTTAGGAAAGACAACGGTACTTTGTAAAGATACCCCCGCATTTATCGCTAACCGAGTCGGTATTTATGCCATTTTGAAGGTGATTGATACCATGCAGAAACTCGATTTGAATGTTGACGAGATTGATAAACTGACAGGTCCAGTAATCGGACGCCCAAAGTCTGCCACGTTCAGGACCTCAGATGTAGTTGGTCTGGATACGCTTATTAAAGTATCCAACGGCTTGTATCAAGGGCTGCCTAAAGATGAATCGCGAGACATCTTTAAGCTTCCTGAAGTTGTGGGTAAGTTGGAAGAGAATAAGTGGTTGGGAGATAAAACAGGTCAGGGTTTCTACAAGAAGACCAAGAAAGATGGTAAAACAGAAATTCTAACTCTAGATCTAAAAACGTTAGAATACCAACCCAAACAAAAGGCAAAGTTCGCCACGCTAGAAACCACTAAAACCATTGATTCTCTAAAGGATCGTTTCAAAGTGCTATTCGCTGGAAAAGACAAAGCCGGAGAATTCTATCGTGATTCTTTCTATGCACTTTTCAAATACGTTACGTTCCGTATCCCGGAAATTGCCGTTGAGCTGTATAAGATTGATGACGCCATTTGTGCGGGATTTGGCTGGGAAATGGGTCCATTTGCTACCTGGGACGCTGTGGGCGTTAAAAAGTCTGTAGAGAAAATGGAAGAGATGGGCTATACCCCAAATCAGTGGGTATATGATATGCTCGATGCTGGCATCGACTCCTTCTATACGGCCAAAGACGGTGTTCGCCATTATTATGATATAGAATCTAAAGAATATAAGCCTGTTCCAGGTGCCGAGGAGTACATAATTCTTGATAATATCCGAGACAGTAAAGTTTTATGGAGTAACTCAGGTTCTACCATTTTTGATCTTGGTGATGATGTTATTGGTGTAGAATTCCACACTAAGATGAATACGCTCGGTGGTGAAGTCGTGGAAGGAATTAATAAAGCCTTAGATATGGCAGAAAAGGACTACCTGGGTCTGGTCATCGGAAATCAGGGGGCTCAGTTCTCGGCTGGTGCAAATCTGGGGATGGTGTTCATGTATGCGATCGAACAGGAGTTCGACGAAGTAGACTTCATGATCCGGCATTTCCAGAATACAATGATGCGGGTGCGATATTCTAGTATACCCGTAGTGGTAGCTCCGCATGGACTTACATTAGGTGGAGGCTGTGAAATGACACTACATGCCGACAAAGTTCAGGCTGCGGCCGAAACCTATATGGGTCTGGTAGAAGTTGGTGTTGGATTACTTCCTGGAGGAGGCGGAACCAAAGAGCTGACCAAAAGGGTGTCCGATGCCGTTGAGTCAGGGGATGTGGAATTGAATGCACTTCAAAATGCTTTTATGAACATCGCTACCGCTAAGGTAGCTACTTCGGCAAATGAGGCAATTGACATGCATATCATCAGAGATCAGGACAATATCACGATCAATCGCGATCGTCAGATAGCTGATGCTAAAGCAGCTGTTCTTGAATTGGCTGAAGCCGGTTATACAAAGCCCATTCAGTCCAACAGTATTAAGGTTCATGGTAAAACGGGTATGGCTTTATTCATGGCAGGTGTGAATGGCATGCGTATGGGAAATTATATTTCCGACCATGATGTTAAAATAGCACATAAGATTGCTTACGTGATGTGTGGGGGAGATCTATCTTACCCTCAACACGTCTCAGAGCAATATCTACTTGATCTGGAGAGAGAAGCGTTTCTTTCCTTAACAGGTGAGAAGAAAACACTTGAAAGAATTCAGTCAATACTTACAGGAGGTAAGCCTCTTAGAAATTAAGAAATTATGGATGCATATATAGTTAAAGGATACAGAACAGCGGTAGGCAAAGCTAACCGTGGGGGTTTTCGCTTTACACGACCTGATGATTTAGCTGCGGATGTCATTAAACATTTGGTATCGTCGATCGATGGCTTCGATGCTGCAAGAGTTGATGATCTAATCGTTGGAAACGCTGTGCAAGAAGCGGAGCAAGGCATGCAAATGGGTAGAATGATCTCCCTAATGTCGCTGCCATTGGAAGTGCCAGGCATGGTAATCAACCGCTACTGCGGTTCCGGCCTTGAAGCGATAAATATCGCTGCTGCACGAATTCACGCTGGTATGGCCGATTGTATCATAGCCGGAGGTACAGAATCCATGTCACTCGTCCCGGTAATGGGTTACAAGACTGCACTTAACTATGAGATTGCAAGCAAAACACCGGATTACTACACCAGTATGGGTTTAACCGCTGAGCAGGTAGCCAAAGAGTTTAAGGTTTCCCGAGAAGATCAAGACGAATTTTCATATAGCTCACACATGAAAGCTGCTGCTGCTCTCAAGGATGGAAAGTTTAAAGATCAGATCGTGCCCATTACGGTCAAAGAGACCTACATTGACGATAGCATGAAAAAGCAAACTCGTGAGTTTGTAGTTGATACTGATGAGGGAGTGCGATCAAGTACTACCACTGAAGCATTAGCGAAACTAAAGCCTGTTTTTGCTATGGGCGGTTCAGTCACTGCCGGTAATTCCAGCCAAACTTCCGATGGAGCTGCATTTGTTATGGTTATGTCTGAAAAGATGGTTAACGAGTTAAATCTGAAGCCTATAGCCAGAATGATGAGTTATGTTGCGGCTGGAGTAGAACCAAGAATTATGGGGATCGGTCCCGTAGCAGCTGTGCCTAAAGCCTTGGACAAAGCGGGACTGAAGCTTGATAGTATTGACCAGATTGAACTGAATGAAGCTTTTGCTGCGCAATCACTGGCTGTTATTCGCGAGTTGGGCATCGACCAGGAAAAGCTGAACCCTAATGGCGGAGCCATAGCTCTTGGCCACCCTCTTGGATGCTCCGGTGCAAAACTTTCCATTCAACTGTTTGATGAGATGCGAAGGAGAAAGCAAAAGTATGGTATGGTGACTGCCTGTGTGGGTGGCGGCCAAGGAGTGGCTGGTGTTTATGAGTTTTTGAACTAATAGAAATTAGACAAGAGATCTTAGATATGACAGAATATGCATAACCTTAGGCAATTGAAAATTTGGGCGACTTCTAAGTTTCCGAATGAAGAAGCGTATGGCTTAAAGTCTCAAATTCGTAGATCTGCGATGTCTATTCCATCTAATATAGCTGAGGGGGCAGGCAGAAAATCTGATAAGGAGTTTTTGTATTTCCTAGGTATTTCCAATGGGTCGTCATATGAACTACAAACCCAATTGATCATATCTAATAATGTAGGTCTTCTAAGTGAAGAAGATATGAATCCAATACTGAGTCAATTGACTGAGATTCAAAAAATGAATTACACATTTCAAGAGAAGCTGAAGAAGTGAGTCTAAAATCTCACATCTATAATCTAAAAATCTATTTAAAATGAGTACAGTAGTAGAAGAAAAAAAAGCAATTAAAGGAGGAGAGTTCCTAATTAAGGAAACAGATGCCCAGGATGTTTTCATCCCCGAAGAGTGGAGTGAAGAACAGCGTATGATCGCGCAAACCTGTCGAGATTTTATTATTCAAGAGATCGACCCCAAGCTGGAGGAAATTGATTCAATGGAGCATCCCGAACTTATGCCATCTCTTTTGGACAAGGCGGGTGAGTTAGGTTTGTTGGGTACGAGTGTGCCTGAAGCGTATGACGGCTTCGGTATGAATTTCAATACCTCCATGCTTGTAGCCGAGGTATTTGGTGGAGCCCATTCATTTGCCGTGGCTATTTCCGCGCATACAGGTATCGGCACACTTCCGATTCTCTACTACGGTAGTGAGGATCAGAAAAAGAAATATTTACCCAATCTGTCGACAGGTAAATGGAAAGCTGCTTACTGCCTGACCGAACCAGATTCTGGTTCTGACGCGAACTCCGGAAAAACCAAAGCCAAGCTTACCGATGATGGTAAACACTATGTAATTAACGGGCAGAAAATGTGGATTACCAACGGCGGCTTTGCAGATGTATTCATAGTTTTTGCAAAAATTGACGATGATAAGAACCTCTCAGCATTTATTGTAGAGAAAGATTTTGGTGGTATTACCATGAACGAGGAGGAGAAAAAGATGGGGATCAAAGGCTCTTCCACACGGCAGATCTTTTTCAATGACTGCATGGTGCCGGTAGAAAATATGCTATCGGAGAGAGAAAATGGTTTCAAAATAGCTGTTAATATTCTAAATATTGGCCGTATAAAATTAGGCGTGGCTGCCGTTGGTGGGTGTAAAAGGATCATCGGCAATGCCGTGAATTATTCTAATGAGCGTAAGCAGTTTGGGGCTTCTTTGTCTACGTTCGGCGCCATAAAGCATAAAATTGCTCGTATGGCTACTATGACTTATGCATCTGAATCTGCTCACTACAGAGCTGGACAAAATATAGATGATGCCTATGATGCTCTAGTAGCCGGAGGTATGGATGAGGCGCAGGCTAAGCTAAAGTCTGTTGAAGAATTCGCTATTGAGTGTGCTATCCTAAAAGTACACGGATCAGAAATTTTAGATTACTGCGCGGATGAAGGGGTTCAGATATACGGAGGTATGGGCTTCTCCGCCGATGGACCAATGGACAGAGCATATCGAGATGCTCGTATTAATCGAATTTTTGAGGGTACAAATGAAATCAACCGGATGCTTTGCATAGATATGCTCTTGAAGCGGGCTATGAAGGGTAGTATAGACCTTATGTCTCCGGCTATGGCAGTCCAAAAAGAGCTTATGTCCATTCCCGACTTTGGTGCTAGCGATGGTGATGAACTGTTTGCGAAAGAGAAAAAAGCATTGGTCAACCTCAAGAAGGCAGGATTAATGGTAGCTGGCGCTGCGGTACAGAAGTATATGCAAAAGCTTGGTGAAGAACAGGAGATATTAATGAACCTCGCAGATATGTTAATTGAAGGTTACGTAGCTGAATCTACACTTCTTAGGGTTGAAAAGCTCATCGGCCAAAAAGGAGAAGAAGCACTTTCTATAGAAACTGATATGATGCGAGTTTACTTACACGAAGCTATTGAAAAGGCTGCCGTGGCAGGTAGAGAAGCTATTAATTCTTTCGCCGATGGAGATGAGCAGCGTATGATGCTTATGGGACTGAAGAGATTTACCAAGGTAGACCCTATGAATCTAAAAGAAGCAAGAAGAAGAATAGCGGATCATGTGATCGCCAAAAATGAATATCCTTTTTGAGTTTAGCCTAAACAAAAAGGAAAGGGCCTTAACGTATGTTGAGGCCTTTTTTGTTTATTTTACCCGAGCGAGAACTTCTATATTTAGATCATAATGAATAAAATCTTAATAATTTTTAAATACATCGCTTACTTGAATATTCCGTTGATGTTAGGCGCGTTTTATTTTGTTTATGCGCCTTTTTTTGATGGTGAATTATCAGGTACGGTGGAAAATATGCCTAAAGCACTCTTACTCATGGGTTTTGCTTTATCCTTCACCTCTCTGAGGGATGTAAAAAAAATTGATAAAATGGGAAGGTATGTAATAGAGCGGCCGGTTTTGTTAAAAGTAATGCTCTATACAGTTATTATTCTCAGCGTTGTGGTACTGTTGTATGGAGCCTATCTGCTAATCTTCACAACAAATGACAGTCAACTTGGAATAGGTCTGATGTCATTTGGAGTAGGATTTGTTGCACTGGCTAAATCCCTGGTAGATCAAGCTAAAGATCTTACTGATCTCTATGAATAACTATGTAATATATCTTCTATTATAGAAACGATCTGGTCGGCGGTATCTGTTAATCTCTATCAATCGATGTTTGACTTTTCTGTTCGCGATAATTTCTTGATTTGATTCAATCATTTTTTCAGCCTTCTTGAAAGGTGTTAGAATCAAACCACTCAATATTATGCTTATAATCCAAATTCGTATCATAATCCCTCCTTTTCTAGGTGATTTAGCAAGGTGTGTGCCAAAACCTGGAATTTCCTCGAAATGAAAAAATAGCTAACTTGTTTTATGCGACAATATGTAGCCCTGTATGCCTTATTGATGAGCTTCATTAGTTGTTCGGAACTACGAACGGCTTCGACCGAAGAAGTCAAGGACTCGACTAATCACCACTTTGATTTCGATCGAAGCTACGGTGATTTTACTATTAGGGAAGATTTTACTTCGGGCTATCGACTGTTGCGATTTAGTAGTCCGGATTCACTTGGGGTGTTTACCCATATTAAACTTACGGTTTCGAATAATTCTGTAATTTTCCTTACGACTGAGCTGAATGAACTTGATAAGCTATGGAATGCGGTCACAGATAGCATTTATATCAACCTCAAATCTGTATCTGTAGGATATCCTCTCAATTACGAGGACATTCTTAAAAATCAAATTGAAGCTTTTAAATCGGATAGTAGCTGGAGATCACTAGAGGATGATGGCATCAATTATACCCAACTAAGATCGACCATGATTAATAAAGGAGTTTATTCCCCATTGATAGAATGGTTGGCCAGTAAAAGATATAAGATAATGGCACTCTCAACAGAGAAGCATGGTATTGTGCCAGATGTTGACCTAAAGAGGTTGGGTTATACAGGAAGTGAGGAAATTCCGCTTCCGTTTATGGTTTGGTTCCAAGTGGAAAGGTCTAACGATACAACTTTTTAGGGGGGACTATGAACAAACCAAACTGAATATAGGGTGCATTATTGGCTTCGAGGTCAACAAGAGCATCTCGCCTTCGGTGCCCCGGTTCACCTAAATGATATCGCAGGTTTTTCGTAAGTCCAAGATCAAGACCAAACCAAAGCCAATCATGTATCTCTCGTTCAAAATTTAGACCAATATTCAAATCGGCTTTTCTTAAAACCAAAGGGTTGGTTTCGGAAAGTTCTGAGTTATGCAGAGCATAGCGCCAGCCTTTTACCTCTGCTTTAGCAGAGATATAGAATTTATCACTACCTCTAAAACGCATAATAGCAGACTTAGGAAGAGTCAAGTCCACTGTAAATCGGTTGCTGAGCTTGTGCTCATAAGTAAGAAGTGGATAAATCTGAAACTGGCCCAGGGTATAACCAACTAAAAGCCCTGCACCTATTTCCGTTCTATCGTTAAGCTTAACTTTGTAGCTGCCACTGGCATAAAAACGCATAGTGTTTGTGTTCCAATTGAACTGATCACTCTTAATTTCAGCTCCACCTATTAAAGTGTAGCTTTTGCGTTCATCAATAGACTGCTGAAATAGCATCCTACCACCTAAACTTCTAAATGTCCTACGTTCAATATGATTGAAAAGCTCACTATTGCTATTCTGAAAATCCATACTGAAATTGTGGATGTCGTATTTCAGTTGTAATCCCACAAGTTTTCCCTTCTTCATGATCAATGGTATGCCCAAACGGATCTTCAGTTGCTCATCTTCTTCAATTTCCGTATTAGCATTACCAAACTCCTCGGATATGGAACGAGTGTTGTAATTGTACAATGTCCTATGACTTAATTCTGCAATCTTAGGTCTGTATTCACTTTGACCGCGGCAAGGACGTGCACAGATCAAGAGACCAATTATAGGAAGGAAAACAAGGCGCAGTTTTTTCGACATTAACTATCGAAGGTAATATTAATTTCTATGGATATCAAGCAACACATACAGCAAGCGCTTAATTCAATTAGTTCTTAACCAACTCATTTCTCAGATTTAGAATATAATTTTCTAATGCATGCGCTTTCTGTGGTGCAGCATCCCACCGCTTTCCTACAAAGACATTGCCAGAATAGATATGCTTTATGTAATACTTATAAATGGGTGTGTTAACATTATAAGATTCTACTGTAAGCTTGCCCTCCACCATCATTTCTGAAATATAATCAGTTTCCAAATCAGTAATATTATATTCGAGTAGTTGTTTAGCCGATTTGCCAATCGTATTGATGTAGTACAAAATATATTGATACCCTTGGGTTCTAAGTTCTTTTTCTGGAGTGCTCCCATCTACAAACCCCCATCTAAATGGATAATTTGATAGGGCCATTCGGATTTTAGAGGTGTCTTTTTCTATGGGAACGGCCAGCTTTTCACTGGAAAAGTTCAGGTCATAAAATTCGTTTCGTTTGGCCTTGATAGAGCTAATCATTTCCCCATATTCAGGGGTTTCTAAAATCAATAAGTTTTCTTTTTCCAGGCCAGCGTTGGCGGTGGCTCTGTAAAGGTTGTTAAGCATATTACTAAGGTCTGTACCCTGAATTTGCCATGCGGGTTGGCCCATTTTTATTAAAAATTGTCTGTCCTGAAGATCTGTTATGGTGATGCTGAACTCCCCATGGTTCTCTTCAACAAACACTGCGTTCTTTAAATCTCTATCATCAAAATAGTCCAAAAGTGTATTATATGATTCTGCGCCGCTAAGAACGTCTTCAATATGATAATGCAGGACACCGTCAATACCTGACTTTTTCAGCATCGGTTGTATTACTGTGGCTAAACTTTGCCAGTCACCGCGAATTAGTGGATTTCTTTTTTTGGGAGTGACCTTATATAGAACCACACTTCGCGTTTTCAGCAGGTTTTCGGGGAAGTTAGATTGAATGGTCAAACCCTTTAATCGAGAGTACACTTCTTCACTTTGGGTGAAGCCGTTAATACCTACACCAAAGAGGATTATAAAACCAAGCAACTTCCTCATCGACTTACCTATTCAGATTAAAGGCCTAAATTATTAAAAATGAAATGGAATTACTGCCGGATTTATTTTTTGATAATTTTCATACCCTGCTCTGTAATAAATTGATGATCTGTTATACTTACTGCACATGATATCCTGGTTTTCCAATCACGAAAGAAAGCGACTTAAACGCTCGCCTACATTTAGTAGGAATTCAGTCATTAACGTTGTTCTGATCTTCTTTATTGTCATTATGCTTCTCTATATGCTGGGGTTGGGCTTTGTGGTGGATTTGATACTATTAGATCAGTATCCCGATCAAAATGTAGTATCTGTTTTCAACGGATTTGTTTTGTTTTATTTCCTGGCAGATCTGTTGATGCGATTTTATTTGCAGGACGTACCGGCACTTGAAGTTCAGCCTTACTTGCACTTGCCTGTTAAGAGAAGTGCCATAGTACATTTTGTACTTAGGAAGTCGGTCTTCACTTTGTTTAATCTACTTCCACTCTTTTTGCTTATACCCTTTCTATTTAAACAAGTAATCGCCGAGGTTGGAAATAGTGCTTATATATGGGCCATAACCATATATTCATTTTCTCTTTGTAGTACTTATCTAACTGTTTTCCTAAAAAAGCAATTAACCTCAAGACCGCAAACCGTACTCTATTTGGTGGTCGCATTTGGTATTCTCTTCTTACTTAATCACTTGGATGTTCTGCCACTTACAAGGTGGTCAGCTACCTATTTCGGTTCTTACTCTTTTATAGGTCTTGCCATCCCGTTGATTTTTCTCGTACTACTTTATATTCTCAACTACAACTCACTAAAGTCATCTTTATACCTGGAAGAGTTAGGCAAGATGAAGAAAGAGGATAAACAGTGGTCTGGTGATTTCTCCTTCTTAAAGCGCTTTGGGAATATAGGAGAAATGATGTCGTTAGAATTAAAGCTAATTCTTCGTAATAAACGACCCCGCTCCGTGCTCTTTGTATCACTAGCTTTCCTTTTTTATGGTCTTATTTTTTATACCAATGATACCTACCTGGAAGGTTATGGCATGCTTATTTTCGTAGGAATATTTGTAACGGGTGGGTTTATGCTGAACTATGGTCAGTTTGCCTTTAGCTGGGAAAGCGGGTTTTTTGATACCATACTTACCAAGCGGATAGATATTAGAAAGTACCTTGAAGCGAAGTATAACCTTTTGGCTATAGCATGCGTCGCCAGTTTCATTCTTACTACACCTTATGTTTACTTTGGCTATAAAGTGTTGCTGATCAATACCGCCTGTACACTTTTCAACATTGGCATTAATACTATCGTTATTCTATACTTGACAGGCAAATCACCTAAACGTATTGATATTAGCAAACCCAACGTGATGAATTGGGAAGGTGTGGGCGCCACTCAGTTCATACTTATAATACCGACTTTGTTAGCCCCAATCTTAATTAATGCAGGCTTTTGGTTTTTCGATTTACAACCTTACGGCATAGTTACCATTGGATTGATAGGTTTGGCTGGCATACTGCTTAAAAAGCAGTTATTAGAGCGGTTTTACCAAAACAGATTCATTCATAATAAGTATCAAATAGCTCAATCACTCCGAATAGAATAGATTATGATCGCAGTTGAAGATATAAAAAAGCAGTTTAAAAATATAGAGGTGCTTAATGTAGAGCATCTTGAAATTCCTAAGGGGCAAAGCTTTGGTTTAGTTGGGAACAATGGAGCCGGGAAAACCACGCTGTTCCGGTTGGTGCTTGATTTGATTAAGCCTACCTCGGGTAGGGTAACCTCCAAAGGGCACCCCGTTACTGGCCATGATGATTGGAAGCATTACACCGGTTCGTATTTGGACGAGGGCTTTTTGATTAGTTTTCTAACTCCGGATGAGTACTTCAAATTCATAGGAGATCTACATGGTCTTTCTGATGGGGAATTACAGCAACAGCTATCTCCTTTCATAGAGGTCTTTAATGATGAGATAATGGGTAAGAAGAAATTCATCAGAGATCTTTCCAAAGGCAATCAGAAGAAGGTAGGGATAGCAGCTGCATTACTTGGCAACCCTGAGATTGTAGTGTTGGATGAGCCTTTTGCTAACCTCGACCCTACCACGCAGATACGCCTAAAACAATTGTTGATTCAATACAAAACAGAACATGAAGTGACGCTTTTAATTTCGAGCCATGACCTAAACCACGTTACAGAAGTCTGCGAGCGCATTGTAGTGCTAGAGAAGGGTAAGGTGGTTAAGGATATGGAAACAAGTGCAGGTACTTTAAAGGAGTTGGAGGAGTTTTTTACGGTCTAGGGCTCAGTGTAAATGTCATCGGAAGTATTATTTTTGTTTCCCTGGAATACCATATCACTTTGGAGCTGTCGAGGCAGGCCCTATGGTTTCTTTCTTATACCCAGGTTCTTTTAATATCTCCTTATTAAAATAGTTTTTGAAGTTGGTTCAGGGATTTGAATGCTTCAGGACGATTTACTTCGCAAAAACCTGGCTCATATCCTTAAACGATTTGAATTCCAATGCATTACCACTAGGGTCAAGGAAAAACATAGTGGCTTGTTCACCCACCTCTCCCTTGAAACGGATATGAGGTTCTATGATGAATTTGATTTCTTGAGCTTTTAGTTTTTTAGCCAGATTTTCCCAATCCGCCCAATCCAGTATCACGCCGAAGTGTTTAACCGGTACTTGATCTCCATCTACGTCGCCTGTTTTGGCCAATCCACATTCTTCCGGGGCCAAATGAGCCACAACTTGATGACCATAAAGATTAAAATCAATCCAACGTTCCGAAGAACGACCCTCTTCGCATTCTAAAACTTGAGTATAAAATTTACGTGAAGCTTCCAGGTCATTAACGGGGAAGGCTAGATGAAAGGGGTTAGTCATGATAGTGTTGTTTGTTCATGTTTCAAACGTAGTTCAAAGCACACTTATCCAAATATAAAAAAGAAGGTTTCTAAATTCGTATAAAGAACAAACCAAAAAATATCTCAGATATGGAAACCTGTTCTAGAACCGGTTGTCCTTTTAGCGAGGTCAAAAATATAGGTGGAGTCCGGACAGCAGACTATACATAAGTACCTGGTTCAGCGTAGCCAGCAAGGCGATAGGCAGGCACAGAATGAGCTATATAAGCTGTACGTTCAGGCTATGTTTAATATTTGTCGACGTATGATGGGCGATGAAGAAGAGGCTAGGGATGTGTTGCAGGAGGCATTTGTGACAGCGTTTAGTAGTATAAATAAGTTAAAGCATGAAGTGACCTTCAGCGCGTGGTTAAAACGGATCGTGGTTAATCACTGTCTGAATGCATTGAAGAAAAAGAGGCTGGTTACTGAGGAGTTAACGGAAAATAATGATTTCATACAGGAAGAGGAGGATAACACAGGGTTCGTGGAATATGAGACAAAGCGAATTATGATGGCTATAGATAAGATTTCCGAAGGTTGTAGGACAGTGCTTAATCTATACCTTTTTGAAGGCTACGACCATAAGGAAATTGGACAAATACTTGGAGTAAGTGAGGCCACTTCAAAGGCGCAGTACAGTAAAGCCAAAAGTAAAATAAGACAACTACTGGATGCGGATATGAATAATTAATGAATTATGGGAGATAAGCTTAAAGAACGTGTCGAGAATATGAAGGCTGATTTTGATGTCTATGAGCTAGATTCAAACGCCCTTTGGGAAGAAATAGCCACAGATCTGGATAGGCGGAAAAAGCTAACCCCTTGGAAGGTTTATACACGGATTGCAGCAGCAGTGATTATGGTTATTGGAATATCATGGATGATGTATGCGTATAACTCAAACTCTTATTCCACTGGGTTCGCTCTGCATGAACTTTCTCCAGAGCTGGCCGAAACTGAATTTTTTTACTCGCAGCAAGTGGCTGAAAAAATGCAAATGATCAAAGCGAGTAGCGGTAATCTGGATCCTGAAGTATTGGATAATCTGGCTACCCTGGATAGTGCTTATCAGGAGCTTAAAATGGATCTAAAAGATAATGCTGCTAACGAAGAAGTAGTTGATGCTATGATCACAAATTATCGGATCAAGCTTCAGATTTTGGAGCAGATCTTAATGGAGCTTAAAGAACATGATAATGAAATTGACGATGAGGTCAGTATATAGCTTGTTGTTTCTATGGATTGCTGCTTCGGCATTTGCCGAGGTCAGACCGAAGGAAGCCACCACGGAATCCAAGACTTACGAAAGGTCCTTTAAGGTAGCACCTGATAGTTACCTTGAGATCACCAGTAAGTACGGTCAGATCATTGTAAACACCTGGGATAAGGACTCAATCCAGGTTAAAGCTAAGGTAACAGCTCACGGCAAAGATTACAGCGATGCCAGAAAGTTGCTTTCCAGAGTAGATGTCGATTTCAGCCAAACGGGTCAATACCTTTCGGTAGAGACTATGCTCGACCGGAAGTCTGGGTTCTTTAAGGATCTATGGAATAGCGTTTCCGATTACTCTAAAACTTTGTTGAGTAAAACAAAACTTGAGGTGGATTATACACTTTATGTCCCTTCGTCAATAAACCTGGAAGTTGAAAACAAGTTTGGTGACTTGTATCTAAGTGAGATAAAAGGTAAATGTGATTTAAGTATAACTCACGGAAACCTTAAGGCCAATGTGATTCATGGATCTTCAAGTATTGAAGTGGGGTATGGTGATGTAAAGATCAAGGAGCTGAAAACCGGGGTACTCACCTTGAAAACTACTGATACCGACATTCAGTTGCTTGGAGATGTCACACTTAAAAGCGCTAGTTCACATGTTAGGATAAAAAAGGCTGATCAATTGAACCTGGATTCAAGAAGTGACAAGTCGCTTCGGTTTGAAGAAGTGAATAGAGTTACGGGTAAAAGCCTTTTCTCAAAACTAGAACTTGGACAAGTGAACAAAACTATTGACTTGAATATGAATTATGGTGAAATAAGAGCTGACAATGTAGCCTTTAGTTTCTCAAAGATCGACTTGGAAGGCAAATACACCGATGTGTATCTGAAGTTTGCCCCGGATACCTATCTCCAGGCTGATATCACGGCGAAAGAAGACCAATTAAGCGTTCCGGTTGATGGTGTTGTACTTGAAAGAAATTACGAAGATGAAAAGAAGAAGTACGTAAACATCAAAGGTACCATGGGTGAAAAGAACAATTACCCGGGATATCTATTCATCAACTCTTTGGGAGGCGAGGTCTCAATCAGTTTATATGGAATTGCACACTCAGTAAATAAATAACAACATGAAAACCACGTTGGCTTTTACAGCACTACTCATTTTATCATTACCTAGTTATGGGCAATACAAAAACTCATCAGGCATCAGACTAGGGTATACCTCAGGCCTCACATATAAACGCTTCATATCCAATGAGCAGGCTATGGAGTTCATCGCCAGTGGCAGAAATGAAGGGTTCCAGCTTACTACACTTTACGAATTTCATAAACCCATGAACATTGGTTTTGATGATGATTTTCATTTGTACTATGGTGTGGGAGCGCATGTGGGTTATGAGAGATTGGATGATCGGTTGTTGAGGGGTTCTTTTAATTCTCCTGGATCGGAATTTCAAAATCGTGAGCAGTCTTTTTTCACTATGGGGGTAAACACTATAATCGGCGTGGAATACCGCTGGCTGAAAGTTCCAATGACTATTGGCCTTGATATAAAACCTTACTTGGATTTCATTGGAATGCGGAGAACAAAACTGAGATTCTGGGATACTGCGATAACTTTTAAATACATTTTTTAAAAACAAACCGTAACAGCACAAATGAAAAAGGTCACACTTATAGTTTTGATACTATCCTGGATAGGCGTGTCTTATGCTCAGGATGATAACCATAACATGAAAACGATTTTCAGCCGGAAGTCTGAGATTCGAGGTTTTGGTTCTTTCGATATGAAAGTCACCGATTTTAATGAAGATAAGGCCTTATTTTTGGGAGGTCATGGTGGTGTAATTCTCAATAAAAAATTCATATTTGGCGGAGGTGGATATGGATTAACTACCTCAAATACCTCTGATCTGGAAGGTTCAGATCAGGAACTTGAACTATTCGGTGGTTATGGTGGTATCATGCTCGGTTATATAATTGCTCCGGCAGAGATTATTCATGTTTCATTTCCTGTATTAATCGGAGCTGGGGGTGTAGAGGTTGCCGAGGAGGGGGCTCCTATTATTGATGGAGAAAGATCAATTTTAGAGCGGAGTGCATTTTTTGTGGTGGAGCCCGCAGTTGAAATTGAAATCAATATGACCCGTTTTATGAGGCTAGCTATTGGAGGAGGGTATAGATTCATCCAGGGGGCCGATTTGGATGTAGGGAGCATTACGAATGAAGACTTGTCGAGCTGGACTGCTGGTGTATCATTCAAGTTTGGAAAGTTCTAAGTTTGGCTAACAATATACAAAGAGACCGGATTGGTCTGCCCTAACCCTAAATGTTTTTAAATCTTTAGTTCGGTTTAGGCATTCTGACCCGGTTTTTAAGCTGAAGCGGTAAAAGTGAAGAGGGCACACAATCTCTCCGTAAGCGGTAACCTGTCCCTTGCTCAGGTTCTCATATTGATGTGGGCAAATGTCAGAAACCGCGTAAATATGATTCTCGAACTTCACCAGGCATATCTCGGTTTTTCCAATAACCAACTTCACAAAACTTTTAACTCCAAAAATATCTTGAGCCTTATCCAAAGATTCAAAGACCTTTACCCGTTTCATTCGCTACGAAATAGCTTTTTCTTTTCTTCCAGGCGACTGGGGCGTATAAATGTCATAACGTAGGCCTCTTTAAGAGACTTTGAGTTCCTGATATCCCGAACTATATCCATCCATTCGTGGAAGCATAAATAGACTGGGTTATACGAATTGACTGGGCGGGTTATACCATAATCTGCCTGTTCTTCTTCAGGTTGAAAGGTGCCAAAAATCCGGTCCCAAATAATGAATGTCGAGCCATAATTTTTATCCAGATATTTATCATTTCTAGCATGGTGCACCCGATGATGAGAAGGAGTTGTAAATATGTACTCTATGGGTCTAGGGAGCTTTCTGATATATTCGGTATGGATCCAGAATTGATACAATACTTCAATTTGATGACAAATGAAGAAAACAAAAGGGTGAAATCCTGCAAGGGCTACCGGTACGAAAAATATTATTTTAATATGCTGGGTCCATCCTAATCGAAAAGATACTGACCAGTTATATTTCTCAGAGGAATGGTGTGTTACATGTGTCGCCCACCAAAACCTGTTCTCATGTGCGATACGATGCGCCCAATAACGCCAAAAATCGATCCAGATCAAACATAATACAAATGACCACCAGGTAAATGGAATGCTCCAAGGCACCAGGTTGTAGAAGAATAGAATCAGGCCAAAGGTCACTATCTTTATCCCTGCGCTAATAGCTACATTGATTAATCCGATGGCAGTTGCCGCAATAGTATCTTTGCCGTCGTAATAGTTACGTTTTTTGTAAAAGCTTACTACCCACTCAACAATCACCAGACTGATCATTATAGGAGCAGCATACAGGATGATATTGGGAAGGTCCATATCCAAAACCTGCTGATAAGTAAGCTTTTGTTTTTCCATTATTGTTCTTCTTGAAACAACAAGACAATCTTACTACAGTATAATGGTAAAAGCCAATAGCAGATTGTTTATTTGAAATTGATAATTCATTTGTTTAAAATGATCGACGCGAATGCTTAAAATTCATAAACAACCATTTATACAAGAAGTGTTTGACAAGCGACTGAATAACGTCAAACTTTTCATTAAAAGAGAGGACGTTATACACCCTTTGGTATCGGGTAATAAATGGCGAAAGCTGAAGTACAACCTGTTAGCGGCAAAGGAACAAGGGCATCACACGTTACTCACGTTTGGTGGGGGCCACTCGAATCATATTTATGCTACGGCTGCGGCTGCTAAAGAAACCGGTTTTAATTCTATTGGGGTCATACGAGGTGAAGAATTGAAATATAAGCCCTTGAACCCGACGCTGGATTTTGCAAGTGTGCAAGGGATGAAGCTTCACTTTGTGAGTAGGTCTGCTTATCGAGATAAAATGGCGGTAAACTTTGTAGACCAGTTGAAAGATCAATTCGGTCATTTCTTCTTGATCCCGGAAGGTGGAACGAACATATTGGCATTAAAGGGTGCAGCTGAGATGGTAGATGAAGAGATAAAAAAGTTTGATTATGTGTGTTGTTCTGTAGGTACCGGAGGACCGGTGGCAGGTCTAATTCAGGGGATGCAAGGACATGGGGAGGTCTTCGGTTTTTCTGCATTAAAGGGAGGTTTTCTTAAAGACGAAGTTCAACGATTAATTGGCAAAAAGTCCGCTTTGACGAACTGGCAAATTATAGATGATTATCACTTTGGAGGCTATGCGAAAACCACTTCCGAATTACGTGACTTTACAGATGATTTTTATGAACGTCATAACATTCTAATTGAACCTATTTATACAGGAAAGACGCTATTCGGTGTATTTGATTTAATACAAAAAGGGATTTTTAAAATAGGATCAAGAATTTTGGTAGTTCATACCGGCGGACTTAGACCAAAATAAATAGATTTGTATTATGCGATCATTATACGCGATAGTAATACTTTGCTTAACCGGTCACGGGTTATTTGCTACGCATCTAAGAGCAGGATATATTTCTTATCGTCAGATACAAGGCAACAAGTTTGAAATTACAATTACTGGATACACAAATACAACCTCAGAGGTACTATTTGGTGAGGGGGTATTAGATTTTGGCGATGGTAGTGATCCATTTGTTCTTCCAAATATAGCAGCAAATTTACATGTCTTTTTTTTGGAGAATGGGTCTATTCTTACTGAATCCATTAATGAATTCAATCGATTGGGTGTTGGAATTTCCCGGCTTTCTGTCATTCATGATTTTCAAACCGATGGGCCAATACAATTATCATATACGGAACCGAATAGGAATGAAAATATAGTAAATATTGAGAGCTCTGTAAATGTAACTTTTAGTCTTAAGACCACGTTTTCGTTAAATTCAAGTGATACTAATCTTTCAGCGCCCAGTTTACTGTTTGATCCAATTCTAGATGCAAGTTTTGGTATTGACCTTTTACAATCACTCAGTGTAAGTGATTCTAATGATTATAAATTGAGATATGAGCTGGTCACTCCAATGGCCAACGTATCGCAGAGGGTTCCTGGGTACTATGTCCCAGCCGGAGTTGAATTAAATCCCCTAAACGGCCTACTTACTTGGCCTGCAGCAGATCAGCGTAATCTAGGAGAATATACATTTGCTGTGGAAGTAATACAATTCAAACAGATATCGGAGAATAGTTTTTCTCAAATAGGTAGTATGATTATTGATTTCCAAGTTCTTTTAGGAGACTCTGAAGGAGGTATTATTGTATCAGAGGATTCTAAATTTAATGACAATAGAGCACTACAGATACTTTCTGGAACTTCTGAAACGATAAATTTTACGATTCAGGCAAACGATGAGCAGGTCGACTTTAATATAGTTTCGGAATTAGCTGGCTTTGGGGCCGAAATTTTTGACTATGAAATCAGTATGACAGATGGTACTTACGATCTAGCCATCTTTATTAAATCTGGGGAAGATATAGTTAGAAAAAATCCATATGTTGTAGGAGTTAATGTTCGAGTTCCAAAAAATGGCATCGAACAACAATATGTTTTTCTAGTCTACACAATATCTACCGAAGACAATTTGGTTCTATCGCTATCTAATCAATCTTTCCGTCAATTGCCTTATCCAAATCCAACAACCGGTCTTTTAAGATCTTCTGATTTTATCGGGCAATTTATTCAAGTCATGGCGCTGGATGGTTCCTTAAAATCTGAATTCTATTCACGAAGTGATCAACTGGTTTTGAACGATCTTGAGCCTGGAAGTTATATACTAAGGATAGTAGGAAGGAATCCCTTTATGTTCTTTAAGCGATGATTAAAGGATCTCCTAACCAAACAAATCTCCAAATACATGTTGAAGTTTTGAAAATGACTTCACTTCAATCTTAAATTTGGCCAGATCCAGACCCTTCATCCCGTATTTAGAAACAAAAATTTCCTCAAACCCTAATTTTTCAGCTTCCGAAATACGAGCTTCAATTCTATTTATTGCTCGCAACTCACCTCCTAGACCTACCTCAGCGCCAAAACATACTTTCTCTGAAATGGTGATCTCTTCTAAAGAACTGATCACCGCTGCACATATTGCCAGATCAATGGCGGGGTCTTCTACTTTTATGCCTCCTGCCATATTTAAAAACACGTCCTGTAGTCCTAATCTGAAACCACACCGTTTTTCTAGAACGGCCAGCAACATATTAAGTCTTCTACCGTCAAAACCTGTAGAAGTGCGTTGAGGTGTGCCATAGGCGGCATTACCGACCAGCGCCTGAATCTCTATTAAAAGAGGCCGGTTTCCTTCTACAGTGGCGCCTATGGCAACACCGTTTATTTCAGCGTCTTTCTGCGAAATGAGAATTTCTGAGGGGTTTGATACTTCGCGTAAACCATTTCCTAGCATTTCATAAATCCCTAATTCTGAAGTGGATCCGAATCTATTCTTGGTAGTACGCACAATACGGTAGGTCAAATGCCGGTCTCCTTCAAATTGCAGTACAGTATCCACCATATGTTCCAAAACTTTTGGACCAGCGATAGCACCATCTTTAGTAATGTGTCCGACTAAAAACGTAGGAGTAGAAGTTTCCTTGGCAAACCTTATCAGTTCTGCCGTACACTGTTTTACCTGAGATACACTGCCAGCTGCAGAGTCCACCTGGCTGGAATGTAACGTTTGTACAGAGTCAATAACCACCAGATTGGGATCTAAAATCTTTATCTGAGTGAATATTGAGTCCATTGATGTTTCTGCTAGAATGTAACAGTTTATATCTGATGAATTGCTAGTCATTCTATCAGCACGCATTTTAATCTGCTGTTCACTTTCCTCACCTGATACATAAAGTACTTTTGACGCCAGACTTAAGGCCACCTGTAGCATTAATGTAGATTTTCCTATACCAGGTTCACCAGCCAGCAAAACCACGGCACCAGGAACCACACCTCCTCCTAGCACCCGATCTAACTCCGTATTTTTACTTTTAATTCGGAACTCTTGACTAGAAGTGATTTCAGAGATTAAGGTAGGTTTAGGCTTAGTATTTCTTGAGTCCTTCCAACCCTTACCCTCAGAGCTTTGTATTTTTTCCTCAATGAACGTATTCCACTCAGAGCAGGCCGGGCATTTGCCAAGCCATTTTGCGGATTCATACCCGCAATTTTGACAGAAGAATGAGGTTTTGGTGTTGGCCATCGGTCTCTGAGATGTTTGTACGAATTGTTTAGGAGTAAGCAGAGATCTTACTTATTTCAAACTTAACTCTACCATTCCTCTTTTTTGTTGATCAGCACTATAAAATTCCCTTTGTTTGCAATTCTTAAAAGATGAAGCAATGAATAAGAAAGTGCTTTTGATGATCCTTGACGGCTGGGGGTTAGGCCTGAATGATGAAGTATCTGCGATAGCTAAAGCCAATACACCCTTTATTGATTCACTTTATTCCAAGTATCCCAACAGTAAACTAGAGGCATCGGGCTTGGCGGTGGGTCTTCCGGAGGGTCAAATGGGTAATTCAGAGGTAGGTCATATGAACATTGGTGCTGGTCGAATAGTATATCAGGACCTGGTGAAAATTAATAAGGCCTTTGAAGAACATACCATCGATGACAATCAGGTTATAAAGGATGCTTTTTCACAAGCTAAAAAAGAGAATAAGAAAGTTCATTTTATTGGCTTGGTTTCAGATGGAGGAGTGCATTCCCATCTCAATCATTTAAAAGGGCTTTGTACCATTGCTGCCAATTATGGACTTAGAGATGTCTTTATTCATGCCTTTACAGATGGCCGTGATACCGATCCAAATAGTGGGCTTGGATTTCTGCAAGAAGTTGAAAATCATGCCAATCAAACTACTGGGAAAATTGCTTCCGTAGTGGGTCGCTACTATGGCATGGACAGAGATAAGCGATGGGAACGTGTTAAGTTGGCTTATGACTTAATGGTCCATGGCAAGGGTAATGAGTCAAAAAATATCACTAATGCCATTCAATCAAGCTACGATTCGGGAATTACCGATGAGTTTATCAAGCCCGTCATAATTACAGATTCTAATGGTCTGCCTATAACTAAGATTGAAGAAGGCGATATTGTTATTTGTTTCAACTTCAGGACCGATAGAGGTAGACAGATAACTATGGCACTAACTCAGCAGGATTTCGAAGATTATCAAATGCGAAAGTTGGATCTGCACTATATCACTATGGCCAAGTATGACGATACTTTCCAGGGAGTTGAAGTCATATTTGAGAAAGACAACCTTAATGATACCTTAGGAGAGGTACTGGCTAAATTGGGTAAGAACCAGATTAGAATTGCTGAAACGGAAAAATATCCACATGTTACCTTCTTTTTTTCCGGTGGTCGAGAGGAGGAATTTGAAAATGAAAAGAGATTACTGTGCCCCTCTCCTAAAGTGGCTACCTACGACTTACAACCTGAAATGAGTGCTGCTGATATTAGAGATAAGATAATTCCTGAACTGGAAGCTAATTGGCCTGACTTTACATGTTTGAATTTTGCTAACCCCGATATGGTGGGCCATACGGGTGTTTTTGAGGCGGCTATGAAGGCCTGTGAAACAGTAGATGGATGCGCAAGGGAGGTAGTATCTAAGGCATTGGATAACGATTACCTTACGATCATAATTGCTGACCACGGGAACTCCGATGTGATGATAAATCCTGATGGGAGCCCAAATACAGCACATACCACAAACCTGGTTCCTTGTATCATTGTTGACAATGAATTTAAAGGCAGTATAAAAGATGGCAAATTAGGTGATTTGGCTCCTACTATACTCCAGATTATGGGGCTTGGAATACCGGAGGGCATGTCTGGAGAGGTTTTGATTTCATGACCAGAGTAATAGCTATTTTCATGATTTTCCTTGCTTCTTGTCAGAGTGTGCAGCCTTCTGCTGTTGATGAGTACATTAGCATTCAAGATTTGCTAAACTCGCAGTACGAACTACTGACTACTACTAATTCTTCATTGTCTAAGAGGGCTACTTCAGGTAGTGACAGTTCATATGTATTCATCCTGCACGATTCGGTACAATGGAAAAAGGAGCTGGGCATTTTTGAACGACTCGAGATTAACCAACCTAAACTAAAGGGCAAATATGAGATCTCAATTCAAGAGGATCAATTCAGTAATTTAACTATTACGTCTTACACAACTTTAGATAATGAGGCTGAGGTAAAATACCTTAAATTATATTATTTGGACGATGAATCTAATTTCCGCAAAATTGAAGCGGAATGGCAGGAAAGTAATCCTATCTACACCAGTAAAAGAATTTTGAACCTGTTTTTTGAGGATCTTTCTGGAGAAATTATTCTCAGTGGCTATGAAGTTACAGGGTCTCAAAAAATGTTACTACAGGATGAAGACGCATTTAGCTTAAAGGCTAAAGTAGAACGTATTTGATCTATATTCTCCAAAGCGCTTCTAGAAAACCCATACTTTCGCCTTTATCCCGAACTATAAGTAAAGGGATATTTGTGTTATATTGACTAAGCTTTTCCGCGACACTTCCGAGCAATAATGAGGCAATTCCTGTTCTACCTCTGGAGGAGATAACTACCAAATCTACATTTCTTACGTTAGCTTCCTCATAAATTTTATCTGCAGGTTGGTCATTATCATCTTCCGTAACGGCAATCTCAATTTCCTCAGGGGTTGATTTCAGGTCCGATAAAAAATTATGGGCGTCCTCGATGGCGTGCGCTTCCATAATTTTTCGAAACTCCTCGTAGGATTTGCCGCTGGCGTGATAACCAATAGGCACGCGGTATGTATGTTGAAGAATAATACTTGCGCTTAACACCTTTCTTATGGTCATTGCTTCGCTGAACGCAATTTTTGAGTTTTTACTGAAATCAACTGGAATCATTACTTTCCTTATTTCAGCCCCGCAAAACTCTGGTACCAAAAGTGCGGAACAGTGACCGCTTCTGGTAAGTTTACTGACCAGTAGACCACTTCCCTTCAAGGTGCGTTTTCTGCCTAATATCATCAAATCAACTTCTTTGATACCCGACCAACGTAGGATCTTTTCTTCGGCGTTACCCTCTCTAACGATAATTTGGGTGTTTACTTTATTTCTATTCTTAAAGTGGGTTTCTAATAAACTATCGATCTGTTTCTCTATCGATTCGTCAAGAGGGACCAACAGATCCGGATACTGCTTTGAAAGGCCCTCAGGAATCTCGAGGGACTTAACCACGTGAATGAAATACACAGCGTCCACCTCAAAATTATCAACAAGCATGGAGGTAAACTTCAAGAGAGTCTCATCCATTTGAGTTAAATCAATACCTACGAGTATTCGCTTGAAAATATCCATATGCCCAAAGCTTTTTATTAAAGTTAGGTTAAAAAAATTATTTGAGTTCTGAAAATCATATGAGAAAAACCTGACATTCTTTTCTCCTTTGTGAATTAGAAAAAATATAGTTTTGCCGAGGTAAAATTCAGTGGATGGCAAAGAGACGTGAGAGGCTCCATGATTCGGAAAAAAGGCCAATTAATAAATCAAGTTTAAATAAATTACTAGGTGTATTTCAATTTGTAGTTCCGTACAAAACACAGTTTATAATTGGAATGATATGCCTGGTTTTTAGCAGTACTATACTGCTTTCATTCCCATTTCTAGCCGGAAAGTTGGTGGATGTCTCCCAAGGAAAATCCTGGCATTTAACTTCAATTGACCAAATTGCGCTTGCCTTGGTCGCGGTGCTCCTTATACAAAGTGTTTTTTCTTTTTTGAGGGTCTATCTTTTTGCTCAGGTAAGTGAACGGGCTATGGCCGACGTGCGAAGAACGGTGTTCTCAAATATATTGCTTCTGCCTTTGAGCTTTTTTGACAACCGCAGAGTGGGGGAGCTTACTAGTAGGATAACCTCAGATGTGTCGATGTTGCAAGATACATTTTCGACAACATTGGCAGAAGTATTCAGACAAGTAGCAACCCTGATTATCGGCACAACGATTATCTTCTTTATCACACCTCGGCTAACACTTTTTATGCTCGGAACATTTCCGTTACTAGTGGTTGCTGCGCTAATTTTTGGACGGTTTATCAGAAGGTTATCCAAAGACACCCAGGATAGCTTGGCAAGAGCTAACGTTATAGTAGAAGAAACTTTGCAAACCATTAACGTGGTCAAAGCCTTTACTAATGAGATGCTGGAATCAACCAGATATTCTTCCGCATTGAATAAAGTCGTAGCTGTAGCCCTCAAGACGGCCACTTACCGTGGAGCCTTTTTTTCATTTGTGATCTTTGCCTTATTTGGAGGTATAGTAGGTGTTATGTGGTATGGTGCCTCGTTAGTACAAGAAGGGTCTTTGACAGTGGGAGACCTTTTGTCATTTATTCTTTATACAACATTTATAGGGGGTTCCATTGCCGGCTTAGGCGATATTTATGGTCAACTTCAGAGAGCGATAGGTGCAAGTGAGCGAGTAATTGAAATTATCAACGAAAAGCCTGAAAGGGAAGATCTGATGCAAAATAAGATGGTAGATGGTACTATTGAATTGAATGACCTTTCTTTTTCTTATCCCTCTAGACCCGAAGTAAGGGTTTTAAATAACATAGATTTAACTGTTTCAAGTGGACAGAAGTTGGCTCTCATTGGACCCAGTGGTGCGGGTAAATCAACAATAATCCAGTTGTTAATGCGCTATTATCCATTCGACAAGGGAGATATTAAGGTTTCAGGTAGGGCGGTTACTGAATACGATTTACATTACTATCGAAAGCAAGTGGGTATAGTGCCACAGGAAATCATTCTTTTTGGGGGAAGCATATTCGACAATATAGCCTATGGAGATCCCAACGCTTCTCATGAGTATGTATTCGAAGCTGCAAAAAGGGCGTATGCTCATGAGTTTATTGAATCTTTCCCAGATGGTTACAATACACTTGTCGGCGAGAGGGGCATCAAGCTCTCAGGTGGGCAGCGTCAACGAATTGCAATAGCTCGTGCCATATTGAAAGATCCAAAGATCTTAATTTTGGACGAAGCAACAAGTGCATTAGATACTGAGGCGGAATTAAAGGTTCAATCCGCCCTTGAGGAACTAATGAAAGGGAGAACAACTATAATAATTGCCCACCGACTTGCCACAATTCGAAAAGCAGATACTATTGCCATAATCCAAAACGGTAGGATTATGGAAGTGGGTTCACACGAAAAGTTATTAGAGAATAAAGAGGGTATTTACAATCATCTCTTGAAACTTCAGTTTCAGGTTTCATGATTTTATTATTTTTAAGGTATGGAAGCAAAGCGGATTCTTAAAGATTTCAATTTAAAAAGCACTTCGTGCAGGGAACAGGTTTTGAGGTTTATGCTCAATAACGATCATGCCGTTGCTCATTCTGATATAGAAAAAAATATTGAGAAAGGCTCGGATCGGGTGACGGTCTATAGGACATTGAGGACTTTTTTGGATAAAGGATTAATCCATAAAGTTTTGGATAACGAGGGTGCTGCTAAATATGCTCTTTGTCAAGAGTGTAACGCAGATCACCATAGTCACGAGCATGTACACTTCAAGTGTATCGAATGTGATCAGACCTCTTGTTTGGATGATCTTCAAATACCCGAAATAGCGCTACCTATTGGATATACATTGCTTGAAAGAAATCTATTGGTATCAGGAGTTTGTAATCAATGTTCTACCAATTAAGCGGCGAAAAAGCTTACTTTTTTACAAAAAACTTACATTAAAAATCCTTCGAAATATTTTATTAAATTTGCGGCTGTTTGCACGACAAACATTTGCCAAATTTATTTGGTCTATAGTTTTTGAAAACGACTCTTTTTTATCTTATTTGGCATTTATCGCATGTTTTTAACTTCTTTTCTGGATAACTCCAACGAAACAATACTCTTCACCATATTCGGTGCCATTATTGTTTTGTTTCTGGTTATAGATCTTGGACTTTTTAATAAAAAGGCACATGTGATATCTACCAGATCTGCGCTTTGGCAGTCGGTATTTTGGGTTGCTATTTCAGTGGCCTTTGGATATTTAATCTACGCCTACGATGGCGGCGCAGAGACTTCACTCACCTATTTTTCGGCTTATCTCACGGAGTATGCACTTTCGGTTGACAATATTTTTGTTATTCTGCTGATCTTGAGATACTTCAAAGTAAAAGAGGAGTACTATCATAATATATTATTTTGGGGGATTTTAGGTGCCCTTGTTTTCAGAGCGGTCTTCATTTTCGTGGGCGCATTTCTCATTAGTAAGTTCTATTGGATACTATACATTTTTGGAGTCTTTCTAGTATACTCGGGTATTAAGATCTTTTTTGACGACGGTGATGATGAAATAGATCCTGGGAAAAATCCGATCCTTAGGTTTTCTCGAAAGTATTTGAGTGTTACTAAAGGAGATTTTGGTGGCAGGTTTGTTATTCGGCGCAATGGAAAGTTTCTTTTCACACCTCTTTTTCTGGTAATCATTTTAATTGAAACTACTGATTTGATTTTTGCTGTAGATTCTATTCCTGCGGCTTTTGCCATTACTCAAAGTGAGTTCATTATTTATACGTCAAATATATTCGCCATTCTAGGGTTAAGGGCCAAGTTTTTCTTGTTGGCTGGCATTATTGACAAATTCTACCTCTTGCAGAAAGGTCTTTCTTTTATATTGATATTCATTGGAGCAAAGATGCTGCTGGAAATATTTGATATTCATATCCCAATTGTCCTGTCCTTTTCAGTCATTATAATAACATTGATTGGCTCTATCATTATGTCTCTTGTAATTCCTAAAAGGCCAGAGGAAGAGGCTAGTGCATGACAGATCTTACGACATCTTTAGGGAGTATTTTCAAGAGCTTCTCATAAGTCCAGTTCATGTCTTGAAACCGAATCCCTCTAAAAACGGGTAGTGACTGTAGTTGATTCATTACGGCTTGTGAAAGCTGGGCTTTGGCTGTTTTATTTAAACTTTGGATTGAAGCTTGTTTTAAGCTAGTTCTTAGCTTTGAGTCGGACTTGAACGAGCGAATTATTTCTTGTTTATGGGCGATTAATATTTGTTTTACGCGACTGCTTAAATATCCTTCTATTACTTTAAACTCATTCTTGTTGTGTACTAGTAAAAAGGATTCTACTCTGACAAAGCTTGAATCAACATCTTTATCGGTCAATTTTAGTTTTCGAGCAAGCTCAACGATAAAGTTTTCTTCGTCTTTATCAAGCACACCGTCCGACCAGGTTGTGGCCATGGCTAATTCCAGTAAAAATTTACGAACGGCCCAGGAGTCGAATTCAGACAAGTCAATCTGATTGAGATTTGATCCATTTTCCAGAAACTGGTTTGCCGCTTTCTTTCGTTCTTCGCTTAAAAATGTATGTCCTAGGAATAGGTTGAAAAGTTTAACTTCCTGAAGTTCCAGTTTCTTGTTGGCATTCGCAGCCGCCGCAATCATGCAGAGGATGATAAAACTTAACTCGTCTTTTTGATTTCTTAGGTACTCTGAAATAACACTATCTACCTCAGTAAAGCAATACAATCTAAACAAGTAGAGGTCGATAAATATTTGTGAGCTATTGTAAAAACTTGACCAGAATGCATTGTGTCGGGGAGTTATGAGCTTTGAAATTCTTCGGTTTAGCAGATTTTCAGTATCTGTATAGATATCCTGTTTGGTTGACAGCAAATTCCCAAAAGTCGGTGCCATATCAGGGTAGGTACTTTTTATAAAGCCGTGTATTTTCGAACAACATTTCGATATGTCTTCTTTCGAATTGGTCTGTTCGTAAATTAGCACTAGTGTTGTCGCAAAATAGACGTGGTATCCATTTTGCCCACTTTCAGTTGATTCATGAACGGCTGCTTCTGCAATAGCCCAAAAATCTGCTAACCAATAGACCTGCTCATCCGCGTGTTCTGAGTTGTCCGGCACATTTATTCGAATCTGCGCTGATTCCAAGACATTCTTAAACCATCCCGTCTTCACAAAACTAATTTAATAAGTACATTAATCGAATGGTATGGGGACACCGTTATTTTCGGCAAGATATTTATACCAGCCCATAAATTTTTGGGTTAAACTTCCCACTTGTCCAGCTCCAATAACCCGGCCATCTATGTTGAGAACCGGTGTCAGTTCACCCATTGATCCGGTGACAAATGCTTCTTCTGCCGAATACATTTCTGATATCGAAATACGCTTTTCAACTATTGAAATATCATGGCTTTTAGCTAAGTCTATTACATTTTTTCTCGTTATGCCGGGTAGACAGCTATCGGCGAAAGGTGTTTTTAATTCACCATTTTTCACAAAGAAAATATTGGTTGCATTAGTTTCAGAAACAAACCCATCTATATCTAGCATAACAGCATCATCCACAGAAGCTAGGTTGGCTTCAATCTTAGCCAAGATATTATTAATCAGATTATTATGGTGGATTTTTGAATCTACGCACTGCGGTGGATTACGTCTGATTGAAGAAGTAATAAGCGATATCCCATTACTATCGTAAACAGGGTTTTTCCATTCTGCTAATACAATCAAGGTGCATCCATACTGATTGAAATGCGGACTCATTCCTGAAGTAACTTTTTTACCTCTCGTCAATGTTAATCTGATGTGCGATTCGTCAAACATAGCATTCGCCTGTAAGGTTTTGAATATTTCCGCTTTGATCTTTGCGCGAGGCGGGATGTTTTCAAATGCCATGGCTTTCGCCGAGTCCATCATTCTATCAAGATGCTCCTCTAGCATGAAAACTTTACTGTTATAGATCCGAATACCTTCCCATACTGCGTCACCACCTTGAACTACACTATCGAACACACTTATTTTGGCCTCTTTACGTGGATAGAGCGTTCCGTCTATATTAATCATAATATTCTCATTCCTTTGATCGGGTAGCCTGACACTCATAGTTTAATGGATTTATCAAAAAGTAGTTTATAAAAGGGTTTGCACTCATCTAATAGAGGGCGTAATCTGATTGGGAATACTTCCGATTTGGTTCTATAGGGCTGAAACCCACTGGATTTATGAACATTTTGATACCAGTATTTTGACCAGACACCATCTTGGAGAATCGGGCCTGGCGGCCATGAAAGCATACTGGAATCAAAAGGTATACGAAGATGTGCGCATATTTTTTCCAAAATGACTTGAGGATTTAATAGCAGTTGTTTTGAATCTATAATCGCAAGAGGTTCCTTTAAAGCCTCAAGTTTTTCAAACAGCTCCCATTGCTTTTTCAGTCCGGTGTCTTTAAGTGTGGGCTTTGGGATTTGATGTGCCAGCGAAGGAAGCATTTCCAAGGGGTCACGAATTAGGAAGATATTTGAGAAATTAGTTAGGAGTCGGTCATCAAGATTGATCCAGTGATGAGCCATATTCTTAAGAAATAGGTATGGCTTACTTCCTGGCTGTAGAAGATCTTTTAAAATAACCAGTCCGTTGGTGTTCATGGTTGCCAAAATCTCTTCTCTTCCGGGGTGGTCAGCATGGGTCAAGGAAAGATAATGTCCATAAAGTGGTTCATCCACCACATCAAAATCTGCTCTTTGGGAAAAGGAATACATTAAAGCTGTAGAAACGTTCCTAGGGCCAGACCAAAGAGAGATTACGCGCATCTGGAAAGCTATCAAAATTGGATAGAATAAACAATATAGATATCTTGATGGGATGACTGAATTGCTCCAAAGAAGTATCAGAAGGTTTGTTTTTGCAACGCTACTTTTCTTGGCAAGTATTGCGATTGGGACCACTGGATTTATTTTAATAGAAAACTATACTCTACTGGATAGCATGTATATGTCTATCCAGATATTTTCTACCGTTGGTTTCAACGAGATTGAACCATTAAGCTGGGGTGGCAAAGTATTTTCAATTATATATTTCACCATGAATCTAGGCATCTTTGCCTATATTGTGTCGGTCATTTCTTCCTATTTATTTGAGGGTGAATTACAGAAAATTTTTAAGAACATTGCCTCAAAGCGAGACATGAAAAAACTGAATAATCATATTATAGTCTGCGGATTCGGGAAAAATGGAGCCATGGCTTCCCGGGAACTGATCGCTGCAAAGAAAGACTTTGTAGTTATTGAACGCGATAGTCATGTCATTGAAGAGGTTCCAGAAGACAAACATATCCGGTTTATTAATGGTAATGCAATTTTGGATGAAGTGCTCATCGAAGCGGGAATCAAGCGTGCTTCTACTATAATTACGGCGTTACGTGAAGATTCTGATAACGTATTTATTACGCTTACCGCCAGAGAACTTAATCCTGAAGTTAAAGTTATCGCCAAGGCCACGGAAGTCACTTCGGAAAAGAAATTGTACAGAGCCGGCGCAGCGCATGTGGTCATGCCAGACTATCTTGGAGGTGTTCATATGGCGCATCTTATTACCAAGCCTTATGTTATTGAGTTTCTTGATTTGATCAGCGGTGTAGGGGGCTCGAAACTGGAGCTCGAAGAAGTAGGTTACAATGACCTACAATCGGAGTTTCAGAATAAAACTTTGCGTGACTTAGATATTAGAAACGTCAGTGGAGCTACAGTGATTGGCTTTAAAGACGAAATGCAAGGTTTTCTGTTTAATCCACATTCTTCAAAGCAAATAACGGAAGGAGATGTTTTGATTTTACTTGGGGAATCAGAGCATATCAAAAAGTTCCGAGAGAGCTATTTGAACTAGTATTCCATTAGTCTGAGTCAATTATTTCAGACATCTTTACTTATTCATGGAGCTAATTTACCTAATAGTTGGGATAGTTGTTGGAGGAATAGCGGTCTGGTTTGTTGCGCGTGGAAAATTCCAGTCAACAGAGAGCCAGGCGAATGCTCAACTTCTCATCGAAAAAGATAGGGTTGAACAGTATAAATCCGACCTGGAAGAGGCTAAGCAAAAGCTTGACACTGAACGTAAAACAGTCATCCAGTTAAACAGTAGCCTCTCTTCAACCGAGGCGGATTACAGAAATCTACAGGAAAAGCTTAAAGATCAAAAAGCAGAGCTTGACAGCTTACAACAAAAATTTGCCTTGGAATTTAAAGCGCTGGCCAATGATATTTTCGAGGAGAAGAGTAAAAAGTTTACCGATCAAAATAAAGTAAACTTAAATGAGCTACTTAATCCATTGAAAGAGCGTATCTCAGAATTTGAAAAAAAGGTAGAAACTAACAGTAAGGAGAGCCTAGAGCAGAGTACCGCGCTTCGCGAGCAGTTGAAGAGTTTAAGGGAACTTAACCAGCAAATGACAAAAGAGGCCGAGAATCTGACTAAGGCGTTAAAAGGAGATACCAAAGCACAGGGGAATTGGGGTGAATTTATTTTGGAAAGTATTCTGGAAAAATCTGGGCTTGAAAAAGGACGCGAGTATTTTGTTCAAGAATCACATAGTACGGAAGATGGTAGGAGATTTCAGCCAGACGTCATCGTACGATTGCCCGATAAGAAAAACATAATTATCGACTCAAAGGTGACATTGATAGCTTACGAACGCTACGTTAACACCGAGGGTGATGAACAAACTGCTAACTTAAAGTCACATATTCAGGCGCTTAGAAATCACATTAAGGGGCTTGATAGTAAAAAGTATCAAACACTTTACGGTATTGATGGATTGGACTTTGTGCTTATGTTCATCCCTATCGAACCGGCCTTTAGTCTGGCTGTTCAGATGGATAACGCCTTATTTAATGAGGCATACGAGCGAAATATAGTGATGGTCAGTCCTTCGACTTTAATCGCTACATTGAGAACAATATCCAACATTTGGAAAAATGAATATCAGAATCAAAATGCTCTGGAAATTGCTCGTCAAGGAGGGAATTTGTATGATAAGTTTGTGGCCTTCACGGATGACCTGGTCAAGGTGGGAAATAGTTTAGACAGCACTCAGAGAGTATATAAAGAGGCTATGAAAAAGCTATATGAGGGGAAGGGAAATTTAATCAATCGGGCGCAAACCATAAAAGAACTTGGCGCCAAAGCCAGTAAATCCATGGATCAAAAGCTAATTGATCGGGCAGATTAGTTATAACTTATGGGGGTTAAAGTTTTAATTTACATTTGAAAATGAGGTGATATGAGGATAACGGCAGATAAAAAGCTGAAGAAGTTAATTCTAGTTGGAGATAGGGTTTTAATTAAGCCTAAAAAGCAATCGGAGAGAACGAATAGTGGGCTTTTTTTACCTCCAGGGGTGCAGGAAAAGGAAAAGATTCAAAGCGGATATGTAATAAAAGTTGGCCCAGGCTATCCACTGCCTCTGCCCTCCGATGAAGATGACTTATGGAAAGGTAAGGACGAGCAAATAAAATATATACCACTTCAGGCCGAAGAAGGTGACCTGGCCATTTTTCTTCAAAAAGGGGCCGTAGAAGTTGTTTACGAAGACGATAAATATTTTATAGTACCACAAGCGTCTATTCTAATGCTTGAAAGAGAAGATGACCTATGAAAGGGCTCTCTTTTAACGCTATGCGAGTCGGCTGGCGGTACCGCCTTGTTAATTATGGAGATGTCTATGAGTTTGAAATTGTTAAACCTTTGGAGACAGATAACTTTCGCTTAAAAGATCTTTCCACCTTGGAAGAGTACGATCTAAAGGACATTGTTGCTTTTGGAAAAGGTAAAGACTTTGAGATCAGGGAAATAGGACAATCACTGGGGCACTAATTGGCAAAAACACCTAAATCCTATTAAGGCGCTTGGTTCTTGATAAGTCAATTGAAGTTCAGGCACTGTTTCTTCGAAAGTAAGTGTCCAGTTTCCACCCATAGCTATGTAGGGTTCACTTGTTAATTCACTGATATTACCTCGAATATTGTTGACATTCCTTCCAGGTAAAGATCTTTTTGGACCTCCGCCAACGCCTAAATAGTTTTTAAATTCAAATTCTTCTGACGAGGACAAGTTTTCAAATAGAAGGATGGGGTTGCGCTCGTAAAAGCCAATTAGTTCCTTTCGTAGCTTGGCACGTGACAGGTTCGTTTGAGATCGTTTTTTTATTTCATTGAGGTCGTCAGTTAGGAATTTCATTCTATTTAAATCCACAGGTTCTGGTGTTATTTGGTAAGATGATGATGAAAGTGCTGCGGAATACCATTCGTCAGGAGATGGCAGATAGTATTTGACCCTAAAAGAGGTAGTGTCCAATTTTCGGTTCACGGCTTCAGATCGCCATTCGCAATAATCAGTTGCTTGTTGTCGGGAAATGCCCACAACCGGAAAATTTCTGAATTCGGTTCCCCTGAAATAATCATAAACAAAAGCTGAAGCCAACGGGTCATCATAAATTCCGGACCATACCGTGGTATCCGGTAAAGCCTTTACGTACTGTTGGTCAGTTGAATCTAATTTTAAATAATGTAAATATTCGAGGTAGTTGAGATTTGTGATTTCGGTAGCATCAACATAGATAGCCTCAACTTTAACGGTTCCTGGAGGCGTGAACTGGCCATGAACTGTATGTGTGAGCAAGAAATACGCTACAATGCTAACCCTTTGCATTCAAAGCAAACTCCTTGGCAAAGTAAGTTAAAATAATATCAGCCCCGGCACGCTTGATACTCAACAGCATCTCATTCATAACGGCAGTTCTATCCAGCCATCCCTTCTCTGCGGCTGCGGCTACCATGGCATACTCTCCGCTGACATTATAGGCAGCTATAGGCTGATCATAGTCCGATTTGAGTGCTTTGATGACGTCTAAATATGCTAAGGCCGGCTTTACCATTAAGAAATCCGCTCCCTCATCTGTATCTAAATCCGCTTCCCTAAGCGCCTCTCTGACATTAGCCGGATTCATCTGATATGTTTTCTTATCTCCACTTTTTGGAGCTGAATCCAAAGCATCTCGAAAAGGGCCATAGAAAGCGCTGGCGTACTTCGCTGTATAAGACATAATAGATACTTCAGTAAAGTCATTATTGTCTAGTTCCTCCCTAATATATCCAACTCGTCCATCCATCATATCTGATGGGCCTATGATATCAATACCTGTATCTGCTTGAGCCAAAGCCATTTTACCCAAAATTTGAAGGGTTTCATCATTCAGTATTTTGCCTTCCTTCGAAACCAGACCGTCGTGTCCATCCGAACTATAAGGATCCATGGCTACGTCCGTCATAATACAGGCCTCAGGAAAGGTTTTCTTAATTCTTTTTAGGGCCTTCAAATAAAAGAAGTCGGGGTCGTAAGATTTAGTGGCTGTTTTATCCTTGTGCCTTTCTTCAACTACGGGAAAAATATCAAAGGTCCTTATACCAAGCGATAAGCAATGCTCAACCTCTTTCAACATGAGTTCAATACCCAACCGATTTATTCCGGGCATGGATTCTACCTCAGACTTTGCCTTTGCTTCTTCCATGAGAAAAAGAGGAAAGATAAAATCGTCGGTGGAAAGTTTAGTCTCTTGAACTAAGGCCCTGATTGCGTTTGTTTTTCGGTTTCTGCGGGGTCTGATCTGCATGTGTATTTAAAGTTGTAGATTTTAAATACTGGCCAACTATTGATTCGGGTCTAATTATATGAATTTTACGGCTAATGGGTAACGATAAAATTCTCCTTTGTCAATGGCCAGTGCTGCTAGTATGATGAAGATCAAATTCACAATAGGCAATACGATTAGAAAGAGAATTCCCACCATCAATACGATGGTAATAACAGCTGCAATCACCAGTAGTGTAAATGTGATCTGAAAGTTTAAAGATTCCCTAGCGTGCTCCCTTACAAATTCGGACTCGTCTTTTTTGGATATGTATACTACAAGAGGAACCACAATATTGCCGAATGGTATTATATATCCTGCCAGGGTACCTAAATGAGCTATTAGAGCCCATTGTTTATCACTAATTGCGTTTGTGTCCATAGATAACCAATAAAGACGGAGATGAAGTTAGCTTGTTTTTTCGTAATCTGTTATTGTGCTCTCAATTATATCACAACATTCATGTAATTGATCCTCTGTCATTACCAGCGGCGGTGCAAAACGTATAATATTTCCGTGAGTAGGCTTAGCCAGGAGCCCATTATCTTTTAATGCTAGGCAAATATCCCAGGCAGTAGAACTATCTGGATGATCGTTAATCACTAAGGCATTTAATAAGCCTTTGCCGCGAACTTTATTGACTAATTCAGTGTGTTGAATCAGATTTTCCATTCTTTCCCTAAAAATCAAACCCAGATCGTATGCATTTTCGGTTAACTTTTCATCTCGTAGAACTTCAAGCGCACTCATGGCTACGCTACACGCCAATGGATTGCCACCAAAAGTAGAGCCATGTTGTCCTGGCTTTAGGGTCAGCATAATTTCATCTCTTGCCAAAACAGCTGAAACTGGGAAAACTCCACCCGATAAAGCTTTACCCAAGATTAAGATATCCGGTTTAATTTCATCGTATTCGCTACATAAGACTTTACCGGTTCTTCCAATTCCTGTTTGCACTTCATCGGCAATAAGAAGTACATTTTTGGCGCTGCAGAGCGCATGTGCTTTCTTTAGATAACCCTCATCAGGGACTACAACACCTGCTTCACCTTGAATAGGTTCAACCATAAAACCGGCTACATCAGGATCTTCCAATGCTTTTTCAAGTGCTGATAGATCGTTATAAGGGATAAGTTCAAAACCAGGTACAAATGGGCCAAAGTTATTGTAGCTACCAAGATCATCTGAAGTAGATACGGCGGCTAGTGTGCGACCCCAAAAATTTCCGTTGGCAAATAATATCTTCGCTTTGTTTTCTGGGACACCTTTTATTTCATAAGCCCATTTACGACAAATTTTTACCGCTGTTTCACCTCCTTCTACACCCGTATTCATTGGTAATATCCTGTCATAACCGAAAAAATCAGTCATGAATTTTTCATACCTGCCCAAAACATCATTATGAAAGGCTCGAGATGTCAGTGTTAGTTTTTCTGCTTGTGTTTTTAGAGCTTCGACAATGCGTGGATGGCAATGTCCTTGATTCACTGCGCTGTAAGCTGACAGAAAATCAAAATACTTATTTCCTTCAACATCCCATAGATAAACACCCTTACCCTTAGCTAATACTACAGGTAATGGGTGATAATTGTGTGCACCATATTTATTTTCTAATTCAATCGCCTCTTGGCTTGAGCTTAACACTTCCATAGCATCCTGATTTTATTTTTAAGTGTGCAAAATTAGATATTCAGAGACTATTTTTTTTAAAAACATGATGGGGTGAGTGCCGGCTTTTTATTGTTCATGGACTGAAACTATGTCTATTCATTTTAAACCTTGATTAGCCCAACAATATTTTTCCCGTAATAGTGTGTGGCTACATGAGGGTTCGAATTAATTTAAAATTTGAATTTGATTATTGGTTCTTATTTAACGATATTTGCAAACCCAAAAAAAGAAGCGATAATTTAATTAATAAGGAGATGTCAAGAGTTTGCCAAATTACCGGAAAAAGAGCAAGGGTTGGTAACAACGTATCGCACGCGAATAACAAAACTAAGAGAAGGTTTTATCCTAATCTACAGAAGAAGAGATTTTATATTCCTGAGGAAGACCAGTGGATCACTTTGAAAGTGTCTACTTCAGCAATAAGAACTATAAATAAAAACGGAATTACTGCTGTTTTGAAAAAGGCGAAAGCTAACGGAAACATTCTAGTTTAAGCATTAACAAGATAGAATCATGGCTAAGAAAGGCAATCGGGTTCAGGTAATTATGGAGTGCACAGAGCATAAGGAAAGCGGCATGCCTGGAACTTCCAGATATATTACGACAAAAAACAGGAAAAACACCCCAGATAGGCTTGAGATGAAGAAATACAATCCTATTTTGAAAAAAATGACTGTTCACAAAGAAATTAAGTAATCATGGCAAAGAAAGTTGTAGCATCACTTCAAAAAGGAGAAGGAAAGAACTTCGCAAAAGTTATCAGAGCGGTAAAATCTGAGAAAACAGGAGCTTATACTTTTAAAGAAGAAATGGTTCCTTTGGATCAAGTGAAAGAAACATTAGCAAAAAGCTAATAAGTTCAGTAATGAACTTTTGAAGGTCCCATTCTTCCACAAAGAATGGGACTTTTTTGTTTTTTTACTTAACCAATAATCAATCACAGATGGCGCTATTTGGCGGACTATTCTCAAAAGAAAAAAAGGAATCTTTAGATAAAGGGTTGGAGAAGACCAAGGAGAGTTTTTTTGGTCGTTTGGGCAAGGCAGTTGTAGGTAAGTCTAAAGTTGATGAAGAAGTTCTCGACGAACTTGAAGAGGTATTGATCACTTCAGATGTTGGCGTAAATACTACCATCAAGATAATTGAGCGTATAGAAGAGCGAGTAGCCAGAGATAAATACCTTGGAGTAGATGAGCTCAATAAGATCTTGCGTGAAGAAATTGCCGGTTTACTGTCAGAAAATAACTCAGATGACCTAGTGGATTTTACCATTCCCAAAGGGGAGAGACCGTATGTCTTAATGGTTGTAGGTGTCAACGGTGTGGGTAAGACCACTACCATAGGGAAATTGGCAGCACAGTTTAAAGCCCAAGACTTAAATGTAGTGCTTGGTGCGGCCGATACCTTCCGTGCGGCAGCGGTAGATCAATTAAAGCTATGGGGTGAGCGCGTAGGCGTACCCGTGGTAGCCAAGGGCATGAATACCGACCCCTCAGCGGTTGCCTATGATGCAGTCAAGTATGGAGTTGAGAATGAAGCCGATGTAGTGATTATTGATACGGCAGGCCGCCTTCATACAAAAGTGAATTTGATGAATGAGCTCACCAAAATAAAAAGGGTAATGCAAAAGTTCATAGAAACATCTCCACACGAAGTTCTACTGGTTCTTGATGGCAGTACCGGCCAGAATGCAGCTCTTCAGGCCAAAGAATTTACTAAGGCAACCGAGGTTACTTCACTAGCTATCACAAAATTAGATGGCACGGCTAAGGGAGGCGTGGTGATAGGAATCTCTGATGAATTCAAAATTCCAGTTAAGTATATTGGTGTGGGTGAAAAAGTGGATGACCTTCAAGTATTTAATAAAATGGAATTCGTTGATTCTTTTTTTAAAAAGTAACGCCTATCGTTTTATCAGTACTAATAACGTAAGTGGCACAAAAGGAGTAACTACCAAACCCTGTATAAAAAGGTCGTAAAAATCATAACCTCGTCGCTTACCCAAGAACGCGACAAGTGCTGAAAAGAAGGGTAGAACAATTAGAAGACCAACAATCATCTTGGTATTAGTAACGAGTCCGTTACCATTAAGTTACTTGTCAAATAGAATTTTAGGGGGCGTTCTTAGCGGTAATCTCACCATCACCCAGTAATTAAGGCCCCAACTGACAGTCTTATCTGCTCTTCCATAACCTGGAACATAATGAGGAATAAGCTCGCTGCCTTCAAAATTATCTGATCCAAATCGAAACCTAGCTGTATAGCCCAGCCAAAGCATTTTCCATATTTTTACCCTGAGACCGGTAACCATTTCACCCCAATTAGCTGAAAGCCCATTGTTGCCGATAGACCGGGTCTCATTATCAAAGGCGGCACCGGTATTCATGTAGGTTAGCTCATCGTTAATACTCGTCCAACCGTACCTGAAGCCAAAGAAAAGCATATTGCCGTCCTGGTCATTCTTCAAGAAATTGATATCCGGGCCAATGCGAAAATAGTTTCCTGAAACTGAATACAAGGATCCGACCTGATCTTCAAAAGATCGGTCATATGTTCCAAATTCCATATTCAGATAATATCGGTTGAAATCCACATCTGCAGTAAAGGTAACTTCTGTCAAATCAGATTTGCTCAGCGTACGACCAATGTTAATCACCTCGGTCCCAATTCGAATACCTGTGGGAATGAATTTCCCTTTGACCGAATCCGGGTGTAATGCAATCTCCGCTTGGCCAAAGCTAAGGTTCGCGATAAAGAGCGAAGCACTAATTATAAATCCGAATATCTTCATTAATATCTTCGATCAAAACGTCGTTGACGATTCGAATAGAGTCAAAATCATTTCTTAATTCTTTTAATTCAAATATAATGACCTCTATTCCACAATCTTCTGCAATTAGACGTGTACTCGTGTTGTAACCTAATATTAAAGTATCGAGACCAAACTCGGTTTCAAATGCATAAGCAGTGCTTTCTGTGTTAGGGTTTATAGGCAGTTGTATGGTGCCATTAATGGTAGTATCTGCGAGAAGAATACTATCCGATAAAAGTGGTTTTAGGCTAATAAAATCAACGGTATCCAGCTCATTATCTTGAATTTTGTAAAATTGAAGATTGGCAAAATCTGTTGTAACGCTAATGCAATCAGCCTCATCCTGACATGACGTGAATGTTAGCAAGACAATTACGAAATAAATGGATCTTTTGGCCATAAGTGCGCAAATATAAACTGAATTCCCGTTATATAGCTTGATTCTTATCAAAGCCGATGCCATCATTTTGATACGACCTCAATATGGTTAATGAATTGTTAAGAGGCTGATAAGAATTAGCTTTAAAGTCATGATTAGATAATTTCAGAGTCTGTTCATAACGTTTTTACATAATGAATATTGACCGTAATTTCAGTTTTACAGTATCGCTAATCTGGGCAATGGTTGCCTGTACATCAACACATGAGTATAGTGATTCGAATAGGTCAAAAATAGCATCAAAATACCCTAGAATGATAGGTGACATTGCTCCGGATTCATTAACGGACAATCTGGATTTCAGAATATGCGGAAGAGAAAATAGAATAGTTCAGTATTATGGGTTAGGCGAAAAAACCTATAAGGGTGAAAAATGGGCCATAGAGCATAGATTTATAGAGAAGTACCAGGCGCCAAACCTATCCGGGCAAACAGGATTAATTCGAATTCGGTTTATAGTGAATTGTGAAGGGGAAAGTGGTCGGTTTAGATTAATAGGTATGGATTCGGATTATAAAGCGAAGAGTTTTGATCCTAAAATCACCGATCAATTAATGGATATCACAAAATCTCTGGACGGGTGGAAAACCTTTAACAGAAAGAGTGGAACACCACTTGAATACTATCAGTATTTGATTTTTAAGATAGAAGATGGACAGCTAAGAGAGATTTTGCCATGAAGTTTTTATGCATTTTATGGATAGTTTTTTTTGGCATACACTCTTCAAGCCCAGGACAACTGCAACGCGTTCTTGTGGGAGGGAGATACGGCTAAATATAAATCATGTATGTACGTTCAAAGGGCACCTAGTCACTTTCAGCTCACTCGGCAGTTTCATGAAATTAGAGATGTCGCCATAAAAATGGCTCCGCATTATAGCTATCCTTATTGGGCTAAATCCATAGCCTATTTAAAAACAGGTGACTTCATCACTTGGAAACCATTAATTGACAGCGCTGTCTCATTAGATGAAGAGAAGTATTTAGGATATCGCGGTTGGTGTCGGTTTCAGTTTTTTAGAGATAATGAGGGAGCCATCCGGGATTTTAAAAGGCTAGAAGAGCTATTTGATGGTGATGACATTGGCTATTCTCAAAATGGAGATTATCATCTTACTATGGCTAAGGCGCTGTGTTTTAAGATGTTGGGAGAAAAGGAAAGAGCCGTTCAAATCATGGAAGAGCATTTGGGGAAAACAGCAGCTATTATGCCATATGATTACCTTCATTTGGGCGTTATGCACCTGAACATGCAACGATACGATGATGCGCTTGATGCATTCGGTAAACAATCAGAATTTAATGAGTTGGCCGATAACCAATATTATATTGCCAAAGCTCATAATGCACTGGGTGACGAAACTCAAAAAAGGATTGCCTTAGAATTGGCGGCAGAGTTATACGCTGAGAGAAGGTTCATGAATGATGTATATACTCATCCGGTTGATAAAGTATACCTTGAGCAGATAGAACAGGAGCTTTTAAAGCTGAATTAAAGAGACTAAGAGGTAGGTTTAAGCAACAATAATGCTGTTATACTCATTTAGGTATTGTAACAGGTTTTCTTCAGTATTTTAGAGAAATGAAGTCATCCATAGTTGTACTCCTTATCCAGTTTACTTCATTTTTAGTTTTCATAGGGCGGGCATACCAGTTTTTCTTTTTTGAAACGCCATTTCATCCTTTCTTATCTGATGAAAGTCTAATCATACCCCTATGTGCCCTATTGCTTCTATTGGCAGCCTTAACCAGTATTTTCTGGTTTAATCCTGGCATTAAAAAGCTGAGGAAGTGGTTTATGGCTATTGGTATAAGCGTACTAGTCTTGATAGGCTTATATCTCGTAAAAGAAAAAAACTACGATATACTTCAATTTCTTGAGCTTACTATTCAGTTAGCCTCCCCGTTGAGTTTATTCTTTTTGTCGAAGAGTAATCCTCAAAACGCTTTTAAGCAAATTTTTTTCCTAAAATTCGCTATCGCACTCACTTTCATAGCACATGGACTTTTTGCTCTTGGGATACCTTATCTTCCGGGTCATTTCATAGAAATGACGGTTACAATACTGCCAATCACGGGGGAGAAAGCACGTCAACTTCTGTTCGCAGCGGGGGTGTTTGATATTATGGCCTCACTACTGTTGTTTGTTCCTAAAACGGGTCAATATGCACTTATCTATATGGTTATTTGGGGATGTTTAACGGCTTTAGCCCGAGTAGCATCAGGCATTGACAGCCAGTTTTTCATAGAATCACTTCATAATTCTGCCTATTTAACAATTTACAGGCTTCCTCACGGTCTATTGCCATTAGCTGTATTTGTACTTGGCGTACAAAGAGCTCAGGTTAACGCGGCGGGTTCGAGATTATGACCGGATATTCGGAATTTATAAGTTTGATAAACCGAAATGATCCGCTGGTTTAAGTGCGTTATTCGTTATTCAGCTCAGCTATCACTAATTTTGCACTTTGCGAAAAGAGAGGCAAGTGAAGACGAAACCAAGAGATAAAGTAAACATTGTAACGTTGGGGTGTTCAAAGAACCTGGTTGATTCTGAGGTTATGTTAACCCAATTAAAGGGAAATCAGATAGATGCCACACATGAATCCCAAAAGGACGATGCCAATGTTGTTATTGTAAATACCTGTGGCTTTATTGACAATGCAAAGCAGGAGTCTATTGACACGATTTTGAGATATGCGGATGCCAAGGAAGAAGGTATGATCGATAAGCTATACGTTACCGGCTGTCTCTCTCAGCGATATAGGGATGATCTGGAGGAAGAAATTCCACAGGTAGATGCCTTTTTTGGGACTATGGAATTACCTTTTTTGCTCAAAAAGTTCAAGGCTGAC
>JBCCOE010000029.1:0-45750 GCA_039025475.1 Bacteroidota bacterium | reverse complement strand
TATTGGTGAACTGAAAAAAGCGCTTGACTTAAAAACCGATATTGAGGGGCTGGCGCGTTTTGAGTTTGAGGCAGATGTAACTCTCTGGTCTCCAGAAAATCCAAAATGCTACGAGTTATCTATAGATACAGATCAAGAGAGCCTCAAGGACCTGATAGGCTTCAAGATAATAGAAGCAAGAAGTACTCAGATATACTTAAATGATGAGCCCATTTTTTTGCGGGGCATCAGTATCCATGAGGAGGCTCCTTTTGGCGCGGGAAGAGTCACAAGTGAAGAGCAATGTCGGATTTTACTACAGTGGGCAAAAGAACTCGGGTGCAACTTCGTTCGACTCGCTCATTATCCACACAATGAAGTTATGGTTAGAGAGGCTGAAAAGTTAGGGCTATTGGTATGGTCAGAAATTCCTGTTTATTGGACGATTCTTTATGATAATCATGAAACTTTCCGAAATGCGGAATCCCAGTTACTTTCGATGATTGACCGGGACAAAAACCGGGTAGGCATTGGACTTTGGTCAGTCGCCAACGAAACCCCCGTAACTGATGAGAGACTGGAATTTTTAAGGAAGCTGATTCGAACAGCTCGTGAATTGGACGGCACAAGGCTGATAACAGCAGCACTGAATTCCCAAAGAGGGGTCAATGATGAAATAATTATTGATGACCCATTGGGTGAATATATAGATGTAATTGGCATAAATAGTTACTGTGGGTGGTACTCAAAAAAACCAGGACTGTGCAGTGGCATTAAATGGAAAAATGAGTTCGATAAACCCATGATCATGAGTGAGGTGGGAGCTGGAGCTTTGCAAGGCCTCCACGGAGATGAAAACGAAAGGTGGACAGAAGAATACCAGGTAGCTGTCTACAAGAATAACATCGAAATGGTCAGGAATATTGACTTCTTAAATGGGCTTTCCCCCTGGATTTTGATGGATTTTCGATCACCAAGGAGGAATCTTAAGCAAATTCAAAATCATTACAATCGAAAGGGGCTGATATCAGAAACTGGAATAAAAAAACAGGCATTCTACGTCCTCAAGGAGTTTTATGATGAGCTGCAAAATGGAGTTACCAACAATTACAAAGAAGATCAGCGTGTAAAAGGTGGCTGAACTAAACACTCTTCAAAAGTGCTAGAAAGGCCTGCCATTTGAAATTTATCCTGCTTTAGTCCTGATAGTAATATTAGCACCGTTAAGGGTTAGTACAAGTTGAGAGTAGTGCAAGTGTTAAAATGTTACTTGTTCATTTTATTTTCAAGACTCCCGTTTCAATTTACGCTCTTCTATAATATAGGCTATCCCAAGTCCAATGCCACCGAAGAGGAATATCATTGAAAAGTAAGCTGTTTCCTCCATGCGTGTATTGACGTCTAGAAAATAACCTAGCAAGAGGCCTATACCCACACCCATGAGCAACATCGAAAACCTAAGGGGTCCACTTGTGTTTCTTACTGTAGTTATATCACCTGGGTTTATCCCTTTTTCTATCATATTCATACGCTCCTCATTCTGATATTTCCTTAAGAATATAATCATAATAATTCCACCTATAATGGCTATGATGGGTATAAATACGCCTATAATTGCTACATCCATGATTTCTGTGCTTTTAATCTGTTTTCACTTTTGACCCTATATGTTTCTATCAGGTTACAGGGCGAACCAAATTATTTTTCTACGGCGATTTAATATCTAAAAATGTAACTTGAGTTGCCAAAGTGTAGTCAAAGATTCTGTGAATCACATAAATGATGACATCATCATAGATCGTATACTGGACGGTGATAAAAGCCAGTATAAGGTGCTTATAGATAAGTATAAGGGTTATGCCTTTACCTTGGCCTTTAATGTTTTGAATAACCGGGAAGATGCCGAAGAAGCGGCTCAGGATAGTTTTATTAAAGCTTTTAAAAACCTGCAAAAGTTCAATAGGCAGTCTAAGTTTTCTACTTGGTTCTACCGAATTGTGACCAATACAGCAATTACAAAAGGTCGAAAAAACAGGGTCGTTAGTGTAGATATTAACGAGGCACGCACCATTGGTTCAACGGCAAGGTCATCGGTAGAGATGGATGATCAGAAAAAATTTGTAAGACAAGGCCTGGCTCAGCTCAGCGATCAGGACAAGACAATGCTAAGCCTTTTTTATCTCAAAGAGCTTTCCTTAGAAGAGATTTCGGAAGTGACAGACCTTAAAACCAATCTGATAAAGGTGAAGCTGTATCGCGCTAGAAAAAGGTTAGCCACACAATTAAAAACCATGTTAAATGAAGAAGCATTAAATTTGTAAAATCATGAATAAGATCACAGATGAGGTTTTATTGGATTACATTGATGGAGCGCTTGACAAAGCCGATGAGCAGTTTATTAAAAAGCAACTGCAATCAGATATGCAACTTCGAGCACGACTTCACGATCTAAAAAAAGCCGATAAGCATCTTATGGGTGATATTTTACACCCATCGGTAAATTTTACGGATACGGTATGGAAGAAAATATCTAATATGGGCAGCGCCCCTAGGCTTAGTCTCAATGGCTTGCTTATAGTGCTAGCCGCAATGGTTACCGTTGTTTTGGGTTCCTACTTTATGACTGACAGTATTATAGATATCAATCTAAACGTAGGTGTACCTAGTTCAGTAACCGAATACGTTAAAGTACCGGAAGTTGAACTACCCAAGGGAATAAACCTTAAAATAATCAGCCAAATCCTTCTTTATAGTATTTCCTTTCTCCTATTGTTGATCCTAGACAGAGCTATTCTCAAACCTTATTTCCGACGTAGAAGACAATTATTCGGGCATTAACTTTAGATTTCCGGAGCTGGTGATATCTGCGCTCCCTCGGGCATCTCAAATAGATTTTCTTCCGGCTCATTTTCGCTGAGAATAATATCCTCAAACAAACGTTCACTACGCATTTCTCCAACCTCGCCATCTTTGTAGGTATGCCACTGGAGACTTGTTGGTAGAATTAGCCCGGACTTTTCGGCCCAATCGTTATATCGAATAAGACTAAAACTATCACTTGCTTCGTTTTTTCCATAGGTCACAGTATACATCAGCCATTCCATCTTAAAGGTTTCAGGATCATACCAAATGATGTAATAATCATTTGGAGAATCTCCAACTCCCTCCCCGTATGAAACTTTGACCCCTCCGTAGACCTTGCCATTTAGTTCCTTAGGTTCCATATCTTCATAAAAGACTCCAGGATCTCCCACAACAAAGGGCATAGCATAGAAATAGAAAAATAAATTATGATAGAACCGCGCTCTGCTGGCATCAATAGAGTCAGGTGTTACCCAAACTTCAGCGCCATCGAAACCTATTGTGCGACTTGGAGAGGTTATTAAAACTTTCCTGTTTTTTAAATTATTAAGATGTGTTTCATCACCGAGTTTAAAAGAAAGGCTTCCCTTAGAGGCCCAGGAGGCATAGCTCCCGTGAGCTTCAAATACTTTCTTAATAGATTCCGAATGATGTTTGTCATTGACAATTACCTCGGCTGTTATAGGTACTTCATTTGATTCGTTCGAATCTTCATTTTTTACTCCTTGAGTACAGGCCATTAAAAGGACCGCAAATAAATACAAATATTTCATGGTGACGATTTTATAACGTAAACATAGTTATACGGTTTATGACATGACAGTGGCATACTGACTATTAAAGAAAACGTTAGGCAGCTTACACTTTTCCACAACTACCTGTGGCTCCAATCGTAAGAATCCAGCCCCTCCAGGCAAGCTATGAGGAGCTTTATACTTGCATCAATATCATCTTTGTGAGCCATCTCAATGACTTGATGCAAATGTCTGGTTGGAATGGACACAGCCCCGGAAATAGACCCATTTTTTCCCATTCGTTGCAAGCCGGCAGTATCCGTACCCCCTGCTGTTAGGACTTCAGGCTGCCATTTAATTTTATATTTTTCAGCTACATTTTTCATATAATCGACCATACGATAATCACATATAGTCATTGCATCCATAATTTTTATGGCCGTTCCTTCCCCCAGTGAGGTAATTTTCTCATGGGGTTGCGCTCCTGGAAGATCAAACGCAATAGTGGTATCTAGGCCAAACCCAAAATCGGGATTAATGGTATGGGCGGCTACATTCGCTCCGCGTATGCCTACCTCTTCCTGCACGGTAAAAACACCATAAACATCAAAAGGTGGGTCTTTTAGTGTTCTAAGCGTTTCAATAAGGATAAATACGGATACCCGGTTGTCAATGGATTTACAATTTACACAATCGCCCATCTCTATTAACTCACGCTCACGTGTAATAGGGTCACCCACAGAAACTACCTCCTCTACTTTTTCTTTAGGCATACCCAGATCGATATAATAATCCGTGGTTTTAGGCATTTTGGTACGCTCCTCCGGACTCATTACATGAATAGGCTTAGTACCCATAACACCAATAATGTCTTCCTTTCCGTGAATAATTACTCTTTGCGCGGTAAGCGTCTTTGGGTCAAAGCCTCCCAAGGTAGTAAACCGAACAAACCCTTTATCATCAATGTGCGTGACCATAAATCCTATCTCATCCATATGTGCGGCCACCATCGCGCATTTTTCGCTGCTCTTTCCCTTTTTATAGGCAATAACATTTCCCATATTATCGACCTTTACATCATCTACCAAAGGTGTTATTTCCTCTATTACCTTCTCACGGATCCTGGATTCATAGCCAGGAGCCCCAGGCGCTTCACATATAGTTTTTAAAAGATTAACGTTAATACTCATATTGATCAGGATTTCGTTTTTTTTGAATGCCAATATTATAAAATTGATGACAGTTGCAATTGATTCTAAACTGTTTTTTGGATTTTTACATCCTTGTCGTTGAGCACTGGCTTTGCATTTTTTTCGACTATGACCTATTTTTTGATGTTTAAGAGAATACTAAAGTTTTTTCTGAGAGTTTTCCTCGTGCTTGTGGCGAGTATTTCTTTGTTCCTCCTTTTAGTAGCGAGCGGGTTATTTGGTGAATTGCCGACCAAAGCGCAGCTAGCTAACATTAAAAACAACGTAGCCACGGAAATATACAGTGCGGATGGTAAGCTGATTGGTAAATATTATATACAAAATCGTTCCAGCATTGCCTTTGAGCAAATTTCAACGAATGTGATAAACGCCTTGATTGCTACAGAAGATGCGCGTTTCTATGACCATAATGGTATAGACCCGAGAAGCTTGATCAGGGTTTTGCTAAAGACGGTGATTTTACAAGACAGAAGCGGCGGTGGCGGAAGCACGATAAGCCAGCAGTTGGTAAAAAATATGTTCCCGAGAGAAGATCATGGGATCTGGACGATACCTGTGATTAAAGCCAAAGAGTCTATTTTGGCTTATCGCCTGGAAAGTATTTATTCAAAAGACGAAATATTGACCTTTTATCTCAACACAGTACCTTTCGGAGACAATGTTTTTGGTATAGAAACCGCCTCCAAGCGATTTTTTAACAAACCATCGAGCAAAATACAGACGGAAGAAGCCGCTGTTTTAATTGGTATGCTTAAGGCCAATTACACCTACAACCCACGCCTGTTTCCAAAAAAATCCCTAAGACGCCGAAACGTAGTGCTCATGCAAATGCACAAATACGATTTTATCTCCAAAGAAACGTACGAGGCGTTAAAAACGAAACCTTTAAAAATTGATTATCAATTATCTAAGGAAACATCAGCCTCAGCAGCTTATTTCAAAAAGCAGCTCAAGGGTGCCGTGAATGAGTGGATCAAGCTCAACCCTAAGTCAGACGGAACGCACTACAACTTATATACCGATGGGCTTAAAATTTACACTACCATTGATTCACGCTTACAGGCTTATGCAGAAAAATCCACGCAAACCCACATGAAAGAGTTGCAAAAAGCTTTCCATAATCATTGGAAACGAGAAAAACCTTGGGACAGTAATCCAGAGATCTTAAAATCTGCTATAGCTCGTAGTTCACTTTATAAAAAGCTTAAAAATGATGGACTTTCTGATGAGGAAATCAGCGAAGCGCTTAGGCAAAAAAGACCACTTTCACCTTTTTCTTGGGACGGGCCACTCAACGGCCAATACTCCACCTTAGACTCTATCCAACATTACTTACAAATTCTGCACGCCGGGGTGCTGGCCTTAAATCCGAATACCGGCGCTGTAAAAGCCTGGGTGGGTGGTATCGATTTCGATCATTTTCAATACGATCACGTTGCCAGATCCACCAAACGTCAGGTGGGGTCTACATTTAAACCTTTTGTATACGCCAATGCACTAGAGCGGGGTTATGATCCATGCGCCTATACTTCGGCAGCCAGAAGGGTGTATACCAACCAAAAAGACTGGACACCAAATAATGCCGATGAAAAAGAAAACATTTTGAAATACTCCTACAAAGGGGCACTCTCGAAATCCGTGAATACCGTGGCAGTTAAAGTCCTTGAGGAAACGGGTATTGATGAAGTCGTTGATTTCACGAAATCCTTAGGCGTGGAATCCGAGATCCCTGAGTTACCTTCGATTGCCCTCGGCACCCCATCTATTTCCTTATTCGAAATGACCCAGGCTTACGCCGCTTTTGCCAATGGCGGTAACCGGATTGTGCCACAGTTTATTGCCCGCATTGAAAATAGCGAAGGGAAGGTCTTAGCACAGTTTGATGACATAAAGAAGGAACCCGTAATGGAATCTGCAACAGCGGGTATGATTACCGAAATGATGCGGGAAGTAGTAAAAACTGGCACAGGTAGTAGAATACGCTGGAAATATGGACTGACCAATCATATCGCTGGTAAAACCGGCACTACGCAATCTAACGCCGACGGCTGGTTTATCGGCTATAACCCTGAATTAGTGGTAGGTGTATGGGTCGGTGCCGATGATCCCAGGATACGATTCAGGACTTCTGCCTTAGGATCTGGTGCTAACATGGCACTACCTATTTTTGCTAAGCTATTTCAGCACATAAATTTCGACCCTCAACTGGCACAAATAAGTAAAGCTAAATTCTCAACACTTGATCCTGCCATTCAGTCCAGAATGAGTTGTGATGATTTTAAGGACGATAAAAATTTTCTCCAAAATTTACTTGGCCTTGAAAAAAAGGAAAAAGTAAAAGAAAAAGAGTTTGGTAAGAAGAAAAAAGGGTTCTTTCAAAAAGTGGGAGACCTTTTCAAAGGGAAAAAGAAAAAAGATGGTTAACCATCTTTAGTACTGTCTTCCAAGGCAAGGAGTTCCTGTGTATAACGATCAGAGATTTCAAACTCCCTTAGGCTAAAATGAATTCCCGCAAGGCCTTCCAACACGTTTTTATCTTGGTCATCAACTTTATAGGCCCGAAGCATGTAAGGCAAAGACCTTTTGAATAATACAATAGTCTCATCCTCGAATTTACCAAAAGCCAGTAAATCAAGATCGTCGTAGTCAAGCTTCTCAATACGATTAACTGCTTTGTTATAGTAAATGGCGCCAATATTGTAATTGGCTTCCTTATTCATGGAATCCAATTGTAACACGTGCTCAAAAGCTACAATGGCCAGTGGATTATAATTACTGAGAGAATCTTTTATTTGCATTTGAACATAAGCCGTACCTACGGCCAGATGGTATCTAAGTTCACTTTCTCTCAGTGAGATTGAACCATCACTTATCGGGCTGTAAGTGGCTACAAATTTGCTGTAAAACACATTTGCCGCCTTGAAGCGGCGTTGTTCCAAAAGCCTCATAGCATCATTGTAATAAGTAGTAGCTAAAAATTTAATATTCTGCCTAGTATCGTCCTTATACGTCCCTAAGGTGTCCATTCGAAGCAGTCGCTTGAATGCAGAAAGGGAAGATTTCCTGAGTTCTTCGGTTGAAGGGCTGTTTTGATTCGCCTTGAAAAGGTCTTTGTAAATAAAACCTTTCAGGTACCAGGTTATGTTTTCAGCCGCATACAGCTCACTGGTCAACGCAGAGTCAATCAATAGTTTTGCCTGCTCAAGTTCACCTTCCTGATATTTTTTTAACGACCTATCAAGAATGTTTTGTGCTCCTGAAAGAGTGCAAGTCCCAATGAATACTATGAAAAATAAAATCCTCACCCGTTTACGACTTTAGAAATAGAAACCAATTGAGAGCTGGCTTTTAAGCCATTATCACCAAAGGTGGACGGATTTAACTCCATCTTTTGCTTATTATTTTCATAATAAAGATTGATATGCGCTCCTTTTTTAATATAGCCTTCTTCTTCTGTTACCAATAACGTAGAACTGTTCTTTAATTGTTTGGATATTCTGGTAAGATCATTCGCGTTATTTTTAACAACGAAAAGAATATGTGTGGGTACAATCTTATCCATTCTATCAAATTGAATTATCTCAAAGCTCCTGTCCCCCCTACGCTTTATTTTCGACATTCTTTCAAGCTCTTCCCAAAGGGTAGGATACGTACCGTAGATTCCAATCTTAAAACGACCAGTAGCCATAGCTTCAGGCCATTCTACATGCTTGGAAAAATTGTATAGGAAAATAGCCTTTACTTTAGCATTGGTATCAGGACCCTCAACAGAAGTAAATGAACTACATATCAAGATTGCTGTAAGGAGCAATAAAAATAAATAACTGCTATGTGATACGTGAGGCTTCATGTTGAAACTAACTCCTTGCCAGAATAAAGTTACCTAAATCAATACATACTGAATTGTAACCATTAAGACCAGCGCTCAAACTTTGTAACCCTAAATCAGAAGAAGATAGATTTAGATCCCTATATTGGACGAATTCTTTATCACTCTTAGAGTCAATGAATAGCGTGGTAGCACCTATGGCATTTACTATTTCTATCTCCCATTGATCTTCCAAACTGCAGCCATCTAAAATGAAACGATAGTCCTTGTTAAACGGTACGTCATCTATCTGAAAGTAGCCGCGGCCTGTTGTTTCTGCGCAAGCTACTTCTCGTCCCTCTGCGTCCAGTAAAATGATAACCTCGAATTCTGTTTCGATTGACTCAAACTGTCCGCAAATTTTAGAATGCTCACTATAGTACGTGTCAATAAGGTCGGATAAGTCCTGATAGTGAAAAAGCTCGGAATTCAATTGATTATCCAAAACATCTATTACTTTATTGGTCGATCTGACAACCTTAATCTCAACCTTTTTATCTTTATCTCTTAATGGAAGAATAAATCGGTATTTTCTATTCACTTCTAGCCCATTTATCTCAAAATTCCCATTAAAATCAGTTTCCACGAGCTTCAGTACTTCGCCATATTCATCAGCTAGAACCAAAAAACGGCCTGCCAGAGCCAAACCCGTTTGACTTATTGAACCTTTGAAGAAAGCATCGCCGAAAGACAGCGTATACAGTCCTCCCTCATATTTTTTTAGGCCATTATATTTGAAAACTTCCTGTCGATTGTTACTGCTAAATCGCGTTATTATATTCCCGTCTTCATCGAAAACAGCGACATCAATGTTAAATTCAGCTTCAGATTCTTCTATGACAAAAAATAATTTACTCTTAGTGGGTAGCTCCCGAAATGTAAATACACCTTTCGTATCCGTGTAAGATACACCTAATACCTTTCCGTTTTCATCCATCAACAAAACCTTTTTATTACCAATCGCCAATGTCCCCGCTACTAACGACCCTGAAATACTTCCATCCTTGGAGTTCAATTTCCAAACACCGGCCTGATAATCTTCAAGGACCCGATACTTGAACAGTTCTTTTGAGGTAGTACTACTTAATGATTCTACAACATTTCCAAGCTCATCGATTATATCCACATTCACATCCATAGGAGTTTCAGCTGCCCTTAGCACAAAAGCGTATTTTTTACCCGCTGGAAGGTTTCTGAAAGAAAATTTTCCCCTCTTATCAGTCTGTGCCGCTGCTACAATTCTACCTTGTTCGTCTACCAATAAAATCTTCTCTCCTTTTACTGAATTATTGGTCAACTCACCTGAAATAGTGGCATCCTCCACTTCTAGTCTCCAAACTCCGGCTAAATAATCCTCTAAAGGCCTATAACGGAAAATACCCGGAGTCTCTTTGTTATTGAGTCTTCCAAACATATCTCCGGTAGCATTAACTAACTTTATGTCAATAATTAATCCAGGCTCGTTTTGATCCATTATAAAACTATATTGCCCTCCGGAAGGTAGCTGTCTAAATCTAAATCTACCTTGACCATCCGAAATTGTTGAACTGACCACTTCACCATTATTATCTACCAATAGAATCTTACGGTTAGTCGTTGCACCTTCATCTTTTATTAATATACCTTCCAAATCCGCATCCTCACTTAATATAAACTCTGTTTGAGTCTCGTTGAAGGCAAGTTCCTCATAATTGAATGACTGCCTTAAAACCATTAGTTCCGAATCAAACTGGTCAAAAGCATTTACCTCAACGAAATGATTAGGAAGTTGTGAATGGCTAAATGGAGTTGCTAACTCAAATTCGTATGTTTGATTGCAACAACTTTCATCACGATTAGAGGCCAGGATTCCTTTTTTGCCATCACTCCTTAGATTAAAATAAAGATCATCATAAGAAGTATTATAGGGTTTTCCAACATTGAAAGTTTGTCCTCTTCCCTTCCCCCAGTTAACCCTGGTTAGAAAAATATCCATCCCTCCTAAACCTGCATGACCATTTGATGAGAAAAATAAATACCCCGTCGATACATCAAAAAAAGGTGCTCTTTCATCTTCTGGGGTATTCACTCCCGCGCCAAGGTTAATAGGTACAGCATATTGACCCTGTACATACTGGCTCATCCAAATATCGTAGCCGCCAAACCCGCCTGGCCGATTAGAAGAGAAAAAGAGAAAGAGCTCTCCTGCTTCTGTTCTTACCATTAGTGGATCTTTGGAAGAATAACCAGGCATATTGATACGAGAGCTAATCCTACTTGGTTCAGACCATCTACCTCCGTTGAATCCCGAAGAGTGAATGGCGTACAACGGTTTTGAACTTATTGCATCACATACCTCGAATAAGAGTTGATTACTCGTAAGACCTTTAGAAGCATTTGATAACGATACACTAGGGTTTTTTAACGGAATACGAATTTTGTCAAGTCTGCCACCCTTCTTGTGGTGTAATCGATGAATAAGTACGGTATCTAGCTCAACCGTTAAATCTGAATTAATCTTAATCTTCTTCTTAACCTTTAAATCAACTTCTACATCTACAATTTTTTTATTATCACCGATAAATCTTGCAGATCTTATTCCAGAATTCGAAAAATCAGGCTCAAGGTTAACATTTTTATCCGAGGAATTTTGAATCCTATCCAAAAGTGCAAGATTTTCAAATTGATAGCGTGCTCGATTCTTTAATTCAGAAGTGCTGGCAGCGTTGTCAACAACATCCGAATAAGCTCGACGAGCCCTTATGGGTTGATCTAATATTTTATACAGATCACCCAGGTAAAAGCTGATTTCCGCATTGGAGTTTTCAGATACAAGCTTTTCGTAGAGTAACGTGGCTCCTTGGTAATCTCTTAACACGAATTTAATTCTAGCCAGATTCAAAAGATCTGAATTGCGTAGCTCACTTTCATTACCTAATCTGTCATAATATTCCAAAGCAGCGAAGTAGTGATATTCATGATAAAGCCTTTCAGCAATAAGCCTTAGCTCATTGGCATCCAAGTTACCGGTGACATCCTTCAAGGGTCGAATATGCTGACCGTTTACCTTGATTGCGGCGAGAAACATTAAAATAAGCCAAAGGGACTTTTTCATCTTCTTGTTCTTCTTGGTCCAGAAACTCGGGCTCTTTTCTTGTACGTCCGCTTGATTAAATAACTTATACTTAATTCGAATCCTCCGTTTCTGGTTTGATCTGCAATGGAAGACAAAAGAAGGTCGTAGCTCGCCCCAATCATCAAATTTTGATATTCAATTTGAACCGATCCTATAACTGCATCCAAATTACGTGCCCACACTCCCAGAGAAAAGAAACTCTCATTCTTTAAAGTAAACTCAAAAGAAGCTCCCGGATTCACAGTATGGTCACCTCCTTGATACCAGTACAAAATACTAGGAGCCAAATTCATAGTTTGTGACAAGGCAAGTCGTGCAGACCCATGCAAGGAAAGCCTGCGTTCAATAGGGTTTTCCTGACCCAGAAAATCCCGTTTTGGAGCACTGAGATGATACGCTGAAAGACCCACGTTAAATGAGTTACCATTCCTTAAAAATTTATACCACAAGAATCCGGCGCTCAAATCCAAAACTGTTGAGTTATCTCCTTGAACAGCTTCACCTGAACTGAGGCTGGGATCAAAGCCAAGACCGTTAACCCATTGATTCTGGGTTGATAGACCTGAAAAATCTACGTTAGTATTATCCACCCCGGCCTGCATACCAAACGCAATAAACTCATTCCTTTCACGGCCGAATGCATTATGATAAGCAAAAGCCATCATCACTTTTGTATTGGTAATTGCCTTCCCGGCCTGGTCATGAACAATGGAAATTCCAACACCGCCATAATCCGGATTTCGATCATTTTCCAATAACGATAAATCAGCATAAACTGCAGAAGTGTTGAATTCTTCGAACTCATTGAAATAGCTCTTATAGTTGACACCTACCCGCATGTAGCCATGGGCGGTTCCAGTGAAAGCCGGATTTACAAGATAAGGGGCATTATAAAACTGAGAAAAAAAGGGTTCTTGAGCATTGGCTGAACAAACAAATGAGATCAGAAGTAATGTAGTCAACCGCTTAATCATCTTATCAATTGGACTGAGCCTTTTTCTGTGATTTGTTCCCCGTTCGGTAATTCAGCTACTACATAGTAGATGTAGCTATCCATGCTTTGGTCCGACCCATTGAAGCGACCGTCCCAACCATCATTCGCATTTCTGGAAGTAAATAATTCACGCCCTCTCCTGTCATAGATTCTAAATTCCTTAATTTGAGCCCCCAATACATTGGCGATCAATACATCATTGACATTATCCCCATTTGGACTGAAAAGGTCCGGCACAAAAATCTCAAAGTTATCGTCCACGGTAATGGTCACTTTGGCTGTAGCTGGACATCCAAATTCATTTATTCCTACCACCTGATAACTTGTCGTATTAATTGGAGCAGCCATCGGGGTGGACGACGTGGGGTCATCAAGGTTTTCAGTTGGAGTCCAACTGTAAGTTTCTGCCCCGCTTACTACCAGTTGAATACTCTGATTTGCGAAAATGGTGGTGTCATTGCTAACTACAAGTTCAGGTTGGGGATTTACTTGTACTTCTACTTCCAAATTGTCGCTAAGGCATCCTTCTCTTTCAATAGATACAGAGTATGTTGTCGTTTGTGCGGGACTAGCCACGGGGTTGGCAATATTATCAGCACTCAACCCGTCAGATGGGGACCAAGCGTAACGATCTCCCCCCATCGCACTGAGTTGAGCACTTTCCCCCGCACAAATTTCAACGCTTGAACTTTGAACTGATGGAGTGGGGTAGATAAAAACATTTAGATCTGCGGAATTCTGATTACAACTCCCATTAGTAACTGTCCATCTAAATACCGTCTCACCGAGTGATAGGCCGAAAACATCCGTAGTTGGAGAATCCGGTTCGGAAATATTCCCGTTCCCAGAAACTATTTGCCAGTTACCGCTACCTATTAAGGGTGATTCGGCAGAGACATTTATTGATGTCTCGCCGTTGCAAAAAATAGAATTGGCAGTTGTCAAGAGTGCAGCTGAAGGTTCTTCGAACACGCTAATTATTACTTCGTCTTCCGAATCATCACAAATGTTAGCATTTATGGTGTAGCGCAAAATATTTTCACCTACAGCCAACCCGGATACCTCCGTATTAGGATCGTTTTCATTATTGAATACCGCTGAACCACTAACAACAGTCCAAATACCACCATTTCCGGAACCGGCCAAAATAGTATTTGTAGTGCCACATAAGCTTTGATCAGCGCCGGCCTCTGCAATATCCGGCTGCACCTCATTTTCCACCAACACGTCCATTTGATTCACTCCACAAGAATTAGATACGGTCCACCTGGCTACTACATTTTCACCTGGTATCAATCCGGTCAGTTGAATAGTGCTTTGTAAGGGGTTGTCAATGGTTGCAGTGCCATTTACGATTGACCACTCCCCAGAACCTATGCCGGGTGTTACTGCTTCTAATGCGGTTTGTACCGCTGCACACAACTGCTGATTCCCATCCGGCACTTCAGCTAAAGAAGGGGATGAGCTCAACTCAATTCGTAACTCGTCACGTTCTTCGTCACAGTTACCGTTGGTCACTGTCCATGACAGTAATACTTCTGAGTTTACATTTAAATTAAAGATCTCGGTAGTATTATCAGCTGGATCAGCAATTTCACCAGTACCAGAGATAATCTCCCACCTGCCCTCTCCCGATGTAATCTCATCCGCGGAAATCATTGTAGAATTTGAATCACATATAAGCTTATCTGCCTCGGTTACCGCAGGAGAAGGTGCGGCAAAAACCTCCACACGTTGGACTGCTGGTAATCCTATGCAAAGTCCATTGTCAATCTGCCAACTAAATTCATAAATCCCTGGTGTCAAACCAGATACTGTGGCATTAGGATCGTTGACATCGCTAAAGATTAAACCAGTGCTTGTTGTGGTCCAACTACCTATTCCAACCGCAGGAGTGTTGCCGGTTAAGGTAGCAGAACTTTCAGCACAAAGTTCAAAATCGGCTCCGGTAGAAGACAAAGTCGGTAACTCAAAAATCTTGACGGCTTGCCCTGGACCCATTAAACTCGTGCACCTCGCACCATTTCCATCTGTTACTTCTACAGTATACTCACCTGTTTCATCCGGTGAGTTTAAGTCAATAGATTGCGTATTTACGCTAAGTAATGTTCCATCTCTATACCAGGTATAAGTGCCTCCATCTGGAGCAGGTTCTGAGGTTAGCGTGATCTGTGACCCATCAGAACAGATCTGACTTCCAGTAGGACTTAGACTGATCGACGGTGGTGTAGGAAGAGGCTCGATGGTAATACTGACACCGGGGCTTTGACCACTGGCGCAGCTAAGATCACTAATAATTTCAACCGTATAGTCGCCAGAAGCGCTGCTCTGATTTAGGACCAACGTAGAGTTTGTTTCTCCCAGAACACTTATACCATTCCTAAACCATCTGTACAGTCCTCCGACTGGCGCAGAAACTGTAGATGAAAGTACAATATCCTCCCCGGCGCAACCCGGATTTGTACCTACTACCGTAGGTGTACCTGATGAGCCCGGTAACTCATTAATTTGTACATTAATCACGTTACTGGATGGACTAATGCAGCCGGGATCAAAAATATCAGTAGCAATAGCGGAGTAATCACCTGACTCCTCTGGAAGGGTCAAAAAGATATCTTCAAAAGTTTGCCCTGAGACCGGTGTGCCATCCTTATACCATTGATACGTATATAAACTACTCTCAAAAGGACTTATCCTTAATCTTACCAGGCCGTTTCTGCAATCCGTGGTACTCCCAACCGCCATGATTGAAGGTGCCGGACATGCCAAATTAACATTATTAGACCCTAATACAGGGATATAGAAATGCAATCCGAAAAGACCTAAAAAAAATGTCTTTACTGTTGAAGTCATGCTTTAGTACACTGAATAAAAACCAGCCAAAAATCGACAAAAGCTCTTGAAGGTATAAAGTTTAGCTTAAACTGCAAAGCTTATAGGGCTAAGAACCAAGTAAATATAACCTGAAGGACGTAAGCCAATAAGAAAAAAATTGAGGAAGGTAGTGAAATAACCTAGTGCGCACGAGAGGAGTCGAACCTCCACGACCAAAAACGGTCACCAGGCCCTCAACCTGGCGCGTCTACCAATTCCGCCACGTGCGCGTATTTTATTTGGTAAGCAGCGTCAAAGCTAGTAAGCTTTTTGATGTTTCACAACATAGCAAGACCCCCAGATCATGATTTTCTCCAGACTGAATCTACGAAGAAGTTCTTGCTATCAAAGAAGTTATCAACCACAGAAAATCCGGATCCCTGGGCAAGCCTTTGAATATCTTTTAAGCTGTACTTCTGTGATACTTCAGTATGAATAGCTTCCCACGCATCAAAATTAACCGCTGTATCTAAGATCTCAACAGTTTGGCTTTCAGTGCTGACTAGAAAGCTTTTGGTAGTGCCTGTTGACGGATTGTATATGGGGTAGTGAATGAATTTGGACCTATCAAAATTAGCGTCCAATTCATTATTGATTCTATCGAGAAGGTTTAGGTTAAAAGCTCTGGTTACGCCCTTAGAATCATTATATGCATGAAGTATGACATCAGGATCTTTTTTCAGATCAAATCCAATCAGCAGTAAGTCATTTACCTTTAGTCTGGAATACAACTCTGACAAAAACTCAACTGCTTTTTTGTGTTTGAAATTTCCAATATTAGAGCCTAGAAACAGTACGATACTGCGGACGTTTGTGCTTTTTTCTATTTTCTCCAAGGCGTGAAAATAATCGTCCTGAATAGGCTTAACAACTAAACGCGGGAGCTCCGTTTTCAAAGTCGACCGTAATTGTTCAAGAACATTGCCTGAAATGTCAATAGGTAAATACTCAAAGTTGATATTCACCTCTAAAAAGTGCTTTAGCAGAACTCTCGTTTTATGTCCATCGCCAGCACCAAATTCAATCAGATCAAACTTATCTGCACCTTCCAAAAAAGTACTGGCCAGAGCAGATTTATTGGATTCAAATACTTCATACTCCGCACGCGTCAGATAGTATTCGTCAAGATCCATGATTTCTTGAAAAATAGCATCCCCCTTCTTATCATAAAAATACTTAGAGGGCAACGTTTTGGGATCAGCATTAAGTCCGTCCATGACGTCCTTTGCAAATTCTTTATTCATGAAATAAGTTTTATAAGTCCGAGGCTAATCGAATACCCGAGAACATCCAACGTAAATGGGGGTGGAAAAAATTCCTATATGTATTTCTAATATGGGTTTTTGAAGTAGCACAAGAACCTCCCCTTAGCACCATTTGATTTACCATGAATTTTCCATTGTATTCCCCTACAGCACCTTCAGGGGCCTCATAAAACGGGTAGGGTCGATAGGCACTAGAAGTCCATTCCCAAACGTCACCAAATAATTGATTATTATTTGAGATGGCCGCAGTGGGAGCATAATACCCTTGTTCAGAAAAATTCGAACCCTTGTTTATTTGACCGTATTGTCTGCAAGCGACCTCCCACTCAAATTCTGTTAACAATCTCTTTTTTCTCCATTTCGCATAGGCATCGGCCTCAAAGAAACTGATATGTGTTACTGGCTCATTGAGTTCAACCGGCTGCAATCCCCCCCTTAATGAATAAACCATCCATTCTTCCTCACTCTGATGCCAATGTAGCGGACCGCGAATTTTATTGGTCTTTACCCAATCCCAGCCTTCAGAAAGCCAATGTCTGAAATCTTCGTAGCCACCATCCAACATGAATTCGAGGTACTCCCCATTAGTAATGAGCCTATCTTCTAATTGACAGCCATGAAGATAAACTTTGTGAACACCACGCTCATTGTCGAAATGAAAACCGTTCCTGTCATAACCAATGGAATAAATTCCTTCTTCAATTTCCAGATTCCTGATCTTACCTGTTTCGAGTTGAGGGATTTCACGGTTCGGTAAGTATTCCGGGAATAAGGGATTATTCCCAAGGATATACTTGATATCATAGAATAACAGCTCTTGATGTTGCTGTTCGTGCTGAAGCCCCAACTCAATTAAATCTAACTGCTCCTGAACCAATTCCGTATCCAACAACTTCTCAAGCGCAGTATTCACGTGCTCGCGATAACCAAGGACCTCACTCACGGATGGCCTGGTCATATTTCCTCTGTTGGTCCTAATTACTCGAGCCCCTACCGTTTCGTAGTAGCTGTTAAATAAATAGCTGTAACTATTGTCAAAGATTTTGTAATCAGGAACGTAAGGTTCCAGAACAAAAGTCTCAAAAAACCAAGTGGTATGACCTAAATGCCATTTTGGAGGACTTACGTCTACTACGGGTTGTACAACATGATCTTCGGCTGTCAGAGGTGCACATATTTTCCTAGATTGATTTCTAACGGTTTGAAACCGTTCTTTCAGAGGTATTTCTTCGAGTACCATTGAATAAAATTGGTTACTCTTTAAAGATAGGTACTTTTGAATCCGGTGAAAACTCCACTGAGTTTTTTGGACAGCTATCGTAGATTTTTTTGTTCAATGGCTTGAAAAGCCATGTAATAGAACAGTCCAAAGAAAATTGCCACAGACATCAAGCATAAATAATATACCATCCCACTTCACTTTTTGATTGATTAATTAAATTTACGTTTGTTTGAACTTCAATTCTCTTCATAACCACGGACGAGGTAACGGCTGTAAGGTTTTAATAGAAAAAGTAAACTTTCAAGAAAGTCCACACCCTTCTGAAAGGAAATCTACCGATTATATAAATAGAAAATTAGAGGGAACTAAATTCGACTAACTTCGCTAGTTATATCCAGTGAGGTAGTATACTTCTGGATGGTATATCTAAATAGAACAAGATAGGATGAAAAAGATAATTGGAGGTTTGGCATCGGTATTACTATTATTCAACGCGCTATGTGCCAGTGCTCAACTAATGCCAAATGATAGCACTAATATACCGGCCTTAGAGTGGCTGGTTATGGACCCGCAAGAGGACAAAATGCAGGGAGTAAGTGCAAATAAGACTTACACTACTCTATTGAAGGGAAAGCCATCGCGGAAAATAACGGTTGCCGTAATTGATTCCGGGGTTGACATTGATCATGAAGACCTACAAGGAAAGATCTGGATTAACGAAGACGAGATAGCGGGCAATGGAATTGATGATGACAAAAACGGTTATATAGACGATCGATATGGATGGAATTTTATCGGTGGTGAAAATGGAAACGTGGAGCAAGATACCTATGAGCTCACTCGAATATATAAGGAATTAGAGTCGAAGTATGGCAGTGTTGATGAAAAGAAGGTCAAGAAAAAAAATAAAGAAGAGTACACGTATTGGTTGAAAGTTAAAAAAGAATTCGAGCCAACTAGAGAAAAAGCTCAACAACAGTATGAATTCTATTACAATCTTGAAAAGAACGTGTTACGCTATCACGCACTTCTGCAAGCATACCTGGATGTTGAAAAGATTACGATGGATGATTTAAAAGGGATCGATTCTCAAGATTCCACCATTTTAGCAGCCCGAGGTATAGTGGGAATTATTCTTCAGAATGTCGGAGAGGATGTAGATTTCACAGAATTCGCTGAAGAGCTTAAGGAAGGTGTCGAATACTTCGGAAACCAGGTTAAGTACACGTACAACACGGATTTCGACCCAAGAAAATATGTGAATGATAATTACGATGACTTATATGAGAAAGGCTATGGTAATAGTGATGTCAAAGGTCACGATCCAAGTCATGGAACGCATGTAGCTGGAATCATAGCCGCAAACCGGGATAATGACATTGGTGTTAATGGAATTGCAAATAATGCTGAAATCATGGTCATCCGGGCTGTCCCAGACGGTGATGAACGTGATAAGGATATTGCTAATGCTATTATTTATGCCGTGGATAATGGTGCTCAAATCATCAATATGAGCTTTGGCAAATCCTATTCTCCACAAAAAGAGGCGGTGGATAAAGCCGTGAGATATGCCGAGAAAAAGGGGGTATTGCTAGTACATGCTGCAGGTAATAGTTCAAAAAATATCGATAAAGGTAAAAACTTTCCCACCAAGAAGTATTCTGAAAACACCACCGCGAGTAATTGGCTAGAGATAGGCGCATCCTCCTGGGGAGATGATGAGAACTTCGTCGGTTCTTTTAGTAATTATGGCAAAGAAACCGTAGACGTTTTTGCCCCGGGTGTCCAGATTTATTCGACTACTCCGGATAACAACTATAAGAAGTATGACGGCACTAGTATGGCAGCACCGGCCACAAGTGGCGTAGCAGCCCTTCTAATGTCCTATTTTCCTGAATTGTCAGTAACGCAAGTGAAAGATATTATCTTAAATTCTTCAAGAAAGTTTGATAATCTCGAAGTATACCATCCGGGGAAAAAAGGTGAAAAAATAAACTTCAGCCAGCTTTCAATAACAGGAGGTATCATTAATGCTTATGAAGCGGTCAAAATGGCCCAGGAAATAAGTGTTTCGAACGCGAATTAGTTTTAAAGATTTGTAAAGACCGGTTCTAAAGCGGCCTCGTTATGATGATGGAAATACTAAAACATGCGCACTCGGGGCTTAGGTGGTTGGTATTGATATCACTTGTCATAGCCATTGTTAATGCGTTTGGCAAAATGAACGGATTGAACGCTTTTACGGCAAGGGATAAAAAGTACGGATTGCTGGCGCTAATTTTCTCACACCTCCAGTTCTCCCTTGGTTTAGTACTCTATTTTATCAGCCCAAGGGTGGTCTTTTCTGGGGCAGTTATGAAGGATAGTGTTTTACGTTTTTTCCTGGTGGAACACGTATGCCTTATGACCACGGCCGTTCTGTTGATCACTCTAGGTTACAGTAAGTCTAAGAGGGCTGCTCTTGATAGTAAAAAATTTAAAACGACTTTCTGGTTTTTCCTAATTGGTCTCATTTTAATCCTTATTGGAATTCCATGGCCCTTTCAGAATTACGGAACGGGCTGGTTTTAAACTAGGCTTCTTCCGTTTTTTCGATGATATCATGAACAATGGTATCCAACTGGTGAGTGACTTTTTCGATATGAGCCATAACCTCTGTATCACCAGGGGAAGATTTTAGCAAATTCATTAAACCCAAAACTTTAGCAATCGGAGACCTCATTTCATGTGATTGCTGATAGGCGATTGCTCTTAGCTGTTCGTTAGATCTCTCAAGCTTATGTTCGTAGCGCTTAAGTTCATCAATATCTACAGAGTTAATCACCACTCCAATGGTTTCATTCGCCTCATTTCGTGCCGGTGAGAGCTCCATTCGAAACCATTTCTGCTTGTCATTCGGAAAGTCTATAATCACTTCATTAATTACTAACTCACCAGAAAGAGCCCTGGTAAAGTTGGCTTGAAATTGTTCAAGATCATTTGCCGCCACATAATCTAAAAGATTCATACCAACAGCCATCTTCTTACCATAGAGTCTTTCCGAATCATTACTTGCTGTTTTGTTAAAGGACAGCATTCTGTACTCCGGGGAAATAAGCATATGGCTCTCGGCAGTACTGTTTAAAATGGCGGTAAGCTTATTTTTGGAATCCTCCAAGGCCGAGCTCTCCACTTTACGCTCTGTAATATCTTTAAAGAAAACCAGCAAACCGTCGTCGGAGGGATAAGCCGCGGACCAATACCATCGATCAAGGTCAGGTCGGTATTCCTCAAACTTCTGTGCCATACCGTCATTCATAGCTTTCCTAAAGAGCTTGGGATACTGATACCCGTCATCATCCGGAAAAAGATCCCAGATACTATTTCCAATAACTTCATCGCGTGTTTTCCCGACAGTATCTAGGAAGTTTTGGTTAACCAATGTGAAACGCCATTTTCTGTCTAAAGAATAGAATCCATCTGTGATACTGTCAATGATCTGATTAAGCTTTTTGCCAAACTCCCAAGCTTTTCTTGAATAAGCCACTCGCTGAGTAATATCAAAGCCAATGCAAATGATCTCTTTAGCTTCTCCATCAGCCACAAACTCCCATGAGGTATGGACAACGTCACCCTTGGTAGACGGTTTTCGAATTATGATCTCAAAACTTTCTCCAGGGTGCTTCTTACATATTTCAAATAGTTCTACCACCTTAGCCCAATCCTCCTCAATAATCGTATCCATTACCTGAATTGACCCATCGTTTAGACCGTGGCAATTGAACCTATCCAGGAAATATGAATTAGCAAAAAGGTAATCACCACCATAGCTAACACCCATATAATAGATCAAGTTGGATTGCTCAATAATTTGCGGTAGTCGATGCATATATTGTAATTTAATGGTTTAGTGTCATATAAACCATCCCATACTTCACCCCAGAGGTAATGAATAAACCCCAAATTAGGATAATAGTTAAATTTTTGACGATCACTATGCCATTGATAGTGCCCAACATGAGCACGGCGCAAGTAGAACATAACTTTACCATGGGGCCGAATAACACCACGTGCGACAGTCTTAAGTTAGAAGAGGTCTCGGAGTCTATTAAACTCATCAGAAAAACGAAATTCCGATTTACCGAAGAGCTAAAAATCTCTCGATATAAAACTCCACGTCATGTCTGGTTCTTTTCATGTGATGGACAAACTGGTTTTCTGATTGCCAAGGAAACCGACGAAAAGGAAGTAGCTTTTCAAAACGTCAAAATGAAGGACTGGAAGGCGCTACTAGACGCTAAGGATCCAATTGGTCAGTATCAAACCCTAAAGTCTGAATATTTAATAACTAAGGCCAATTGAGAATAATCTTGCCCATGTTTCGATTAGTTTCCATGTAGGCATGGCCTTCAGCCACATCTTTCACGTCGAAAATGCTATCAATAATGGGATTAAGTTCCCCGGTGCCGAACTTGTTAAGGAATTGGTCACTAAAATTTTTTACCAGTTGGGATTTATAGTTGTGATCTCTAGATCTGAGTGTGGAGCCAATAAGCGCTACTCTTTTGATCAAAAGTTTAGCCAGGTTAAACTCCGGAATCTTTACCCCTCCCATACCGGCTATCAACACCCAACGACAATCTAACGCGGCAATAGCCAAATTCTTTTCAAAATAGGCTGCACCTACTGGATCAAGAATGATATTGACCCCTTTTTCGTCTGTTACTTCCAGAACTCGTTTGTCATACTTAACCGTTGCGGTGTTGATAGCCACATCTGCACCCAGTGATTCACAGAATTCTACCTTCTCATTCGATCTCACCGTAGCAATACAATTAGCACCTACAGCCTTACATAATTGGATAGCGGCGGTTCCTACTCCACTGGCTCCGGCATGGATCAATACCCACTCGCCTGACTTTAGATTAGCAATCTTAAAGAGAACTTGATACGCCGTTATGAAAACTTCAGGTATACCAGCAGCGTCGATAAGATCAACTTGATCAGGCACGGGTATTACCAGATCTTGATGCACTGCCACGTACTCTCCATAGCCTCCTCCTGCCAATAAGGCCATAACTTTATCGCCTTTTTGAAATCCGGTACAATCTTCACCTACCTTCTCCACTAAACCTGATACTTCCAAGCCAATTATCGGAGACTCTCCTTTTGGCGGTGGATATTTCCCCTCACGCTGCAGGATATCCGCACGATTTACTCCGGAAGCCTGAACTTTAATCTTTAATTCATGTTTAAACATCGAAGGAATAGAGTGTTCTCCCATATAGAGTTGTTCCCTACCTCCGGGAGCACGCGTAAGAATGGCTTTCATATGGATTCATGCTAAATTATTAGTTAACTTAATATAGCCTCTATTGAGAAAAGAAACCAACTAACTATGACCAAAGAAATTGTAAAAGAATACTCCAATGGAGAGCTATCCATAATTTGGAAGCCCCAACTGTGTATTCATGCTGGTGAATGTGTAAAGGCGTTACCCAGTGTATACAAACCCAACGAAAAGCCATGGATTACCGCTGAAAATGCCACCACCCAGGAGCTAAAAGATCAGATTGCCAAGTGTCCATCTGGTGCTTTGAGTTATCGCATGGATAATGAGGATAACAATAGTGATCCGGAAGTTCTGGCTAGGGTAGAAGTTAAGGCGAACGGACCTTTATTGGTACACGGAACGCTGCAAATAAGTGATCCGGATGGCAAAGAAGAAATCAAAAATCCGGTAACCGCGTTCTGTCGTTGCGGAGCGTCTCAAAATAAGCCCTACTGCGATGGGGCTCATGTAAAAGCTGAATTCAAAGGATAATGTCACTAGTATTAGCTGTACGACCCTTAGGATTCCCGTGGGAAACCCAAGACCCCTTTTTGTTCTGTGCCTACCATCGTGATGAGTACCCGTCAGGAAATGCCACAATGGGTGTTGATCCCGAGCATCTTAAGGGTAGAAACGTGGGTCAGGATTTTATGATCAAAGACGGCTGGCGCATGTATCATGGAAGTACTATCCCTGGATTTCCCTACCACCCGCATCGCGGTTTTGAAACCATCACTATCAATAAAGAAGGGGCCGTTGATCATTCGGATTCACTGGGTGCCTCAGGACGTTTTATGGCCGGTGACGTGCAGTGGATGACGGCAGGTAAGGGCATCCAGCATTCTGAAATGTTTCCCATGCTCAACGAAGACAAAGGTAACCCTTTAGAGATCTTCCAGATCTGGCTGAACCTACCTAAGGTGAGCAAGTTTGTAGAGCCGCATTTTAAGATGCTGTGGAAAGAAGATATTCCTATTGTTGAGATCAAGGATGATCATGGCAATACCACTACGGTTGATGTCATTGCCGGTAAATTTGGTGATACCCAACCTCTCGAGCCGACACCGGACTCCTGGGCAGCAACCCCTGAAAATGCAGTAGGTGTATTCACGGTTAAGATGGAGTCCCAGGCCTCATGGACTTTACCTGCAACTCTGCCTGAAGCCACGCGTACTATTTTCTTCTACAAGGGCAATACACTGGAAATCGACAATCGCGAAATTGAGGTCGATCAGCTAGCTTATTTAGCACCTGACCAGGACATAGTCATCAAAAATGGAACAGAGGAAGGCTTTTTACTCGTCCTGGAAGGTAAACCCATCAATGAGCCTGTAGCCAAATATGGTCCTTTTGTGATGAACACCCAGGAGGAGATCCAGCAGGCATTCAGTGAATACCAGCGCACAGAGTTTGGCGGCTGGCCCTGGGATCAGCGTGAGGTAGTACATCCTAGGGACAAAGGACGGTTTGCCCTGCATGATGATGGTAGAGAGGAGAAGCCATAATTCGTCATTGCGAGGAATCCCGATCTACAGTATCGGGATGACGCGGCAATCTCCTAAACACCTCGTACTTTCAGTTTAGGGGGACTGCTTCTCCGATAAGTCGGGATCGTAGTGACGTTGATTATTCGAAAATCCGTTTAATCGCCCGATGGTATTCCTGAAATTCACCCAGATTATTATGTCCACCATCTGGAATGGTTACAAACTCCTTCTTAGCCTCTACGGCTTCGAAAAGCTTCTGACCACTTTCATAATGCACTACATTATCGTCTGTACCGTGGATAATGGTAACGGGGCACTTTATCTCTCCAATAAACTCAGAAGTCGGGAATTTAAATTTGAGTAACAGATTGACTGGCAAGAACCAATATTGCCTTTTGACGATATCATTCAGGCTGTAAAAAGGGGTTTCCAACACCAGCTTGGCTGGGGTATGCCTTGCTGCTGCATAGGCAGCGAAAGTAGCGCCTAAAGAACGACCGTAAACAATAATGTTACTTTCGGGAAACCGTTTTTTTGCTTCCTCATAGAACAACTCTGCATCGGAATACAGGGCCGCTTCACTGATCTTACCAGTGCTTTTACCGTAACTACGATAATCCATCATAAGCACATCATGATCCGGAAAGTCATTCGCCACATGCCCCCAGCCTGACAGATCACCTGCATTCCCATGATAATAAACCACCAGCCCCCTGGTATCTTCGGCTTTGAAGTGCAAGGCGTTTAGCACCGCTCCATCCTCGGTTTCGATAAATAGCTCTTCAAACGGCCGCTGGAAGGAATAATCGTAATCCGATGGTAATTTACCGGGTAGAAAAATCAGCCGTTGTTGGGCCAGGTATAGGCCTATAACAATGATGATATACGGCGATAGGATAATGAGTAGCAATTTCCAGGCTCGTTTCATTTATGCAATGTTAAACAACACAACCTTTATTTTTGGCTTCTTGCCTAACTCTGTCACTTCAGGCGGGGATACCGACCCTTTGAGGACAGGCTTGGCAAAAAGCCATAGTAACCGTCATTGCGAGGGAGGAACGACCGAAGCAATCTCCTGGAACAAAAGAGAATGCTAAATCAATATCTAGAAAGTATCAAGGGGATTGCCTGCCTACCGGAACGTTCGTGCAGGCAGGCCACGCTCCGTTACACTTCGTGCGCAATGACGAACCTGCTTTATGGCAAAGATCTCCGCCCTTCACCACGAGATTAAGTCATGTCGCATCTCGGCTGAGCCAAGGAGACATCTTTGCCGCACATAAAGTACTCTAATTGTCTAGTTACAAATATTTTTTGACTTGCTTGATGGCAAGGATTTCTTCGCTATCGCTACGAAATGACTTCCATTTTTTAAGTTGTGAACTACAGTTGGCAAATTCCCGGCCTCCGAGCCGGGATCACGAAATCGTCGAAAGTACTCTAATTTAAGTCGAAGTCCCCTGCCTTGTCGGCAGGCAGAAGGGTCAAGCCCGGGAACCTGTGCTAATTGGCTCACTTGAAGGTAAGCACGACTAAAACAGCTTCAATTTTTAGTCATATCGGAAGGAAGTCGAAATTTTAGTACCTTGCCAATCTGCATAAAAAGCACCAACTCACTATGACCTCACCTAATCCCATTCTCCGAACACTTTGTCCCTTGGCTCTTCTTGTTTCCATTTTATTCAATTGCACTCCTCCATCAGAGACAGCGGAAGAATCGCTGGAAAAGAAGATCTCGAGAATTGAAAACGGCCTTCAGCCTAACTTACAGATTGAAGGGGACAGCGTTCCAACTTATAATATCGAGGAGCGAATGCGGGAGTTAGGCATTCCCGGATTAAGTGTGGCTGTACTTTACAACGGGGAAATAGAATGGGCCAAAGGCTACGGCAAGGCCGACAGCTCGTATAACCGGTCTGTTACCACCGAAACTCTGTTTCTTGCCGGCTCGATCAGCAAACCTGTGGCCGCCACACGAGCGCATCAGCTGGCAGAAGAGGGCCTCATAAGCCTGGATTCAAATGTTAACAATTATCTATCCAGTTGGAAGGTACCGGACAATGAGTTCACTGCGACGGAGAAAGTCACTACAAAAAGGATCTTAAATCATACGGCCGGCCTGACCGTATGGGGCTTTCCCGGATATGACAAAGGTGATACCATTCCCAGCGCTATAGACGTACTCGATGGAAAAGGGAATACCGATTCGGTTCGGGTGTACAAGGAACCTGGAGAAAGCTGGATGTATTCGGGCGGGGGTTACACCATCATGCAGTTGATGATCACCGACCTCGAACAAGAATCGTTTCCGGCTATCATGCAGGCCAACGTGCTAGATCCACTGGGTATGAAAGCCAGCACCTATGAAAACCCGCTTCCCGCAAAGTATCATGCGATAGCAGCTACAGGTTACCGAACGAATGGGGATGAGGTAGAGGGCAAATGGCCCATTTATCCGGAGATGGCGGCGGCCGGATTATGGACTACCCCATCACAGCTCATTTTATGGCCGAAAGAGATACAAGCTATACTTCAAAACCAGGAAGATGGACTTTTATCCAAAGAGACGGTCAACGAGATGCTGATACCCGGTATGAATGATCATGGACTAGGACCGGGAGTAAGCGAGCATACTTTTGGTCATGGTGGAGCAGATGAGGGCTTTCGTGCCAACATGGTAGCATGGAAAGAAGAGCCGGTGGCGATTGTTATGATGGTCAATTCAGATAACGGCAGCATCATGCGGGAGCTTTTGCTTAGCATTGCCAACGAGTATGATTTACCGGGGGTAGAACCTGACGTACGCTCAGTAGTAGACCTAACTGAAGAACAGCGCCAGTTGATGGTAGGCACCTATGATTTTCCGAGCCTAGGAAGCGCACAGGTCGTAGTAAAAGAGAATGGACTTGAGGTCACGGCTGACTTTTTGGATGAGCCCATTTTCTTACTTCCTGCATCCGATAGCACCTTCTTCGATAAGAAAAACGGAACGAATTTCACTTTTACCTATGACAATGGAGAGATTAAATCTCTAAAGGTGCAGCGGTTTAAAGGAGAAAAGGTGGAGTGAGGTAAACCTCTAAATTAAGTCAAATCGCAACGAAGTGAAGATATCTTTGCTAGTTAGAAAGTAATTGTCGAGTATAAAACTCAGGTTGCACTTACGACCAAATAACGTGATCCTCTAAGGGGCAAAGATTCCTCCGTTTCACTACGGAATGACTTATAATTTAAAGTCATGTCGTAACGCAGTGGAGACATCTTTGCCATGCAGAAGGTAAGCTGCTCTACCTTCCTGTTACATCCGGATGCGGTGGCCAACCAGTTATTTGATCGTTTAGAATAGTCCAACTCGGATTTTCTCGATTGATCAATTCTTCTTTCTTCGCCCTATTCCAGTCTTTGATTTCCTTTTCTCTTTCTATAGCTCCAACCGCAGTATCATGAACTTCATAATAAAGAAGCTTATAACAGTGATACCTTCCGGCAAACGTCTTCGTATTACCTCGATTTAGATAATGCTCAATGATCCTGGATTCCAAGTCATTTGTTATACCTATGTACAACACTGTTTTCTTTGGGTTCGTGACGATATAAACAAAGAATGATTTCAATGTGATGAAGATAGTTCTTGACTTACTTGACGGCAAGGATTTCTTCGTTCCACTAAGGTATGACTTCATTTTAAATTCGTTTTATCCTCCATCTAGTATAATTTTACAGGATCATCGTTCAGATAAAATAGCATGAGTAAACTGCAAATCGGCTGGGTGACAAGCAATGTCTCATTGTTGCTTACCGTGACAAGCTTACTACTTCCATATCATACAAAAAGCCAGTTGAAAATGACCAGTTATGAAATAAACTTTAATAATGCCCATGATAACGCAAAGAAAATTCTAACTGAGGAGTTCTATTGGAACCCCGTCGAAGAAGGAAGCCCATTTGGCAATGACGATGGATATGATGCCTTTTATTCATTCTACGATTGGAGAAAAACAAACCTGTCTGAAAATCCTGTCAAATTCATTTACGAACTCTTAGAAAGTTGGGGATATCCGAAATTTGATGTGAATACTTTAGATCAGTCAAAAATTGAAAGCTATATAAACAATAACACTTCAAGTTCAAGCCAGTTGACTCAAGATCATATTGATGAATTGAGAAAACATATGAAAGAAATGGCCGAACAAGCGGGCAAAGAGTTGAGTGAAGAGCAATTTCAATCAATCATAAATGAAACCTCTGGCAACATGGGAGGCACCTATCTCATGAGTATCGACAATGCCATAATAGCCATTGGCTTTGGACAATATGTACTAGAAGGAACTATTAATGAAGAGTTACAAGCACTAACGAGAATCGCGCTTGAAAGAGAGAGTATGGAAATACTAATTCAGAAATACATACCAGAATACAGAGAAAGTCGAATGAAGATTTTATCAGAAATGAAGAAAGACTTAAAACTGATGAAAAACTGATCTAACGAAGCTAACAGATCTTCTTTGCGTCAAAGATACCTTCATTACACTATGGAATGACTTATAACTTAAAGTCATGTCGTAACGCAGTGGAGACATCTTTGCCATGCAGAAGATAAGCTGCCCTACCTTCCTGTTACATCCGGATGCGGTGGTCAATCAGTTATTTGATCGTTTAGAATAGTCCAACTCGGATTTTCTCGATTGATCAATTCTTCTTTCTTCGCCCTATTCCAGTCTTTGATTTCTTTTTCTCTTTCTATAGCTCCAACCGCCGTATCATGAACTTCGTAATAAAGAAGCTGATAACAGTGATACCTTCCAGCAAACGTCTTGGTATTACCTCGATTTAGGTAATGCTCGATGATCCTGGATTCCAGGTTATTCGTTATACCGGTATATAATACTGTTTTCTTCGGGTTGGTTACGATGTACACAAAGAATGACTTCACTTAAATGAAGATAGCCGTTGACTTACTTGACGGCAAGGATTTCTTCGCTATCGCTACGAAATGACTTCCTTTTTTTAGTTAATATCTCTATTTTCCCAAGTCATATCGTAACGAAGTGGAGATATCTTTGACATGTAGAAAGAAAACCTCAGCAACTACCGTGTTTCTTTCCCTCGTATACTTACATATAACAAATCTATAACGGCATGACGACTTATGATATTTGAACTAATCCATAACTAAGAGCAGAGCAATCAGCTGCCTTTCAAAAAAACAAAACCCCCATGGCGCACCATGGGGGTTACTGTAAAAATATTGGCACCACAGCACCGGCCAAAAAATTACAACCAACAACCACTACGAAACTTGGAATGTAAGCCGGTTTTAAGTGCTGGTAGTGCCAATCAGTATCTATCAAGCAGGTATCATTAACCCGCCCAAAAAATCTGACTGACCACCCTTCGGTCAGTCTACATTGTCGTGCAAAAATTTATTGTTCCCTAAAATCTGATTGTCATCGTTCAAATTGTACTTGCTCACATGCGGCTCCGAAGAATGGGGTACATTCTGCAAACGCACGTCTTTTCTTAAATAGGCAGGTACATCCAAGCGCTCCTTGAACTCATCAGCACCCATCTCGGATTTGTTTAAACCACGAAGCTTCTCCAAACGCTCCTGCGCTTTCTTCTGAAGACGTTCCTTCGTGCTATTGATATCCATCATACCTTCGGCATTGATGGTTTGGTCAGACGTTTCTTCCTCAATGATGTCGAAATCGTCATCCAGGAAAAGTCCGTCTTCACCGTCATCTTCTTCTATGCTATCATTAGCTACATTCATAGGTGCAGCAAAAGAATAACCCCGCTCCTCCTCTACCTTGGGCTCCTCGGGTTCAACTGTACGAGACGTCATTTCCTCGTTTTCGTTCACTGAGTTATCTATCTCAAACATGTTGATCTGCTGGGTCGACTCCAGATTATATACCTTTCGCTCTTCGTCCGTACCCATCACATGTTCACGGTTTTCATTGTCAAAACCAGTAGCGATAACCGTCACGCGAATGCTATCTTCCAGGTTAGGATCCACACCGTGACCGAATATCACTTCGGCATCGTCGCCCGCTTGATCTTGGATGTATTCTGTGATCTCGGTTAACTCATCCATTTGAAGTTCAGCCTGCTCACCGGAAATGATGGAAAGTAAGATCTTCTGAGCGCCATGGATATCTCTATTATCCAGTAACGGAGATGAAATGGCCTCTTCTGCAGCTTTTCTGGCTCTGTTTTCACCTTTAGTCTGTGCAGAACCCATGACCGCGGCTCCGGCATTCAGCATTACGGTTCTTACATCCTGAAAATCCACGTTCACATAGCCGGCTACGGTGATGATCTCAGCAATGCCTTTAGCTGCCGTAGTTAACACGTTATCGGCTTGCGCAAAAGCACTTCCAATGGAAAGATTACCATGGATCTCACGTAGCTTATCGTTGAGTATGACGAGTACGGTATCGCAATTGGCTTTCATCTCGTCCATTCCTTCTTTGGCCTGCGCCATCTTTTTCTTGCCTTCAAAAACAAACGGTGCGGTAACAATGCCCACCGTCAGGATATCCATTTCTTTGGCAATTTTGGCGATAACCGGAGCGGCACCTGTACCGGTACCCCCGCCCATTCCTGCGGTGATGAACACCATTTTAGTATCGTTTCCGAGTAAGTCCCGGATATCTTCACGGCTTTCCAAAGCTGCATTTTTTCCTACGTCAGGATTCGCTCCTGCGCCGAGTCCCTCAGTCAAGTTCACTCCAATCTGGAGTTTGCCCGGTACGGCGCTCGCTTTAAGTGCTTGTGAATCAGTATTACATACGATGAACTCAACATCTTTAATCCCCTGGTTAAACATGTGGTTGACCGCATTGCTACCACCACCCCCAACACCGATCACTTTTATGATCGACTTGTGGTGCGATGGTAAATCGAATTTGTATGCATGTTCAGACATAACTATTATTATTTAGTGGTTGTCAAATTTTGAGTAATCAGTAATCGCTTTTTCCGTCCAGGTCATCGATCAACAATCCTTTGGTTTTGTTTAAGATCTTCGAAAAGAAGTCTCCGGTGGCTTCACGTCTTTTGGTGGTAGTACCACGGTTATTTTCGCGTGACTCGTTGTATCGGTTTTCGCGCTCATCCAGTGCTCTAAAGCCGGAAAGCACTAAACCTACTGAAGTGGCATACATAGGGCTCTTCACAGCATCTACCTTGCTTTTGCCCAGGTGCTCATTCGGATAGCCGATTCTCGCATCCATACCACTCATATATTCTACTAGTTGTTTCAGACTACCTAATTGAGAGCCACCTCCTGTGATCACAATGCCACCAGCCAATCGGTTTTCAAAGCCTGATGTAATAATCTCCGTATGGGCCAACTCCACGATCTCCTCCATTCTGGCCTCAATAATATGCGCCAGATTCTTCACAGAGATCTCCTTAGGTGCACGGTTTCTAATTCCAGGTATCGATACGATCTCATTGGGACTCGCCTCTTCAGCTATGGCCGTACCGAATTTAGTTTTTAACAACTCCGCCTGGTGCTGCATTACCATACAACCTTGTTTGATGTCCGAGGTAATGATGTTACCTCCAAACGGGATCACAGCAGTATGACGGATGATATTATCATGGAAGATCGCGATATCCGTAGTGCCACCACCGATATCAATCAGGCAGATACCCGCCTCCTTCTCTTCTTCGCTCAATACCGCCAAGCTGGAAGCTAACGGCTCAAGAATAAGGTTTTCGATCTCCAAGCCGGCTCTGCGCACACACTTATTGATATTGTTGATAGCATTGGTCTGAGCGGTGATCACATGAAAATCAGCCTCCAGCTTCACTCCACTCATACCTACGGGATCTTTGATACCATCTTCGTAATCGACCGTATAATCCTGAGGCATTACGTGGATAATCTCGCTACCCGGAGGAATAACAATGCGATACATGTCATTATTGAGGCGGTTGATGTCCTCCACGGTGATCTCATCATCATTAGAATCACGTGTGATGCTGCCATGATGAATAGAGCTTTTGATGTGTTGCCCGGCAATGCCCACATTCACCACGCGAATGTCTATACCCGCCTGATCTTCTGCTTCTTTCACTGCCTTTTCAATGGCGGCCACAGTTTTGTCAATGTTGGTTACAATGCCGCGGATCACTCCGTCCGACTCGGCTTTACCCATGCCAAGCACTTCCAGTTTTCCGAATTCATTCTTTCTCCCAACAATCGCACAGATCTTGGTGGTCCCAATGTCCAGTCCTACTACGATTTTGTCATTTTCCATGGTTGTAATTTTTAGTGTTAGTGGTTGTATTTTTAATAGTTTATAGTCTTAAGTATTGAGTATTGAGTATTGAGTATTGAGTATTGAGTCTTTAGTCTTTAGTCTTTAGTCTTTAGTCTTTAGTTTTTAGTAAAGAGTCATCCTCGTTTTCTGCATCATTTACTTTATCACTCATATCCATTTTGAACTTGAGTATGATGATCAGTATGATGTAGGCCACGATTAAAATCATTCTGCTATTATTTGATCTTTATATTTTAAATTCACACGCTTATAACCGTTCCAGCCCTTGCGAGGCAGGATCTGTTTATAAAATATCTTTAGTCTTTTGAACTTGTTCTCAATGTTTTCAAGTGCACCAAATTCCACTAATTGCTTCGTTACCTGCGGGTAGATGATCACCTCATCTGCTTTGCCCATATCCAACTGAGCTACCTGAGCCTTCCAAAACCGATCGTTATGAATGAATTTCAGTAGATCGTAAACTTTTCTTCCAGTCTCAGACTCCGTAAGATCCTGCTTCACCAATTCGTCCATGTAATCACCCGAGAGCAGTACGGTTCGTGTGGCATACTTAGAGGAATAAGGGAGAACCGCTCCATCCTCAGCAATAAAGTAGTCGGGTGCATCTTCAATCAAAACCCTTGCAAAAGGACGTCTGAGCTCCGTGTTAACTAGCAAGTTTCCTTTCAGGTCTTTATAGATCTCCGCTTCCTTAATAAAGCGCTGCGACTTTATACGCCCTTCAATCTCTTTCAGGTTCAGGTCTTCATAAGGTGTGCCTTTAATCACGTATTCTCCATTGGCTGTGACGAGATCCATCACATCTTGTTCATCGAGAAAGAAATTTTCATACTGATTCTCAATACGGATAATAATATCCTGGCAAGTATGATTGTCCAGGTTACGATCGGAAAAACTAATGGTAATCATCATGAGTATAGCAATTACCGCAGCTCCGATGACCTGGTATTTTTTAACCTTAACCCACATGATACCTCCTTTCCAGCTGTTCTTTGATAGGTTTCACAAGTTGATCGATATCTCCTGCCCCAATGGTAGTAACTACCTCTAATTCCTTCGTCTCCAACACTCCGGCCAGCTTCTCCTTATTGGTAATCACCTTGGCGGATACCTTCAATTTCTCGAAGATCACTTCTGAGGTTATTCCGGGAATAGGCTCTTCCCTTGCTGGGTAGATATCCAGAAGTATCACCTCATCGGCCAGATCCAGACTTTCCGCAAAACCTTCCATGAAATCACGGGTTCGGGTGTACAAATGCGGCTGGAAAATGGCTGTTATCTTACGCTCGGGGTACATCGCTTTCAACGACTTAAGGAATGCCTCAATTTCCGTTGGATGATGGGCATAGTCATCTACAAACACGATCTCTTGCGATCTTACAATATATTCAAACCGCCTTTTCACGCCTTGATAGCTCTCCATACCCGCTTTCACCTTCTCTGGAGAAGCTCCTAACGTTAACGCTGTGGCAATGGCCACAACGGCATTTTCTACATTATAAAAACCGGGGACACCTAGCTTTACTTTATCAATGTTGTACTGCTCGTCACAATAGTTGAATACAAAAAACCCATCTTCGATGGTGATATTGCTGGCAAAAAATTGTCCCCGGTTTAAACCATAGGTGCTATATTGTATTTTAGTATTTATCAGTTCTAAATCACCTGCTACTACCTCTGTTACCAATAGCTTACCGTTGGATTTAACCTGATTTATGAAATCTTTAAATGAGTCCCTTAGCGTATCCCTGTTTCCATAGATATCCAGGTGATCGGCATCCGTCGATGTGATTATCGCGACATCCGGATGCAGGGTCAGGAACGACCGGTCAAATTCATCTGCTTCCACCACGGCAATGGCATTACTCGTTCCCTGGTTAGCTATGAAGTTTGTGTTGTAATTCGTGGCAATACCGCCCAGGAAAGCTGTGACATCCAATCCTGTAAACTTGAGTAAATGCGCGATCATGGATGACGTAGTCGTTTTACCATGTGTCCCGGCCACAGCCACTGTAGTAAACTGATCCGAGATCATTCCTAAGATCTGAGAACGCTTGTACATTTCAAAACCCCGCTTTTTCAGATCATTCATCTGCTTATGGGATTTTGGAATAGCGGGGGTGATGATTACCAAACCATTGCCTTCATACAGCCGGTTTGGAATAAGGCTGATATCATCATCATAATGTACCGAAATACCTTCTTTAACCAATTCCTGGGTTAAAGGGGTTTCCGTACGGTCGTAGCCATATACTTCGAAACCATTGGCATTAAACCAGCGGGCCAAAGCGCTCATACCAATGCCCCCAACACCAATGAAAAAGACGATATCGTAATCCCTTACATTCATCTAATCATCTCCATCAATTCATTGACTATATCTTCTGTTGCCTTAGGCTTGCCTAAAAGCTTGATATTCTCCGACAATACCTTTCTTCTTTCCGGGTCGGACAATAATTCTAATGCCGTAGGTATCATATCCTTTTTGGCATTAGCGTCCTTGACCATAATAGCCGCATCCTTTTTTGTTAATGCTTTTGCGTTCTTCGTTTGATGGTCTTCGGCCACATTCGGTGAGGGCACGAATATTACCGGCTTGCCTACCAGGCACAATTCCGAAATTGAAAGTGCTCCAGCCCTGGATATGACTACGTCAGCTGCTGCATAAGCCAGGTCCATCTCTTTGATAAATTCAAGGATACGTACGTTGGTAAGGTCATAATTCTTCGCAGCCGATGTCATATCATGATAATAGAACTTGCCTGTTTGCCAGATAAGCTGTACTCCCTTATGGATAGCTTGAGGCAGCTTAGCCAATACGCTATTGTTAATGGTTCTAGCACCAAGGCTACCACCTAGTATTAATAGACAAGGTTTTTTTGGATCCAGGTTGAAATGTTCGAAAGCCTTAGCTCTTTTATCTTCCAGGCTTAGAATATCGCTGCGGACGGGATTCCCGGTAAGTTTGATCTTCTCTTTTGGGAAGTACCTCTCCATGCCCTCATAAGCGACACATATTCTCGCAGCCTTAGCTCCCAGCTTTTTGTTGGTCAGACCTGCATAGGAGTTTTGCTCCTGGATCATGGCAGGTAGTTTTTTGGAGTTAGCCGCCATCATAATCGGGCCACTTGCATAACCACCAAAACCAATTACCGCATCAGGTTGGAAGCTTTTTAATATCTTCTTGGCACTTAGGAAGCTTGAGATGACCTTAAGCGGAAAATAAAGATTTTCAAGGGTCACCCTTCGCTGTAAGCCACTGATCCATAACCCTTTAATAGGATACCCTGCCTCAGGAACTTTGGTCATCTCCATTTTACCCTTAGCCCCCACGAACAAAATCTCAGCATCTTTTTCACGCGCTTTGATTTCATTAGCAACCGCCAAAGCCGGATAGATGTGACCTCCCGTGCCTCCTCCACTTATGATGAATCGATATGGTCTCTTACTGGTCACTAGTTGCTAGTCACTGGTTTATTAGTTTCTTTTATTGTTAATTCTTAATTGCCAATTGTTCATTGCTAAGCCGTTCTCATTTCGTTTTTAACATCTCCACTTGCATTTGCCCAGGAACTGTCTACTTCTCCCCGACTCACGCTGAGTACGATGCCAATGGAAATTCCGGTAAACAGCAATGATGTACCTCCCATGCTCACCAAAGGCAAGGGTAATCCTGTTATGGGTCCAAGGCCTACCACAACTCCCATATTTACCATCGCCTGAAGCACAATGGCAAAGCTTAAACCGGCTGCCAAAAGCCCTCCGAAGGCACGTTCACTATTTACCACACCTTTCATTCCCCTGTAGAGCAAGACCAGATACAAAATCAGTACAATTGACCCTCCTATAAGTCCATACTCCTCTACAATAATGGCATACACAAAATCTGAATAGGGATGGGGCAGAATATTACGTTGCTGGCTATTCCCTGGTCCTTTACCAAATACACCCCCCGTGGCTACCGCTATCCGCGCATGTTTAGCCTGGAAGGGCAAGCTCTTTCCACTTATAAAATTTTCAATTCTGCTCTTCGCAGTATCACCGCGAACTCCAAACTTCAACGCTCCAACCCCAGCAATTGCTCCAACAAAAACGAGCATCGCCAGGTACTTGACAGGTACACGCCCGATAAACATGATCAGCATACAAGTTAAGAACAACAGGATGGCTGATGACAGGTTAGTTAGTGCTATCAATCCACAGATCACTCCGCACCAAATAAGTATCGGGATCAATGACTCCTTAAAATCGGAAATATTCAGCTGACGTTTGGAGAGCATACTGGCCAGGCTGGTAATCAAGGCTAAGCTCGCCAGATCAGAAGGCTGAAAAGATGCATTGATCACAGGGATTTGGATCCATCGTGAAGCGTCATTTAGGTTAACTCCATTAGTAAAAGTGTAAATCAGTAATGGAACGCTCACCCAAAGCGCTACCCTTGAGAGTTTTGAATAATATCGGTAATCAACCTTGTGAGCTAACCACATAGCGAAAATACCCACCACCACCAAGGCTGTATGTTTGAATAGATAAGCCTCAGGGTTAGTCATTCGCTTAAAGGCCAGAGTGCCCGTCGCGCTATAGACCACCAGGATACTGATCAGCGACAAAGCAATCACTACTGCCCAGATTACAGGATCACCCTTCACATGCTCATCCATCCATATTTTCACGTTCTGCATCATGACAGCGCCTCCTTATTTTCGAATTCTTTCTTTAGTTCCAGAACCGCGGCCTTGAATTGCTCACCACGATCTTCATAGCTTTTGAATAGATCGAAGCTTGCGCAGGCCGGAGATAGCAGCACTACGTCATGAGCCTGAGCGTATTCTAAAGATGATTTGACGGCATCCTTAATATTATCTGTTTCCAAAAGGTCTACGATTTCAGTATGGAAAGCATCTCTGAGCTTACTATTGTCCTTGCCCAGGCATACCAGGGCCCGAACTTTCTTATTGACGGACTCCATAATCAGTCTGTAGTCATTGCCCTTATCAATACCTCCTGCTATCCATACTAATGGCTCAGAAAAGCTTTCTAATGCATAGCCAACAGCATCCACGTTGGTAGCCTTTGAGTCATTGACAAAATCCACATCATTGATGGTAGCCACGTACTCAAGCCTATGAGGTGCATTTTTAAAGTTTTTCAGACCGGCACGTAGATCCGCCTCAGAAACATCAACAAGCTGTGCCGCTTTAACGGCCGCCATCGTATTAATAGCGTTGTGACTACCTCTTAAGGTGTTGTCTGAATGAGCGATGCTGAGATCTCCAAAATGCATGATCTCATTATCAGCGTAAACCTCAGTTTTACGTTCCAGCGATATCTCGTGAGTTTGAGCTTCAATCTCCCGCCCTAAAATTTCATTAGCAATTAGCTCATTATCACCATAGTAAATAAAATGATCGCCAGCATCAGAATTCTGTACAATTTGGAATTTCGAATTTATATACCGATCTATTTCATACTCATACCGATCCATATGATCTGGTGTGATGTTCAGCAGTATGCTAACAAAAGGTTTAAAAGTGAGCGTTCCATCTAACTGAAAGCTGCTTATCTCAATGACGTAATAATCATGCTCATCTTCAATGACTTGCTTTGCCAGACTGTGGCCTACATTTCCTGCAAGGCCAACATTATAGCCAGCGGTTTTCAGTAAATGATAAGTAAGAAGTGTGGTTGTGGTCTTACCGTTTGTTCCGGTAATCGCTATGATCTTCGCGCTCGTATAGTGAGCCGCAAATTCCAATTCATCAATAACACGTATACCAGCTTCAAGCGCCTCTTGTACAACACGAATCGTTGGAGAGATCCCAGGGCTTTTAATAATGATCTGAGATCCTAGGATTTTATTTTTAGAATGTTTCCCTTCTTCGTAAGCAATCCCTGCTCCCTCCAGCTCAGCTTTGTACCCATCAGCGATACTTCCGTAGTCTGAAACGAACACCTCAAACCCTTTTGCTTTTGCCAATAAGGCCGCCCCCGTTCCGCTTTCGCCTGCTCCCAATATGGTTAGTCTGTTGTTGATGATTTTAGATTTTTTTGTTTAAGATTGGATTACTATCTCGTTTTATTCTTATTTCAATCGTGTTCTTGTCTTCCTTCTCTCCCAGGGTCTGTGTCTCCACAGACCGAGACAACGAAATGGTCTGTGGAGACACAGACCCTGGGAGAGGTAAGATTATATCAGTGCATTTCAAATGAAATTGATTAACTACAATTAATAAGTCATGTCGTAACAAAGTGAAGACATCTTTGCCAAGTAGAAAGGGAATGGCCGTCTTTCTTTGTGGCAAAGATTCCTCCGTTTCGCTGCGGAATGACTTAAATATGTGATCAGCAATCATCATCTCAATTTCAGCGTTGCAAGACTCAAAATCGCTAACAGTATACCCACAATCCAAAACCGTGTTACGATCTTGGACTCATGTAATTCCATTTTCTGGTAATGGTGATGTAATGGCGCCATTTTAAAGATGCGCCTGCCTTCACCGTATTTTTTCTTCGTGTACTTAAAGTACCCTACCTGTAGTATGACTGAGATATTCTCAATTACGAATATGCCACAGAGCAGCGGGATCATAAGTTCTTTGCGAACTGCCAAAGCCACAACCGCTATAATACCTCCAAGTGAAAGGCTTCCGGTATCCCCCATAAAAACCTGTGCCGGAAAGCTGTTATACCACAGAAAACCGATACAAGCGCCTACAAAGGCTGTGCAAAAAATAACGACCTCTCCTAGATTTGGAATATGTAAAATATTCAAGTAATCGGAGAAATCGACACGGCCTGATAAGTAGGCAAAAATGGCTAGTGTCAATCCAATAATGGCCGAGGTTCCGGCAGCCAAACCATCAATACCATCCGTAATATTGGCACCGTTGGACACGGCGGTTATAATAACAATCACAATCAACACGTAAATGATCCAGGTGAAGTCATGTCCTAAAAACGGTAAAATCTTATCGTAATCAAGCTCATTATCCTTAAGGAATGGAACCGTGGTTTTGGTGGATTTTACATCTTCGTAGGTCCGTACGAGTTCGCCATTTTGATTCACGGACTGATCAGAGTATTCCCTCACAACAACGTCTTCATTAAAATAAAGCGTTAGTCCAACGATCAAACCAATGCCGATCTGACCTACAATCTTAAAGCGGCCCGCCAGCCCTTCTTTGTTCTTCTTGAAAACCTTAATGTAATCATCGAGAAAACCGATAAGGCCCAGCCCAACGGTAGCTACAATAAGTAATATGACGTAAATATTATCGAGTTGTGCAAATAGAAGCACAGGAACAAGAATCCCACTCAGGATCAGTAAACCACCCATGGTTGGTGTACCCTTTTTCTCCATTTGACCTTGCAGACCCAGATCACGAATACTTTCCCCTACTTGCTTGGCATGGAGCATTCGAATGATACGCTTGCCCAGTGTCACCGTTATGAACAGTGAAATTACTGCCGCCATACCCGCCCTGAACGAGATGTACTGAAATACCCCTGCTCCGATAAGGTCAAATTGTGATTCCAGGTAGTCAAAGAGGTAATAGAGCATAATCAGTTAGCGAAAAGGTTTAACATGCGTCCTAATACTTCTTTATCATCAAAAGGGTGTTTTACACCTTTGATCTCCTGGTAAGTCTCGTGCCCTTTACCGGCAACCAGTATGATATCGCCTTTTTGCGCCATAAGGCAAGCGGTTTTAATCGCCTCTTCACGGTCTGCCAGAACTACGGTTTTCTTATAATCAGCCGGGCTTACACCCGCTTCCATTTCTTTTATGATAACTATAGGGTCTTCATCGCGTGGATTATCCGAGGTCAGTACTACCTTATTGCTCAATTTACAAGCGATGGCTGCCATTAAAGGTCGTTTTGAGGTATCCCGATTACCTCCGCAGCCCACTACTGTGATTACTTGCTCATTTCCCGTACGTAACTCATCAATGGTATCCAATACATTCTTTAGAGCATCTGGTGTATGAGCATAATCAACAATGGCCGTGATCCCTGCATCAGTCACTACCTGCTCAAACCGTCCGGGGGCACCCTTAAGTAGTGAAAGTTGAGTCAATACCTCGTCCCTGTCCTCCCCAAGTAATGCAGCGGTGGCATAAACGGCTAAAAGGTTATAAGCATTGAAATCTCCTATTAGCTTAAACCACACATGCTTACCATCAATATCCATTTCCAAACCATGCAATGAATTGGCCAGAAGCTTCGCCCTGAATTCAGCCACGCTTTTCAAAGCGAAAGTATTTTTAGTAGCTTTTGTATTTTGAAGCATGATTCGGCCCCGTTTATCATCCACATTCACTAGGGCAAAAGCAGCGGATGGCAAATCATCAAAAAGCTTCTTTTTTGCGGCTATATAAGCATCAAATGTTTTGTGATAATCAAGATGGTCGTGGGTAATGTTGGTAAAGACTCCACCGGCAAAGTCAATCCCTGCCACCCTACGTTGGTCAATAGCATGTGAACTTGCCTCCATGAAACAGAACTCACAGCCATGCTCCACCATGCGAGATAGCATTTGATTCAGGCTAATAGCATCAGGTGTAGTATGCGAAGCTGCTATTTCCTTGTTGTCAATTTTATTCACCACCGTAGACAGCAACCCGGTTGAATAACCCATTTGCCTGAAGAGATCAAAAAGAAGCGTGGTAACTGTGGTTTTACCGTTGGTACCAGTCACTCCGACCAATTTCAGTTTGCTGCTGGGATTATCAAAAAAGTTTGAAGCTACGATGCCAAGTGCTTGAGCGCTATCCTTTACAGCTATGTAAGTAACGCCTTCGACAAGTGCTGTAGGAATATCCTCACATACAATAATGGTAGCACCACTTTCAATCGCCTTTCCAATAAAGTCATGGCCATCCACCTGAGTGCCCCTCACGGCAACAAACAACGTTCCCTCCTGGACTTTTCTGGAATCAAATGCAATGTCACCTACCTCCTTATCCATGCTTCCGGAAGTTGAAACCAACGAGACCTTATACAATATGTCTTTCAGCAATTTCATCAGCTCAGTTTCAACTTTACTTGTTCCCCTTTGTTAATGCGTCTTCCAACAGGCGTGGATTGCTGCACAACCCTACCCTTACCCTCAGCATTCACTACTAACCCGGCCTTTTCTAGCACAAATAGGGCGTCTCGCAAGGTCATGCCCGTCACATCAGGCATCAGGCTCTCTGCCATTTTATTCTCTTTCCACTCTACCGAATTGCCAATGACACGTGTGCGCACCCATTGGGCTTCATTGTCAGAATGATTTGAAACACCCAGCTCATTACACAGGAGCTTTAAGTCCTCCTGGTTTCCAGAGCGGATAAGGGGAAAAACACCAGCTTCAGCCATGAATTCTGCCTCCAGAGGATCATGCATTTCAATATCCCTTGAATAAATGTTATCGGCGATTTCCTTGAAAACAGGAGCCGCTACATTGCTACCATATTGCCGCCAGCCTTTTGGGTTTTTGATCAGCACAATGGCACTGTATTTAGGCTCATCAGCTGGAAAATAGCCTGCAAAAGAGGTATAATACTTTTTAGTGTACCGACCGTTCTCAAGAATTTGAGCTGTTCCCGTCTTACCGGCAATTTTATAATGAGCATTATTAATATTCTGAGCGGTACCATTTTCAACAACCCCTTCAAGCATTAGTCTTAATTTAAGGAGGGTTTCCTCAGAGCAGATCTGCCTTTTTAAGACAACGCTGTTATATTCTTTTACAATCTTATCGGCCTTCCTAATCCGCTTAACTAAAACAGGGCGGATCATTTTGCCACCATTTGCCACGGCATTGTACATGGCAAGGGTTTGCAAAGGGGTGAGCTCCAGACCATAACCATATGCCATCCATGGCAACGTTATTCCGCTCCAGCCTTTGTCACCTGGGCGTTTAATGTTTGGTTTACCCTCACCCTTAATCTGTACTCCCAGTGGCTCATTTACACCGATCTTATCTACATAGCCTAGGAATCGCGCCGGGTCGCGACCAAAGTGTTCGTCAATCAATTTGGCCATGGCTACATTTGACGATTTTTCAAAGGCTTCTTTTATACTAATTTTACCATATCCGCCCTCTTCATGATCACGAACGGTGTTATTAAAGAATTTCTGAATACCGTTGCCCGTCTCTACAGAATCTTCAATACTCACGCCTGCCCCATCCAATAAGGCAATCATAGTGGCCAGCTTGAACGTAGATCCGGGCTCTATTAATCCTCCTACAGCATGATTATAACGCTCATAGTAATATCCATTTTCATTTCTCTCCAGATTGACAATGGCCTTGACTTCACCCGTCGCCACCTCCATTACTGCGACAACACCATAATCTGCTTCATGATAATCAAGTGCTCGCAATAGTGCCGATTCACTTACATCCTGAAGGTTGACATCAATGGTGGTCTCTATATCCAGGCCATGCTCTGTCTTCACTTCGGTTCCATCATAAAGCGGTTTCCAGCCTCCCCCTGCTATTTTCTGATAAAGGGCTTCACCATCTTTTCCCGCTAATTGGTCATTAAAGCTGTATTCAAGCCCGGCACCTCTGTTGTTCTCATTTATAAACCCAATAGTGCGATGAGCGAGATTAGAGAACGGACGGAATCGCTTATCCACTCTTTCAAAAATCACACCTCCCTTTAGTCGCCCCTCGGTAAAGATGGGCCAGCTCTCTATTTCTTTTTTCGCCTGATAACCTACCTGTTTGCGGTTTAGAAGCACGTACTGACGATCTGTTGCCCGCGCATTTTTAAGAATCCTTTTATACGATTCTGAAGACTTATCCTTAAAAAAGGCCGCTAGGTTGATGGCTAATGAATCGACTCCATTTTGAAATACTTTATCTGACGGACGTGTGGCATCGAAGGCTACTTTATAGAAAGGTAGATCCGTAGCCAGGAGGCTGCCATTATCGGAATATATATTGCCTCTAGTTGCCTTGACCGTTCTGGTCTGATAACTGATCTGCTCTGCAATCTCTTTCCACTTATTTCCCTCAGAAAACTGAATACGGCCGGTTTTTACTACCACTGCAATAGCAAAAACCGCAACCAGTAAAAAGGCTACTCTAACTCTTAATAATATGGATCGCTTTATATTCACTTTTCAGTAACCACAATTTTTTCTGGAGGACGCAAGCTTTCCTTAACGCCTAGTTTTTCTACTTTTTTGGCCACTTCAGACTGCTTGCTGGCATACATATAGTCCGCTTTAAGGTCTGTGTAGTCTGCACGCAAGTCTTCAATCTCCTTTTTTAAGGCATCTATCTTCCTGATATTCTTCTCAGCATAATGACTGTTGCCTATGTAGAATATTCCTACCGCAGTCACAAAAAGGACATAAGGCAAATACTTTAGCGGTAGCCCATAGGCAAACACACCTTCCAACTTAATCAGTCGCTCTAGCCTTGAAAAGAGGCTGCCTTTCGATGTTTCTTCTTTTAGTTTGAATGTATTTACTGCCATATCTATATTTTTTCTGCGATGCGAAGTTTTGCACTTCGAGCGCGGTTATTTTCCTTAATTTCTTTCTCTGAAGCTATTATTGGCTTTCGGTTTACGGCCCGTAACGGCTTTAGCACATTGCCGTAAAAATCCTTCTCGACTTTACCCTCCACATTGCCGCTGGCAATGAAGTGTTTCACCGGACGATCCTCTAATGAGTGATAGGACATGACCACCAGCCTGCCACCGGGTTTCAACAACTTAGCGGACTGCTCCAACACCTCTCCCAAAACTTCCAACTCTTGATTCACCTCGATTCGTACAGCCTGAAATACCTGGGCGTAGTAGCGGTTCTCCTTACCTCGCATGGCGTATTTCGTCAATATCCCTTTAAGGTCATCTACTGACCCAAGTGGTTGATTGATGCGATAAGCCACAATGGCTTGAGCCAAAGTTTTGGCATTCCGAACCTCACCATACCGGCTAAAAATTTCTTGCAATTGCTTCTCGGAGTAACTGTTCAAAACTTCTTTGGCAGAAAGCCGAGAAGATCTGTCCATCCGCATATCCAACTCAGCGTTAAACCGGGTGCTAAAACCGCGATCCGCCTCGTCTATTTGATGCGAGGAAATACCTAAATCTGCTAAAACACCGTCTAGCGACGTTACCCCGTGCAACTTCAGATACCTGGTAAGGTGTCGGAAATTAGCTTCAATTAATGTAAAAGAACGTTTATCTATATCTTCTGCATTTGCCTTGGCATCAGCGTCCTGGTCAAATGCATATAAATACCCCTGGTCAAGGTGCTTTACTATCTCCCTGGAATGCCCACCGCCTCCAAAAGTGAGGTCTACATAGGTTCCGTCGCTTTTGATTTGCAATGCTTCGATGCACTCTTTTAGCATTACGGGCTTGTGGTAGCTATTTGGCTGCACGCTGCTAGCTACACGCTTCATGCCCAATTCATATCAGCACCTCTATTTTTATCATATAGCTCGTTTGCCATACGCTTCACACCTCAAGCTTTAAGTGTTGATAAAAAACCACTTACCATTCTTTGCTCGTTTAGCACC
>JBCCOE010000028.1:0-46002 GCA_039025475.1 Bacteroidota bacterium | reverse complement strand
ATACTTACCCTATTCGGTCACCTCGACTTTCAACGGTGGGGAATTCCGGCCGAATGCCGTGCAGGAGCAATACCAGTTCTACCGGAATGGTACTACTGCAGTGGCGGTGACAGGCATTCCCTATGCAGAAAAAGAATTTGAGGCTTCCCCCCTCAACCGGGTACTGAAACAGGCGGCGCCCGGGGAAAGCTGGCAGTTGGGCTCGGGACATGCAGTCCGGCAAAGCACAAACAGTAACAGTGAAGCTGTGGATGGCGCCATCACTTACTGGGATGTGAACGACAGTGGAGAGCTGGTGGACAAGGGCACCTACCAAAATAACATCTTAATGGTAACCCGCCTGGTCGACGAAGACGGGCATCCGTCCCTGGAATACCAGGGCCAGCAGGGGCAGGTCATTCTAAAGAAAGTCCGGGATAGTGACGGGCGGTGGCTATCTACGCAATACGTCTATGATGCCTTGGGCAACCTGCGGTTGGTACTGCCTCCTGAACTGAGCCACAAGATCGAAGGATTGGGGGTACCGTTCAACTGGGGCACCCCTGCCCATAAGGCATTGATCGATACCTGGGCTTTTCAGTATACCTACGATGAGCGGCAGCGCATGATCGAGAAGCGCGTACCGGGCATGGACGGCTGGGTGTATATGATCTATGACCAGCTGGATAGGCTGGTATTGACCCAGGACCCGGTGCAGCGAAGCCAGGCCACCCCGGAGTGGACCTTTGCCAAGTACGATGCCCTCAGCCGGCCGGTCATGACGGGGATCTATGCGACGACTACGTTGTACGCTACCTTACGGAACCAGGTCAAAGGCCAGGCCAGCCATGAAAAAGAGGACGGTAGCCATAACTACGACAATGGTGCATTGCCCGACCATACCGGCGCTTACCTACTGAGCACTACCTGGTATGATGATTATGGGTTGCCTACTCCGTTTAGCACCACGGCTTATGATTTCGTCCCCGAGTTAGGCCATACCGCCGCGTCACCCTTCGACCGGGTCACCGGCCAGGTGACCGCCACGCGTACGCGCAACCTGGAAGACAACACCTGGCTCTATACCATCAGCTATTACGATGACCGCTACCGTACGATACAGGCCATTGGTTCTAACGTATTGGGCACCACGGACCGGGTCACGAACATCTATAACTTTAATGGTACGACAGATCAGGTCAAAATGACGCACCAGGTAGGAACGGGCGGTGAAGTAACACTTCTGCGTACCTTTGCATACGATCATGTGGACCGGCTGCTCACCGTAACCCACCAGGTGAATAGCGAAACACCGGTGATCCTGGCCCGCCACGAATACAATGAGTTAGGTGAGCTAATAGAAAAAGACCTGCATTCCGAAGATAGCGGAAGTAGCTTTATGCAAAGCGTAGACTACCGCTATAACATCCGGGGGTGGCTCACATCCATTAACAATGCCGCCCTGGATAATAGTTCTCCCATTAACGATGATACGAATGACTACTTTGGCATTGAATTTTCCTACGACCAGGATTTTAATCAAACCTGGCACAATGGCAATATCAGTGGGGTGAAGTGGCAAAATGCGAAAGAGGGGAAGGTAAAATCGTACAGCTACGTCTATGACGCCCTGAATAGGATCCGGGCGGCAGATTATGCCGCGCTGAACGGAGGTACCTGGACGGCCGATGTGGACCACTACCGGATGGAAGTGGGCGGTTACGACCTGAATGGCAATATTACTTCACTGCAACGCCGGGGACGAAACCCGGCTACGGATACCTACGTCCTGATCGATGATTTGACCTATCATTACGGGGCCACGGCCAGCAACCGATTACTGCGCGTAACGGATGCAGCGATTGCCGAAGGGTTCAATGATGGCAACACCAGCGGGGACGACTACAGCTATGATGAAAACGGCAACCTGACCCAGGACCTGAACAAAGGCATCACTACCATTACCTATAACCATCTGAACTTGCCCGAACGGGTGGAAAAAGATGCGAGCAACTACCTGGTATACACTTACGATGCGGCCGGGATGAAGCTGAAAACCGAAGTGTACGAAGGAGGGGCGCTGACCAAGACCACGGAATATGTAGGCGAGTTCATTTACGAAACCGAGGGTGCCGGCAACCGGGCTATTGCGCTGATCCAGCACGAAGAAGGGCGACTTGTTCCCGCGCTCCCCGGACTTGATCCGGGGTCCCGGGATTGGGTGTACCACTACCACCTGAAAGACCACCTGGGCAATACCCGGCTCACCTTTACCAGCACTCCGCAGACTATCGATTTTACGGCCACAATGGAAACCGAAAACGGCACGGATGTAGAAGAAGAGGCTCTTTTCATGAACCTGGATAATACCCGGGTGACCTTCAGCGCTGCAGATGCCAACGGGGACGGCGGCAATGAAGTAAGTAGGGTGAACGGCACCCAGCCTATGGGCATAGGTATTGCCCTGCCTGTGGAAGCCGGTGATACCTTGGACCTACAGGTGAATGCGTATTATGAGGGTGGCACCGGCTATTCCAGCTCCGTAGGGCTGGTGGCTTTAGTGTCGGCCATAGCAGGGGGGTTTGGCGGCCTGAATGGTGGTACGGCAGAGCAGCAGGCTACGTATGACGCGTTCAATAACAGCGTAGGTACGTACGGACTGCACGGCACCGGAAGTAACAATATACCAGCCGCTTACCTGAATTACATTTTGTTTGATGAAAACCTGAATGATTACCAGAACGGTTACATACAGGTGACTGCAGCGGCTAGCTTTGCGCATGAGCTCTTACAGCTTAATGACATAGTGGCTTCGCAGGATGGTTTTGTTTACGTATTTTTAACCAATGAGAGTGCCAGTAGTAATTGGGTATATTTTGATGATATGGTCGTGAAGCATACGCAAGGTGACCTGATTATTCAGACAGATGATTACTATCCTTTTGGTATGGCACATACCAGTGGATATCAACGCATTACGGCTAAAGAGAATAAATTCAAGTACAATGGCTTTGAGGAACAGACGGCGTTGGATTGGGGTGTGTATGATTATCAAGCCCGATACTATGATCCCCAGATCGGACGATTCTTACAAGTGGATCCTGCTGCGGATGTTATGAGACGGCATAGTACGTACAATTATGCTTTTGATAATCCCATCCGTTATATAGACCCTGACGGCATGGCTCCTGACCTTTCCACGACCGAGTTGACTATGACTGAGAGCAAGCAGTTCGATGCCACTCAGACCGGGGCCGCTGCCGGAGGTTTGGAGAGTGGTGGAGCCGGTGAGATAGATGTGAGTGCACCAAAGGGGAAAGGATTCATAGGAGGAATTGTTAAGAATTGGACCAAAGGTCTTTCACAGGTAGGAAAAGGCATCGGGAAGGCCGTTGGAGGAGCTGTTGAGGGAGCGGTTAAAGCGTTTGGAAAGGGTTTAGAGAGTACATTCGAGTTCTTTGGCATAAACGTGAATGGCGGTTCCGGGAGTGTCCTTACCTCTAACACCCTTAATGGTAAGGATACCGGTATAAGACAAGGTGAAATAGAAGGAGAGATAAATGTTGATGTCTTTCTTGATAAACAAGTAGGCTCGAAGACTTTTCCAAATGGTACGGCCTTCGAGGAGGGTGTAGAAGCCTTTAAAGCTTCTCAAGAAGTTGTTGAGATGTTGTTTGAATTAGAGGCAGGTGATCCTCCAAGAACAATAGCGGCCCAAAAAAAAGAGTTCGTAGAAAATTTTCAACCATTACCTGATGGTGGCAATAGGGGTGGACGCTTTTCTCCTGATAGTTCTTATTACCGCATTAACCAGTATGATGCTACTAATAGCTTTATAATAAAATCAGATACTTTATTCTTTCAAAAATGAACTTTCAAATAGTTAATATCACTTTAATTACTTTGGTGCTCATTGGATTAGCATCGTGTGATAGGCATAATTCTGATGAAAAAGTAATTAAGTCTTATTACGAGAGTGGAGCCCTGCATAAAGAAATGGAACTTAGTAATGGAGAGTTAGATGGTCAGATAAAAATCTATTATGAAAATCAACAATTGAAAAGTGTATCTTCCATCAAGAATGGAAAACGACAGGGATTGACCAAAACTTATTTGCCAGACGGAACTTTGAGTAGTGAGTTGAACTTTGATCAGGATATAGAAAACGGACCCTATTATCTCTATCACGGTAATGGGAATATTTTTCAATATGGTGAGAAACTTAACGGATTGAAGAAAGGAACCCATTATGAATACGCAACCATCGACAGTGGACGATTACATTATAAGATTTTTTACCAAATCGTAAGAGGCCAAGAATACGTTAACGGATATGTTCAATATGACACATTAACTAATCAAATCATAAATCAGACCCCACAAGTGAATGTGGATCTTTTGCAAAATAAACTGAGAGTTCGCATGATTCATCCAGAGTTTGATTCCATGAGAGTTGTGTATGGACTCTCCGAAGGGTTTTATGTGGAGGACTCTGTTGATCTCAAATACTTAAAAACCTCGAGCTTTCAAGTAGAACTCCCATTAAACGAGAAAAAAGAACTATATGGATATGTAGAAAACTTTAAGTGGGTTAATAACGATCCTAGCACACATCAAACGATTTCTAAGGAGATTTACTTCGAATGGAAAAAATGATGGTCTTTTAATACCTAACCAATTAGTCCTCGTTTGTAACTAGGATTTCGGAGTTATGCATTTGTAACGCATGCGAATCCACGATAGAAACAAAGCGTTATTCATTTAATGTTGGCATTAGTTATATTCAAATACTATGTCAGGTGATCGCTATAAAATCTATGACCAACACGGCTGTTACTACATTACCATGTCCGTTTGTCCACTTCCCCTTAAATAGTGCCGTTTACTATTAGGCCACAAAGGTTTAATTTTAGATATAAAACGGTAAAAGAATGAGTAAGAAGTACAGTGAGAATGAGATATTCTCCATTTTAAAAGAACATGAATCAGGGATAAGTATGCGTGAACTTGGGCGTAAATACCAAGTACATCGAGATACCATAAGCAGTTGGAAGCAGAAATATGGAGGCATGGACCCCTCACAGATGAAAAAACTCAAAGAGCTTCAATCTGAACATGATCGTTTAAAGCGGATGTATGCTGACCTAAGTATGGAGCCATGCCTTAAAAGATCTAATGTCAAAAAAGCTCTAAAGCCTGCTGAACGAAGACAGTGGGTCAGGGAACTGATAGAAGGATATGGTTTGAGCATACGACAGGCGTGCTCAACGGTTAGTTTATCCAGAACTGTCTATAGTTATCAACCGAAAGAAGATCAAGAGGATATTACGATTTTGGTAGCACTGGATGAATTGACTGATCAGCATTCTAGCTTGGGGTTTTGGAAACTCTATCATATGCTTAGAGGACGGGGTTATCGATGGAATCATAAACGTGTTTATCGGATTTACTGCACCATGCGACTTAATATTAGAAGAAAAAAGAAAAGACGAGTGGCTAAGCGAGAAGCTATCCCCTTACTTCAACCTTTGTATAAGAATGAAAGTTGGAGTATTGATTTTATGAGTGATGCTTTATGGGATGGAACAAGATTTAGAACCCTAAATATTATTGATGATTATAATAGAGAAGCACTGAGTATCGAAGTAGACAACTCTATTGGTTCTTCCAGGGTTGTTCGATGTTTGAAGGGTTTGGTTAGTGAGTTGGGTGCCCCTGGTCAGATCAGGGTAGACAATGGACCTGAGTTTACTTCCTTTGTATTCCGTCAATGGTGTGAACAGGTTGGAATCCGGATACAATACATTCAACCTGGTAAGCCATCACAGAATGCTTTTATAGAACGCTTTAACGGATCATATAGGAATGAGGTACTCAATACATACCTTTTCAACTCCATCACCGAGGTACGTAATACAACACGAAAGTGGTTATGGCATTACAATTCATCAAGGCCTCATGAGGCCTTGATGAATATGACCCCTTTGGCGTTTGCCAATAGAAGAAATAGTTTAGTGGCTTAATACTATCTGGTACTAAAAAAGGGAAGTGCACAGTGATACTTAAGAAACAAAGCATCTTCAAAACTTAAAAGTCCATGAAACGACTAGGTTCAATAATCTTTCTTGTCCTTTTATTCTCAGGCTGCAAAGAAAAAGCCTCGGAGAGATCAAACAGCGAAAATTCAGTTCCCATGCTCAATGTTTCGTATGTCGATGAATATCCTCACGATACGGATGCCTTTACCGAAGGATTTTTATTTCATAAGGGTGAACTCTTTGAAAGCACAGGTGCAACTGATCTGCCACAGACCCGATCGCTCTTTGGGATAGTGGATCTAAATACCGGTAATATTGATGTAAAGGCGGAGTTAGACAGAGAAACATTCTTTGGAGAGGGTATCACCATTCTGGACGGAAGAGTTTTTCAATTGACTTATAAATCAAGAGTCGGTTTTGTTTATGATGAAGAGACGTATCAAAAGTTACAGGAATTTAAAATTCCAAGCGCAGAGGGCTGGGGCTTGACAACGGACGGATCTAGTCTCATCATGAGCGACGGTACCAGCTATTTAACTTTTCTTGATCCGGTTACCTTAAAAGTAACGAGAAGGCTCGCCGTAACGGAAAATCAAGCCCAAAAAGATAAGCTAAACGAATTGGAATATGTAAATGGTTACATCTACGCCAATGTATGGATGACCAACCTGATCGTAAAGATTGACCCTAAAGAGGGTAGGATAGTCGGTCAGGTGGATCTTACTTCCTTTGCCAATGATGCGAAGAGTACCTTTGCTAATGCCATGGAGATGAATGGAATTGCCTATAACCCTGATCGCGAGAGCTTTTTCATTACGGGTAAACTATGGCCCAAAATTTATGAATTACGATTTTAAATTTGATTTACGAGGGCTTGAGACTTTTGTAAACCAAATCGGCTGAATTTTTAATAGGTTATCATTGGTCTTATCACCTCTAACACCGCTTGAAATGTGAAATAGTGACGACGGGAGGAACATTATTAAAATTTTCGGACTGGATATAAATTCTTATATTCGTATACGATATACGAATAATAGCCATGCAAAAACTTATATTCAAAGACGAAATCAGAGAAATTCTACTCTCCCATATCGCCAGCGGACAATATAAACCCGGGGAACGCCTTTCTCTGCCGAGCATAGCCCATGAGTTAGAGGTGAGCGTAACGCCCATCCGCGAGGCGCTAACCCAACTCTCGGAAACGGGCATTGTGAACTATATCGCAAATCGCGGGTTTTTTCTGTCTGAGTTATCTGCAGAAGAGGCACAAGAAATTTACGAGCTGATGGCAGTACTAGAATGCACAGCTATCGAAAAATCAAAATTTTCCGATCTTCAGTTGAGCGATTTGATTAACATCAATTCTAAATTTGCCAAGGCTAAAAAGGCCATTGACATCCTTGAACTCGACCGGCAATTTCATCAGAAACTTATTGAAAATTATCAGAATAACGCAGCACTCAAAATCATTGGAAGCCTGCGTGTGCAAATAAGTTTGTATGAATATGCTTTCTGGAACGACCTTCACAAGGACACTTCCATTAAAATGCACGATGATATCATTCAACATATCAAAAATGATGACCTGTCGGCTGCTGTTCGGCTTTTGGAAGAAAACTGGATGATCAGCGTTGCACACATTATCCGTAAGCTGGAGATGGTTCGTTAGCCAATTCCGACTTACCGCAAAAACTCAGCTAATAGATTTTATAACAACAACAAGAACGTCATGAATACACATCTAGTTAAAACTTTTTTCGGGGTAAAGATGGTTACTTCGAACCCAGACGAATCAAAAGTAAAAAGCGTCAATGCCGCAAGTCCTTTGAAAGTTGGGGAAGACAAAAGGAAAGAAAGAGCTGCTCATAATTCTGTTTTCAAAATCGTATATGATATATTAAATAAGAAAGTATTTGTTTTTTATCTGTTCTTATACCCGATTTTGATTAGCGCGCAAAGCTTTAATTCTGAACTTACCAGAGAAGAGGCTTTAGAGGATATTAGGTTTTTGAAACAGGCTCTGGAAAAATCTCATCCTGGCCTGTACCGGTTTACGTCTAAGGAAGTAATGGATATGGCCTATTCACAAGCGATGTCAGAAAGTACAAATACTAACTTATTTAAGTTTTATGGAGAGGTGGCAGCGCTTTTAAGTCTAATCCATTGTGGCCATACGCAAGCTGAATTACCGAATAGGACGTTAGACCTTTATACCAATGAATTGTTAAGAATACCTTTTGATGTGTCTTTTCTTGATGGAAAAATGGTTGTCTCAAAGGACTATTCTAATGTGAAAATAGAAAGAGGGTCGGAGATTATGTCAATTGATGGTTCGAGTACTGAGGATATTTTATCAAAACTATTCAAAGGAATTAATGGAGATGGTTACATAGAGAGCTTTAAGTATGAGTACGTAGAATCAGAATTTTGGCTCCTTTATCCTTTATATTTTTCTGAAACCGGTCTACCTCAGTCTTATGCTGTCGAGTACAGGAAACCGTTTGATGATGCTATACATAGTGTAGAATTACGCGGCGTTTCTCCAATGGACATAGAGGAAAAAGTGGCGGCGCAAAATGAAAATAGTAAGTCGCGCTCTTTAACACTTAAAGACGACTACGCGCTATTGACCATTAAAACGTTTACGGGTGGAAGATCTGATAAATACTACAGTTTTCTAAAAAAAAGCTTTAGTAAAATTGATGAAAGTGGTGTAAAAAATTTGATCGTTGACTTAAGGGATAATGGTGGAGGAGCAGATGATTACGGCGTTGAGTTCGTTACCTATTTGGCAGATTCTGACTTTAACTATTTTGACCGAATAGAAGTTACAGAGCATTACGCAAGTCAAAACGACAGGGTAAAATCAGAAAATGGGTTTCATTATTGGCCAGAGCATCCGGGACTATCGAAATGGTCTCCAAATGAAAACCGTTTTAAAGGAAACGTATATGTTTTAATTAATGGCATAAGCTTTTCTACTACGGCAGATGTCGCCTCCGTACTTTTTGATAATGGATGGGCTACTTTTATTGGTCAAGAAACGGGAGGGGGCGCTTATGGTAACACAAGCGGTCATTCAACAAGTATAAGGCTACCCAACTCAAAAATCGTTGTGGATCTTCCTTATTGGATGTATTTCACTGCTCTCAAAAATAAATACTCAAAGGGCCGAGGGGTAATACCAGATTATATTACTATACCTTCAACAAAGGAGTTCATTAATAAGGTAGATGTTGAAATGGAAAAGGCACTTTCTTTAATCAGACAGAATTAAAGGTTACGAGGGTAATATCTTAGGTTTAATTAATCTCAAAATAGAGCCCATGTAAAGTTTTGGAAAGAAATGGATTGAGCTCGATAAGCTCAATCCGCAAGTCCTTAATTTGTTTTGAAACGTTTCCTTGGCGTCACTGGAATGGTTGATGGTAGATTAAAGACTGGCATTTTTGCTCTTTAGATGGTCCTTAGGATTTTTCGTTTAAAACCCTCGGAGATTACCCCTACGATCACCGTATTTCAACATTCAATCCCCTATCTTTGCTATTCATGAAACATGTTCTGGTCATATGCCTTTTAGTGATCGGTACTGTGGGCTCAGCACAGGAATTCACGAATTTACCGGATAAGTACCAGGAAAAGCTGGCTCGTATAAAAAACGATAAAAAGCGACTTAAGAAATATCACAAATATCTTAGGAAAGATAGTACTAAACGGTCTGCGGTATTGGATTCTTTGAAACGATCAGCAAAAAGTCAAGTACCTGGTGATGCGGCTATAGATAGTACCTTAATAAATCGGGGCACGAATAAAGTAAAGTCTGCGGTTATGGATTCTTTATCACAAGCCAATATTGAGATTCCTACTTTGGATTCTACTGAAGTTAAAGGTCGTGTGAATCAAGAAGTTCGCGAACAGATCAATGATGAGCTAGATGTTGACGTTCCTAATATATCACTTGATTCAACAGTTTCTGATCAGGCGGTAAATCGTGTGAGGCAGGAGTTGAACACAATCAGTAATGAGGAGCTAGGTGTTGATGTTCCATCTCTCCAATTAGATTCAGCAGGTCGTGCCAAACTGGCGAAAGACATCGAACAAAGGGCCGGTGACGAGCTGAAAAATGTAGAAGGCTTTGATCAAATTGGGGATAAAGGTGAACTGGGTAAGCTGGATGAGTATAAGGGTCAGCTGGAGCAAACTCGCCAGCAAATGCAGCAAGATCTGGCTAAACAACGAATGAAAGAGAAGATGGCTTCACAGGCGAAAGAATATATTTCGAAACATGCAGATAAACTGCAACAGGTGCAATCCCAAATGGGAGAACTTAAAAAGAAGTACAGCTACGTACCGAATAGCAATGATCTAAGTACCGCTAAAAAGCGTACTTCCCTGGAAGATGAACCTTTAGGTAGGCGACTCGTGTTCGGAGGTAACTTTAACGTTACCGAAACGAATCCTGTGTCCATTGACCTTTCGCCGATAATTGGTTACAAGATCAATACATTATTTGAAGTAGGGATTACCGGTTTATACCGGGCACAATTTAACGCGGACCGGAGTGGCGTACAGGCGGAAGGTGAGCATACGTACGGTTATTCGGCTTTCGTGAATCATATGGTATTTAAAAACTTCTTTGGCTACCTGGAAGGTGAGAATATCAGCAGAGTAAAGATTATCCAGGATCAGCCTATTCGTGAATGGGATCAGACTCTATTACTTGGAATTGGACGTAGATTTAACATTGCTAAATGGCTGGAAATGCAAGCCATAATCACATATAACTTTCTTCATGAAAATCAGGATGGGGTCTATAACAGCCCTGTAGTTTTTAAGACTGGAGTAAGATGGAAAAGGTGATGCTCTCTTAAAAGAGTATGCCGAACCTTAGATCTAAATTTTCTGCCACATGTCCATGTGCTTTTAGTGAGGTGCCTACGTGATAACGCTTGCCTACTAAATACAAAAGCTCATAGCGCTGAAAAAAACTTGCATTATCAGTAGGGAAGGGGCGATAAAGGTAATAACCCATCTGTTGGTTAAAAGTGAATCTACCAAATACCAAGTTATTGCCTAGAACCAGGCCAATGGAGTGGAAGTCAAAATCGTCATTAGCTCTTTCTGCACGTTCTTTATAGGATTCATCACGTACGGCCTCGAGACCAATGTTTAGAGCGCTAAAGTTCGAGAAGTACCAAAGGGCTCCTCCTGATACCCCAATTAAAAGTCTTCTGCTATCCGGGAATTCTTCTGTAGCGCTGACATTGGGAAGTGTTCCAAACAAACGCGCGTAACCCTGCCATTCTCCTTTTTTCTGAGCTCTTCGCTCAAATCCCTCCAACGTAAAAGGTTTCGGGCTGTAAGTGATTCCCAAGCCAATAGTAGGGAAATTCATTCCTCTGTTGGGCTGCTTCATACCTCCATTGGAAATATGATTGTAACTCCCGGTGAGACTGATCGTGTACTGATCAGAAATTCTATAGTTCACGTTAAAGTTTAATAAGATCAAAAAACTCAATGTTGAGCTGTAGAAAGTATTCTCGGGATTATCCACCTCATCGTGAACCTGGTCCAAGATACTAACACCTCCTCCGGCCCTGAAACTATAAAACAATCGCTGTCTGAAGTTGAGATAAGGTTCGGCAAAGTAGACCAGGTTGTAAGAATTACCCAATTGCTCCCTATTACCGTAGTTAAAGTAGTAAAATGATAATCCGGTTTGAGCGTAGCAGTTACAATTATCCCACGACTTGCGTGTATTCATAAGCTTGCTCCATTCCAGTTGAATTCCCCAAGGATTGGTTTCCGAGATGTCCTTTAATTCACTAGAGTGTGGAATAATAAATCCATAATTGGTTCTGGCACCATACAATGTGGGGTTGGTGATTTCATTTTGCGCCCAACCTGATGTAGAGCAAATGAAAACTATCGATATCATAACCCCGCATTTCATCTAATGAAAAAACTGGAATGGTCTATAAATGTTCCTGAAACTTGAACCTGGTAATTATCTTTTAATGAGAGTGCAGAACCTAAAAAGCGAGCGTCACCTCGCTTTTTCTGAATAGTTAGGGCTACTGTTCTTGTTGCTTAATCAGGTTGAGGGCTGAGCCCGCCTTGAACCACTCTATTTGAGATTCATTGTAGGTGTGATTCGCCTCAATGGTATCTTTACTTCTATCGGCATGCACCAATTCAATTTTCAGTGGTTTATTAGGCGCAAATTCGGTCAGGTCAAGAAAGTTGATGGTATCGTCTTCCTGAACTTTGTCATAGTCGCTTTCATTGGCAAATGTCAGTCCCAGCATCCCCTGTTTCTTCAGGTTAGTTTCGTGAATCCTGGCGAATGATTTTACCAATACCGCCTTTACACCTAAATGCCTGGGTTCCATAGCGGCATGCTCGCGGGAAGACCCCTCACCGTAGTTATGGTCACCGACTACGATTGTAGGAATACCTTGAGCTTTGTAATCCCTTTGTGTAGCAGGTACCGGGCCATAGTCTCCGGTAATTTGGCTCTTGATATTGTTAGTTTCCTTATTGAAGGCATTAACTGCTCCTATAAGACAGTTGTCTGATATGTTATCGAGATGACCTCGAAATCTTAACCATGGGCCGGCCATAGAAATATGATCTGTGGTACACTTACCGAAGGCTTTTATCAACAGCTTGGCGCCGGTAATGTTCTTTCCATTCCAAGGAGCAAAAGGCTCAAGCAACTGTAATCGCTTGGAATCTGGTTTAACTACTACTTTGATATCACTCCCGTCTTCCGCAGGTGCCTGATAACCATTATCTTTTACATCGAAACCCTTATCCGGTAATTCTTCACCCACCGGAGGGTCGAGCTTAACTTCTTCACCCCTGTCATTAGTCAGCGTATCCGTAATCGGATTAAAACCCAGGTTACCAGAGATTGCTATTGCGGCCACCATTTCGGGTGACGTAACAAAGGCATGAGTATTAGGATTACCGTCGGCCCTTTTCGAAAAGTTTCGGTTAAAGGAGTGAACAATCGTATTTACACGTTCATTATTTCCTGAACGTTCCCACTGCCCGATGCATGGGCCACAAGCGTTGGTGAATATGGTGGCATCCAAGTCTTCAAATATTTGAAGTAATCCATCTCGTTCCGCAGTGTAACGCACTTGCTCGGAGCCTGGGTTAATTCCAAAATCAGCCTTTGTTTTCAAACCCTTATCTACAGCTTGTTGGGCAATAGAAGAAGCTCTGGAAAGGTCCTCGTAGGATGAATTAGTGCATGAACCGATCAAACCCCACTCAACGTCCATGGGCCATCCATGGGTTTCAGCTTCTTGACGCATTTGTGAGACCGGAGTCGCCCGGTCCGGGGTAAACGGACCATTTACATGCGGCTCCAGCTTATCCAGATTAATTTCTATTACCTGGTCAAAGTATTTTTCAGGATTGGCATATACTTCGTCATCCCCCGTAAGGTGTTCTTTAATGCCATTGGCTAATTCTGCCACATCAGCCCTATCAGTCGCTTTCAGATAACGTTCCATGGACTCATCGTACCCGAAAGTAGAGGTGGTGGCACCTATTTCTGCTCCCATGTTGCAAATAGTGCCTTTACCGGTAGCAGACATAGATTTCGCACCATCACCAAAGTATTCAACTATACAACCTGTACCACCTTTAACGGTCAAGATCCCGGCCACTTTGAGAATTACATCTTTGGGGGCAGTCCAACCGTTCATTTTACCCGACAGCTTTACACCAATGAGTTTGGGGAATTTGAGTTCCCAAGGCATACCGGCCATTACATCTACCGCGTCTGCTCCGCCAACACCTATGGCCAACATACCCAATCCTCCGGCATTCACGGTATGGGAATCCGTTCCAATCATCATTCCGCCGGGGAAGGCATAGTTTTCAAGTACTACCTGGTGGATAATTCCTGCTCCGGGTTTCCAGAAACCGATACCATATTTATTGGATACCGACTCCAGGAAATTAAATACTTCACCGGATGCCGTTAAAGAATTTCGAAGATCTTGTTCAGCCCCTTGTTTGGCAAGAATAAGATGATCACAATGAACTGTAGAGGGTACGGCGGCTTCACTTTTACCGGCCTGCATAAATTGCAATAATGCCATCTGAGCGGTAGCATCCTGCATGGCGACCCTATCAGGTGCGAAATCCACGTAGGATTCCCCTCGTTCGAAAGCTTCCGATGCTTCGCCGTCCCATAAATGAGAGTAAAGTATCTTTTCTGAAAGTGTTAATGGCTTTTTAACACTATTTCTGGCGGCTGCTATCCTTGGTGGGATGCGCTTATAAACAGCCTGAATCATTTCGATATCAAATGCCATGAAATTTGAAGTTTATAGTTAATAATGTGAGACCTCTTAAGCTTCAAATTAAATATAATCGGCTTATAAAGTACTACTGAGCTATATTTTGTTCCCTCAATTTATCTAACAAAATATTTAGCTGTTTTGCTTCATTATCGGAGAGATTATCCAAAACACCGGCAAAGTGATTTACCTGCTGATCAGTACGTTCTAAGAGGCAAAGACCTTTATCAGAAATGGTGATCTCCACAGACCGGCGATCATCGTAAGAGATATTTCTAGTAATTAGTTGTTTATCTAGTAAACGCTTTACAATTCGGGATGCATCAGACATTTTATCAAGCATCCTTTCCTTAATGAGGTTAACGGAGGCAGGTCGCGGATGTTGGCCCCGTAAAATGCGCAGTACGTTATACTGCTGGCGGGTAATATCGTATTCCTTAAAGAACTGATTCATGAGCCCAATCACATGATTGGAGGTATAAATCAAATTGATCAGCGCTTTTTGGTGTTCGCTGTCAAATTCCCTCTGCTTAATTTCATCTGCCAAGCTCATTGGCCATTTCATTGGTTAAACAACGAAATTACAAAAGATTGACGAAGACAAGACTATCAGTTATTTATATAATTCAGGAACTCATTTTTGGTTTGGGTCTCTTCGAATCTACCGGAGAAGAAAGCGGTTCCGGTTTTGCTATTGGTATCACCCACACCCCTGGAGGCCACACACATATGATTAGCATCCACTACAATGGCTACATGTTCAGTATTCAACGATTTCTTAAGTTCGTTACCAATTTGAACGGTAAGTCTCTCCTGTACCTGTGGACGTTTGGCATAGTATTGAACTATACGGTTGATCTTTGATAGACCAATTACCTTGCCGGTAGATATGTAAGCCACATGGACCTTTCCGTAAATAGGTACGAAATGATGTTCACAGTTCGAGTAGAAGGTGATATCCTTCTCAACAAGCATTTGATCATATTTATACTTGTTGTCAAAAAGAGTAATTGACGGTCTGTTCTCAGGGTCTAGTCCGCTGAATATTTCCTGAACATACATTTTGGCTACTCTTCTTGGGGTCCCCTTCAAGGAATCATCTGTTAGATCAAGCCCAAGAACATTCATAATCTCTTCAAAGTGAGATTCTATCTTATCCATCTTTTCGATATCGGTCAGGTCAAAGGCGTCTTCCCGTAACGGGGTGTTGTAAGATGCCGCTACGTGATCGTCTCCAAGGTCATCATGAATATCTCTCTTAAATGGGGTATTCAACATAATTTCTTTCGGTTTCATAAAGTGTGATTTTTAAATCAAGGTTATCATCGATTTCTTCCCTTAAGAGATTGTAAATGACAACGGCTATATTTTCTGCTGTTGGGTTTAAATTTTTGAATTCTTCAGTATCCATGTTCAGGTTTTTATGATCGAATCTAGCTGTGACCTTCTTTTTGATCAGATCGCTCAAAAGCTTCATATCGTAAACATATCCTGTTTTTGGGTTTATATCACCGGTCAATTTCACTATTAATTCATAGTTATGACCGTGGTAGTTAGGGTTATTACATTTACCGAAGACTCTTGTATTTGTGGCATCATCCCATTCAGGATTGTGCAGTCTGTGAGCAGCGTTGAAATGCTCTTTTCTAAACACCGATACTTTCATATACAGCATTTAACATAAAGCTATATAAATGGTTCAGTAAAGGAAATATTTTAGAAGTAACGTTGACCTCGATTATGGAAATCGAATACTTCCAGGTCAAGCATTAGCGTGATCTCGTGGCTGTTAAACGAATTGCCTACCGATTGATCCGAAGGGATCTCAAATATATATCCAAAACGAAGCTTGTCACTGATATTCATTTGGGCGAGTAATCCGTACGTATTGAAATTTCTTGTCAGAATTCCAGCAGTGTACTTGTCCTGAATGATTACGCTACCACTGAGGTCTAAAGAAGCCGGAGCGTCTCCAACAGCTCTCAAGATAGCCGAAGGACGTAATGCAACGGATGCATTAAGCTCGTAGACGTAGCCTAGGGTCAAGTAAAAATGTCGATTATACAGTTCGCTGTCGATGCCTTCGATTTCTTCCACATTATTTACTAGCCGCGGAACGGATAAGCCCACAAAAAAATTATCGCCTTTGAGTGCGAATCCGGTACCTATATTAAACTTGGAAAATGTATTGTCCTGGTTAAACAGAGGGTCGTCGGGATCAAAAACATCAAATTCGGAGGCGTCCTCGTCGAATCTTACAACTCCCGCCTGCATACCAAACGAGAAGACCACATTTCCAAAATCGATCTTATAACTCCCTGCGGCGCTGATGTAGGTATTGGTTTGTGCGCCTAGCTTATCTGTCACAAATAACAAACCACCACCGACTTTATTATCAAAAAATGAAGAATGGCCACTGAAGGAGGCGGTATTGGGAGCAGCCCCATCAAAACCTCCCCATTGTGATCGATAACTGACCGAAGCATTAAACACATTATTTATTCCTGCATAGGCTGGATTTAACACTAATGGATTACTTAAATAATTGGCAAAAATGGGCTCCTGTTGGCAGTAAACGGTGGTTGATAAAGATATTAACACTACAAAAAGTATATTTTTTTTCATGTTGCTACTTTTTAATGGTTAAGTATCCGTTGAATGAACCTTGGGGGCTTTCAATTTGGTAAAAATAAGTACCGGCGATAAGGTCATCTAACTCATTATTAGGTACTCCAGAACTTCCAACATAATTGTTTAGCTCTTTCACCTCATCACCCCAGCGATTGAAGATCCTAATATTATTGGGACTGGTCAAACCCTCTATGATCCACCAGTCATTCCTCCCATCATTATTTGGGGAAACCGCATTATAGACCTGGAATTCCGAGACTGCTTGAACAATAATTGAAAGCGTATTGACATTGCAGGCATTTAAAGGGTCACAGGCTTCCAATTGGATATTATCTTGTCCTTCAAAAGATAATCCGACATAGTCAAGGGTCAGTTCGCAGCCGTCAATGGAAGTAGCTGCCCCTGAGGTAGTACTCAGTACCGAGATTGTAAGCTCTTCAAAACTGTTGTCAGTATCCGATATGATCTGGCAAAGGTCTAAGGTTATAACACTACCTACCTGTGTAGTCGCATCTACCGTGCCCACCGTGGGAGGGACATTATCAGGGGGTGTTATATCGATAATCCGCTCATATAAGTTACTTTCGTCCTGCCCATCGTCCACTTGAAATTGAATAGTTTCGGTTAAGTTATCATTAGAAGTCTGGTAACTAACCGATCGTAGTGCGGTTTGATATTGGGCCACAGTAGCGCTACCACTTAAGACTAACGAACCCTCTTCAAAAATTCCAGTGATGCCGTTTTGATCCTCAAAAAGTAAAACATCTCCAATTTGAAAGGCAGAAATAATGACCGTTGCACCCTCAAGATTTACATCATCGGTATCTATGATTTCTATTTGATCATCAACCGCAATAGGGGACGTGTTCTGAACGTAAGTAGCGTTTACTCCCTGGTTTACCGAACTCAATACTGGAGGATCGTTGACTTGTATAACCTCAATGTCGATTGTAAGCTCCGGGTTACTATCTGAAAAAGGATCAGTATTATCAAAATCAACAGGAATATATGTCACCGTTTTAAATACACTTTGTGGATCACCGCCGAGGTTCTCGAAACTGATTGTACTTAAAACATTTTGATAATCAGCTAATGAAGCTAGACCGGATAGGTTTAAAATACCAGTCTGGTCATCATATAAAGGCACTATTCCGGTGCCGCCGGTATCCACATCAAGATAATCGATGCCCGCTTCAAAGTTGTCGGTAATCTGTACATTAATATATTGAATGATATCATTTCCATCATCAAATATGTTGATTACGTTATCCAATATAATCGGATTATCACCTACTGTGTAAGTCACCATACTGGTGTTGGAATTAACTATGGGGGGTTGATTTTGGTTTTCAAAATATTGAACTCTCCCGTCGGCGTTTCCTAAGAACAAATCAAGGTCGCCGTCCTGATCAATATCTGCAAATGCAGGTTCTGAGTCACCTATTTCACTTCCGGTTGGTGCTGCCTCAATGCCTAAAAATGGATTTAATGAGCCACTAAGCTCAGTAAAGTTTCCTGATCCGTCGTTTTCCAGATAAAATAAGGTTCCATCATAGGCTTCTCCACTGTAACCGTGCAGGCCTACAACCAAATCGAGGTCACCATCAAAATCGAGATCCACGAGATCAGGTTTCGCATATCTCGATTGGCCTACCGTACCCAGGTTAAATCCGTCAAGGGGATTTTGGGTTCCCGACATTTCTACAAAGGCAGGAGCATTTGACGTACCTTCAAAGAAACGCATGGCACCTTGGTTATCGAATCCTACCACAGCGTCAATGATACCATCTCCGGTGATATCCCCTAAGGTTGGACTGCTGTCAGAGCCTGATACCACTGAGATTGAAAAAGGATCCCCCTCATTCGAGAAGGCCGGGTTTTCAGGTGTACCTGTATTTCTGAGGAGTCTAACCGCAGGATCGTAATACAGGCCTAGTATTAAGTCAAAATCACCATCTGTGTCTAACCGGGCAAAAGCAGGACTAGCTGATGCATCCGGATCCTGAGTCAGGTTATCAAATGGGGTCCCTGTTTCGGTGAGATCGGTAAATGTTCCATCATTGTTTTCGAGGTACGATAGATCGTCTCGATATTTAGTGCCTATAACAGCATCCAAATCCCCATCATTGTCAATATCCACAAATGTCGGCGAGGCATCATAGGTGACATCAAATGCACCAAAGGGATTTTTGAGCCTTCTTAGTTCCTCGAAACCGGAAGGAGTATTTTCAAAATAATTAGGGGGATCATCGGAGAAGCCATTACCAACTACGAGATCCCGGTCTGTATCACCATCAAGATCAACAAATGTCAGTTTAGCTACAGTGCCTACATCTACACCATCAAAAGGGTTGAGCGTTCCAATCCTCTCAACGAAATTAGGATCGTTCCCTATGGTTCCATCGGAGTCATCTAAATTTTCAAAAAAACGGATTGTACCTCCAAAGGTGCCAATAAAGAGATCTTGATCGCCGTCCAGGTCAATATCCTCAAAAGTAGGAGAAGTGAATGTCAAACCGCTAAAACTTCCAGATTCGAATTCATCTAAACCCGCAGGTAAATTATCTCTTGCAAAACCGCTGTCATTTTCAAAAAACAGAAGTGCCCCATCATACGGACTATCATCATCATTTTGACCCAAAAAAACATCAAAGTCCCCGTCATTGTCAATATCGACTAACTCAGGTTTTACATTATACTTCGATGCGGAAACACCATCTAAGGGGTCTCCGGGAGAGCTTCGTTCAGTAAATGTGGGGCTATTGCCAATTACTCCATCATCATCAAAGTCGTCGTTTTCATAGTAACTGACTCCGATATTATTATAGCCATCAAATTGTCCGAGAACTAAGTCAGCATCCCCATCGTCATCAAAATCAATTAATACGGGAGTAGCATTCGAGGGGACGGCTATACTGTTAAAAGGATTGAGTGCAGCTACTACAACTTCTTGAAAAAAAGGATTCGTAGTGCTACCGACATTCCGGTAGTATTTAAGCTGGCCGGTAATGTCTCCTATTAATGCATCCTGATCTCCGTCGGCGTCCATGTCGGCGAATGCTACCATCTGCCGTTCTCCGGCAATGGCAACACTTCTAATAGGGTTAATGGCCTCGTTCTCGACAAATGGTCCCAGTTGTTGACCATTAACTGAGGTAGCGGATAGAGCTATAGAAAAAGTAGTAGCAGCAACTCCCAGCTTAAGTTGTAATTTGAGTTGACCTAAACGTTTTTTTAGTTTCGAGATCCTCTTTAGGATCAGACTTTGTTTTTTACGAGAAAAACTTTCAAAACGCCCCGAGGCTACGTTTTTGTTGAACCTTGATTTATACTTTTTGTATTTTTCTAGAGTCCAGGTATAAACCTCTTGAAGATTTTGCTTCATTGGGTGCCCACTTTAGAGAAGAAACAATCTACGTAAGCTACTAAAAATTAATGACTTAAGTCAAATCTTATATTAATTAATTATTATTTATTCCGAAATTCAATCCATGAAATCGATCGATGACTTGACCTTTCATTGTGTTTGGAACTCTAATGATCTTCAAGTAAGGCATAAGATAATTGAGTTTTGGAAACAACATGAGGTTTTGGATGAAACTCAAGCCCTTCAACGTGTGGATGAAGCTGTTTACACCATTTATGATTCAGAACAAAGGATTTGCGGTATTTCCACTGTTAATCTGATATTTCACAAGGTGATAGAAAGTCATGTTTATTTATATCGATGTTTTATTGCTGAACGTAACAGGGCACCAGCATTAGATGCACTTTTATTATTAAAAACGCGAGATTATCTTGAGGAATCAGCCCATATCGATCGGAAAGCGGTTGGTTTAGTAGTCGTAGCCCAAACTCTTTTTCTTAAAAGATGGAATAAGGCCGTTTGGCCGGATACGGAAATGATGTACATTGGAAACACCGAGGTAGGTGACCCGGTAAGGATTTATTATTTCAAGGGTAGTAAAATCAATACCTAATCAATTACCAAGGATTTCAGGCTTCTTACTGTGTTAAGGGTGTTCCAATCAGGATGATAACTTAGTTCTCTTTTGCCAAAGACGGTGAAGAAGGCTTTAATAGTACTCGATGTCTCCAGCCTTCCCAGCCAATCGCCCAAGCATCGGTGCAGGCCTGAACTAAATGAAAGGTGTAAATTTGGCGACCGCTTTAAATCCAGTTTTTCCGGATTTTTAAAATATTTGGGATCGCGATTTGCAGCCCCAATGCATAAAACTAATGTTTGTCCCTTTTTGATAGAATGACCTTCCATGGCGAAATCCGTCATTGCTTTTCTTACCGTTAATTGTGCGGGAGGTTCAAATCTCAAAAGTTCTTCAACGGCTAAACCTATATTATCTGGATTCTTTAGTAACTGATCGAATTCTGTCCTATATTTTAACAGAGTTAAGATTGTCGAACCAAGAAAATTAGTTGTGGTTTCCGTAGCCGCCATGAGTATCGATAGAAATAAGGATGACATATCATCATCGTTTAGGATATTCTTGTCGTCACACTCTTTTATGATATTTGATAGAAAAGTCTGATCTGGATTTCTTCTTAATTCAGCTATTTTTATACTAAAGAAATGGAGTAAAGTTGAAGCTGATTTTTCCACTTTTTCAAGATCGTTCATAGAGATATACAACTCAAGTATTCTGGAAAAGTCAAGAACAGAAGATCTTAGATCCCGTGCTTCTTTTTCATCTATTCCTAGTAAATGTAGAGCAGCTTCATAAGGCAAGACCTGGCAATAGGACTCAATGATGTCTGATCCTAATTCAATTTTTTGCATGAGTTCTAGAGCACGCTGCTCAATAGAAATGCTCAACTTTTTAGCCTTTAAGGAGCTTGAAACCAGTTTTCTCAGTATTTGGTGATGATTGCCATTCGAAAAAAGCATAAAGCACCTGAGACTTTTTAGAGTAGAGCTAAGGTCTATTCCACTCTTTTTGAATTCATCATTGTGGTGTTTGAGCCAGTCATGTCTGATTCCCGATCGAAGCTCAACACTTTGCAGCAGACTTTTAACGTGATTGTATTTGGTGAAAATAACTTCTCCCGTAGCTGTCTTATAAATGGGTTGCTTTTCCCTAATCTCTTTATACATCGCATAAGGATCAATGATATTTTCCTTAAGAAAGGGTTGCCAAAGATTCATCGGACTTCAGAAAGGAATTCACCTGCGGAACTAATGGTTGGATGGTTCCAAAAGACTAGGGGGTTAATTTCAATATCCAGATATTCTTCAAGCTCTTGTAGTACAAAAAGAGCTTTCACTGAATCTAAACCAAGACTAAAAAACTCTTCATCCTCGTCTATCTCCTCTACCTTAAGATTAGTAATTTCAGAAATTTTTAACTTTGAAAAAGCTATAATCTGTTCTTTGGTTCTATCTATCATCGCGTCAATTGCAATATAATAAAAGTAACAAACGAGAAGTACACTTTAATCAAGTCTGGAGAAATTCAGAGGAATCGCAACTGGTTATTGACTTTTGGAATAGGTTAAAGGCTCTCCCTGAAGAAGAGGATGCATTCAAAAGAAGTAAGCAGGTTGTTTTTACAGCAAAACATGAGAACAAGGTAGTTGGGGTCACAACAGCTCATCCAATTCAGGTACAAAGGCTAAATGATAACTACTTTTATAATTTTAGAGTATTGATCGATCCGGTTTTCAGAGCACCTGGTTTAGTTGATAAGCTCTGTGTTTTGACAAGGGAATTTCTTTCAGAGCACCGGAAACACAATGGAGTCTATTGTGTAGGAATGATCACTTTGGTGCAAAATAAGCATCTGAAGAAATTTAGGAATGAGATGGTATGGCCGTCATCAGGTTTTACTTTTATTGGTAAATCAAATGCAGGACACCATATTAGGATCTTGTATTTTGATCGGGCCTATATATGAACCGTTACTTCTTTTGGACTTCTTATGGATAGATTACTATTCCATTCGATACCTTTTGAAACAGAGTAGGTTGGGAATGTTTCAATGAACTTAGCGAGTGCTATTTTAACTTGTTTTTTAGCCAGCCAGTCTCCCAGGCAGAAATGCGTTCCCTGACCAAAAGCAAGGTGCCTATTTGGATACCTGTCGATGTCAATCTTATCGGCACCTTCAAACTGGTTTTTATCCCGATTTGCACTAGCCAGACAAAGTGTGATAACGTCATTCTTTTGAATTATATAGTCAGCGTATTTAAAATCATGGTGCGCTATTCTTCCCAAGAGATGAACCGGGCCATCATAACGCAATAATTCATCAATAACTCTATCTGGGACTGTTTCTAACTTCTCGGTGATTTCTGTCTTGAGATATGGATCCATGCCTATATTTAGAATGGATGTACTTAAAAAACTAATCGTTGTTTCTTCACCAGCTATGAATAAGAAAATACATACTGAAATAAGCTGATTCTCCGATAATACTGAACCAGCGGCACTATTTAATTGAACCATCTTACTGACCAGATCATCGTTACCCTTAATTCTTTTTTGTACTATGAGATCTCTGAAATAATCTATAAATTCTTTAGCAGCTTTGTTCATTAACACCAGCTCTTTATAGCTTATGTAGGGATTTATTACTTTAATCAGTTGTCTGCCAGCATCTCTAAGTCCTATATATTCTTCTATCGGGATACCCAATATCCGGGAAATGGTCATTGCTGGTAAACGACTAGTGAAAGCTTCCACGGAATTAAATTCTTTGAGTGATTTTAAAGGATTAATAAGGTCTTTTACATTTTCCGAGATAATTTGTTCCACGTCATGATCCTGCCAGGCCTCCATTATGAAACGTCTTATTTGGGTATGTTCAGGAGGATTTATCAATAAAACAAAACTGTTAATGGCTTCTGCAATAGCTGTAAAGTCCTGATCTTTAGATTTAAAGTAATTCACTCCGCGCTTGATCCAGTCCTTTTTGTTACCGGCTTTAAACCGATTGTCCTTCAAGATTTCTTTTACGTTTGCATAAGATGTAACTACCCATTCTCCGGTATGCGCTTTAAATACGGGGGCTTGGGCACGAAGTCTTTCATACATAGGATAAGGATTCCTTATATTCTCGGAAGAAAGAGGCTCCCACAAATTCATAATAACTTTTGTGCTATTAGGCCTGAAAAGGTTCTGATGGTTGGATAATCCCAGAAGTTGAGAGGCGGTAGTGATAATTGATATTCATTCTCTATTTGTTCCAATAAAAACATAGAATTGATAGAATCAAGACCCAACTCTTGAAAAGATGCATCCGGATCAATATTGGATATATTGATTTTAATCTCATCCGAGATGAGTTTAGTTATAAATACTTGTATTTCTGTTTCCGAGGTCAAGATTCATTGGGTTTAATCGCCCAGAAATCGCCTACAGATGATGTTACCGCAGTTTTATGAGCGTCTTTTTCCGTATTTAAGATGTAAGGGCGTAAATGCCCTTTTAGCAGCTTTACATCATATATCTCTTCTACACTATTCTGATATAAAATGGAACCTACAACCCCGCAAGTAGGTAGGTGTAAAATTACGATACCACTTTGATTGGCGTATGGAGCAATTGGTAGATCACCAAAGGCCTCACTCTTTTTTCTTATTTTAGATAAACCTATAAATAGGTAATCTCCTATTTTATCCATTCCACGCAAAAAACCGTTGAAGCTTTTAATTACTTTTTGATCACCCGAATTGGTATTTATTTTTATCAGTTCACCTTTAGCGGATACCAGACAATAAAGCTCATTATCATATAACCTGGGAGAATGAGGCATAGAAAGACCTGACGAAACTATTTCGCCACTGTCTACGTCAATAATCACTCCGCCTGTTAATTTATCCTTCCTCCAACCTTCCGGGGTATTTGTCGAGCCAAGCGCAGATACGTATTTAATTTTGTTTTTAGCTATGGCCAGGCCATTTAGATGGCAATCATCCGTGGGGCTGATTTTTTCAATAAAGTTGGGCTTCCAAAAGGGTTCAAAACTGTGCCTAGAAGTAATTCGGCTCAAGCATGAAAAAATAGTATTAACGGCAATCAAATCACCATTTACTTTATGGAGATCATGTACGTCCAGTGCCCCGGTGTGGTAGGTAACACGTGGTAGGAAAAATGCATCATACGTATTTTTCTTCCCCGGAAGGTTTGGGGCCATTTTTACTGCATTTTCAAATTCAATAATCGAACTTTCCGTAGCAAGGCTTAATCCATGATTATCAATAAATATGCCCATTGGTTTCGTAAAGTTCCTTGGTAGCTGTACAAGTTTTTTGCCGTCGATTGAACTTATAAAAATGAGTTTTCCCGCTTGATAGGTGGATATTGCAATCGTACAATTTAATTGCTTCAGCAGCTCGGGAACCGCAGGGGAATGAATGCAAGCAAATGGAGGAAGGGGAGAAGCCATATCTTACGATTACCTTCTAATGTATTATTAAGTTGAATCAAAATCCAGATATCATAATCAAATTTATTTCATTGGGTTGGTGTTTTAAATAACTTTGGCGCAATTAAAAGGAATGAGATGACCTTTGAACAAATAGAAAAACAATTAATAAAGTACGAGAATGAAGGTAAGCGTTTGTTTACTACATCATCTTTTCAATCCCACAGCCTTGTTTTGTTGCATATGTTAAGTCGTATGAGAATAGATATCCCTGTGGTCTTTATTAATACAGGATACCATTTTGCGGAAACGGTAGCTTTTAAGGACAGGGTCTCGAAAGAGTTCGGTCTTACGGTAATGGATTTAAAGTCAGATGTTCCCAAATTTATGCAACGTAGTCAAGACGGAAGGTTACTTTTTGCCTCCGACCCTGACCATTGTTGTTATTTGAATAAGACACAACCCGTGGATAGTTTACTCATGCGTTTTGATGTCTGGATTAATGGCGTTAGAGCAGATCAAAGCGCGGTTAGAAACGCTATGAAGGTAGAGCAACAAGCACCACACGAGTCTATACGATTTCACCCTATGCTGGATTGGAATGCTAAAATGATCTATGCCTATCAAAAAGAACATAATTTGCCAAAACACCCTCTTGAGGCTAATGGATATTTAAGTCTTGGTTGCGAACCTTGTACACGGAAAATTGATCCGGATATGATGGAGCGGGAGGCTCGATGGTTCGGAATGAACAAGGTCGAGTGTGGTTTACATACCGATTTAGTCGAAAAATAGCCGTATTATCAATATCTATTTATTTTGCCATGAAAATACTCTTGACTGGGGGCGCCGGGTACATCGGCACGGAGCTAGCTAAATTATTAGTTGATCGTGAGGATGTGAGCGAAGTGATAATTTATGATAATCTGAGTAGGGCAAATTATAATTTCTTTATCGGTCATACTTTCGAAAATGCTCAAAAATTACGATTTGAGAAAGGTGAGTTACTTGACTCTCGACAATTGAAAAAGGCTTTAAATGGCGTTGATGTAGTTTATCATTTAGCAGCTAAAGTAACCACTCCCTTTGCCAACACTGACCCTCATATTTATGAGCAGGTAAATCACTGGGGGACCGCCGAACTTGTGTATGCGGTAGAGAACAGTGAGGTTAAAAAATTTATTTATACAAGCAGTACTAGTGTTTACGGATCTTCAAAAGAAGCAGTAAATGAGACTGTAAATCCAAATCCAAAAACCTTTTATGGTATTTCTAAATTACGCGCCGAAGACCATGTAAACCGATTGGCTGATTTGATGGATACGTTTGTATTCCGTTGCGGTAATGTTTATGGATACAGCCGAAGTATGCGATTTGACGCTGTAATCAACAAGTTTGTTTTTGAGGCCCATTTCAGTAAGCGGATAACTATTAACGGAGATGGTAAACAGCATAGGTCATTTATTCATATTGATCATGCCGCTACAGCGCTTGAAGCTGTATTAGATTCAGATATCTCACCTGGAGTTTACAATTTATCAGATCGTGACCTTGAAGTATTAGATATAGTGGATGCATTGAAGCAGATCATTCCGGACCTGGAATTCTTATTTGTCAATCAACATCTAAAACTCCGTCAACTTAAAGTAAAGCCTAATGAGTTGATCAAAGATAAATTGGGGATTGCAAGTACCAAGACGTTGGTTGAAGAGTTAATAGAATTCAGATCAAAGTTGTCCTTTTGACGCTTAGCCCTGCTTTCGTATGTTGTAACACCTGTTTTATTGTAAATAAAAAAACTTGATAGTGCCAAAATTCGTATAAACTAATTAAGTCTTTGGAATCAGTCAGAACTCAAAGTCAAACTCAAAACAACAACAAAAATGAATGATTCCAACTTATATCGTGTGTATGACGATAAACTCGATTTGCTCTATGAGGTTCGGGTAAAGACCAATCAAAAAACAAAGGATAATAGACTGAATACACTGATAAGAAAAAGTCGCTTATTTCTTAATATTCAAAACTTGAGGTGTTACAGAATAGAGCCTGTTATTTAAAGCGCATCAAACACTGATTTTATTTGCTCGCAAGCTTTTTTTATTTCCTTAGTGGATATATTTAGAGGAGGTGCTATGCGAAAACTATTAGGACAAGAAAGAAACCAGAAGCATATTATACCTTTCTTAATGCATTTCTGTACGATTTGATACACTTCTTCTTCCGAACTGAACTCAATAGCGAACATTAGGCCTATTCTCCTGATCTCTACGATTTTCGGATGTCTCAGTAAGTCTTCGATGAGTTGACCTTTAGTTTCGATCTGGTCGATTATTTTTTCATGTTCTATTACCTCTATGGTGGCTAGCGCAGCGGCGCATGAAACAGGGTTGCCACCGAATGTAGTAATATGACCCAGCATAGGATCATATGTCAATGTATTTAGTATTTCCTTTGAGGAAATGAATGCTCCTAGCGGAAGGCCTCCACCAAGAGCTTTTGCCGTCGTAAGGATGTCAGGAACAACTTCAAAGTGCTCAAAGGCAAATAGCTTTCCTGTACGTCCAATTCCCGTTTGAATCTCGTCGAAAATTAGTAAAACGCCTTCTTTACTACACTTTTCCCGTAACGCCTTGAGATATTCCTTGCTTGGTATTCGGACTCCCGCGTCACCCTGAATGGGTTCGATGATGACACCAGCCGTCTTTTTAGTGATCTTATTGAGATCATTGGAATTGTTAAACTCTATAAACCTTATATCCGGCAGCAAGGGTCGAAATGCATATTTTTTCACCTCATTACCTGAGACACTAAGAGCACCATGCGTGCTACCATGATAAGCACCATGAAATGAAATAATTTCTGTTCTTTGTGTGAATCTTTTAGCTAGTTTAAGTGCTCCTTCATTGGCTTCTGCTCCACTATTTGTAAAGTATACACAATTTAGGTTCGCAGGTAGGAGTGACTTTAATTTATGTGCTAATAAATTTGGTGATGATTGTACAAATTCACCATACACCATAACGTGCAAGTGCTTATCTAATTGATCCTTTATCGCTTTTATTACTTTTGGGTGCCCATGCCCTAAATTGCTGACAGCAATACCCGATATCATATCCATATATATCTTTCCATCTGGTGCTTTTAGATATATTCCGTGGGCAGATTCTATTTCTAAAAGAAAAGGGTTATCAGTAGTTTGGGCTAGATTCTTTAAAAAAACTGACTTGTCGAATTTTAAACTGTGATTAGGCATTAAATAACCGTGCGTTAATAGATGGTGAAGTCGACTCTCCTGTTTTTTGGATGTATTTCATTTACCCGATTATCATTTTTCACGAGTCCTTTTCCATATCCAACTACTGATATTCGATCATCCGGAACCCCCATGTCCTGCATGAGTTGTCGTACTTTTTCGACCCGTTGTATTGAAAGCTTCACGTTGTGATCTTGTTCTGAATCATTTGTATGGCCTTCAATCAGCACCACTCGTCCCTGCAACCTATATTCCACAGCTATAAGAAATGGGTCTATATCGACGAAGGCAAATTCGGATCCCTCTAGAGTAAAGTACAGAGGATCAAGTTTGATTGGCGCTTCATTCTCTTTAAGTTTATTTTTTACTAATTGCCTGATTTCCTCTTGCTTTTGTGATGTCGGAATTGGGAGATTATTTTCTACGAATACTTCATTTTCCATCAACTGATTCTCGTCCGGTGTATGTTCTTCAGGCGGTTTATTGCGAAAGTCCTCTTTTTCTTCCACAGTTTGAATCTCAGGTTGTGTTTGCGGCCGGGGTTTTGGTGGAGCTATGTCAGTGGGATCAAATTCAGCGAGTGGAAGACTATTTGATTTTTTACCTCGGACGGCCACTTTCTTATTTTTTACTTTGTACTTGTTTTTGAATAGTTGAAAGCATTGCATGTTCGGTTTTAGCGAACCCCGATACTTTCTTTTGTACTTTTTTTTATTTGCTTTCTGGTATTTGCTTTGTTTTTGGGCTACGGAAAGATCAATGCTGAAAAGCATGATAAAAATAAGCCCTACTATTTTCACACGTACCATAACACTAAAAATCGCGAGATCTATGCAATTTCAGACAAATTATAGTTTAATTCAAGTTTGAAATTATAAACTAAACTAAAGGTATTATTATGGGCTTGTCTCGTTCGAAAAATCATAAAGTAATTGGAGGGGTCTGCGCTGGAATTGCGGAGGAGTATGGTTGGGATATTGGCTTGGTAAGATTGATCTATCTACTCGTATCTGTTTTTAGTGCGGCATTCCCTGGTACAATCGTATATATTATTCTATGGATCGTTTTGCCCTCTGAATAGCATTTACTTGTACAAAGCTAAAAACTCAGCAATCTCCTCCCTTGCGGCGAGGTTAGTCTTTCCATCCGAAGGAGCTGTAGCAATGGCTTTAAAGAGTTCATCAACTACTTCTTTTCCAAAACCAAGTTTGTCCGCATACATTGTAGCCACCTCAAGCTCAATGTCCTCGACGATGTTGTCCAAATATATCATATGTACAAGGTGAAATATTGCCTCGAGTTTTTCTTCTTTTGTTTCCAGCGGTTTATAATCGAGATGGTCGAAATTCTCTTCTATCTTGTGAAGGTCATGAATAGAAAGCTCCATTTGGGTACTCCATTTCATTAAACAGGCTACGTATTTAGTTTCGATAGCCTTGTTCTTAAAAAACATGGCCAGAATATTCATGAAACTCCTTTTGAGCGATACCAGTTCTTCTTCTGAAAACTCCTTCATTGATTTAAATATACATCAATTTAGTCGCAAATACTTTGTAGTAAATCAGCGGGAACGATGTAACCTTTGGCAGTTGCATTTTGTAAGTCTTCACATGCCCTTGCGTTATTACCTGTGCCTGATCGGCACAATGCCCGAAGATAATAAGGCTCTCCATACTCCGGTCTAATGGATATAGCCCAATTAAAATCGTGAATGGCGTCCTCGTATTTCTCTAACTCAATATTCAACCTTCCACGTTTGTAGAACATTTGAAAATATTCCTCTGAGAAATTTGTTAAAGGAACCACAAGTTCGAAAGCTTCTCCATAGGTATTGTTTTGGAACTCTTTGAACTTGTATCTAGCTTCCGTGTAATAATCCCAGGCTTTTTCCGTCATATTGAGTTTATCAAGATAGATATCCCCTATTTTCATGATAAGTGCTATATTATTTTCTTCTCGCATAAGGATATATTCATAAGCGTGAACTGCTTTTTTATATTCGTTAAGGGCGTAATAGGAGGTGGCCAACATCTGCCAGGTACTAATTCTCATCGGCTTTTGATATTCCTTTAAAACTTCAAGATCACCAATAGCTTCAGTGAAATTTTGATTTTCGAATTTAGTTAGAGCTAACTCACTAAGACTGGCAATCATATTTTCCTTAGCAGCATAAAACATATGCTCTACTGGCTGTTCTTTGATCAACTTTGTTATATCATCAATCGCCCTTTCGTATTCGCCTAAGTTGAATAACTGTCTGGCCTCTTGGACGGCCAACTCATTTTGCTTTTGAAGTTCAAGTAATTTCTGTTCCTCATAATAGCTGTTTAGTTTGTAGGTACCCATAATGAAAAAACCCAAAACCAAAGCGGTAATAAGGGTTAAGACCTGAATTTTAACATAGTTTTTGTCGATCTTATAAGTAGGGGCTTCCTTGTATTTGGGTGCGGTTTTCCAGCTATACTTACCATATCTGTCGTACACCGATTTTTCTGGTGACCTCGGTCTATATCTAGGTGTAGTTTTCTGCTGCTGACTTGATGCGTGCCTCTGGGCTGAATAATTGAGCATGAGATCATAGCTCGCCTTTTTGTAAGGGTCAGATAGAGTCTGATAAGCTGTGTTTACATGCTTGAAATATTCCTCTGCTGCGGGATTGTTTGGGTTCTTATCTGGATGATATTTTAATGCGAGTTTTTTATAGGCCGTCTTGATTTCATTGAGATCGGCGGCTCGACTTACTTCTAATATCTGATAGTAATCCAACATGAATTAAAATTAGGCGATTTGTAATTCAGTTCAAACGCCTTTTTCTAAATTGGTTGTAGAAGTATAAAGAGCTTATTAGTACAATAACGGAGATGAATTGGGAGTGGCTGATATAACCTTCAATGATATAACCCCTGCTAACATCTCCTCTGAAAATCTCTATAACGGAACGTCCGATGGCATATAAAATCAAATACAATAAGAACAGCTGGCCGTGAAATACTTTTCTTTTTTTTATTATTAGCAAAACTATGGCAATACAGAAGATCAAGGAAGCGCTGTACAATTGAGTGGGGTGCAGTGGTGTGTTCAGTGGTTGTGCGAGACAAGCAGGATCGCTAAATACTACTGATAGCCGCCCATGCCACTCGATACCATGACAGCAGCCTGCCATAAAACATCCTATTCGCCCAAACATGTGAACAAGACAAGTGGTAACGGCCATAATATCCAGCATCGGCAAAGTGGGCAGTTTGTTCTTTTTGAAAAACCATAACATCGTTGGAATACAGAACAGCAACGATCCATAAAAAACAAATCCTCTTCCGGAGATTAAAGCCTTAAGATTACCATCATACCTGCCAGGGTTCTCAAAATATAGGAAGACTTTTCCTCCAATAATGGCTGCTAACAATAGCAAAAGAAATAGGTTGTTGACCTTATCAAATGGCAGATCGAAGTGCTTTTTTGATTCTCTGGTTACGTATAACAATCCTGCAATGGCTCCGAGAACAATGAAAAAGCCGTATGAATAAACCGTAAAGTAATTACCCAAAATACCCTCTAAGAATTCTGGTACAGGGATTCTAAATAGGACGGGATGCATACTTTTTTATGTATTTATCGACTTAATATTACGGCTTTTCAGTAACCAAATTGATAATCTTTAGTAATTACTATAACAAAAATTTGGGCTCGTGACATCTTATTACATTTTCGTGACTTCCCGTTGCTAGTTCTTTTCGTTATTTGAATTAGATCAACCCGCAAAGCCATGCTTAGAAATTACTTCATTATCACAATACGTGCTTTCCAGAAGCAAAAATCCTATGCCATAGTTAACATCCTTGGTCTTTCTGTAGGTATTGCTTGCGCTATATTTATTTTTCTTTACATCCATGGAGAACTGACCTATGATAAAAACTTTCCACAATCTAATAACACTCATATTCTTGGGTTTAACTTCATTGATAACGAAGGGAATGTTTCTCCAAATACATATGTGCCCGGAGGTTGGAGTACGGCTTTACAGGAACGTCTAAATGAGGTAATTGGTGGGGTAAGAATGTGGTGGATGGGTATGCCCGCCAGTTTTGAGTATGAACCTGATGAGCGGATTGTTCTTTCAGAGGATGTAGTCTGGGTGCAGAACACGTTTCACGAATTTATGGACTTTCCGGTGATTAAGGGCAATAAAGAGAAGGCTCTGGAATATCCTAATAATCTGGCGCTAAGCGAGTCCGCTGCATTCGAGCTTTTCGGAGATCAAGAACCAATTGGGAAAGAGGTGACACTCACTCATACTTTCGCCACAGGTAACGAACCCTTAGATTTAACAGTTTCGGCCGTCTATGCTGATTACCCGGATAACACTCACCTTAAGCCTAAATATATTATTAACTATTACGCTCTTAAACCTTTTCAGCAGTTCGGGCCGGACCAATCTTTTGAACAAAATGAGGAACACATGTTCCAAGGTGGGTTTCAAACCTACATATTAACGCAACCTAATACCGATTCTGAATTGGTTGAAGCTGAAATGACCACTATTGTTAATGAGATTCTCGAAGAGAATCCCAGTTTAGCTGAACAAATACCGGGTAGATTAGAACCTGTGGTTCGCAATGTTGAAGATATTCATTTTGATGGTGATTTTCCCTGGGTCACGGAAGGTGGCGGAAATATTACTTATGTCTACACTTTCGGTTCGATAGCCATTTTGATCATTTTGATTGCTAGTATTAATTATATGAATTTGGCCACGGCAAGGTCTGCTAAGAGGTCAAAGGAAGTGGGCCTTAGAAAATCACTCGGTAGTGAGCGTCTGCAGTTAATTCATCAATTTATGATGGAATCATTTGTTATGGTGCTTTTTGCCTTTATTCTGGGTTTAGTCATGGTGGTATTATTTCTGCCACAGTTTAATGACCTGGCCGGAACCAGCATAGAATACTCTGCCCTGCTGAGCGGATCATTGATTGTTGGTATTATAGTGTTGTTTCTACTGGTCGGCTTCCTGTCAGGCACATATCCAGCTTTTTTTCTATCTAAGTTCAATACAATTGATACACTTAAAGGAAAATTTACCTTTTCAAAAGGGTCGAATATTATAAGGAGACTACTTGTAGGCTTCCAATTCTCAATTGCCATAGTTCTTTTGATCTCCACGGTAATTGCGGTAAGGCAAATGGGCATGATGCAGAACAGTACATTGAATCAGTCAGGGGATCAAATACTCTCCATACGTCATGGAGGTACGGCAGAGTACAGTAAATACGCCTCATTTAAAAATTTACTTCTACAAGACCCTGAACTACAGAATGTCACTGTTGGAAATCATTTACCTCGTCTTGATTTCTTTGGCCCTTTGGGCACGCCCTATCGTTTTCCGGAAATTAATGAGGAGGAGTATCAGTGGAATACGTTTAATGTAGATTTTGATTTCATAAATACCTATGGTTTAGAGTTAATTGCTGGACGTCAATTTGAAATTGATAACGTAAGCGATTCATTAATGATTATTGTAAATGAAACCGCATGTGAAGCTCTTGGGAAGACACCAAATGAACTTGTTGGTACGGCTATGTCTTACCCACAAGTAAACGGATATTTCAACTATAATTATGATAGCCTTCAAACCGGTCAGGTGATAGGTGTGGTGAAGGATTTCCCTTATCAATCGGCATATCAAGCTATAGAACCTTTGGTTATTTGTCCTCGTCCGCATTTTGTCGATAGAATAATATACATAAAACTACCGGAAGGGAAGTTTCAGGAGAAGATTGCCAAAATAGAGCAGGTGTGGGATCAGGTGTACCCTGGTATTGGTTTGGATTACTGGTTTGTAAATGATGAATTTGAGCGCATGTATGCACTTGAAAAGCGCGTCGCTTCCTTATCGACTAATTTCGCAGGCCTGGCTATATTTATTACCTGTGTTGGTTTGTTTGGGTTAGCCTCTTTTGTTACGGAGCAGAAAACCAAAGAAATTGGAATAAGAAAAGCACTTGGCGCCAGAAACAGTCAGATACTCTTCCTCTTGTTGCGACTTTTTTTAAAAGTATTGGTCGTTGCTAGCGTTATAGCTATACCTGTTGCGTACTTTCTTTCGGATTGGTGGCTTCAAAATTTTGTATATCAGACTCCACTAAGTTGGTTCGTATTCTTAGGTTCGGTGTCAGCCATCGTTCTCCTTACTTTATTTACCGTAAGTTTTGAAAGCTTAAAGGCCTCCATGTCAAATCCGGTGAAATCACTGCGATATGAGTAGAAGTACTTTTCATGTCGAAGACCGAAATAAAAAAGCTCAATCGAGCAACTTATGAGTTGAAAATCAATTCGCCCCGCTTTAAAGCTGATGAGGTATAAGATGGACTTTTTATTTTAAATAGACCTCACCTTTAGCTAAAAGCTTAAACTCACCACTAAGAGTGACGGTATTATGGTTTATTTCACAGATAAACTTTCCACCCCTTTCACTTAATTGATGTCCCACCATATTCTTCTTTTTCAAAATATCTGCCCAATACGGTGTCAGCACGGCATGAGACGATCCTGTTGCCGGGTCTTCTAATTGTTTTACATGGGGAATGATCGTTCGACTCACAAAATCCACAGTATCTCCGGGTGCGGTCACAATAAAACCAAAGTCGGTACAGTCTTTCAGACGAGAAAAGTCAGGTGTCATACTTTTTACGGTATTTTCATCTTTTACTATCACTAAGTTTTTGTTATTGGTTTTATAGTGAGCCATAATATCTACACCCAGCCCCTCAATTAGAGCCTCCTCGGGAGCAGTCTGATGTTCTTTTTGAATAGCGTCTAATGAAATCGAACAGTGTGAAAAGTTATGTACTTCTCCTGAGATATGTCCTGTGTTATAACTGAGCTTTACTTTATTTACAGTGTATCGATTATTGAGATGACTAAGTGCTGCAATCGATCCGTGACCGCAAAGCCCAATTTCTCCGTCAGGGGCAAACCATCGAATATTCCATTCCCCACCATTTTCCCAAATAAAAGATGTTGCAGGCTGGTTGTAATCTGCAGCCATTTGCTGCATTCTTTCTACGCCAATTTTTTCAGGCAACTCAACCACAGCTGCTGTATTTCCAAGATAACCCAGTTGCTTATCACCAAGGACTTGATAAATACTAAAAGCATTATAGATCATTCAATTTGAAGTTAACAATGCTAATTTAGCTTTAATTCAGCGATTTTGGTTGATATAATCACGCGCTTACTCCATCAAGTATTTCACATGAACTTTGATGGAGTGATTTACTTTTGGGTTTCTTAACCTCTGTTTGTCGAGTACATGACTAAATAACGATTAGCTGTTACCAAGCAGATAATTGGGTGACAATACCAAAGGACATTATTTGATTAGAGCAATTCATTTACTTACTTTGGATATTATGCGAAAAACGATTTTTTTAGTCCTGGGCTGCATACTTTTTTGCCAAACATACGGTCAGAATTATCAACTACACTCGGTTTATATCTATAGCTTTATCAAATACGTGGAATGGCCAAATGAAGGGCGCAGCGATTTTACTATTGGTGTTTATGGAGATTCACCTGTATCAGAACATTTACAAAAAATGGCTTCTGTGAAGAAAGCCGGTGATAGACATATCAAGATAATCAAAATAAAAGGGCTCGGTGATCTTTCTAATCTTGAAATGCTGTTTATACCTAATTCCAAGGTAGATGAATTCGACGTAATCAAATCCAAATTAGAGGGAAGCAATACATTAATCATAACAGAATCTGCCGGACTGGGTCAGGTAGGTAGCAATATCAATTTCATTGAAATGAGTGGTAAATTAAGATTCGAGCTTAATCGGGCCGCCATGCAAAAACAAAACCTAAGGGTATCGTCGGAGCTTACTGCCTTGGCGATATTAATTTAGGTTCAGAATTGAATTTACTAAGATGGGTAGAATAAAATTTTCAATAGGTAATAAGATCTTCGGAAGCTTCCTAATCTTCATTGTCCTGTTTATCGTGAATGCCAGTATAATTTTTTACACAGGAAATCAAATAGACCAGGTTGTTGACACCTCAAGTGAAGTAATACGGCCAACTAAAGATGCTATTAATGATTTTGTGTTGCTGGTAACCAAGTCAAAAATGCTGATTATTAACTGGGTGTATGTAGAACGTAATAAAGATACGGAAGATAAAAAAGCGCTCTACGACCTTCAAAATAATCAGTATCCCCAGCTCAAAGATGAACTTAATAAGCTCAAGGTGTCTTGGGACTCGGATACACTTCGGACAAAAATAGACACATTATTTAAGGATTTCGAAGCGCTGATGGCGGTACAAAAAGATATTATGGGACAGCTGGTCAATTTTGAAAATTACGAAGACCCATTGACCAAGCTTTTGGCAGAAGATGCTATCGAGAGTCAAATTATACCCATGACCGCCGATATCAGTTCAAGGCTTCAAGCTGTAGCTCAAACTCAGGAGAGAATCACACAAGAGTCAGATGAACGGTTGAATTCTGCAACCAACCGATTACGGAACATTACCCTTATTCTGGGCTTGATCATTGTTATGGTTGGTTTGCTGTTTGCGTTTTTTATGGCTAGATCAATGACCAAACCTATCAATTACATTAAGGATATTGTGGTTAAACTAGGTAAGGGTGAATTAGTGGATGATCAGGGGCGCGAGTTCAGTAGAGATGAAATTGGAGAGATGGCGGTGGCCATGGATAATCTTATTCAGGGGCTTAGATCGACTACTATTTTCGCTGAAAACATAGGAAAGGGTAACTATGAATCCGCTTATCAACCATTGGGAGAGGAGGATGTTTTGGGCAATGCCCTTATAGAAATGCGAGACAATCTCTCGAGCGTTGCTGAAGAAGACAAAAAACGTAATTGGGCCACCGAAGGCCAGGCTAGATTTGGTGATATCCTTAGGAATAATAACGACAATATTGAGCGACTTAGCGATGATATCATTAGAAACCTGGTAAAGTATTTAGAAGCCAATCAGGGAGGACTCTACATCATCGACGATACTGATGCTGAAGATCAGTTTATGACCCTAACTGCTTGCTATGCATGGGACAAGAAGAAATATGTTGATCAGAAGATCTATAAAGGCGAAGGGCTAGCTGGGCAGGTATGGCAGGAGAAGGAGAAGGTTTATATTACAGAAGTACCGGATAATTATGTGAAAATCACATCGGGCTTGGGAGACGCCAACCCAAAGAGTATCTTGATCGTGCCGTTGATGGTTAATGAAGAGATTTATGGTGTGGTTGAAATTGCCTCGTTCAAAGAGTTTGCTGAATTTGAAGTTGAGTTTGTAGAGAAAATAGCTGAAAGTATTGCTTCTACCATATCTTCTGTTAAGATAAACGCCAGAACCCAACGCCTACTTGAAGAGTCGCAAGAGATGACTGAACAAATGCGCTCTCAGGAAGAAGAAATGAGGCAAAATATGGAAGAACTCCAGGCGACTCAGGAGGAAATGCAGCGAGGTCAGGCGGAGTCTGAAAGTACTATGGAGGCCGTTAATGACGCGATTTCAGTACTTGAACTAGATGTGGAAGGGCTGGTTCAAAACGCTAATCACAACTTTCTAGATATGATGGGTTATCTAAAAGACGAGATTATGGGAGAACATCATCGCATTTTCGTGAGTCGTGATGAGCGTGCAACAGAGGAATACAAACAACTTTGGAAAGACCTCTCTATGGGCCTCAGTCGCAAAGGTGAGTTTAAAAATATTTCGAAGTCCGGGGCATTGAAATACTTATGGTGCAATTACACGGTAGTCCGAGGCCGTGATAATAGTGTCTCAAAGATCATGATGTTCGCTTTCGACATTACCAAGTTTAAAATGGCTGATCAGATTAGCTAAATGGTACTCTGAACAGCTTGGTTTAACTCCCTAGCGTTATCAGCCGTTTTTAATACTCCTAGTTCAAGCAGTTTTTGATTGTGGCCTTTCTGTATATGGCTTGCACCGCAGAAACCTATGACTTTCATCCCTGCCGCCAGGGCAGCCGTGGCTCCACTAACACTATCTTCAATAACCAAGCAATCGGAAGGGTCGACGACATTAGCTTCAGCGGCTTTAAGGTAGACGTCAGGAAAAGGTTTAGGGCGACTTACCATATCAGACGAGAAGAAATTGTGACCAATGAGCTTTTCTATTTGAAGGAATTTGATTGCCTTCTGGACTTGCCAGGTGGCACTATTTGAAACTATCGCAAGCGGAAGTGTTTGTTTTAAGAGTAGATCTTGCATACCTGGAATGGCTTTAAGCCGAGAATATATCAGGTGCTCCGTACGTTTGGCTATCTTTTCGAGCTCCTCATCAAGCGAAATTTGAAGGGAGTCTAAAATTCCTGTAAATGTCTTTCCAGTGAACTGCTGGATGTAATCCGGAACCTCTATTTTGACGCCATATGATTGGAGTAGTTCAACCATAACTTGGGCTGCCACAATTTCTGTATCTACCAGCACTCCGTCACAGTCAAATATCAATTGCTTCATGATTCAAATATCTCATATAAAATGATATTGTGTATTGAAAATGCCGAAGAGATTTAATTTGTTAATTTGCGAAAATGAATAAAAGTATCGGCCTTGAGATTTAAGGATTTTGGAATTGACGAGAAGCTTCTTGATGGTATTGAAGCTATGGGTTATCAGGAGGCAACGCCTATTCAGGTTCAGGCCATACCCCCCATTATTGAAGGTAAAGATTTAATAGGTTCGGCGCAGACTGGGACGGGGAAAACAGCGGCATTTTTGTTGCCGGTTATCCATCGTATCATGCAAACTGAACACGATGGAAGCATTCGGGCATTGGTTATTGTTCCTACCCGAGAATTGGCAGTACAAATCGACCAACAAATGGAAGGCCTTTCCTATTTTACCGGAGTTAGTTCCATTGCTGTGTTTGGAGGTGGGGATGGATCAGGATTTGATAGAGAAAAGAAGGCGCTTACCACAGGTGCAGACGTAGTCATTGGTACGCCAGGAAGGTTAATTGCCCATTTAAATTTAGGGTATGTCAAAATCGATAAGCTTCAACATCTCATCCTTGATGAAGCGGACAGAATGCTCGACATGGGCTTTTATGACGATCTGATGAAGATTATTCGCTACTTACCAAAAGAAAGGCAAAATCTTTTATTTTCAGCTACCATGCCAAGGAAGATGAGAGAGATGGCCAATAAGATATTGATTGATCCTGTAGAGATTAAGATCGCCGTTTCCAAGCCTGCCGAACGGGTACTTCAGGCCGCTTTTGTGGTTTACGATAGTCAGAAAATTGAGCTGGCAAAATATCTGCTAAAAGCAAAAACCGTAAAGAGTATAATCATATTTTGCAGCACAAAATCAAGTACCAAACGATTGACACGTGCTTTAAAAGAACTGAACTTTTCTTGTGAAGATATACATTCTGACCTTGAACAGCGCCAGCGAGAAGAAGTGCTCCGAGATTTTAAAAATCGAAAACTTAACATACTAGTGGCCACTGATATTTTATCACGAGGAATTGATGTTGAAGATATTGATCTTGTAATCAACTACGATGTACCTAATGACGGGGAAGACTACATACATCGAATAGGCAGGACCGCACGAGCAGCAAGCAAAGGAGTGGCTTTTACATTTATTGGTGAAGAAGAGCAATACAAGTTTCGTACGATAGAAGATCTGCTGGGGGAGCCGGTAGCCAAAGCAAAAATTCCCGAAGCGTTAGGAAATGGTCCTGAGTACAATCCAGGCACAAAAAGAAGGGGAGGCTTTAGAAAAAAAGGTGGAAGAAAACGATAGTACCCTTTCAAGTACTATCAGTGTTCAGCAAATATACTTTCCTACCTGGCCCGTCGTCATCATCTGGCGGTTTTGGTCTCTCTATTTATAGCATAGGCGCTAGTCCAATGTTAACCTTCAGACGGTTCCGGATGCTGCTGATCAGTGACCAGCAACGTAAGAAATCCGGATATAATCATTGACGAACCACCTATAACCAATGCATAAATAAATTCCGAATTAAAAAACTGTGTGACTAGAAAACCTAAAATGCTTGCCGCAACGATTTGGGGAATTACAATAAAAAAATTGAAGATCCCCATATAATACCCCATCTTGTTAGTGGGTAACGCAGCGGATAGTATTGCATAGGGCATGGATAAAATACTTGCCCAGGCGATACCTACTCCAATCATTGAGATAGTCAATAAATCTGGATTGGAAATATAATAAAAGGAGATTAGTCCAATCCCTCCCAGTGCAAGGGCGATTAAATGGGTCACTTTCCTACCTAACCTTGCCGCTAGCCATGGAAGAAAGAGCGCGGCAACTGCTGCAAAACCATTGTAATTACCAAATAAAGCACCTACCCAGTCGGCACCCGTATTATATTCTTTTTGAATATGGTCTAATTTATCTGCAATTCCCTCACTAATATTAAGGCTTTCTTTGTTTTTGAGCAACCCATTTACAAGCTTCATACTTACTACAGCTTCCTTGCCCTTGTCAATTTCCTTTTCCAGGGCGAGGATCTCCTCATTCAGATCTGCCTCTAGGTTTTTGTTAAGTACTCCTTGGTTCGAATCCAAATATTGCCGTAACTCCAGAACTTCTTTACCGTCTACTTTCATGTCATAAATATGGCTGGTAACACCGGCGGTGGAATAAATCCACATTGAGAAGAGGGCGAACCATGAAAAGAATTGAACAAATGCCAGTTGCACCATTGTCTTAGGCATATCTTGAAAGTCTTGAACAATTTGTACGAAACCAAGTCTGTAGTTGCCTTTTTTCATCAGATATGAGGCAACAAAGTAGGAGAGGCCAAACAATACCAATATACCACAGACGACAAATAGCTTTTTATCGAGCCCGGCCGTGGCAAACCAAAATATCAGTAGCAAACCTACCGCCATCAAGGTTATTCCAATATTTCGATAGGTATTAGGCGCATACCTGGTGCCAATTGATGCATTGCTTTCCGTTTCCTCCCCTTCGTTTTGATCCTCATCCGGCGGATACTCTTTCGTACTCAACACAGTCCACATTACTGCACCAAAAAAAGCGATGGCACCCAGGTAAAAAGACCATTTAATGGACGGGGCAATGCCGCCATCTTCAGTCGTATTAGGTAAGCCTATCCAGTTGGTAAAAACGTACGGTAAATACGAAGCCACGATTGCGCCTATACCAATAAAAAAGCTTTGCATGGCAAAGCCTTTTGTTCTTTGCTCATCAGGAAGCATATCACCCACAAAAGCCCTAAAAGGCTCCATGCTAATATTGATGCTCGCATCCATTAGCCAAAGTGTGCCTACTGCTATCCAGAGTACGGGTGAGTTGGGCATGATGACTAAGGCAATCGAAGCCAGTATGGCGCCAATAGCGAAAAATGGCCTTCGCCTTCCCCACTTCGGGTGCCATGTCCTGTCACTGTAATAACCAATGATAGGTTGTACAAGCAGTCCGGTGACCGGAGCCGCAAGCCACAAAATAGCCAGGTTGTCCTTGTCAGCGCCCAGGGATTCAAAAATTCTACTGGTATTTGCATTTTGTAGGGCAAAGCCAAATTGTATCCCGAGAAAACCAAAGCTCATATTCCAGATTTGCCAGAAGCTCAATCTTGGTTTTTTAGAGGAAATAGAAACCTTTTCCGTATTCATTCTGCTATCGTTATAGTAATAGTATTGACCATATAAGGAAGTTCAATATAAGTCAAATCTTTTAATTTGAAATCCCCACCTGGAGCACCAATGGGATCGAAGTTAGATATGGGCTGAATATAGCGATGGTCTTTGGTGCAGAGTTCTATTTCTTGCCCATTATTTTCAATCCTTTTCGCATTGAAACCATGAAAGTAAATAATCAGTGTGGAATAACGAGCTTCGTAAGAACCCTGAACCTCACTTAAGCTCAGTGAAGATGATTGCGGCTTGTATTGTATTGTTCTGGAATGAAACATTCCTTGTGCATACTCAAACGTATTGCCGTCATCGATATACAGTTCAAACGTACTTTCCATATCCCCTTTATAGAGATGGAGTTCTAACGTATCTCCTAAATCTGAAGTATTCAAACCTACTTTTGGAGTCATAGGAATGATAGCCGACTCCTGGATATAAATGGGCAATGTTTCAATAGAGCATTCAACCAGTATTTCTATATTGCCGCTTATCAACTCATCTGTAAAAAAATTGTACCATTGGCCTGGAGGCAGATAAACCTTGGTAAACTCCTTCGTGCTTTCCACCGGTGCTATCAGCATATATGGCCCAAATAGAAATTGTTGCTGATAGAGCTTTTCATATACTTGAGGAACCTCCGGATAGTTTATGGCCAAACTTCTGGATACCGGCATTCCAGTTTGTGTAGACTCGTAGAAACACGAATACAGGTAAGGCATAAGCATATATCTCAAACGAATGAAGTTCCTCGAGATCTCTTCCACTTCTTCTCCGTATGACCATGGTTCCGAATCACGACTATTGACCATACTGTGACCTCTAAAAAAAGGAGTGAAGGCACCAACCTGGATCCATCGCGCAAAAAGGTGTTCTGAGGCGTTACCCACAAACCCGCCTACATCGTATCCCGAAAAGGCTATTCCGGCCAAACCCATGCTGTTGACCAGTCGAACTCCTAACATCAGGTGCTCGTCACTAGCTATATTATCACCTGTCCAAACGGCCGCATATCGTTGAACTCCTGAAAATCCTGCCCGGGTTAAGTTAAATGGGCGCTTTCCGTTAAGTAATATTTTAGCGCCTTCATACGTACTTTTGGACATTAGCATACCGTACACGTTTCTGGCTTCCCGGGTAGTGGTTCTGTTTCCCTCAAATTCAAATTCAATTAGCTCCGGTAATGCATTGCCCCAGGTTGCAATTTCATTCATGTCATTCCAAAAGCCGTCAATTTGAAAATCGGTGTAGGTTTTTAGCTTATTTTTCCACCATTCCCTGGCCCGGCCGTCCGTAAAATCAGGAAAATGGCACCAGCCTGGCCATACCTCTCCCGAGTAGTTAGAGCCGTCGGGATATTTGATAAAAATGTCTTCTTCTAAACCCGACTCGTACGGTTCATAACCCTCTTCAATTTTTATTCCCGGGTCGCACATCACTACCACGTGAAAGCCCTTTTTTCGAAGCGCATGGATCATTTCCTTAGGGTTCTTGAAATGCTCTTTGTCCCAGGTGAAAATCTTAAAGTTTTCCATGTAATGTATGTCTAGTACGATTACATCTGCAGGAATGTGCTTTTCTTGAAAAGTATTGGCCAGACTGAGTACTTCCTTATCGGGATAATAGCTGTATCTGCACTGCTGGTACCCAATACTCCAAATGGGAGGGAGAGGCATTCTTCCCGTAAGGGCAGTGTAGTGTTCAATGATCTCGGCTACGGTTTCGCCGTAGATAAAATAATAATTGAGATCTCCGCTATCGACTGAAAAGCTTGAAAACCGATCATTAGAGGCTCCAAAATTAAAGTTGGACTTGTAAGAGTTATCCAGAAAGATACCGTAGCATAAACCCGAATGAAGACCGATGTAGAAGGGAGTGGAACAGTAGAGTGGATCGGTTCCTTTATTGTAAGCGTATTGGTCGGTATTCCAGTGCTCATAGGCCTTACCTCTTCTGTCAAGATTTCCCGTTTTTTCGCCTAAACCTATAAATCGCTCTCCTTCCTGTAAGATTTTGTAATTGGTGGTTTGTTCTCCGATCCAGGATACACCTAAGGCCTTATCATCTTCGTTTACTATCTGTCCCTTTGTATTTTTGAATACGAACGTAGAGCTGGCTTTGGATAGCTCTATGCAGATAGTTTGTGTCTTAAAGATACATTGCTTGTGTTCCAGAAATTCCAATTCACCCGAAGGGTCAATGTTCACGGCATAAGAATGTAATTGGGGTTCATCCTTAAAAAAATGCATTCGGATAATGTTATTACTGTAACATCGTAAGTTGATCTTACCGTTTTCAGCCGCAATACGGAACCCATTTGGAATGGATGTAACACTGCGAGTTGATCCCAGGTGCTGACTGAGCTTTCGTGGATAATTAGCCATTTCTTTAACAGAAATTAAGAGTTCTTTTGTCTATGGTAATGAGGCTAAGGTATTGATTATGTTTGCGATTCCATTGGCTTGGATAGTCAAAATCTTTCGCAAACGTTTGCAATATCAAATCCGTTGTACTGCAAACTTATTTTTTGTAAAACTCTAATAATCAGATACTAATTAACTTACTAAGTTCAAACGATTATTTATTTGATACTATGAAATGGGACGATAAAGTTAGTTTAATGTTTGCGACCTTAATTACGACAAATATATATGCTAAGGCTGAACAGTTCGTTGATATGAGTCAATTTGAAGTATCGAGTCCATCTATGGCTTCGATCAAACAATACCACGAATATCCTGTCAATTATCATACAGGACTGCCGGAAATCAGCATTCCGCTACATTCGACCCAGGAAGGTCCGATTTCAATTCCCATAAGCCTAAGCTACCATGCTTCCGGTTTAAAAGTAGACCTACCTTCTTCCAGAGTCCACGTCATTTTACAGGAGAAAAAAGAACAGCCTCAAACCAGATGTTGTAACCGGTTAATCCCTTCTAAATCTAACATTGTATAGTAACCAAAAATAAAAAAGCGATATTTTCCTTAAAAAGTTACTTAATACATTTTTTAGTCTAATATTTACGATAATATAATTATTGTAAGTAATGATATTGTTTGAATGCCTTAAGCCTATTGTTTTTATCGTACTGTTTTCTTTAGTTGCCCTGCAAGCAAGCGGGCAGCATAACGCAGTCCCGCTGCCCGACATTGTCCCACCATCGCCTACAGTGGCCAACTTAATGAAGTTCGAAGAAGTACCGGTAGACCATTACACCGGCCAGCCCGAGATAGAGCTACCTATTTATTCAAAGCAGCTGCATAAAAATTTGGGCTTAAATTTCAGGCTACGCTACTCCACCCAGGGAGTTAAAGTAGATAACCGGTCTGGTTGGGTGGGCACTGGTTGGTCCTTAGATGGCCCTGCAGTGATAAGCAGGACCGTTCGGGGTTATCCTGACGAGATTAATTTAGAGGGAAAAATCGGTGTATTTCACAACAATGATTATTGGAATTATAGAAATCTGACTGCCGCAGACAAAGATGAATTTAATTGGTATGCGATAGGCTCAAGTTATAAACAGTATGATACAGAACTGGACCTTTATCAGTTTAACCTACCTAATGGAAGTGGTAGATTTGTGGTGGTTAAACTGATAAAGGTCCAGTTCTGTATCATACTGTTTATAACTTGAGCCTATCGCATACCAATTAAATTCATCTTTGTCTGCGGCAGTCAGATTTCTATAATTCCAATAATCATTGT
>JBCCOE010000027.1:0-46905 GCA_039025475.1 Bacteroidota bacterium | reverse complement strand
TTCCTTTCTATGTCCCTGATGAGCTTAAAGCTTTATAGTTTAGTAGAATTAGCAGGACCGATCCTGGTCTTGATGTTGGCCCAAGTGTTAGCTGTATTTTTTTATGCCACCCTGGTCGTTTTAAGAATTATGGGCAAAGGGTATGATGCCATGGTGATGGCTGCCGGTTTTGTAGGCCTGTCCCTCGGTGCAACGCCAACAGCAATTGTGAACATGTCTGCCATTACAAAAAAATTTGGTCCGTCACCACGTTCTTTTTTAGTGGTTCCATTGGTTGGTGCATTCTTTATCGATATTTCCAATGCCGCCATCATCCAAATCTTTCTCTCAATATTTGGCTAGCTCTACCAGTGAAGATTTCAGACTTAAACATATAAGCTTAAAGTAATTGAAACTATGAAAAACTTAACACTGGTGCGTAACGCACTACTCTTTACGGTTTTTATATATTTAACTTCTTGTAGCTCTACCAGAATAGTAAGTTCCTGGAAAGAGCCTAACATGGAGGTTGACCCAGATACCTTTGATAAGGTTTTAGTGGTGGTTTTAGGGCCTTCAGAATCTAGTAGACGAATAGCCGAAGACAAAATATCTTCGAGAAATGAAATTCTATACCCGTCCTATAATTATTTTCAACACGAAGACGTAGCTAAAAACCTTGATTCAGCTAAACAAATTGTGCGAAATGAAAACTTTGATGGCGTATTATTCCTGCGATTAGAAGCTGTTGAAAAGGATGTCAATTATGTTCCGGGTACTACTAACTACTACCGTAGTTACTGGCCACACCATGTTGCGTACTACAGGAGATACTATCAACCGGGATATTACAAAGTCGACACGAACTATATCATTGAAACCAGTGCTTTTTCCGTAGAAAAAGATAAGCTTTTATGGACTGCTATATCTGAAACAGTGAATCCCTCGGATATAGAAAAATCAGTAGATGACATCATGAAACAAGTGTATAAACGCATGATCGAAGATGGATTTATCTCGGAATAAAAAAGTATACCCCAGGCCAAGTGATGATTATTACTTCGTCTTAACTGATGAGTCTTAACCTTGTTAGCAGATACTTACAACGCCTGACGGCATTTGCAGTGATTGCCCTCTTTCCCGCGCATGAATTAATTGCTCAATCACCGAAGGATTCATCCCGTGTACTCAATGCATTTAATAAGGTGGATCGGACGGTGTATGGAAGAATAGAAATAGGTGCAGGTGTGGATGGCAATGGTGATCTGGGGGTGGCTAATAACGTACCACGCGCTGGATTTAAATTAGGTAAGTCCTTATTAGAAAACGATCCGAATAAGCTAAAGATAATTTCAAAAGTGGAGTTTGGACTGGATTTAGTAAGCCGTGATGAAACCATTACTTTCACGCCAGACCCGGGACCTCAAGTGTCGCAAGCTGGTGACGCCGTATTCATTAGAATGGGATACTTAGGGATAATATATGATGGATTTTCACTGATTATTGGTAAAGATAATTCTGTATATTACGAACTCGCTGCCAGCGAAGTAGATCGTTTTTTAGCGTTTGGTGGAACCGCCATCGGTGTTTGGAATGCGGGAACTGATGGCGGGGTTTCAGGAACAGGACGGGCTAATCAATTAATTAAGCTCACTTACTCATCTCGCAACTTGAAGCTCGGGGCACAGCTACAAGCCAGGAATGTTGCAGGCGAGAACAACAAAACTGTAGATACTTATGGGTTAGGTATCAACTACTCTATTCAAGGTTTTGGCTTAGGGGTAGGTTATAACAAAGTTTTGGACGGCGAAAAAAATCCGCAACCCAATCAAGCTAATAAAAACGACGAAGCGATCATTTTTGCATCTTCTTATGAGTTCAGAAGATATGAAATAGCTTTCTCCTATCTCAACTTCACAAAACATGAAGATATAGAGGTAGACGGAGAAGACATTTTTTATAATGGCGAAGGGTTTGAGCTTTATCTTAAGTATAAATTAACTCCATCCGGAAGATGGCATATTGCCACCGGTTTCAATTACTTACTTCCAAAGTCGGGTCAAAATCTTGGTGATTTCGATTCAAAATTTGGGTTAGCAGAACTTGCCTACAATTTCTCCTCGGGAAGTCACTTGTTTATCTCCGGTAAAATAGATTTTAGTGAGAATATAGACGGTTCTGACCGGCCTAATCTCTATGGATTAGGTATTAAAATGGCTTTTTAAATGAGGTTATTATGTTAATATGAACAATGTAATAATAACACGATTTCACCAAGATTTAACTCAAACTACTTGCGTTTACCTTCATGTGTTCATTAAAATTGAAGTAGTAAAATTTCTTTATCAATTGTGAATACGTTTGACATACAATCGTTGGGCAGAGCCGACATCCCTTCACCTCTTAATTTAGATAAATTAGCAGGTCAACAAGTGTTTAACTACGTTAAAGATGACCAACGCATCTTATTGGACACCTCACTGTACGGGTTCAATGAATCTAAAGAGAAAAATATGATTCCGTCATGTCTGGAAAAGGCAGGACCTCGCAAAAACATCTATTTTGATCCACCCGAAACTTCGGCCGCAATTGTTACCTGTGGAGGCTTATGTCCGGGAATTAATAACGTTATCCGCAGCGTAGTTATGGGGTTGCACTACTTTTATGGCGTAAAGCGCATATTGGGTATTCCCTACGGGTATGAAGGATTTATTCCCTCTTATGGCCACGGTTTTATAGACCTTACACCAGAAAAGGTAAAAGATATTCATGAATTTGGAGGTACTATTCTTGGATCTTCCAGGGGAGGGCAAAGTGTAGAAGCCATGGTTGATACCATAGAAAAGGAAAACATTAACATCGTATTTGCGATAGGCGGGGATGGTACCCTGAAAGGCGCTCGCGAAATTGGAGAGGAGCTTTTGCGAAGAGAAGCAAATTCGGTAGTTGTCGGTATTCCAAAAACCATTGACAATGACATTAACCTAATGGAACGCTCCTTTGGTTTCGAGACTGCTTTTAATGTAGCTAGTCCTATTATCCGAGATGCACATAATGAAGCTATTGGAGCATACAACGGAATTTCCATTATTAAATTAATGGGTCGAGATAGCGGTTTTATTGCGGCTTCTGCGGCACTTTCGATGCCGGTAGTAAATTTTGTACTCATCCCTGAAATGGATTTCAGTCTCGAAGGTGAAAATGGTTTTTTGTCTTGTTTGAAAAGTAGGTTGGATGAACGAAAGCATGCTGTAGTTGTGGTCGCCGAAGGAGCTGGCCAACATTTATTTGAGGGTAAAGATCGGGTGAAGGATGCATCAGGCAACATACTTCATAATGATATCGGTGTGCTGATTAAGGAAAAGGTCAGCGACTATTTTAAATCGATTGATTATCGTGTTACCATAAAATACATCGATCCTAGTTACATCATTCGATGCGCACCTGCTAACGCCAATGATAGCGTATTCTGCAGCCGGCTAGCACATTATGCGGTTCACGGAGCTATGGCCGGGAAAACGAACTTCGTGGTGGGTAGGCTTAACGGGCAGTTTACCTACTTCCCGATTTCGGCAGTGGTGGATAAGCGTCAAAAAGTAGATCTTCAAGGTGATCTGTGGTTCTCTGTGCTGGAAAGTACAGGACAGCCTTTTGTGATGAAGTGAAGTATCAAATCAAGACTCGCCGTAATGGATAAATGCTACTAGTCGTTTAAAATTGACACTTCCCAAGGTGACTGAAAGTGCTTCAAGTAATTCTCCCGGCCTATCCACGTAAAGAAACGTCTTCTGATTAAAGGTAATGCGATATCTAATTCTTCAATCCGGATTTTCAAGTCTAAATCAGATGCACCCAAGGAATTAATAATCACCAATTGATACACATATTCCCCTTTCACCAGTCCAAAACTGACGTTTAATTCGTTCGTTAAGGAATCTATATGGTGATAAGATTTACCTTCGTGAGTTTCCAATGCTGCGGTGTTGTAGAGCTTTGAAAGCTTTGAGTTCCAAATGCGAGATCGATTTATTTGTAACCAATATCTCCTAAAATCTAATTTTGATTTAAATCTCCTTCTTTCAAAAAGACCGAGAGGATAATTAAGTGATTTATGGATTCCTCCCCTTCCACTTATAGATACCGTCATACCCAAAGCCATGATTCTACTAATCATAACGGAATCACTAGTTCGTATTCTAATTATAATAGAGTCCCTTAACTCCCTAACCGTATAAGTCAAACTTAACGTGTTAATAGCGACGGTCTCACACACCCAGGTACTATCGGGACATTGTTCTCGAAGTATTCTGTTGGACTTGCAGGATATCGTCATTATACATAAAGCTGTGAAGACCCATGCCCGACTTAAATATCTAGTTCTCCAATAGTAATCAACCACTACTTCTTCGCTGTAATTTTCATTTTATTTTGGTGTTTTTCTAGGATTCAGAATAAACCGCATGGTAGCAGAAGTAGTAATTCCACCTGGCGAAACGATACCACCTATAGGTTCCTGGTTTGGTGTCATTGAGTAACCAATGTTAAAATCCAGCATAAAAACTGGTGTGGCTCTATGATTTACACCTAGTAGTACATTACCAATAGCATATCTGGCACTTAGCTTATTTACAATATCATCTCGAGGATTGCTTAAATTTAAAATCCCCTTACCTCCTTTGGCGGTGGCATTTACAGTACCTAGCTCCACGGACACATAGGGCTTAGTGTACTTCCACTTTGTGAAAAAATACTTGGCCGCTAAGGTCAAATTGGTTATTAGCCCACCACTGCCGCCTCCTTCTGCAGTAATACCCCCTGAGCCAAAAGAAATGGATGTAATTTCTTGTTTTTTGGGTAAAAAAGTAATGTTCAAACCTAGTCCCAGTTGAAAGTTAGAGGCAATAAAATATCCAACTCCTAACCCAAAAAAGGATCGCTTTTCGGTAAAATCCGTAAAAGTAACAGTGTCCGGAATAGCAGCCTTATTAGATGCTGAAATAAATCTTTGCCCGTAGGTAAGATCTAACGTCCACCGTCCTATATAAATAGTTTTCAATGAATCATAAACTCTTTGTTGGTTTTCAAAAGCGGCCGTTGCTTTACGTGCCTCTGAGTATATAGAGTTACCGTACTGACCGACAGCTTGGTAATTAAGCATAATTAAGATGACTGTGATCCTTAATTTCATGGTGTGGTGCTTGAGATGGCCCAACCCTAAAAGAACACGGTCTATGCTGTGCAATAAATGAAAAACAAGCTGAGTAGGTTAAAATCAGCACTGAGGCAGGCTATCGCCAGATGAAGTAAACGATAGTCTATTGCAAATCATGTATTACTATACTTATTGGCACAGCAAGTGTCAGCTATTTTTGATTTAGGAATGACTATACAGGAGACCTGAATAACAATTCCCAGACTATAAAAAAAGCAGCTCATACCTAAGCTGCTTTTTAATTTAAACGAGGTGACTTATCTTAACTTACATCAAAGCGATCTAGGTTCATTACCTTATTCCATGCTGATACGAAATCGTTCACGAACTTCTGTTTAGCATCATCGCATGCGTATACTTCGGCGATAGCCCGCAGTTCTGAGTTAGATCCAAAGACCATATCAGCCCGTGTTCCAGTCCACCTAACACGACCGTCCTGGCTACCTTCAAATGAATCCTGCTCTTCATTAGTAGCTTTCCAGGTAATGCTCATATCCAAGAGGTTCACAAAGAAGTCGTTCGTCAACGTACCGGGGTTATCGGTAAATACGCCGTGATTGGAACCGTCTGAGTTTGCTCCCAATACACGCATACCTCCTACTAAAACCGTCATCTCAGGTGCCGTTAGATTTAGTAATTGTGCTTTGTCAATTAATAACTCTTCCGCCGATACAGAGTATTTTTTCTTCAGGTAGTTGCGGAATCCATCAGCCACAGGCTCAAGTACCGCAAAAGACTCTACATCAGTTTGCTCAGCACTGGCATCACCACGTCCTGGAGTGAATGGAACCGTAATTTCGTGCCCGGCACTTTTGGCCGCTTGCTCTACTCCGACACAACCAGCGAGTACGATTAGATCGGCGATTGAAACAGGTTTTCCAAAATCATTTTGAATGACTTCCAGTCGGTCCAACACTTTAGCCAATTGGGAAGGGTTATTGACCTCCCAATCCCTTTGCGGAGCCAAACGGATTCTAGCACCATTGGCACCACCACGCTTGTCCGACCCGCGGAAAGTTGAAGCAGACGCCCAGGCAGTAGAGACTAATTCAGATACGGATAAACCTGAATCCGCAATTCTAGATTTCAAATCAGCTACGTCGCTGCTGCTTAATTCCATAGTAGCAGCTGGAATAGGATCTTGCCAGATCAAGTCTTCGGCGGGTACTTCTGCACCTATATACCTTGATTTAGGCCCCATGTCCCTATGAGTTAATTTAAACCATGCTCTTGCGAATGCATCGGCAAACTCATCAGGATTGGCATGAAAACGCCTTGAAATGGGTTCGTAGATAGGATCCATACGCATGGCCATATCTGCCGTAGTCATCATGGGAGCATGCTTTTTATCGGCCAAGTGAGCATCAGGAACCGTATTTTTGGCGGCATCATCTTTTGGCGTCCATTGGTTCGCACCGGCCGGACTCTTCGTTAATTCCCAATTGTATCCAAAAAGCGTGTCAAAATAGCTATTATCCCATGTGATTGGCGTAGGTGTCCAAGCCCCTTCAATACCACTAGTGATCGTATATTCTGAGTGGCCCGTGCCGAAGGTATTTTTCCACCCAAACCCTTGCTCTTCCATAGTCGCACCCTCGGGCTCACGACCCACATATTGACCTGGGTCGCCGGCACCATGTGCCTTACCAAAGGTGTGGCCACCCGCCACAAGGGCCACAGTCTCTTCATCATTCATGGCCATTCTACCAAAGGTCTCGCGAATATCTCTGCCTGAAGCTACTGGATCAGGATTTCCATTAGGGCCTTCCGGATTTACATAAATCAACCCCATTTGAACCGCACCTAGAGGATCTTCCAGTTCACGATCTCCTTTGTATCGCTCATCTCCAAGCCAATCCGTCTCAGGACCCCAGTAAATATCTTCCTCTGGTTCCCACACATCTTCACGTCCGCCAGAAAAACCAAAAGTCTTAAAGCCCATAGTTTCCAAAGCTCGGTTACCTGCCAAGATCATTAGGTCAGCCCATGACAATTTGTTGCCATATTTCTGTTTTACGGGCCATAGTAATCTTCTTGCTTTGTCCAGGTTACCATTATCCGGCCAGCTATTCAGGGGCGCAAAACGCTGTGTACCAGAACCGCCACCACCGCGACCGTCATGAATCCGATAGGTACCAGCGCTGTGCCAGGCCATACGAATAAAGAACGGGCCATAGTGTCCATAATCAGCCGGCCACCAGTCCTTAGAATCTGTCATTATCGCATCCACATCTTTATTTAATTCGTCCATATCGATGGATTTAAATGCCTCTGCGTAATTAAAATCGGAATCCATAGGATTGGACTTAGAAGAATGCTGACGAAGTATATTTAACTTTAACTGATTAGGCCACCAGTCTCGGTTGGTAGTACCACCTCCGGCACTGTCATTAAGTGTCCCACTCATGAATGGGCATTTACTTATGTCATCCGTAGTAGAACCTGCATGTGGATTGTTTTCCATTGTGTTTGATTTAAGATTGTGAAAGATATTTGTGAAGTTCCTATAAAATTTATTTATAAATGTTATTTCTGCATTAGATTAACTTATCGGGCAATATTGTTGAAACACTCAATTTGGCTGATCAGGTGAAGATGACAACCCCAAACCAACCTGATCATGAAATAATAATATGCTATAAGCATTCGGCTTGATCACAATTTCCAAGATAATTTTACACCTGCAGGTCCTATGGCCAACGCATCTACAAGTCGTAATAGCTTGTCGCCATACTTCTTTTGAAAGAGATAAAATGTTAGGTCAAAAGCAAATAGAAAAGCGCCTTGAAGCACTAATGATCTTCCAAATCCATCCAGTCGGTCGGCATTTGTTTGAGTACTTTCACTGCGTTCCTGCAAATACAAGCCACTTACTATATAAGCTAAATCAAGCCCGGTGTTGAAGAGTAGAGCTCGTTCCAGTCTTCTTTGTGCTTTAAGGCTCTCTGTTAGAGAGAGCTCTTTTGCATTCGCCTGCCGTGCAGTAAAGTAACCAAAGCCAGCGATAAGTAAATTCACCCCATTCCAATAGCCGTTCATCTGGTGGAAATACTTATTTGCTCCTGACGCCTGATTCGCCAAGATGGGACTTAAAGTGATATTGGTGATTGCCCAGGATCCTAGAACAATCATACCTTTTTGAGTAAGTCCGTATCGTTTCTCATTCAACTCCTCCAGAGTCTGGCTAGAACCACAAAAAGGTAATAGGATTAAAACCAAACTAATTAAAGGAATGCTCTTATACATGAACTCGTAAAATTAACCTCCAATCACTAGAATTGTTATTGCGTTCACCGTGAAAAAAGAAAAAGATACAGGTGCGGGATTAATTAAAAAAAGGCGAGCCGTGCTCGCCTTAGGGTTGGCTAGCATCCCACTTTCCGTAGAAAAAGGGATCACTGTACAGCCTCCATTTAATACCTATTGACTGGTCGTCAATAGATACACTTGAAGATAAATTTATTCGGGAGATAAAAAAATGATCTTCGTCATGTTCTGGATTGCAGAGATAATGTCTTGTGTAATAATTATTGACTATATCCTGATTTTTTAGGATAAATTAAATGGATCCTTTCATTATCTTTGGATGAATTTGCGTAAAATATGCTGGTTATTTTGACAGTTCATATCTTCTATTGTCCTGAGAATAGAATGAAAATAGGTTTTACTACGGAAGGATCAGGATCCAATCTTCCTCTGGAGGAATGTGCTTCCTGGATGCATTGGAAGAGTCTCACAATTTCCGGTGATATATCCGGGAGTTCACAAAAAGATGTGATCAAAGATATTGACATAATAAAAGGTATTATGGGTCACGGCTATTACATAGGTTCCGAAAGTAAAATGCAACTCGAATTCGGGTTGTACTAGAGGTCGGTTACAGGTAATAATCAACTTTCTATTTTACCGTAACGTTCAGCCCACACATCTTCCAATTCTTCTAAGGTCTTGCCTTTCGTCTCTACTATGTATTTTTGGATGAACACGATCAATACAATTAGACAGAGGCCAAATACCACGTACGGCAATGACTTGTTGAAAGCTCCATTTACATTAATTTCACTTTCAGCCATTATCGGAAATGTCTGAGAAACCAGGTAATTACCAGCCCACTGTACGGCTACTGCTATGGACATAGCTACGCTCCTAACACTATTCGGAAACATTTCCGACAAAAGCACCCACGTGACAGGTCCCATACTTAACGCAAAAGACCCAATGAACATTAGTACTCCAATTAGAGATATTACACCCACCTGTTCAAAATAAAGCGAGCCCCCTAAAAGGATGAATCCCAATAGCATACCGTATGAACCGAAAAGAATAAGTGGCTTTCGACCCCATTTATCAACAGTATACATAGCGACAAAAGTAAAGCCGAAGTTCACAGCGCCTAGTAATATTTGCTGTGCTAATATATCTTCCTGGCCATATCCCAATGCTTTTTCAAAAATGTCTCCACCATAGTACAGAACCGCGTTAATACCGGTAAACTGCTGTAGTAAAGACAAGGCCGAGCCAATTAAAATAATGGGTAAAACAGCTTTTTGAAAAATGGATGCATTTTTAGATGATGAGGTCTCTTCGTTTTGAAGTGAATCTCTTATTTCTCCTATTTCTTTTTTGGCTTCAGACGGTTCATGTAATCTATTCAATACAGTTAAAGCCTCATCTTCGCGTCCTACAAGCACCAACCAACGCGGGCTTTTGGGAATAAAAAAAGTAAGTCCTAAAAATAAGAAACAAGGAATTAGCTCGGACCAAAACATCCAGCGCCAGCCCACACTAACATTTTCTTCCGGGGTAAACTTTTCACCAATAAAGTAGGTGGCCAGAAAAACCACAAAAAAACCTGTTACAATAGCTAATTGATAAAAAGATACAAGAACTCCACGTTTCTCGGCCGGCGCAATTTCCGCGATGTAGGTAGGCGCGGCCATTGAGGCCAAACCTATGCCCAGGCCCCCAACTATTCTGAATAAAACTAGCAGTGGAATAGACTCGGGCAAAAAAGAAGGCAGACCTGAACCCCAGGCTGAAATAGTAAAGAGAATCGCTGAGATAATCAAACTGTTTTTTCTCCCCAGCTTTCTTGTGGTAAAACCTGCGGAAATAGCTCCAATAAAGCAGCCAACTAACGCACTACTCACTACCCAGCCCTTCATGGCGCCTTCTAACTCGAAGTATTTACTAAAATAAAACTGGGTTCCATTGATAACCCCCGTATCATAACCAAATAATAAGCCGCCAAGTGCAGCTACGGAAGTAATTAGAATAAGTAGTCCGTTTTTTGACATTGTATTGTGAATTTTAAATCCTGCAAAATACACTCTTTCGTTATTTTTAGCATCAATTCGATCAAATTCCTGTTGAAGATGACAATTATTACTTGCATTAAGATCTATAGTGGCTTAAGAAGCTCAATAATGATATACTTGTGGCCAAAGAGCCATTATGCCATCTAATAAAGACATGTTGGTAAAAATTACGATTCTGGTCACCAGTATGATGACGGTAATGGCTGGAGCCACTATCGCTCCTTCCCTTCCTGAAATGACCAGGGCGTTTCCTGAAAATGCAAATGCCGAGGCGCTGGTTAAATTAGTGCTGACCTTACCAGGACTATTTATTGCCGCTACAGCTCCAATATCCGGATGGCTTATTGATAAATACGGTAGGATTCCACTGATGATCGTAATGCTACTGATTTACGGAATAGCAGGCACCGCAGGGCTTTATCTGAATACACTCAATGAAATTTTAGTGAGTCGCGCTATTCTGGGTATAGCCGTAGGTGGTATTATGCCTACTTCCGTTGCCTTAATTGGAGATTATTACGAAGGCAATGAAAGACAAAAATTTTTAGGTATTCAATCCGGGGTTATGGCGCTTGCCGGAACCTTGTTTATTACAGGAGGAGGATTGCTGGCTGATATTGGCTGGCGCTACCCTTTTCTGATCTATGCGGTCGCGTTTCTGGCCGTACCCCTTGTTATTATGTTTTTAAAGGAGCCTAAACGAGAAAAGATAACCCAAAGCGAATCTTCCCAGACGGTCAATATCCCATCCGTAGCATGGGTGGTATATGTCTTGTCTTTTTTGGGCATGGTCACTTTTTACGTACTTCCGGTTCACATTCCCTTTCTCATTTTGGAAGTGGCAAATGTCGGAAACACAGCTGTCGGTATTGCCCTTGCCTTTTCTACTCTAATTTCAGGCCTGGCGGCTTTTAATTATCCGACACTAAAGTCAAGACTTACTCACTATCAGATCTATGGTATCTCCTTTTTCTTAATGGGAATCGGTTTTTTGATCTTATCTCAAGCCGGTAGCTACTTTTTCGTTTTTCCCGGTTTATTCATAGCCGGTGCTGGGGCGGGTTTAGTAATGCCTAATTCAAGTCTTTGTCTGGTGACCTTATCCACGCCGAGTTCCAGAGGAAAGATCCTGGGCTTACTGACCACATTTATATTTCTAGGGCAGTTTGCTTCTCCACTATTTACAGGGCCTATAGTCAACATTTCCTCTATTAAAATGGGCTTTCTCTACATGGCCATGGCCATTATCATCGTATCTATTATCGCCCTTATCAGAAACCGGCGACTCATGTTGTGAATTTATCTCCATCTGAACCCCTCTGATACTTGGGCGCATGAATCATCTAGCTTAGCAGAGGGATCCTCCAGGAAAGATTCAACCAACTCGAAAAAGCAGTTATTCATAAGGCTATGACTGTTTTTAGAGAATTCAACCAATTGACCATTTGACAAATAACGCAAGGTGCTTTCGGCATTGGAAACAGGTGTAACCGGGTCAAAACGTCCATTTATTAAAAGTGTAGGCAGATCACTGCTCACCGGTTCTTTGAAACTGTCATCCGCTTTGGTATTTAACCAGGTCTCCTGTACTTGGATATCGGAAATAAAAAAAGCTGGCCCAGGAGACAGATGAGGGTTATTTTTCAAATCCTCCTGCATGGCAACCATTCCAACGAAAGGTAGCTCTTCATGACTCATTATACTCCAATACATTACTCCATTGATGAGTTCCATAGTACCTGCTGTAACTTCAACAGCGGCCTTAATGGGCTTGGGGTCTCGTTTCTCAACGGCATTTATGAATTCAGGGATACGCTCGATTAAAATGGGATGATAAAGCATTTGATGTACCAATAAGATCATGTCCTGAGCATTCAAATGAAAAGTGTTGTTCTTGAATTCAAAAGAAAGTGGTTCAGATATAAGTTTATCTTTTACATTGTAAAATCGATCTTTAATTTCAGGGTATTTTCTGTTGCACTTATCGTCATTTGCACATGCTTCAAAAACACGGTGAAGTGAAGTGCTTAAATTACCCAAGATGTTATCATAAAGGTTGATGTGTTGTGGGTACAAGCCGAATAAAATGCTAGCCGAAACACTCTTAGAGTAGGTGCGCATGTATTCAAGACCTAGCCGGCTTCCGTATGATCCTCCCATAATAATCCATTGCTCATAACCAAGGTGTGTTCTTAACGCCTCTATATCAGCCGCGTTTTCCCGGGTATTATAGACTCGTGGGTCAATGGCTTTATCCTTTAATTCGGATTTACACTCTTTGCTAATCTCAAGCATATATGCATATTCTTCTTCAGGTGTTAAATTCTGAGCCATCATATTTAAGAATTTCAAACCTAAATCTTTGCAGTGTGCCTCTGAGAATCCGGTGCCGCGTTGGTCTACCAAAACAATATCTCGTTCATTACGCAAGGAACTTCCTGCTAAAACATCGGCCATAGTGACTATGGCTCCAGCCCCCGGCCCTCCCTGCAAAAAGACTATCGGGTCTTTTTTCAAAGGGTTATTCGTTCTGAGAATTAAATAGGAAAGCGCTATTTTGGAACCATTTAATTCGGAATGCTTTGCTGGAACTTCTAAAACACTACAGACAGTATTGGAAATATTAACATTAAACGGACACTTTGATTCAGAATTTTGGCTAAGTCCACAACCGCTTAAAAATGGTAGTAAGGCGACAAAAAAGAACATTCTCATATCAATTCGTACGAAAATATTTATCTCAGGATGTCAAATGCAAAACTCACCTTTCAAGATGGTATTAAAATCTATATGATAGTCATTTTATAGTGGTTAACCACTTACTTAAAAAAGGTAAAAACTCCGGGTCAAACTCTTTCTTTAAGAATGCATATTCCTGCGGAGATCCTGTTTTTGCCTCCTGAAAGAGGTGATTCGACTTTTCAAAGACTTTCGTGGTCACGTTAGTATTCCCGGCTTCTGCCAAAATAGATTCCATTACACGTTGATTTTGAGACGCTAAAACCTGTGTATCTAAAGCTCCAAACAGCAATAGCACGGGACACCTAACCTTTGCTAAGGTTGGCGCGGGATCATATGTCATGTAATATTGGATCCACGGGCTTTTGAATTGCGCTATAGCTCCTTTGGCTTGCTGTTTGGCGTAAGCTTCCGGGTCAGTAATTGATTTCTTAAAGGTTTCAGGCATGAACTCGACCATGGTTACGGTCTCTTTAATTATGAAGGCTTCCAGGGCCTCTTCAGTCATTTCAGGCCTGGCCATCATATCTAACACTTTTCCATTAAGTTCGTTAGCCATTTTGATATAGTCGTCATTCATTCCACTGGCCCGCATGATTGCTTCTGATTGAGCGTTACTTAACTCAATGCCTTTGACTCCAAAACCAGCCATAAGTACAATAAAAGCAATACCTTCATCGCGCGAAGCTACCTTTGGTGCAATAATGCCACCTTCACTATGACCAATAACGCCTATTTTCTTAGGATCAATGTCTTTATGTTTTCTTAGAAACCTCACCGCTTCAACTGCATCCTGGGCTAACTCTTCACTAGTCGACAGATTTACATTTTTCCCCGTAGACTTTCCCGTACCACGATCGTCATAGCGCAATACGGCAAAACCCACTCGAGAAAGAGAGTCCGCCAGTATTTTAAAGGGCTTGAAACCAAGAATCTGACTATCACGATCCTGAGGTCCACTGCCGCTTACCAGAACTACCGCAGGAAAAGGACCTTCTCCCCCTGGCATAGTTAAAGTGGCTGAAAGAATGGTAGAATCCTTACCGAAAATTACTTCTTCTTCAGCCTGGGCCTTACTCATGATAGGAAATAGAAAAATAAGAGTTGAGATGTAAAGGGTTTTCATAGTGGGTTTTTATTCTAATCAAATATTTCGATATTTATCGAAATATCAAACTAAACCACTATCCACTGAAAGTGGATAGGTTTTAAGAAAGAATGAAATTCTTATTCAACTATAAAATTATCATCGCTCTGATCAGAGGGCTTTCTATGATGCTCAAGGTATTCATCAACCATTTCATCGGTAATGTTTCCTGTACTCCAAGCTCCATAACCTATCGCCCAAAAGTGTCGGCCATAATAGCGCTTACCAAGCTCAGGAAATTCCTCCTGAAGCCGTCTAGAACTCCTGCCTTTCAGCCTTTTTACCAAATTGCTGATCGATTTAGAAGGTGGGTATTCCACATGGAGGTGCACGTGATCTTTGCTAACTACTCCTTTCAAAATCCTTATATCCTCAGATTCACAAATTTGACGAACCAAGTCTCTGCATCTTTGTTGAATATCCCCTTGCAAAACATGGTAGCGATACTTGGTAACCCACACAATATGGACTGTCAACCAAGTTACTGTATGGCTACCTCGTCTCTGCTTCTCACTCATATAGTGAAGTTACAAAAGTGTGTACCAACTGAAAGTCTTGCACTAAAGTGCATAGTTTCAACTAACGACTGAGACCAATGAATCTTACTTTCAAGGCACTAAACGATCCGACCCGTAGAGAAATACTGAAGCTATTACGGAAAGGGGAAATGACTGCCGGCGAGATCGCCGATCATTTCGATATGGGCAAACCCAGCATATCACACCACCTTGATATTCTAAGGCAAGGTGGTCTGGTAACGAGTAGTAAAAATGGTCAATTCATGGTTTACACGTTAAACACAACCGTGCTGGACGATATCATGACCTGGTTTATAAACTTAAAAAACGATGAATAACAACGGACTTATCAACTTAAAGCAGGAGCTAATTATTCTAACCATTTTAGTTCTTCCGATAATCTATTTATCAATCGCATACGATGGTCTTCCGCAAGAGGTAGCAACGCACTTTAATATAAGCGGTGAAGCAGATGACTGGACTAATAAGGAAGATTTGTACTTAATGTTCGGTCTGATTTGCGGAGGCACATATCTGTTCCTTTTGCTTATTCCATTTATTGACCCCAAAAAGCAAATTCAAAAAATGGGGAATAAGTTTTTTATGATCAAGCTAATTATGTCGTCGCTGATCTCTATACTCTTCATAGCAATGCTATATTCGGCCTCTACGGGTGGCGATGATATAGATCTTATCCCGTTCATATTGACTATTTTCTTTATTGGTTTAGGTAACTATTTACAAACCGTAAAACCTAACTATTTCCTGGCCATCCGCACACCCTGGACATTGGAAAGCAAGGAAAACTGGAATGCTACTCACCGGTTTACCGGAAGACTTTGGATGATAGGGTTTGGGTTGGTCTTAATATCATATTTTGTGCTTGATAAAACTTTATTTTCTAAATACTATTTTGGCATCATGATTACGTTGGCTTTAGTTCCGGTGGCTTATTCTTTTCTATTTTTCCTAAAACACAAAAATCAATGAAACTTACTGGTTACGCTAATAGTATTCCGTACCAGGTGCAAGGCACATTAAAGCCGATTAATCATGGACTTGTAGTCGGCCTGAAGATCTTCATGCAGCGCGGATAGTGCCTTTTTAATTTTAATCTTTTGGCGCTCATACATATTTTGTAATACGGTGCTTCTGTGGATAGCGATACCCGATTCTTTTATGGCTTGGCAGAAATAGAGAAGTATTTCAACCTCACTTTGCTTATTACCAGAGTAACGAATATTCTTATTGAGCTGACGCAATATCTTTTGTATTCCCTTCTTCGCGTAGTAGATATGACTACGGTTGATCTCGTCCATCATATCATCAATGTCATACTTCACGGCCTCTACATAACCCGCTTCGTCTTGCGCATCGAATAATAGGTACGTCAGCAATTCTTTATTATCTTTTTTAAACCGCCCCAGACGTAAGCAAATAGCTGACAACTCTTCAATTGACCTATTTTTTAACTCTTTTCGTATTTCGGCAAGTGAGGCAGGTTTCAAATTAAGGGCTTACCAGGTTCAAAGAAACATTAAAGTACAAGGCATTGGATAGATCATTCTCAAGGGTATAGTCTTCATCACCAAAACCTCTAAACAAATCACCATCATCAAGGTTAAAATTCCAGTTGTAGCGCAGTCCGAGCTGGGCGCTAACCCAGATAAAATCTTTTAAGGAACGTTCAAAAGTAGCCCTGATTCGTAACTCGCTCCTCCTTAGCTCAGGATCAGCAATTCCACCTATTCCCTCAATCGAACCGATCCGGTATGACTGCCCCTCCAACTCATAACCGATAAACGCCAATGAGCGGGAACTAAAATTCCTTCTTAAGTTCGCCCTGGCCGGAAATGCGGCTTCTATCCCCCATTCCCGGGAAGGAAAGGTGTAATTGTACAAAATCACGGGAACATAGTTTGCTTCGCCAATACGATAGGTTCTGGTTAAACCAAAACCATACAATAACCTATCGTGCTTTTTCCAGCCGTATATGAAAGTGGCTGAGTATCGAGTTAAATCCAAGGGTTGGAAGTCTGGAAAGAAGTAATCTCCACTTAGATTGGCGGCCCCTTGAAATAAGATAAAATTATTTTCATTCAAAGGCTTAAAGACAGTAGCCAATAGCCCGGTAGTTCTTAAAGCACGATCTTGTAATGCCTGGGCCAAAGGATGCTGGCCAGCATTATCAATATCATAATGGGATTCCCAGTAATTCACACCAAGATTAATCAAGATGTTGGTCTTGGAAACTACCGGAAAATTAGCGCCAAAGCGGAAACCTTGAACGCTTTGGACATCCAATTCCTGTTCGGGCGAATCCCCAAGTGGATCTAGTGTAAGGGTATGGCTTCCCTGAAAGTCCCAGCCGATGGAAACAAGCTTATTAGGACTTTGATCAAAAACCTTCGACGTACAAAAACGTTTACCTCCCCCAGCTATTTCAACATCGGCATAGATGCTAAAGTCTTCTTCAATGTAGTCATCCTCTATGCTGGTGGTATCCGGTTCTTGCGCCATTAACTCGGTAGTGCAGCAGATCCACACTACCAAAAAAACCAACTTTCTCACCTTAGCTGCGCTTTTTTATGATCACTCGTTTCCAAACGTCGGTTCTTCCAAAAAGACTTACGCCAATAAAACCCCGCACATCCAATGTATTTTTGTTCTTCATTTCTATCGTACAGGAATAGGTACTACCATTCTCCGGATCGTAAATAGTGCCGTCTTCCCAGGTCTTATCACCTACGAAACTGAAGTTCTTTAACATGCGGTATCCGAGCAACGGTTTATTTCTTAGCTTTTCATCAGGGTTGTTCTTATCAACTTTTGGTTTACCATTTTCGTCCTTTGGCTCCCTGAGCCAAACGATGCGACCGTAGTATTTATCACCGGATTTATCAATTTTTATTCTTGCTTTACCACTTCCTGATTCCCAGACCCCCAGAATGGCATCGGCATCTTCCTGGGCAAGAGCTGCACTTAAGAATAAAAAAATGAAAGCTGCAGAAAGCATTATCTGTTTCATATCAGGAGTGTTTTTTAAACTAAAGACAAAACAGAATAACTATTAAAAGGTTTCTTAACCGCTTGCAGAAGGAAACTAAACTAGACTAATACTTCTGTTTTGATCTTTCTCGGATCGTACATCTTAGCAAGTGCACTTATTTTTTGGATGTGATCGGGAGTAGTTCCACAGCAACCGCCTATGATATTAATTAGACCCTCATCAAGGAATACTTTGATTTGGTTCGCCATATCCTCTGGCGACTGATCGTATTGACCAAATTCGTTGGGAAGTCCGGCATTGGGATGGGCACTCACAAAAAAATTAGATTCCCTATCCATCACTTGCAGATAAGGACGAAGCTCTTTAGCTCCTAAGGCACAGTTAAGACCAATACTCAACAATGGAAAATGTTCAAGGGATATTAAAAAGGCCTGAGTAGTTTGACCTGATAATGTTCGTCCACTAGCGTCGGTAATTGTTCCCGATACCATAACGGGTACGCGATAACCCTCTTCTTCAAATAGCTCATCAATAGCAAATAGCGCTGCCTTTGCATTCAAGGTGTCAAATACCGTCTCAACGAGTAGCATATCAGACCCACCGTCCATTAAAGCTTTAGCTTGCTGTTTATAAGCAACCGCTAATTCGTCAAATGTGACACCACGGTAACCTGGATTATTAACGTCAGGAGATATAGAGGCTGTTTTATTGGTAGGGCCCATTGAACCTGCGACAAATCTGGGCCTGGTGGGATCCTTAGCCATATATTCTTCAGCAGCTTCTTTGGCTATCTTGGCCGATTGAAAATTGAGGTCATAAACGGCATTTTCTAGACCATAATCAGCCTGTGCAATAGTCGTACTACTAAAAGTATTGGTCTCAGCGATGTCAGCCCCGGCCTCGAAGTAAGCGCGATGTATGTCTCTAATAATATCAGGACGTGTAATGGAAAGTAGATCATTATTACCTTTTAACGGTTGACCGTGGCTCTTAAATCGTTCCCCTCGAAAGTCGTCTTCCTCCAATTTATGGCGCTGTATCATGGTTCCCATAGCACCATCAAGCACCAAAATTCTTTCCCTCAAAACTTCTTGAATATTCATTGGTTAACTTTTCTTTCTCCTTTCCAAAGCGGCAATCCTTCGTTCATGATCATTGAGCATATCAAATTTAGATACTACCTTTTCGACAACATTCGTGTTGTGCTTTACCGCTTCTGCCAAGTCTTTAATTACATCCACAACAGTATCTAGCTTTGCATCTTGTTGAGTGAGAATATCAGATTGTTTTGACAACTTCAAAGTCTGGTCCCTTAGAATTTCCGCCATCTGATCTTGACGCTTTAGGCTTTCAGCAAGAAGTTCGACTATTTTATCTTCATTTTTCATACCCAACGAATTATAGATTGAAGATAATAAAAGAATGATTCACTTAATGTAAAAAACATTTTATTCACTAACTCTGCAAAGATTACACATAAACTTAAATGAAACTCGCTGTTATAGATATTGGTTCCAATGCCATACGTTTTCAAGTAACCAATATCCTTCAATACAAAGGTGTCGACCATTTCAAACGGTTAGAATATGTGCGATTTCCGCTGCGGCTAGGGCATGATGTCTTCACTTCTGGCCGGTTAAAATCAAAACGTATCGAGAAGTTTCAAAAATTGATGAAAGCGTTTGCCTTACTCATTGAGTTATATGAGGTGGATCAGTATATGACTTGTGCTACCTCTGCTATGCGTGAATCTGAAAATGGTCAACAAGTAGCTCTTGAGATCAAAGATTTAACCGGATTGGAGATTCAGATCATCGACGGCAAAGAGGAGGCTAAACTTATTAACAAGGCCATATCAGAGCATCTGGATGAAAAACTCAGCTACGTGCATATTGACGTGGGTGGTGGCAGCACTGAACTCAATGTTATCCGAAAAGGAGAACTAATAGGATCAAAAAGCTTCCAAATTGGTTCCGTTAGAAGGATGGATCAATTAGACACTCCCCAGATGTGGAGTGAAATGGATAACTGGATCACCGATGTCACAGATCCTACCCAGCTACAGACGGCTATAGGCACGGGCGGAAATATCAATAAATTGTTTGAATTGGGAGGTAAAGTCAAAGGTGAGCATATGTCAATTTCTGAGTTGAAAGACGTTAAGAAAATGTTAATCGATACGTCCTTGGATGATAGAATTTATAAGCTACAATTGAACCCGGATCGTGCAGATGTTATTATACCTGCCTCAGAGATCTATATTTCGGTGATGGAACGCGGTGACATTAACGATATCATAGTTCCAGACGTGGGTTTGAAAGATGGAATGATCAAGATGCTGTACGAGAGACACTCACAGATCGTGGGTTAATCCTTTAAGTTATTTTGGCTCAAGCGTTTTAATAAACTCAATACTCCTTCTAAAGTACCTATCAATCTCCGCATGATCAGCAAGCACGGCTTCAGGAACAAGCACATAACCCCTCATAAAGGCTCCGTACGATTTGAAAGGTTCCGAATTATGTTTTTCAATAAATTCCGCGCCGTCTTCTTTTGATAGTCGCAAGCCAAGTTGACCGTCTTTATTGGTCTGACTATACATATGACCGTTCAGTGAAGTGTATAACAGGTTTTTGCCCTTCAATTCCACATCGGGGTGCCTGGCCAATAATTCTTGGTATTTTTCCTGAATGGTCATTCTTGAATTTACAAAAAAGAAAGCCACTCTAAAGGTTTGGTCATCCTGACGAAGGAAGGATCTCGCTAAGTTGCACGTGGCTTTCTAATAAACGTAGTGAGATTCCTCCTTTGTCGGAATGACTGCATATCTTAGTTTCCTATCTTTTGAAGACCGCCTCTTCTAAAAGAGGTGGCCTGAAGTTAACTATACATCCACTTTCGCATACTTCGCATTTTTCTCGATAAACTCTCTACGAGGAGCTACTTCGTCTCCCATGAGCATTGAGAATAAATGGTCAGCTTCGGCCGCAGATTCTATAGTCACCTGCTTCAGGCTTCTCCGCTCCGGGTCCATAGTGGTGGCCCACAGTTGTTCAGGGTTCATCTCACCCAAACCTTTGTAGCGCTGCACAGATACTGAATCTTCTTTACCCGCTCCGGCCATATCTTTCACTATACGCTCTCTATCTTCTTCTGTCCAGCAGTATTGTTCTTTTTTTCCTTTTTTTAACAGATATAATGGAGGCAACGCTATGTATAGATACCCGTTGGCAATCAGGTCGAACATATATCTGAAAAAGAATGTGAGTATCAGCGTTCTAATGTGACTACCATCGACGTCGGCATCTGTCATGATCACAATTTTATGATACCGCAGCTTTTCCATATTTAAAGCTTTTTCATCTTCATCGGTACCAAAGGTCACACCAAGAGCAGTGATAATGTTTTTAATTTCGTCATTTTCATAGATCTTATGTTCTTGGGCCTTTTCTACGTTCAATATCTTACCCCGCAAAGGAAGAATAGCTTGAAAATTTCGATCCCTTCCCTGTTTTGCTGATCCGCCGGCAGAATCACCCTCAACCAAATAGAGTTCGCAAACCGTAGGATCATTGTCCGAACAATCAGCCAGTTTTCCAGGAAGTCCGGTTCCACTCAATACGTTTTTACGCTGCACCATTTCACGCGCCTTACGAGCTGCAAAACGAGCTTGTGCTGCCAATATCACTTTTTGAACGATTAATCGCGCTTCTTTCGGATGTTCTTCAAGATAGTTGTTCAACATCTCTCCTACCACGGTATCTACGGCCCCCATTGCTTCGGAATTACCTAGTTTGGTCTTGGTTTGCCCTTCAAACTGCGGTTCTGCCACTTTTACCGAAATAACAGCGGTAAGACCTTCGCGGAAATCATCTCCACTCACATCAACTTTTACCTTATCTAACTGGCCTGATTTTTCAGCATATGACTTGAGGGTCCTTGTTAAAGCTCTTCTAAAACCTGCCACATGGGTTCCGCCCTCGTGTGTATTAATATTATTTACATAGGAAACGACATTTTCCGTGTATGACGTATTGTAGCTCATGGCTACTTCTACCGGCGTATCGCCTTTCTCACTATTCATAAAAATAGCATCCGGTATGAGTCTTTCCCTGGTGCTATCCAGATACTGCACAAATTCTCTCAAACCACCTTCAGAGTAAAAATCATCACTTCTAGGCTTTCCATCATCATCAAGCTCCCTGAGGTCGATTAGGTGGATCTTTATGCCTGAATTTAGATAACTCAACTCACGCATTCGCGAAGCGATAGTATCATAATTGTATTCTATCACTGAGAATATCTCATCATCTGGCTTAAAGTGGACCGTGGTTCCACGTTTATCAGTAGTCCCAATTTCTTTGACGTCATACTTGGGCTTGCCCCGCTCGTATTCCTGCTCGAAAAGCTTGCCATTTCGATGAACCGTAGCCTTAAGGGAAATAGAAAGCGCATTCACACAGGAGACACCAACGCCGTGCAATCCTCCTGATACCTTATAGGTGTCTTTATCGAATTTACCCCCGGCATGGAGTACGGTCATTACCACCTCCAATGCTGATTTTTTCTCTTTAGGGTGGTAGTCCGTGGGTATACCCCTACCGTTATCCGAAACGGTTATAGAATTATCCTCATTTACAGTAACAATAATATCGTCACAGTGCCCTGCCAGTGCCTCATCAATAGAGTTATCTACAACCTCCCAGATCAGGTGGTGCAGGCCTTTTACCCCAACGTCCCCAATGTACATGGCTGGTCTTTTTCTAACCGCTTCCAGACCCTCCAGGACTTGAATATTACCTGCTCCGTATTCTTTCTTTTCGTTCTTCTCTTTGTCGCTCATAGTCAGTTTAAAACAAGCTCAAATTTACATTTTTTCTACCACTTTTAACCCTCAAAAACTTTGTATAATTATCAACTAATTCTTTAGTTAGTAGTATGATAAATTCGTACATCTTCACAGTACTTCTTTTGGTAATTTCTATCTCCGTTTCCCTGTCCCAAACCCGCATTAATTATCGATGGAGTCAAGCTAAAATCGATTCTGCCAGGAAGGCCCGGATCGAAAGAACCTACAGAAATGCATTGGATAGAATAGAAAAGTACAAGTCGAATACCAGGAAGGATACGATTACTACTTTACGATTAGGTGGAGCGCAGTTAACCGAGCTGCCCGACTTTGTATACCAGTTTAAGAACTTAAGAAGCCTCGACCTTTCTAATAACCAGATCTCGTCATTCGATAAACGACTTAATAGTTTAGATTCCTTACGCTGGATTAACTTATCTCGTAATAATCTTGAAAACCGGAGACTCCGAATTAAGAAAAATAAATCAGTTGAACTTCTCTATTTACATGAAAACGAGCTAACCAAACTCCCAAAGGATGTTAAGAAGTTTAAAGTCTTAAAGGAAATCAATTTAAGTAAAAATGAATATGAGGAATTACCGAGACGGCTCAAGAAAAATAAGCGTTTAAAGACCCTTAAGATCAATGAAAACTGCTTAGTGATCAACGAGCAAAACTTTAAACCCTTTCGGCGACTTGAAAAATTAAGGCTTAATAAATGCGGCTTGGATTACATTTCCAATAATTTCTGGACGCTGAAAAACCTAAGGGAACTACAACTTTCCTATAATTCAATTGAAGAAATACCTCCGAGGATAAGTGAGTTGTCACAGCTTGAAAGTCTATCGCTTTACAATAATGATTTAAAAACCCTACCTGATGAGTTGTTCGAATTAACTAAACTGAAGCAAATCGACCTGTATCATAACGAGTTGGAACGTATTTCTCCCAAAATAGCCAACTTCAAGAAGATGGAGATCCTTTACCTTTCGAATAACAAACTTTATGAGCTTCCCGAGGAAGTTGGTCAACTTATAAACCTGAGGCAGTTATATCTTCACCACAATCGCTTGAGCTATATTCCTAAATCAATCAAAATGTTAAAAAAGCTCCAAATCTTAAGAGTGAATGATAATTATATCAGTGATTTTCCGAGTCAAATATTAGGACTCAGCGATTTGCAAAACCTTGATATTTCATCTAATCAAATCACCGGAATTCCCAAAGAGATAAGTAATTTAAATCAACTGAACATTTTCTATTTTCAGCGCAATCCCACCGACTTTAATAGTGCTGAAAATCAACACATTGCTGAAACGGTAAATGCCATGGTCAAGCGTGGAGCGGTAGTCAACCCCCACTCTTTTGAACGACTGGTAAAATAGGCTAGGAAATTGCCATAAGGGCCTGAATCGACTTAATAGCCAGTTTGTTATTCGTATTTATGAACTTCGTTAAGACTGAGTCGAATGTGCCGATGAGTGTATGCAGTTCCTTAATTACTTTTTTGAACTCTTTGGCCTCACTGGTAGTGGCGTTTTCAATTTCGCTGAACTGTCCGAGTTTAGCGAGTAAAGGTTCTATTTCCCTTTTTTTCCTCTCTGCTGCCACTTTTCTAGACATTTGCCATACGTCCTTCTCGCCGGTGAAAAATTCTTTGCGTTCACCAGGTCTGACCTCTTTAAAAGCCAGTCCCCAACTCATTAGGTTTCGGACATTCATACTGGCGTTTCCTCTGGAAATGTTTAACTCTTCCATAATGTCTTCGATAGACAATGCTTTGTTGCTTACCAAAAGAATAGCATAGACCTGCGCCATGGTTTTATTTATACCCCATGCACTGCCTATAGCACCCCAAAAATTAATAAGATCCGCTTTTGCCTCACTGTGATTCATAAGTACAAGAAAATGTTACCTCATTATAGACTACGAAGGTAATCGAAAACTGTTGTACATACGACCCATCACGAAGAGATGCGGTACGGTAATAATAGAGATTAAGATGATGAAAAGCATGTAAGGGGATATAGCCCAGTCATAACGGAAACTGTACCAATAGAAAACGGCCATAAACAGAATGGCAATCGTGCTGTGAGGGAGGAGTTCTTTGGTAAAAGCCCATAGGTTGTAGTTCGCATTTTTGCCACGCAAGTGCTTATATTCTAATGACAAAGAGATCAGCGAATGCCACAGACCGAAATATATTATGAAAGCCATTACGGCTGTGGTCTTAGCAGCTAATCCAATAATGATGAATAAAGACAGTAATTCGTAACATAGCGCTTTCAAGCTCATCTTACGTTTGATAAGGGCATAATTGACTACTCCTGCGAATAAGATGAAAGAGACTACAACGCTTGACCCAATTATAGTGGGTGTGATAAAAGTTTCTGCTTTAAGCTGTGGCAAACTGAGGAAAAAATCGATACACTCACCGAGATTTAACCAAATGATAGACGATAAAAGTACAACGCCCCAGGAAAAATAGAGTAACCCGGCTAAAATCCCTTTGAGATTTACGTAGTAAAACTGGGACTGACCGAAATGGAACGCACTAATGAATAAGAAAAGGATAAAAGACCATTGCGCATTGATAAACCAACACAAACCGGTTACTAACATCAAGATGACATAAGTAACGTAAAACTTTATTTTGTCCCTTTTCCTATACGATTCGTTGGTAAAAACTATCTTATGATCCAAAGCGCCGTGCGGGATTCCGACGGTGACTAAAATTAATAAAAATAAGTAAGCCTGGATCTCTTCTAAGGGAAGCCCTAAGTACGCAGCAATAAGAAAAGCTGACGCGAGTAAACCAACGATGAGGCGAATGAACATAGCTTAAAAGGGGGCAACGAATTGATAATTACCCCCAATTGAAAATTATGCTGCCGCCGCTTTTTCAGCAGAATCTGATTTAGCTATGGCATAAACAACCAAACCAAATCCAATTTTATTAATGGCATCTGCAATATTGTAGAATAAGTCCACATTAGTCGAAGTCCAACCTAAACCGGTATTCAACCAACCGCCAGGCATACACATGTAACCAATAGGATAGATTGCCCATCCAACCAGAACGAACCACGCCAAGGTTCTTATACCTCTAACTACCACAGGGTTTCCTGAGGCATCACCAAGCTGCTTAACTTCTCCAAACCATGCCGTGTACAGAATATAAATATATCCAAGGGTAGAAAGCACACCGTACAGCACACTGTGTGTAGTAGCTCCATCAGCTGCTGTTCCATCAGCATTTAGTGGCACAAATGCCTCTCCTATGTATCCCATAACCAGCATAAAAGCGGACGCTACGATAAGCTTCCACATCAAACCGATTTTCGCTCCAGCGGGCTTCGTTAACAAATAGAACTCAACACACATCAATGGCACGGTAAGTGTCCAATCTATGTAGCGAAGAGCTGTTGGATTTGTACCTGTTGCAGCATAATAATCACGCATATAAAAATAGTGTACTGCTGCAATACCTGTGATCAACCCAGATACTAACAATGATGTCTTCCATTTGCCGGACACCTGCCCACGCTCGAAGAAAAAGAAGACTGAAGCTGCAAACATTGCCATATAACCTGTGAAGAAGGTAAAGGCAACCGGATCATCCTTTGGGATAGCAACCAAATCCGCTAGAAGTATAGTTTCCATGAATGTTTATTTGTTTGTTTGTTATTCAGAACATTGAACTTTCAATAATGTTTGAAACTTTAAACAAAATATATGAAAACCGCTTAAAATCCCTATTTAGGCAGGTTGATGTTCGGCCCTTAACAGGTCATTGATTGTTTTTACCGGGTTGAATGTGATGAGTGGTACCTCGCAGAAAAGCGTTATCCAGTTAGACATAGCCCCATTCCAAAGACCCGGTAGCTCAAGTGCCTTGAGCTGTCTACCGCTTTTAGATTTTTCTGAAATAAATCCTGTACGCGGGTCCCGATAATTTAACAGATTGAACTTACCTCCCCTATAATTCCGTACACCACATACCAGATCTGTCGGGTTGAAATGTGTTGAATTTCGGAGCTTTAACATTATATCGTTATCGTTAGGGTCTAGTTGGGCTGTTTCAGCGATCTGAAGTGAAAGTTTGCCGTCCTCATCTTTAGCCCAGAACGGCCCGCCACCTGGTTCTCCGGTGTTCTTAACCATGCCGCAAACTCGAATAGGACGATCGAGGACATTTCTGAGTACGTCCACCTTTTCCTGTCGACTTAAGGCAGGGTAATTCGTTCCAAGGTCTATGAAAAGTTCAGCGCTTACTTCCTCAGCCGAAGCAAGATCGCTATCGGTATCATCGAGACTTATGAGCGCTTGAAAAGCTTTTTGTTGAGCTTCAAGCAACACGCCTGCGATCACCTTTTTGTATCGAATCGTCTCACTTTTAAGATAGTCCGGAACTACGTTGTCGATATTTTTGATGAAAATCAAATCAGCATCGATATCATTCAAATTCTCAAGTAGCGCCCCGTGCCCGGCAGGTCTAAATAATAGACTTCCATCTTCTTCATAGAAAGGTTTGTTATCCGGAGTTACGGCTATTGTATCCGTAGATTTCTTTTGCTGGGAGAATTCTATGTGGAAATCAACCCCGGAAAAATCCTTGCTGGACTCTGCCGTATGATCTTCGAAAAATTGCTGATGTTCAGGAGAAACCGTAAAGTGAAGCCTCACCGTACTGCCTGCACCTTTAGCGTAAGCCACACCCTCGGCGAAATGCTCCTGAACTGGAGTTCGAACAAACCCATCGTACTCATGAAAATGCAGCAGCCCCTTGGGCAGTTGACCATAACTCATGCCGGTAAGCAGTGCTTTAATAATAACGCGATAGTTTCTTTGATCGTCTTCCTGCTGGAGTGTGCTACCCTGTTTTTGAAGCTCAAGATCTAAATGATCACGGAATGCGAAATGACCTAATCCCTCTATGAATTTTTGAATGAAATCCGAAGCTTCCGAACCGGTACTGGCTTCCAGAAATTCGAATAATTGCTTAAACATACGGCTGGCGGCACCACTTGCAGGAACAAACTTAACTATCTCTAAATCAGACTGTTTTGTTTCATATATTTGAATTTTAGCTTCAATCTGATCAGCATCTAACTTCAGGATGCCGTCATTAATTGCAGCCGCACGGTCCACCGCTAAATAAGGGAACCCCTGCTTGAAGTATTCCAGTTGTTGTTCAACCTGACCCGCATCACGGCCAGATTCTTTAATGATGTTTACTAGGTTAGCCTCCATTTTCCTCAGTTTTACCCAATATATGTTTCTAAAAGTACGACATGAGGATCAGGAGCCATTACAATGTCCTCACAAATTGCGGGCAAAAGACAAGTTTCTCCTTTTTCCAATCGTATGGCGGTATCATTCCACTCTGTAGATACAGAGCCTTCAACGCAAATAATAATTTTAAAGCTATCTATCCCATTGTAAACCCTGTTGAAAGGATTGTTCAGAACCAATTTGTTTGTTACAAAATACTCACTTTCCACTAATGGGGTTAATTGATCTGCTTTATCCGAATACATTACTTTGCTCTGCTCGGTCTGATTAAAATCTATAGCCTCCAACGACTCGTCAATGTGTAGCTCCCTCTTACTTCCGTTCGCATCTATCCTATCAAAGTCATAAATGCGGTAGGTTACATCAGACGTTTGCTGGATTTCTGCTAACAAAAGCCCCTTGCCTATTGTATGCACACGTCCAGCAGGTATGAAGAAGGTATCGCCGTCATTAACCTTTTCCATATTTAGTATTTCGGTCAACCGACCATTATTCACTTTTTCAACAAACTCTTGAATATTGGTGGGCTTGTTAAAACCAGATACAAGTTGGGCATTTTCATCCGCCTGGATAATATACCACATCTCCGTTTTTCCCGCCGAGTTATGACGCTTTTTAGCTAACACGTCATTAGGATGCACCTGTATGCTTAAGTCTTCGTTTGCATCCAGAAACTTAATGAGCAGAGGAAATTCACTTCCAAAAAGCTCATAATTCTTTCGCCCAACCAGCTCCGGGCCGTAATCATTGACCAATTCGGTGAGAAGCCTGCCCTTCAACGACCCTTCGCTAACGATAGAAATATTGTCTTTAACACCAGAAATTTCCCACGATTCTCCACAATGGTCAGGTGCGTGCATCTTGGCAAGTACCTCACGCATCTTTTGCCCACCCCAGATTTTCTCTTTAAAAATGGGCCGAAATTTTAGTGGATATAATTCGCTCATCAGAAACTTAAAATCGATCAAAACAAAGATGATTGATTCAAAGTCAATGCACAATCAATTTGTAGGAATTAGTTCTTATTGATCTGACTAAAAGTGTAAAACATTTCGCTGGCTATTTGAAGAGAACGTTCATCGTATTTTTGAGCTTCCACCTCAGTATCGTCAAAGGCTTTTGGATCTTCATAACGTACCGGAATTCGCGCTTCTGCACCCGGTATGAATGGACAGTTTTCATCTGCATGCGAACAGGTCATTACGGCTGCGAAGTTATCAGTAGGATTATGAATGTCATCAAAGGTCTTTGAGAAACAGTTTAACGATAGATCTTTTGTTATACCTACAGAGTAATGAGGGTTTGAAAACCCATTTTTATGAATATCGAAACCCAAACGCCTCATGGAAGCAATAGCCCTGGGGTTGAATTCAGTAACTTCAACTCCACCCGAGTAGCTATTAGCAGTAACCCCATAACTTTGAGCGGCCACCTTGGCCCATATCTGACTGAACTGGCTCCTTCTTGAATTATGAGTGCAAATGAAATTCAGGTTTATTTCTGCTTTCGCATTTACCTTTTGCTGAATGTATTCAATCAGTGGCCTCAAGACCACTTTTCTGGTTTCGTCAATTTGCAGCTGCAGCGCTCTATCAAGAGCAAGTGAAAGAGAAGGTAATACATCCATAGTCAGCAGCAACCTGTTTTTGGATCACAACTTTCCTGCGACGTCAGTTGCAAAGTAGATAACCTAATTCGGGGCTTCTGTACCGGAATACCGCACTTATCCTTGGCCAGGCAGTCGGTTTGCTTTGTCGTAAGTTGAAATACTCCGTCTACAAAGTCTAAGCCATATTTATTAATGGTTTCCGATTGGAATTCGACCTCAATATCATGATTTCCAAGATCCAACTTAGCTATGGATAGTTTAATGATCTTCTTCATTTTATCAACACCCATACGGTGATCATAGTCGTCAGCAGTGAACAATTGGAAATTGATCGTAGATTCGTTCCGAACCGTGCCCCCACAGTCAATAAAGTTCTTATTAAGCTGACCAACCTCGGTAATGTGAAAGTGAGAAGGTATTAAACTCCCGTCCGGAAGCCTAAACCTGATCTCAGAAGAATGGTCTAGGGCATGTATTACATCAAATAATTTCATAATCGTAAAAATACGATTAATAAAGGAAAATACAACTAGTAACTCCCGATTCTAAGCAGGACTAATGTACAGGCTTCCTCCGTCTCGATACCTGCCTGAGTGGCCAGTTTTTGAAATTCAAAATTCTCAGTTCCAGGGTTAAAAATGATTCGCTTCGGCTTGATGCTCATAATATAATCATACCATTCGGGTTGATTCTGAGGGCCTAAATATAGAGTCACAGTGTCGATATCGCCTACATCTGGCTTTGCACGAAGATCTTGGATGTCCTGCCCCGACACTTCTCCTTTTTTGATGCCGATCGGTACAATTTCATGACCGTGCTCGGTGAGCATCTCTGCGGCGATATAGGCATAACGATTAGGATTAGTAGTGGCTCCGATGATTGCTGTTCTTTTCACAATTTCATTCTCTTATGATGGTATTTCGCGGCAAAAGCCATGGCACATCGCTCTCCGTCCATGGCAGCAGAAACTATACCCCCGGCGTAACCTGCACCCTCACCGCAAGGGTATAACCTCAGTAAATCAACATGTTCTAGTGTTTCTTTGTTCCTTGGAATTCTCACCGGCGAAGAAGTACGACTTTCAACGCCCACAATTTGCGCTTCATTGGTAAAATATCCCTTCATTTTCTTACCAAAGGCCTGGAATGCATCTTTAAGACGGGTCGCAATGAAATCAGGTAATACCTCGCTCATCTCTGTAGACCGGAGTCCGGGCTGATAGGAGGTTGAGTTCAATTCCGGGGAGTTTTTACCCCTCACAAAATCTACCAATCGCTGAGCTGGAGCGACTTGTGTTCCCCCGGCAATTTCACATGTCTTTTTTTCAACAGAGGCCTGGAATGCCATGGCTGCCAGTTGCTCGTATTTTAAGAAAGGCTCGAGGTCTTCCAATTCTACGGCGGCTACAATTCCTGAATTGGCGTATTTGGAGTTTCTTCTGGACGGACTCATACCATTCACTACCACTTCACCGGGTGCTGTGGCTGCGGGAACAATAAATCCTCCCGGGCACATGCAAAAAGAAAATACACCTCTCTTTCGACCCTTAAAGTAGGTTTGATGGACCAATGAATATGAGGAAGGCGGTAAAAATTCACCTCTTCCGTTTCCATGGCAATGATATTGAATGCCATCAATGATTTCCTGTGGATGCTCTACTCTGACCCCTAGTGCAAAAGGTTTGGCTTCTATGGTGATCTTTTTGGCTTTGAGCAGTTGAAAAATATCCCGTGCTGAGTGTCCTGTACAGAGGATTACCCCTTCGGCTACTAACTTTTCTCCTGATTCCAGCATTACCCCTTTCATTTCGCCTTTGGATAAAATGAAATCCGTAACCTTTGCATCAAACAAGACTTCTCCCCCAGCCTCTACAATACTCTCTCGCAGTGCGGTAACAATCACCGGTAATTTGTTAGTACCAATATGGGGATGAGCCTCATAGAGAATATCTTCTTTGGCTCCATGAGCTACCAGGATCTCAAGAATCCGAATAATATCCCCACGTTTTTTAGATCTAGTGTAGAGCTTACCGTCTGAATAAGTACCGGCACCGCCTTCACCAAAGCAATAATTCGATTCAGGATTTACCACATGATGCTTATTGATAGCGGCCAGATCACGACGTCTCGCCCTTACGTCCTTTCCTCTTTCCAGTACAATCGGCTTAATACCTAGTTCTATGAGCTGCAAAGCGGCAAATAAGCCGGCTGGCCCGGCGCCAACGATAATAACCGACGAAGCTGTCTCGACATGTTCATAGTTCTTTTTGAAATGGAGTAATTCCGGCGGTTGCCGGTCGAAAACATCAAGCTGTACATTGATCTTTACGGGCTTTTTTCGGGCGTCAATGGAACGCTTCGCAATTCGAAAAAATGAATGTGAGCCTATTCGGTCTCTCACCAGTTGATCAAACAATTGATCCTCATAAGCCTCTTGCGGGCTGAGAACCAGAGACAATTTCTTATTCAATGGGTAAGGTATTTATCCTTAAATCATTATCGGCCACGACTTCCGAACGAGAAGGCGTAGCCAATGTTTAAACCAAAGTTGAAGGTAAGCGGTACCGTGCCCATATCCAACTCGTCAAAGCTATTCCTATCCTGTTCTGAAACGTCAAAATTTCGATATCCTGTGCCCAGACTGACAAAACTATCTACGGTAAATCCTTTACCTGCCGTATTTTGCATGAGACGGTAGCCTAATATAATGCTGTATTCAATTTTTTGCTCAGATGCGCTAGCCCGTCTCACAATTTCCAACGGGGTGCTCACATTGGCAAAATGGCTAACATTGCTAAAGCGTAACTCATGACCAAAATACCACAAACCATATTTGGAAGGATTATAGAGTTTCTGTTTTAAAGCCATACCATATCCCCGGCTAAATATCTCATCCAAAGCCACGTCGTCATCTAGGGTGTAAAAAGGGTCTCTGATTCCCTCAAACTCAAATTCGTGTCCGAGGCGCTCCTGGAGATAAAATTCCACTCCAAAAGGAACTCTGCCTAGAAAGGACATAATCGGATTACTCTGAAGAATTACACCCTGAAATTCGTTGATTCTGGAATCAAAATGCTTAAACCTGCGGCCTCTGAATTTATATTCGCCAACTCCATATTTCTTACTTTGTCTAGGTTGATATTCACTCAGTTCGGGCTGGTCATAAATAGGCTTGTAATAACCGGATAATGACCCATCATTCTTATATAATTCCCATCGTCCGATCTTCTTGCCATCGTCGATTATACCCTTAGTCTGTAGCGTGCCATCCGGATAGTATCCCAGGTATTCCCCTCTGCCATCGGTAAAATTACACTCACCTTCCAGTTGGCCTCCTTCGTAGTAATACTTCCATAAACCCTGATTTATATCGTTGTCCACCTGGCCTTCTAACTTTAACTTTCCACTTGGATAGTATTCCTTATATATGCCATCCCCGGTCTCATAAGTAGTTTCACCCTTCAGCTTTCCGTTTTCTGAAAAAAGGCCCCAATAGCCATCTTTCTGGCCACCTACAAATACACCTTCCGAGCTTTTTTGTCCGTTTTCATGAAAATAAGACCATTTTCCTTCGGCCTGATTATTTTTAAACGTGCCGGAAGCCGCCAAACTTCCATCTTTGAAATAGTATTTCCAATCACCTGTTTTCTTTCCATTTTCATGTAAACCTTCCGCCTGAACGTTACCATTTTTGAAAAAATAGCGCCAAAGGCCTACGTTTTTTGAACCGGATTTAGGACCCTCTGCCCGCTTTTCACCCGTTGAATAGAATTCCGTACTACGGCCCTTGCCATAGGTGTAGTCTATTTCACTGCGCTTATTCCCATCTTCATAATAGCCGGTCCACAAGCCTTCCCGTTTGTTATCTACAAAGTTTCCCTCTTCCTTTAGGGCACCACTTTCGTAATAGATCTTCCAGGGTCCCCTTCTTTTTTTGTTGCTGATCTCCCCTTCCATACTTCTATCACCATTTTCAAAAAAGTAGGTCCAGTAGCCATCGTTAGTTCCTTTTTTAAGGTTACCGGTCATCTTTAACCGACCGGTTTCATAGTAAAACTCCCACACTCCCACCGTTTCGTTATCTTCGAAACGCCCTTTAGACTCAATGTTGCCGTTGATATAGTAGGAAGTATAAGTGCCTTCCAGAACGTTGCTTACCGTATCCTTGACCTGGAAAACTTCCTTGGTCTTCGTTTTCAGATCATCGTGATACGTATAGCGTTCTACCTGGGCTAGCAGTGAATGGCTAAATACTATAAAAAATATGAATGATGATATCTTCATCGAGTACGAAGATACACAGTAAAAGAGATTGACTAAAGGGTAACGATCTATTTATCAGGACTTTTCTTTCCCAATACCTCCTTCATCACCCAACCTTTGCCCCACTCATTTTGCTCTTGTTCCGACCATAATTCAGGAAAAAACATAATTTTTTGAAAGCGCGGTGGTAAATACTTTTGCCAATTTGTACCTCCGGTAGCCGCAATATCTGTTGGTTCCTTTTGCAGGTATTTCACAGCCGATTTGTAATGGGCTAAAGGCCAGTATACATTGGCCAGCAGGTCATATTGCTTTAGAGCTTTGATAAGTTCAGTATTTTCCTGGTCCTTAAAGCTGTGCTTGAATACTTGCCATATATTTTTATCCTTAAACTCAGCCGCTTTTTGACGAAAGGAATCACTGTACTTTTCTTCAAACTGCTTTAGTGTCAGCGTTTTCTTGCCGGAAGCGAGCTCCGTCGCACCTTGTTTCCAGTACAAGGCATTCAGTAGTTTTGAAGGTTTATCATCCCTCTTCAGACCATCTCGAAGATTTAAAGCCGTGAGATTGTAGAGGTCTGTACTACTGATCTCAATCCAGCGGTACTGTGCGGATTGAAAACCACTTGACGGTAATAAAGACATTCTGAACTTCAGAAACTGCTCACGTTCCATCCCTTCCACCATCACCGAAAAGCTGTGTTCTAACAGCTGAAAATACCGATTGATCCGGTCTAACCTTTGCCGAAAAAAGGCTTCTGTCGGGTTCTTCATTTCAGTGATTTGCTCAATTTCCCATAGGATAAGCTTAAAAAAAAGCTCCGTATGCTGATGGTATACGATAAAGATCATTTCGTCCTTCAATCCTGTTTTCGGGGTTTGAAGGCTCATTAGCGTATCTAAGTGAATGTAATCCCAGTACGTCAGATAATCGGCATAAAGCAGGCCATCAAGGTAGCTTGAGAGGTCCTGTCCCATCACCTCATATTTCTCCTCGAGTTTTTTTATTTGGCTGATGATCTTATCGTCCACCTTCCGATCCGACATACGTATTTTTTAATAATTGATGGATGTTTCACACGGTTGCGTAAATTTGAAATTTAAATACCAATAACCCAAAGTATGAGTGTGGATACCGTGGCTGAAAGTGGAGTAAAGAGTACAAAAACCGACCTTTTTGAATCTCCGGATTTTTACAATATTGATGATCTTTTAACGGAGGAACATAAGTTAATCCGAGGTTCGATCCGTGATTTTGTAAAGAAGGAAATCAGCCCGTACATCGAGGACTGGTGTGAGCGGGCCCATTTTCCTTACGGGATTGTGAAGAAGTTTGGCGACATAGGCGCTTTTGGACCTACCATACCGGAGCAATACGGGGGCGGCGGCCTCGATTATATTTCTTACGGTCTCATCATGCAGGAAATTGAGCGTGGTGATTCAGGTATGCGATCCACAGCTTCGGTGCAAGGGTCTTTAGTCATGTACCCTATTTACAAGTTTGGCTCAGAGGAACAACGTAAAAAATACCTGCCAAAGTTGGCTACAGGTGAATACCTGGGCTGTTTTGGACTTACGGAACCCGATCACGGTTCTAATCCCAGCGGTATGGTCACTAATTTCAAGGATATGGGTGACCATTACTTGCTGAATGGAGCTAAAATGTGGATTTCGAATTCACCCCAGGCGGATCTTGCGGTGGTCTGGGCTAAAAATGAAGAAGGTCGAATCCACGGTCTGATCGTGGAGCGGGATATGGAAGGTTTTTCCACCCCGGAAACTCACGGTAAGTGGTCGTTGAGGGCAAGTACCACCGGGGAGTTGGTTTTTGACAATGTCCGGGTGCCGAAAGAGAATTTACTGCCCGGTAAGAGCGGGTTAGGCGCACCCATGATGTGCCTGGATTCCGCCCGGTACGGTATTGCCTGGGGCGCCATCGGCGCGGCCATGGACTGTTATGACTCTGCAAGATGCTATGCTGCCGAACGCATCCAATTTGGGAAGCCCATAGCTTCCTTCCAGTTAATCCAGAAAAAGCTGGCCGAAATGCTGACTGAAATCACAAAAGCCCAATTGCTAAACTGGAAGCTGGGCAAGATGATGGAAGAAGGCAAAGCCACCACCCCTCAAATCTCCATGGCCAAACGTAATTCTGTTGAGATGGCCTTAAAGATCGCTCGTGAGGCGCGTCAGGTACACGGCGGTATGGGTATTACCGGGGAATACCCCATGATGCGGCATATGATGAATTTGGAGAGTGTGGTAACCTATGAAGGCACGCATGATATCCATCTGTTGATTTTAGGGGCGGATATCACGGGGATCCCTGCTTTTGCTTAAAAAGCTACAGATTTGATCCGACTGTCTATGTTTTCGAAAGCCTAAGAAACTCATTTGGTTAGTGAAGACAAGCGCCAAGGATTGGATTATAGATACGATTGAAAAATGGTAGATAGACAACCAATGGAAGTACGTGAAGAGTTACTACATAGCCAATTTGTCTTCTATCCTCTTTAAACGATTTTCGAAATCATCCACTTTATCAATTTTATCGATTAGCTTTTCTATGGCACCTGCTAATCTCATATTCGATTGGCGCAATTCACCTACAGCGAGGTTGGTTCTGGTTTGAACCTGCACCAACTTATTTACATTTTCATCCGTGCCGCGCTGACTGGTCACCAGGGCATCAACAGCGGGAGTCAATTCAGACAATAATTCCGTAAGTTGATTAACTTTCTCCTCTAAGTTCATATTTGACTAACATTTATCCCCATTCATTAATTACCGTGTCTAATGCTCAACTAATATAACAATATAAGAAAACTAGTACATAAGATTTTTTACCCGTAAGCTTCATGACTTCATTTTACATTTCGATCTCGGGAGCGGATATCACTTGAATTCCGGCTTTTGTCTAGCTAATAATTCACTTATTTTAGGGTCAAACCTTGCTAGTGAAGTCAAATTATCGCTCTGTCTATACCGCTTTTGACCCCTATCCCTCGCGGAAGGGATCGGCGATACACATTGAAAAGGCTTCACAGGTGTTAAGCCGTAAGTTTGGCAGAACACTACTGCTCACCTTACCGCGCCAGATCCATTCACGAGTAAGAAGGCCGATAAAACATCTGCAGTTCCAGTTAGAAGAGCCAAATTACCTTCAGCGTGCCGAGGCGTACTCGCACTGGGTGGATGAAATATTGGATAACCAGCACCATCTCCAGGTAGGCCACTTTCGTGATATCTGGGGCGGGCAGCCTATTCTCAAAAGATCCAATCTCCTTTCCGTATTTGAAGTTAACGGGTTGCCGTCTATCGAATTACCTAACCGATTTACGCACGTCAGTCACGACACCCTGCAGAAGATCACCCAACTGGAAGATTATTGCCTACAGCAATGTGATGTGATCTTATGCCCGTCAGAAACGATTAAAACACACCTCATTTCAAGAAAGGTGATCAAAGACAAGATCCACGTTTTACCCAATGGGGCCACGGTACCAAGTGCGTTAAATAGGCCCTCCTGGGCTCCGGAGGAGTATATTGTCTATTTCGGGGCGCTACAACCCTGGCAAGGCGTAGATGTGTTGCTGAAAGCCATGCAGTACCTGGCCGATAAGCCTAACCTTAAACTGGTCATTTGCAGTTCGCACAATGAGAAATTCTCACGACCGTATAGAAAGTTAGTTTCCCGATTGGATCTGGAACCTCAAGTGATCTGGAAGCATAAGCTCAACAAACAAATGCTCAATAAGGTGCTACAACATGCAGTGGCTTCCATTGCCCCGCTTACGGAATGCAGCAGAAACCTGGAACAGGGCTGCTCACCGCTAAAGATCTTTGAAAGTATGGCCGCTAAAGTGCCTATAGTAGCCTCTGATTTGCCAGTAGTTCGTGAAATTCTTTCCTCTGAAATAGACGCCAAACTCGTACGCCCCGATCGCCCAGCCGAACTCGCCAGGGCCATTCGCCTGCTCGTGGATTATCCGCAGCTAAGAAAGGAACTGGCGACCAGCGCCTTCCATAAACTATGTGAACATTACACTTGGGAAAAAATTGACGATAAACTTTCTAATTTTTATGATAAATTGGTAACTAACGTTTACGCTTAAACTACAACCTGACATGGGCAAGGCATCCAAAATTTACGACTCATTCAGTCCACAGCAAAAACAGTTTTACAAAGAGAAGACCCTAAGCACCACCATGAAGGTGAAGCAGTGGATCGCTTTTTTATCTAAAATATCCACGCTAGACAAGCTGGGTGACGCCAAGATCAATCGACTCCTGGGCTTCGGTGTTATAGCTATTGTCATAGCGGTCATTTCTGCGATTGTGGCCTTGGCTTCTGAGATATACGAGATCTTAATAGGCTCCAGCGTCGTACTGCTTGGAGGCATCTTCTTGCTGGTAAAGCGGTCAGCGGCTAAAAAGCAGGATATCAATAATTACCTTAGGCAGTTTTTTATGCCGGTTTTAAATGTACTAAAAGACAAGTCCGGTGAGGATGCCAAGCTGGCCGCAAGCCTTGACTTTAGAAACCCCAGAAAAGTGCTGGAACCTGTCAAAAGTACCATAGGCACGAGAAAGCAAAAAATGTACAGTCCCACCTATATCATGTCGAGGCTAACCCTAAAAGATGGGACTTTGTTGGAGTTTGTGGTGAAGGATGACATCAAGGACCTGAACTGGACCAAACGAAGTGCCAGTGGAAAGACGAAGTACAAGAAGAAGACCAAATTCGTCCATCATTGCTTTATTAAAATGACGTTGGCCAAGGAAGAATATACCTGGAATGGCACGCAAGACGAAGGTATTGAAGTGGTAGATCACAATGGGCATTACCAGGTAAAAGCCAGGATCAAGATCAAGAAAGTGGGAGATCACGTATTACATGTGAAAAGCTTTTTTGATACCATGCAGGTCATCTACGCCTTGTTTGGGCCGCTTAATCCAAGTACTTCCGCTTCTACCCGGCGCGACGAATCCGAAGAGTTTCATGACGATTATATGTTCGTTCCGTACGTCTGGTACGGCGGCTACTTTGATGCATACGATTACGACAGTTTCGAATACAGCGATACGGGTGAGATCATGATGGAAGACGAAGCCGCTAACGTATTTGACAGTTAATGGCGCTTAGGCTGCTTTGGCTTACGGAAAACTACCCTCCCCAGCGCGGCGGCATGGCCCAGTCCTGCGACCGATTGATCCACGGGTTTCGTAACGGGGGTTATGAAATTGAGATCATCCATTTTACGCTTAAGGGCAATGCGTTTGTCAGAAAGCAGCAACAAGGCGGTGGTTATACAGCGGTGACGTACGAAGACAGTGAACCCCATACCCTGAACCTGACCTGGAACTACGTCAAAACCCTGGGAACGTTCGATTACCTCGTTGCTTTTGGCAGCAACCTCTCCATGACGGGCGCTCCTATTTTCGCACAATGGATGGAAACGAAACTAATTACCTTCTTGCGAGGTAACGATTTTGACACCTCCATATTCACCCCTCGGAAACGGGAAGTGTTGCAGTATGCCCTGCAACAGTCGACTCTGGTTTTTTCAGTGAGTGGTGAAAAGTTGCATAAGATCAACCGTTGGACCCCGGATGTCAACGTGCATTTTGTAGCGAATGGTATTGATCTGAAGGATTGGAACCCAACCCAAAGTGAAGCGGATTTTGCGGCGGAGTGGAGAAGCCAACATGCGCAAGGTAAAACGTGCATTGGCCTGATTGGCCAGTTAAAACCCAAAAAAGGGGTACAGTTTTTTATTAACGCCTTATCGAAGATGACCGTGAAGGCCGGCATCCACCTGCTACTGATCGGGGATATTGAAGAAGCTCATCAGCAGGAATTGGATCAAAAAGAATTGTCGTACACCCTTATCCCCTTTCAGGACCGGTATGAATTGATGAAGTACTATTTATGCTGCGATGCGTTGGTGATTCCTTCCTTTTACGAAGGCATGCCGAATGTTATGCTGGAAGCCGGGGCTCTGGGCATCCCGATTATTGCTTCTAATGTGGACGGGATGGCGGACGTGATCTCGCACGAAAAAGACGGACTGCTCTTTCAGGTAGGCAATGAAGAAGCCTGCAGAAAAACGATACATCAGTTCATGTCCATAAAAGACCGCTGGCACGAACTCGGACACGCCTTAAAAACTAAAATTGAAAATGAATACACTGCACATCATGAAATTGAAGCTTACAAAAAACACATTATTTAGCACACTAATTGGACTTTCCTTGCTGCTTCAGGCCTGCGGACGCGGTTCAGAAACAACTACTGCCGAGGAAGTTGTTAGTGAAACACCTACTCCGGACAGCCCGGCTCCATCATCAGCTCCAAAACAGTTTTACATCAATACGGCCACCAATGAAAAGCTCGCCGAAATCTCGGATGAAGGTGATCAACTCATCGTTTCGCTAGGCACTTCCAACCTTTTTGGGGAACTCAAACGCGCCGATAAGCGGAAATATGTAGACCAAAACGACCAGTTAAAGTATACCGTAAAATACAGTGACGGTGGCCTCAAACTGAACGATGGCAACGAAGAACTGCTGTGGAAGATCAAGCTCTATGACGATCATTTCAAAATTTCAAAGGACAACGACATGGACAATAGTTTTCGTAGCGGTCTGTCAGAATCTGCAAAAATTAAGGTCAAAAAGGACGATAAGGAGATTGGCGCACTTAGGATAAGGCCCAATGATGCGTTTACTACCATAAAAGATAAATACACCGTTCGGAATTTCGGAAGCTCCATGGCCTTAGGTATATTATTGATAGATGAGATACCGGAAGAACAGAAATTCATACTTTGCGCAGAGTTATTGAAGCAGGGTAAGTGATCGCTTTTTATGCGATGGGTGGCGGGTTAGGCCACCTCAATCGCGTACGTGCCTTTATCCATACGTATGGTATTAAATGTCCTTTTAAGATCATAACGTCGAATCAAGCCGTATTTCGATTTTTCACTAAAGAACAGGTTTTGTTTATTGAATCTGATAAACAAACCACTCGTGACAAGCTGGCTCAGAAAATCCATGATGTCACTTGTGACCTGGCCTTTAACCACCTGTACGTAGACGCTTTTCCCGGTGGCATTCTGGGTGAACTATCCGAAGAGCTCATTCAAAGCGAGCGCCGGCATTACCTTGCCCGGCGATTGATCTGGAAAAACTACCAACCGGTACTCGACGGTGAGATTACCTTCAATACTATTTACTGTTTCGAGCCTTTAGAAGTTGATCATCAGGCATTTATCCAAAATTATGGTAAGCAGATTATAGACGTCTCATTGGATTTTAGTTTTCTCCGATCCAACAAGCTACCCCCTACCAAAAAACTTACACAGCCCTTATGGCTCATCGTGCACAGCACCCATGCGGAAGAGTTGAAATTGCTTGTGGATCATGCCCAAGACATAGCGAAAATGGAACAGGTGTGGCCTGATTTTGTCATACTGTCCGATGTAAGCCTTCCGCTTCCCGATTCCATTGAACTGTTAATGAACGAAAACCCCATGGATTGGTATCCTTTGGCAGAAAGGATCTTTACCGGAGGTGGCTTTAATACCTGGTACCAGCTCCAACCGTGGAGAAACAAGCATATGGCATTACCTTTTAAAAGAAAATTTGACGATCAGTTTTGGCGAGTGGGACTTTAAGGGAAGAAATGACCTCTTACTAAAAATCTAGCCGGCTAAAAATAAGCCTTACCAGTCTTTTAATTAGGCTACCCAAATCAGTAAGGCTTCACGCTAATTCTCAATATCATCAGTGAATAGGCCAAAAGGAGAGATGTTAATACTTGCGTTGTTATGTCCATATTGATATGGACTATACCATAAGTCAAGTTCGGCTAATGGATTTACACTCAAAAATCTTCCGATCTGTGGTAAATAGTGTCGAAATTGAAATTGCATTTCGTCATTAACGCTTAAATCAACTCTCACATGGGCATTAGAATATTTAACTAATGAATTGTGAAATGAAGATATTATTAATTCATTCGGCTCATCAAACGGACCGTAGTTCCTGAAGGAAGTAACAACACCTCTATCTGAAATAATAGCCCTTATTTTTCGAGTATTATCCTCAAAGAAATAATTGCACCTAACATTTCCATCTAGCCACACAATTGCACCGCCTTGGAAAAGAATTTGTTTTAATCTCTTGTTTTCATATTCAATTCCATTAAAGTACTCATTCTCAATTATGTTATTAACTCTGGAACTATATAGCTTCTTACTTAATAAAGTCATATCCTTCAAATATTTAAATTCCAAAGTATAGTCTTTACTTGTTATTTTATGCGGTACATACATACCTGAATAGAAGTATTTTATATCGCGATTAAGGTCAACTATAACACTACCTTTTTTATCATATAGGAAATCGTCTTTTTTTGATCTATTATCAATGAATCCCTTTTTTGTTTTAATCTTATCCACAATCCGGCTTAACCGATTACCACTGTAAGACATGTAAAGGTCATCAATATTCCTATTATTCCTTTTGCGTTTTATACTGGTAATATTTCCATTTAAGTCGTAAGAAAATTCTTCGGTAAGGTCTGATGGTCTATATCCAAAATTTGAGCTGACGGCTTTTTTTATTTGATTTCTGCTATCAAATGTGTAAATATTTTCAAATCCTTCATTATGTTTTTCTGACTTAATAGAACCGTCAATCTTAAAAATGCGCTGCTGACCCCTGACCAGGTCAAGAAAATTCAGACTACAATATTCATATCGCAGTTTTGCAAACGTCTCGTCTGACATGAAATTCTGAGCAATTAATCTATCCATTGAGTCGTACTCATAGTCAATGAACATTTCGTTACTAATTTTTACTTTAATCAATTTATCATCATCCGCGTAGTTATACTCTATAACATTTGTATAATCTTGATCGTCAATTTTAGTCGTAACTCTTGTTTTATATTTTGAGTGGAAATAGATTTTTTCTATTCTAACAGAGTCATATCCATAATGTGAATGAGTGATTTTTTTAATTAAGCCGTGTGAGTAATGCTCATTGGTTATACGATCAAATCCTTCGAAATTATTTTCTTCAATAGATTGTAATAACTGTTGTTCTTGATTATAGTACTTTACTGATTTTAAAAACTTATTTGTACCTATAACCCTCCTTAACTCACCTGTCTTATATAAAGATTTTGATTGCTTTTTACCGTTATTTTTAAACTGATATATTGAATCACCTTTCCAGATATCATAATCTAGAAATGACTGATCACCATAATAACTTATTAATTCAACATCATCTAAAGTGTACTTTGGAAATGTGATTGCAGAATATCCAGTAGGTGAATGAACATTTATTGTTTCATTCAACGAACTCATCGACTGCACACGTTTTCTCATTTGTTCAACATTTAAACTTGAACTCAATTGCCCTATAATAACAGGTCGATCCAGTGAATCGAACTTAGTAAATGACCACTTTTGATTATCCGCTTGTCCAGGTGAGCGTGTTAAAACTAGTCGACTTAAATTGTCATATATTAAAAACTCCCACTCATCACTTCCAGGTATTCTTTTTGCCACTATTCTATTTAAACTATCATACCTATACTGATAAGTATATAGGTCAATACAGGATTTAGCTGGGTAGTTATCGTCTAAACATTTACCAAATTGAGGTGGCAATATATAACCTATCCTGTCGTAAGCATCGAAAACATAATATAACTCAAATGATATATCGTCAATTATATACCTTTTCAATACTCGGTTTTTGTCCTTGTCGTAATACTCAAATCCTCCATTACCAGAACTATCTTTGTATTCTAAAACAAGCAGCTTATTACTTTCATGATAATCCCCTTTTACAAGGTTATATGTACTATCAACCTCCCATGCAACCACTCTGTCCTCTTCTGAATTAGAGCGAGACAAAGTGTCTAAACTATAATGATGATATTTTAATTCAGATGATTGGGATCTCGAAATTGTACCACAAAACAGAAGAAGTGATGAAAACAATAATCTTTTGAGACAGTTTGCGTTTTTCATTTCTACTTGAGCTATCTAAATGTTATGCTATTAACTGGCAATATCCATAAACACTGACGTAACTTCTTGTTTTTTGCGTAAAATATATTTCGTATTCCTAAGTAGAAATACTTATGCGTACTATGTACATCCGTACAGATCAGGCCTAATCCATGTAGACAGGATAGCTTCCTCTTTTTATGATTGTGATATACGGAGACGAAATACAAGAATGGCCTTTGAAGACGGGATCTTTTAATCAGCTGTAGAAGAAATGGTTTTGTCTATACTCATTGATTCGATTTTATGATAGCAGCCACATGTATATATTCCAAAGAAAAAATACTCGTGCGTCACACACTTGGTAAGTAAACCAAATAAGGAGGTAAAGGAATTACCTACCTATATCATAAATTCAGAAAATCTAACTTTTAATTTTGCACAATGTACTAGTTTGCTAACAAAATACAGAACACCTATGAACAGACTGTCCAAACTATATAATGAAGCTTTAATATTACTTTTCATCCTGGCCCTTGGTTTCAGCTGTAACCCCAAAAAATCAAAGGTTTCTTCAGCGACCCCGGAAGAAGCGAAAGTGAACCCCAATGAAGCACTGAATTCGGCTTTAACCTTTTACGCTTCTTTCGATAATGGAACGGATGCTGACTTTGCTCTGGGTGATAAACAATTATACACCTCCCCGATAAAATCCATAGACTCAGCGAAAGCAGGATTGCACAAACCAGACATCAGCATCGCCGAAGACCAAGGGCGCTATGGAGATGGTCTGTTGTTTACGGAAAGAAGTCCGGGATATATCCTTTACCGAAGTGAGAAAAACATTTCCTACGCTACCAACGACTGGAACGGAGCCATTTCCTTCTGGTTGAGTCTTGATCCGGCCACCGATCTCGAACCCGGCTATTGCGATCCTATTCAAATTACGGACGTCAGTTATAACGATGCCTCGTTCTGGGTAGACTTTACGAAAGAAAACCCGCGTGATTTTCGTTTGGGCGTCATAGGAGACCGTGCCGTTTGGAACCCGACACCCGAGGGACCCGATAATGAAAATCCCATTTTTATTGAACAGCTGCCCGTAGTGAAAGAACCGCCCTTTGCCAAAGGTGAGTGGACGCATGTTTTTATCAACTTTTCACATTTAAATACGGAGAAAGGTGAGGCACAGCTTTATCTGAATGGAAAATTGGTGGGCACCCGCTCCAACATCACAGATCCGTTCACCTGGGCGTATGAAAAATCCAATATCATGTTGGGGCTGGGTTACATTGGGCTTATGGATGAAGTGTCGATTTATAACCGAAGCCTGACGGCGGAAGAGATCAATACGGTGTATGATTTTAAAGATGGGGTGAGAGAGTTATTGTAAATATGACACTTAAAGAATTTGGCAAAGTGAGGTTACTTGCTGCGTGGTTAAGATATCTCCACTTCGTTGCGATATGACTTAGAAAATCGGGTTCCGTTAAACTTAAAAAAAGAAGTCATTTCGGAGCGATAACATAGAAATCTTTGTCCCGAAGAAGATCAAGGGACTTTCATTTGTTGTGAACGGTATTGTTTTACTTCCCATCAAATCAAAAAAGGCTTGTTACCTGCTTCATGGCAAGGATGTCTCCACTGCGTTGCGATATGACTAAAAAATGAAGTCATTCCGTAGTGAAACGTAGGAATCTTTACCCCAAAGCAGGTTCACAGTATTACTGAAAAAGATCTCTCCACTGCGTTACGAGATGAACTTTACTGAAGAAGTCGTTTCCCAAAAAGAATCAGCACCTAACTTTATCTCATGAAATCATTTTATGTCTATATCATCACCAACCCTAAAAAAACTGTATTGTACACGGGCATGACCAACGACCTGGAATACAGAATTATTGAGCATTACCGAAACCTTGGAAAACAGAAAACTTTTGCTGGAAGATACTACTGTTATCAGCTCATTTATTACGAAGTTCATGATACTGCCATAGGAGCTATAGAAAGAGAAAAGGAGATCAAAGATTGGAGCAGGGAGAAAAAAGAGGAATTGATCAATCAGGAGAATCCCACCTGGACTTTCTTAAATGATCAAATAACGGACTGGCCACCTCATCCTGATGTAACTGAGAGGTAGTTTCACCCTATGCATGGCTAAGATATCTCAACTTCGTTACGATATGACTTAGAAAACAAGTCCTTTAAAACTAAACTTAAAAAGGAAGTCATTTCGGAGCGATAGCGTAGAAATCTTTACCCCAAAGAAGATCAAGGGACATCTTCATTTGTAGTGAACCGCATTGTTTTACTTCTCATCAAATCAAAGAAGGCTTGTTACCTGCTTCACAGCAAAGATATCTCCACTGCGTTGCGATATGACTTAGAGGATAAGGTGGTTTAGAATTGAATGTAAAAAAAAGTCATTCCGTAGTGATAACGAAGCCCGCCTGACGGCAGTCGGGCAGGGAATCTTTACCACGAAGAAATTCCATCGTTTACTTTCTAAATGGTAAAGATGTCTCCACTATGTTGCGACATGACTTAGAAAATCGGGTTCCGTTAAACTTAAAAAAAGAAGTCATTTCGGAGCGATAGCGTAGAAATCTTTGCCCCAAAGAAGATCAAGGGACTTTCATTTGTTGTGAACGGCATTGTTTTACTTCTCATCAAATCAAAGAAGGCTTGTTACCTGCTTCATGGCAAGGATGTCTCCACTGCGTTGCGACATGACTTAAACCGTTAAAAGCAATCGTGACCATTTTGAAATGCTCCTTGGGTACGAGACAAAACTGAAAAACTATCTAGTCGTCCCTTAAAATCGACATAAGTACCTATTTATCAACATGTTTAGTGGTTAAAATTGTGGATACTTTTTGCAAGTAAATGCTTATATTGAGTTAGAAACCTTGCAGAAATGTTACAGGAAAATTTAAC
>JBCCOE010000026.1:0-47806 GCA_039025475.1 Bacteroidota bacterium | reverse complement strand
ATGGACAATATGACATTGTTTATCAAAATGACATCAACAGTCAGCTATTTGATGATTACAAACTGCAATATGATCACTTTGAAGATGTATATTATGCCGTCTGCGATGATAAAATTTTCACGTCCGTGATAGTAAAGAAGGTAAAAATTATTTCTTTTTTTCCTGGTTTAATAAAGCATGTAGATAATTATGCATATCCAATCATGCTGAATTGAGAATATGATGTCTCATGGAAGTTAACCAGACCATTAATTTGATGTTCCAGCAATACTAGTGGCAACGCTCTAGAAAAAAATCGCTCAGCGTTCTTAAGGAGGTTTTATCGTAATCGACTCCTCCGGAAAATATTCGGATAATTTAGTTAGTTCCAAGTCCAGTTTCCAACTCTTCGGTTTTCCTTAAAGAATAATGAGAGATGATCAATCGGGTACGCACTGCCACCGATCTGTTATGACCGCAGTTGCATTAGGCCCACAAGTTTCGAATGACAGCCCACCGCATACGTCAAAAGCAAAACTGCACTCCACGGTATTTGTACCGCACCCACCCTTACAAGTGCAGGATCTTCCCCCGCTAGTAAAGGATCCACAAGCGGCTACGAATTCCCAAGATCCACCCAGACATTGTACAAGCGTATTGCCATCGCAGTCATAGGCACCCTCGGGCGCTAGCCCGCTACAATTCCCGTTCCATGGGCATCCACCGGTAGTAGTATCACCATCATCATCTCCACAACTGGAGTAAGTTATGACCAAAAATAGAATTAACGCAAAGTTGAACGTTTTCATATCTTATATAATATTTAGCCTAGATCAGAATCTTTCGATGAAGGTATAGTCTATTGAGTTTACACTTTGACACCGTTGTTTCAACTTTTGACACTTATGATACACCGGAATGCGCGACTAGTAGATTCGTATTGCAGTTCTAGACCCAACCCTGGATTGGGTCAATACTTTTACATGGATAAATAAGAATTTGAATTTTTTTTGCCACTATTTGATTCCTGACTTAGTATTTCTATCTTTGCAGTCCTTTTGCTGAAAAATCGTAGAAGGAGCAGCAATTTTTTGCTCAAATTAATAACAGAATGTCTGGTATAATAGGAAAGAAAATCGGTATGACTAGTGTCTACGGTGCCAATGGGAACAACATTCCATGCACGGTGATAGAGGCTGGTCCTTGTGTTGTGACACAAGTGAAGAACGAAGAGACTGACGGCTATGCGGCTGTTCAGTTAGGCTATGGGGAGCGTAAAGAAAAAAATACCCCTAAGGCTTTGTTAGGACATTTCACTAAAGCTCAAACTACTCCTAAAAAAGAAGTGGTTGAGTTCAGGGATTTCCGAGTAGAATTTGAAGGAGGAATTCAATTAGGTCAGGAAATTAGTATTTCTGACGTCTTTGAAGAAGGTGACTTTGTTGATGCCGTTGGTACTTCCAAAGGTAAAGGATTCCAGGGGGTGGTTAAACGTCATGGTTTCGGTGGTGTTGGTCAGAGAACTCACGGGCAACACAATAGAGAAAGAGCTCCTGGTTCAATTGGTGGTGCATCCTATCCGGCAAGAGTTTTCAAAGGAATGAGGATGGCTGGAAGAACGGGGGGTGATCGTGTAAAGGTCCTTAACTTGAAAGTGGTGAAGATTATAGCTGAGAAGAATATCATTCTCGTAAGTGGATCCGTACCCGGAGCAAATAATTCAACTGTAATACTCGAGAAATAATGAACGTAGCTGTAGTAAAACATAGTGGTGAAGATACCGGGAGAAAAATCTCTCTTGCAAAAGAGGTTTACGGTATTGAACCCAACGATCACGCTATATATCTAGATGTGAAACAGTATTTGGCTAATCAGCGTCAGGGAACGCATAAGTCAAAGGAAAGAGCAGAAATAGTAGGATCCACCAAGAAGATAAAGAAACAGAAGGGTACTGGTACTGCACGTGCAGGCAGTATCAAATCGCCTATATTCAAAGGAGGGGGTCGCGTATTTGGTCCGCAGCCACGAGATTATTCATTCAAGCTCAATAAAAAATTAAAAGCCTTAGCACGAAAATCGGCGCTGACCTACAAAGCTAAAGATAAGAGTATTAGCATCGTTGAGGACTTTTCTTTTGAAGCTCCGAAAACCAAAGAATATATCAATATGTTGAATGCGCTTTCAGTTGCTGACAAGAAAACACTGTTGGTGCTGGGCGAGGCTGATAAAAACGTGGTATTGAGTGGTAGAAATATTAAGAATACCAATGTCGTAACGGCGGATGGTATTAATACCTATCACGTGCTGAATGCTGATACACTCATTTTAAGCGAAAGTTCAGTAGAGAAAATTAACAACTTACTAAAGAATTAAGCATGGGAGTATTAGTAAGGCCACTCGTTACAGAGAAAGTATCTGCCCTTAATGAGAAGGGGAAGTATGGATTCATTGTTGACCGCAAGGCAAATAAGGTCGAGATTAAGAAAGCTGTGGAGAAGATGTACAGTGTTACGGTTGAAGACGTGAATACAATGAATTATCTCGGAAAGAAAAAGTCGAGATATACAAAGTCTAAAATTATTACTGGTAGAACGGCATCATTTAAAAAAGCAGTGGTAACTGTTGCAGATGGTGATGTTATTGATTTCTACGGAGAAATATAATTAGGGAGAAATGGCAATTAAAAAAATGAGACCGGTAACACCGGGTCAAAGATACAGAGTAGCGCCAGCGTTCACTGAAATCACTACAGCCACTCCTGAAAAGTCACTTACCGTGACTAAGAAGAAAAGTGGTGGTAGAAATAACTCTGGTAAAATGACCATGCGCTACATGGGTGGTGGTCATAAACAGAAAGTTAGAACCATCGATTTTAAAAGGAATAAATTCGACATACCTGCGACGGTAAAAACCATTGAATACGACCCTACTAGATCAGCTCGTATTGCTTTGTTATTTTATGCTGATGGTGCCAAGGCGTACATCATCGCTCCCGAAGGGCTTTCTGTGGGTCAAAAAGTAATTTCAGGAGAGAATATAGCTCCCGAAGTAGGTAATACACTTCCTATTAGTAAAATACCTTTAGGTACTATCATCCATAATGTGGAATTAAAGCCAGGAAAGGGTGGAGCAATTGCAAGAAGCGCAGGTTCATATGTACAACTCACCGCACGCGAAGGTAAGTACGCTACAGTGAAATTACCTTCCGGAGAAACCAGAAGAGTATTGGTAACTTGTTTAGCTACTATCGGTTCGGTTTCTAACTCTGATCATATGAATGTGAGCCTCGGAAAGGCGGGTAGAAAGAGATGGTTAGGAAGACGACCGCGAACCAGAGGTGTAGCTATGAACCCGGTTGATCACCCCATGGGAGGTGGAGAAGGCAAGTCTTCAGGAGGTCATCCAAGGTCTCGTACGGGTCTATTGGCCAAGGGTAAGAAGACTAGGGCGCCTAAAAAATATTCTAATAATCTAATCATAAGCAGAGGTAAGAAATAATGGCTAGATCACTAAAAAAGGGACCTTATATTGATTTCAGGCTTGAAAAAAAGGTTGATGCCATGAATGAGTCAGGGAAAAAATCCGTAATCAAAACTTGGTCGAGAAGATCAATGATCTCACCTGATTTTGTTGGACATACATTCGCCGTACACAACGGAAACAAATTTATACCTGTCTATGTGACTGAGAACATGGTAGGTCATAAACTTGGAGAGTTTTCTCCAACCCGAAATTTCCGTGGTCACGTGGGTAAAAAAGATAAAGGCAGACGATAATCATGGAAGCAGTAGCGAAACTTAACAATGTGCCTACCTCACCTAGAAAGATGAGGATGGTTGCCGATTTAATAAGAGGCGAAAGGGTCAATAGAGCTTTAAATATTTTGAAGTTTGAACCCAAAGAAGGGGCCGCTCGTCTTGAGAAGCTTTTGCTTTCTGCCATTTCAAATTGGCAGCAAAAGAATGAGGATGTTGATCTGGAGGATGCTGATCTCTTTATCAAAGAAATTCGAGTTGATGGTGGACGAATACTTAAGAGATTGAGACCTGCTCCACAGGGACGTGCTCACCGGATAAGAAAAAGATCAAACCATGTTACACTGATTTTGGATAGTAACGCACCTATTCAAGAAGAAGCGGTGGAAACAGAAGAAAATAAAGACGACAAATAATGGGACAGAAAGTAAACCCAATAGCATTCAGACTTGGTATTGTAAGAGGATGGGATTCTGCCTGGTATGGTGGTAATAATTTTTCTGATAAATTGGTAGAGGACCATAAGATCAGGAAGTATGTTCGAGCAAGAATACCTAAAGGAGGAATTTCAAAAGTAGTTATTGAAAGGACTTTAAAGCGAATCACTTTAACGGTTCATACAGCTCGCCCTGGAGTGGTAATCGGAAAGGGTGGTGCAGAAGTTGATAAGATCAAAGAGGAGTTGAAGAAGCTTACTGGCAAAGATGTTCAAATCAATATTTTTGAGATAAAACGTCCTGAATTAGATGCCAAGTTGGTCGGTGAGTCTGTTGCACAGCAGCTTCAGGCCAGAATATCTTACAGGCGAGCCATGAAACAGGCAATCGCTTCGGCTATGCGAGTTGGAGCCGAAGGCATCAAAATCAAAGTTGGAGGTCGCCTGGGCGGAGCTGAAATGGCACGTACAGAACAATATAAGGATGGAAGAATTCCTCTTCATACACTTAGGGCAGACATTGATTACGCTGTAAGCGAAGCAAATACAGTGTATGGAAAAATAGGCATTAAGGTTTGGATTTTCAAGGGCGAAGTGTATGGTAAGCGCGACCTTTCTCCGAATATAGGGCAGGGTGGAAACGCACCTGGAGGACGTGGCGGAAGAAAGCGCCCTGATGCAGCCGGAGCCAAAAGAAGAAGGTCAAATTAATTAGGGGTAATAAAGCATTTGAATAATGTTACAACCAAAAAGAGTAAAGTTTAGAAAGAAGCAAAAGGGACGTATTAAAGGTATTGCTCAAAGAGGTCATACCATCTCCTTTGGTGCATTTGGTATAAAATCCCTTGAAGCAGGTTGGATTACATCTCGTCAGATCGAAGCGGCCAGGATAGCGATGACACGTGCAATGAAAAGAGAGGGCCAGGTTTGGATCCGAATCTTTCCTGATAAGCCAGTTACCAAAAAACCAGCCGAAGTTAGGATGGGTAAAGGTAAAGGGGCTCCCGAATACTGGGTGGCAGTGGTAAAGCCAGGTACTATTTTATTTGAAGCGGGTGGTGTTAAGATGGAGCTGGCCAAAGAAGCGCTTCGCCTAGCACAACAAAAACTTCCCATCAAAACGAAATTTGTGGTACGTAGAGATTACGTTGAATAATAAACAAATGAAGAATTCAGAAATAAGAGCGTTGAGTTTAGAAGAACTAGAGCAAAAACTTGCTGGCGAGAAGGAGGCTTATCAAAAGCTAACTTTTGCACACGCAATCTCTCCAGTTGAAAACCCAATGAAAATTAAAGAGCTTCGCAAACTTATTGCGCGTTTAAATACGGAATTGCGAGCTAAACAACTTGCTAAATAGAAGTCATGGAGGCGAGAAAACTAAGAAAAGAAAAAGTCGGTCAGGTAACAAGTAACAAAATGGAGAAGTCTATTACTGTTGCCGTTCATCGTAAAGAGAAGCACCCGATTTATGGAAAATTCGTGAACAAAACCACAAAATTTACTGCTCATGATGAGAAGAATGAATGTGGAATTGGCGATACGGTAAGAATAATGGAAACAAGACCTTTGAGCAAACAGAAGCGATGGAGGTTGGTAGAAATCGTAGAAAAGGCGAAATAAGATGGTACAGCAGGAATCGAGATTAGGAGTAGCCGATAACAGTGGTGCAAAGGAAGTACTTTGCATTCGTGTTTTAGGTGGTACTGGTAAGAAGTATGCTTCTGTAGGAGATAAGATAATAGTATCTGTTAAAACTGCGATGTCTTCAAGTAGCTTGAAAAAGGGTACGGTTTCCAGGGCGGTAGTTGTACGCACTAAGAAGGAAGTAAGACGTAAGGACGGATCTTATATCCGTTTTGAAGATAATGCAGCAGTTTTGTTAACGGCGAACGACGAGCCAAGAGGTACTCGTATTTTTGGACCAGTTGCACGTGAGCTTCGGGAGAAGCAATTCATGAAGATTGTATCACTTGCACCTGAAGTAATATAATTATGGCTAACAAGAAATTACATCTAAAAAAGGGTGATACTGTAAAAGTAATTGCAGGTAACAGTAAAGGAAAAACAGGTAAGGTCCTTGAAGTAGTTACTGTTAAAAATAGAGCAATCATTGAAGGTGTTAATGTGGTTACAAAACACGTTAAACCTTCTGCAGAGAAACCTGAAGGAGGAATTGAAAAGACTGAAGCTTCGGTTCATATCAGTAATCTTATGGTTATTGACCCTTCAAATGGCGAGCCTACAAGAATTGGCCGTAAGCTCAACGAAAAAAACAAGTTGCAGAGATATTCTAAAAAAACAGGAGAATTCATTTAAAATGGCAGCACCTAGATTAAAAGACAAATACGCCAAGGAAATAGTGCCGGCTTTGAAAGATAAGTTTCAGTACTCTTCTGTAATGCAAGTGCCAAAAATCGAGAAGATATGCCTTAATAAAGGTATAGGTGCTGCTGTGGCTGATAAAAAACTAGTAGATACAGGGGTTGAAGAGCTTACGATGATAACCGGTCAGAAAGCTGTGCCCACTTTATCAAAGAAATCCATTTCAAACTTTAAGCTGCGTGATGGGATGCCCATTGGTGCAAAGGTCACACTTAGAGGAGAAAAAATGTATGAATTCATGGACAGGCTGATGACAGTTGCTTTACCAAGGGTTCGTGATTTCAGGGGAATAAGTGACAAAGGTTTTGACGGGCGAGGAAACTACACGTTAGGCGTGAAAGAACAGATTATTTTTCCTGAAATCAGTATTGATAAGGTAAACCGAATTAACGGTATGGATATCACATTTGTGACTTCTGCTCAAACTGACGAAGAGAGTTATGAATTGCTTAAGGCATTTGGAATGCCATTTACAAGCAAAAACTAATAATTATTATGGCAAGAAAAGCTGTTATAGCAAGAGAACGTAAAAGAGAGAGACTTGTAGCTCGATATGCTGCCAAAAGGCAAGCTTTGAAGGAAGCTGGAGATTATGAGGGGCTCGATAAGTTACCAAGAAATTCTTCCCCAGTTAGGTTGCACAACAGATGCAAACTTACTGGAAGACCTAAGGGTTATATGAGGAAATTTGGCATCTCCAGAGTAACCTTTAGAGAGATGGCATCTGACGGCAAGATTCCTGGTGTGACTAAGGCTAGCTGGTAAAAGTTTTACTTTAATTTTGATCGAATAAATAGTTGCGTATCTTTGCAGGCCGTTTCGGCGGGTGGGCAATTTTACATAGAGAAATAAAACAATGACTGATCCAATTGCAGATTATCTTACTAGGTTAAGAAATGCGATGAAAGCAAAGCATCGTGTTCTTGATATACCTGCTTCAAACGTGAAGAAAGAGATCACTAAAGTATTGCATGAGAAGGGTTATATTCTGAATTACAAATTTGAGGATACAAGTAATCATCAGGGGAATATTAAAATTGCCCTGAAGTATCACCCTGAGACCAAAAAGCCGGCTATTTATCACTTAGAAAGGATAAGTAAACCAGGTTTGAGGAAATATTCTCCGGCAGATACTCTTCCAAGGGTTTTGAATGGCATGGGTATAGCAATTCTGTCTACTTCTAAAGGAGTTATTACCGATAAGGAGGCTAGAGATATGAATGTAGGGGGAGAGGTACTGTGCTACGTTTATTAATGATTTTATAATGTCACGAATAGGGAAAAAACCGATCAAACTTACACAAGGCATTAGCTACAATTTCGACACCAATAGTGGTGAATTGACGATCAAAGGGCCGAAGGGTGAGTTAAAACAAAAGATAGATCCTGCTTTCAAATTGGTTGAAAATGAAGGTGAGCTGACAATTGAACGTCCAACGGACCAAAAGCGACATAAAGCTCTACATGGTTTGTACCGTTCGTTGATCAGCAATATGGTGCAGGGGTTGAGCGAAGGTTTCAAAAATGAATTGGAGCTTGTTGGTGTAGGGTATAAGGCCACTGCACAAAATAATGTACTTGAGCTAAGTCTGGGGTATTCGCATAACATCTGGTTAGCTATACCTTCTGAATTAAAAGTTTCTGCGCAGACTGAAAAGGGAAAGAATCCGATTGTAACCCTTGAAGGTTCTGATAAACAGCTTTTAGGCCAGGTAACAGCAAAAATAAGATCACTACGTAAAGTTGAGCCCTACAAAGGCAAAGGTATTCGCTTTGTTGGTGAGCAGATTAGACGTAAAGCTGGTAAGCAGGCTGCTAAATAAGTAAGACATGGCATTTAACAAATACGAAAGAAGGCTTCGAATAAAAAAAGGGATTCGGAATAAAATTGAAGGTACAACAGATAAGCCGCGTTTATCTGTATTCAAAAGTAACAAGGCCATCTATGCTCAGATCATTGATGATTCTAAAGGGCATACCGTAATGGCGGCTTCTTCATCTGAAGTTGGTGGAAAGGGTGTTACTGTGGAAGTATCTAAAGAAGTGGGTAAAAAGTTAGCGGAGAAGGCGGTAGCGAGTGGCGTTGAAAGAATAGTTTTCGATAGGAACGGTTATATATATCACGGAAAGATTAAGGCTTTGGCTGAAGGTGCCAGAGAGGGAGGTTTAAAATTTTAAGAAATGTCTCAAAGTAACATAAGATCAGTAAAAGCCAGCGAAATCGACCTTAAGGAAAAGGTGGTTGCCATTAAGCGTGTTGCTAAAGTGGTAAAAGGGGGTCGAAGGTTTAGTTTTTCAGCCATAGTAGTAGTAGGTGATGGTAGTGGTGTTGTTGGGTATGGATTGGGAAAGGCAAACGAGGTAACTGATGCTATTGCTAAGGGTATCGATGACGCCAAGAAAAATCTAGTACAGGTTCCCGTAATAAAAGGTACTGTTCCCCATGAAGCTATTGGTAAATTTGGTGGAGGTCTTGTACTTCTTAAACCAGCAGCTCCGGGTACCGGTGTAATAGCAGGTGGTGCAATGCGTGCAGTGTTGGAAAGTGCTGGGGTACATAATGTGCTTGCCAAATCGAAAGGATCTTCGAATCCTCACAACGTGGTAAAAGCTACTTTTGATGCTTTAACTAACATGCGTGATGCATACACGGTGGCGCAAACTAGAGGTATATCACTTGCTCAAGTTTTTAATGGTTAGTATAATGGCGAAGGTTAGAATATCACAAGTAAGAAGTACTATTAAACGACCTGAAAGACAAAAGCGAACTATCAAGGCTCTTGGATTAGGACGTGTGAATAAAAGTGTAGAAGTGGAATTAACGCCGCAAATCGCAGGAATGATAAACAAAGTGAGCCACTTGGTTGCTGTAACGGAATTATAAGATGAAACTAAATACATTAAAGCCCGCAAAGGGTTCTGTAAAAGCTGGCAAGCGCATAGGTAGAGGACAAGGTTCTGGTCGTGGTGGCACCTCAACAAGGGGACATAAAGGAGCCAAGTCAAGGTCTGGCTATTCCCGTAAGCTTGGATTTGAAGGCGGCCAGATGCCACTTCAAAGGCGTGTGCCAAAATTTGGTTTCAGAAATCCAAACAGAGTAGAATACAAGGCGATTAACTTAGCAGCTTTGGAAGCTTTAGTGGGTAAGACTAAGACAAAAGCGATTGACGTAGAACTAATAGTTAACAATGGCCTTGCCGGTAAGAATGATAAAATCAAAATTCTTGGTAACGGCGAGTTAAAGTCTAAGGTAGATGTAACCGCACACGCTTTCTCCGCTTCAGCAGCTCAAGCTATTGAAGCAATAGGGGGCAAAGTTACGCAGCTCTAATAATGAAGAAGTTCATATCCACCATAAGGAATATTTTTTCAATTGAAGACCTAAGGGTTAGGATCCTGAATACTATCGGGTTTCTAATTATATTTAGATTAGGTTCATTCATTGTTATACCTGGTATTGATCCGGATGCTTTGACTATTGATCAGGGTGGTATTTTCGGCTTTATCAATAATTTTCTAGGAGGATCATTTAGTAGGGCGTCAATATTCGCGTTGGGTATTATGCCGTATATATCTGCGTCTATTGTAATACAACTCCTAACTGTCGCTGTTCCATATTTCCAGAAGCTTCAAAAAGAAGGTGAATCGGGTCGCAAGCGACTGACGCAGATTACAAGAGTATTGACTATTGCAATTACCGCAGCACAAGGAGGGAGCTATTTGGCAACAACGGTTCCACCGGAGGCGATACTTTATCCGTCTGCTTTTTTCAATATTTTCTCGGTAATTATTTTGATTACAGGCACCATGTTTTGTATGTGGCTAGGAGAAAGAATCACGGATAAGGGTATTGGTAATGGTATTTCTATGCTCATTATGATAGGCATTATTTCAAGATTTCCTGCTTCTATTTGGTATGAGTTTGTTGAGGATAAAGGTTTGAATGGTGCTTTAATGTCAGTTTTGGAGATTGTTGCGTTATTCTTCGTTGTCGTTGCTACTGTTGCCTTAGTTCAAGCAACAAGAAGAATTCCGATTCAGTATGCAAAACAGGTTATCGGAAATAAATTATATGGAGGCAAGCGTGATTACATTCCTTTGAAAGTAAACGCTTCAGGTGTAATGCCGATTATCTTCGCACAAGCGCTAATGTTTATTCCGGCAATGGTAGCGGGTTTGTGGAGAGATAGTGAAATAGGAGCTTACATTGGGTCTACTTTCAGTAATCCATACAGCTGGCAATATAATCTGTTGTTTGGCATACTGATTTTGATCTTTACATTCTTCTACACTGCTATAACAGTGAACCCGAACGACATTGCTGACAACTTGAAAAGGAATGGAGGTTTTATTCCTGGAGTTAAACCCGGAAAACAAACTTCGGAATTCATAGATCAAGTTTTGACAAAAATAACTTTACCTGGATCGATATTCTTAGCGATAATAGCGGTAATTCCGGCTTTTGCAGTGCAAGCTGGAGTTAGTGAGAATTTTGCTCAGTTCTATGGGGGTACTTCGTTGCTAATTATGGTAGGTGTCATTTTAGATACCCTTCAACAAATAGAAAGCTATCTGTTGATGCGACACTATGAAGGAATGATGAAGTCTGGAAAGGTAAAGGGACGTTCTCAAATTGCTGCGGCCTAAAGCCCAATGGTTAAATATAAGACCAGGGAAGAGGTTGAAATAATAAAAGAGAGTGCGCAAATTTTGGGAAAAGCGCACGGTGAGGTGGCTAAACTGATCAAGCCTGGTGTAAAAACTATTGACTTAGACAGGGTGGCAGAGGAATTTATTAGAGATCATGAAGGTTTGCCTTCATTTAAAAACTTTAATGGGTTTCCATCCTCACTATGTATATCTCTTAACGAAAATGTAGTACATGGATTTCCAAGTGACTACGAACTAAGGGAAGGGGATATTATTTCTGTTGACTGCGGAGTTTTTTATAGAGGATTTCACAGTGATTCTGCCTACACCTATCCGATTGGAGAGGTTACGTTAGAGATCAAGCAACTATTAGAAGTGACAAAAGAGTCACTTTACAAAGGTATTGAAAAAGCTGTTTACGGGAACCGTATGGGTGACGTGGCGTATGCAATTCAGCATCATGTAGAGTCCTATGGATACGGTATCGTGAGAGAACTTGTTGGGCACGGTTTAGGAAGAGACCTTCATGAGGGTCCTGAAGTTCCAAACTATGGAAAACGTGGTAAAGGCCCAATACTGAAAGATGGATTAGTTATAGCCATAGAGCCAATGATAAATTTGGGTTCACGAAAAGTGGTTCAGGAAGCAGATGGATGGACCATTAGAACAGCGGATCGGCAACCGTCGGCTCACTATGAGCATACGATAGCCGTTTTTAAAGATAAAACCGAGGTCTTAACGACCCATAAGTATATAGAAGAGAATTTTAAATTTTAATATGGCTAAGCAACAGTCAATAGAGCAAGACGGAACAATTACTGAAGCACTTTCTAACGCTATGTTTAGAGTAGAGTTAGAAAATGGTCACGAGGTAATTGCTCATATATCTGGCAAAATGCGCATGCATTATATTAAAATTTTACCGGGTGATAAAGTAAAACTTGAAATGTCGCCTTATGATTTAACTAAAGGACGAATTGTTTATCGCTATAAATAAAAGATAATGAAGGTAAGAGCGTCAGTTAAGAAGCGTAGCGCTGATTGTAAGATCATCAGAAGAAAAGGAAAGGTCTACGTGATTAATAAAAAGAATCCACGATTTAAACAAAGACAAGGCTGATATGGCACGTATAGCAGGAGTAGATATCCCCGATAATAAAAGAGGCGAGATCGCCTTGACTTATATCTATGGTATAGGTAAAAGTGCAGCGCAAAAGATTTTGACTGAGGCCGAAATCGATTGGAGCAAAAAAGTAAAAGACTGGACTGACGATGAATCAAATACGATACGAAGTCTGATAAGTGAGAACTTCAAGGTAGAGGGTGTTCTTAAGTCGGAGGTTCAACTAAGTATTAAGCGCTTATTGGATATCGGATGTTATCGTGGGCTTCGTCATAGAAAAGGATTGCCTGTAAGGGGTCAACGAACAAAGAACAACTCTAGGACTCGTAAGGGTAAAAGAAAGACTGTAGCTAATAAGAAGAAGGCTACCAAATAATTAGTCGTTAGGTAAGGTAAGAAATGGCACAAAAGAGAAAAGATAAGGCAAAGAAAAGAGTCGTTAATGTTGAGGCTATTGGCCAGGCGCATATAAAGGCTTCGTTCAACAATATCATTATTTCGATGACCAACACTACCGGTCAAGTAATTTCTTGGGCGTCAGCCGGTAAAATGGGATTCAAAGGTTCTAAGAAAAATACGCCCTATGCGGCCCAAATGGCTGCTCAGGACTGCGCTCAAAAGGCATACGATCTTGGACTACGCAAAGTGGAGGTGTTTGTCAAAGGACCAGGGGCTGGCAGAGAGTCGGCTATCCGAACCATTCAGAATACCGGTATTGAAGTTACTACGATAAAGGATGTCACACCACTACCACACAATGGTTGTCGCCCGCCGAAACGTAGAAGAGTATAATCACACTAAGAGAAAAGCATTAAGTAATGGCAAGATATAGAGGTCCTAAGACTAAGATCGCTAGAAGATTTAACGAACCGATCTTTGGTGCCAGTAAAGCACTCCAAAAGAAAAGCTATCCTCCCGGCCAACATGGCAGGAACAGAAGAAGAAAACAGTCTGAATATGCTATTCAGTTAGGTGAAAAACAAAAGGCAAAATACACTTACGGCGTGCTGGAAAGGCAGTTTGCTAATTTGTTTGATCGGGCGTCTCGTAAGTCAGGAATCACAGGTGAAATCCTTTTGCAACTTCTAGAATCTCGTTTAGATAATGTTATTTTCAGACTGGGTGTGGCACCCACTAGGAGAGCCGCACGTCAATTAGTTTTGCACAAACATATTACTGTAAATGGCAACATCGTAAATATTCCATCTTTCAACGTGAGAGTAGGAGATATTGTGTCTGTAAGAGAGCGGTCGAAATCACTTGAGGTGGTGACAGACAGCTTGTCTTCTAATGCTCAAAGCAGATTTCCATGGTTGGAATGGGATGGAGCTGAATTAAGTGGTAAAGTGGTTGCTTTGCCTCAGAGGGACGAGATTCCTGAGAATATCAACGAGCAGTTGATTGTTGAACTTTACTCTAAATAGATCTAAAAATAATCAAAACCCTGACGTAAAGTTGGGGTGAAACTTTAAAAAGCTGAAACAACTATGTCGATTTTAGCATTTCAAATGCCAGATAAGGTCGCAATGGAAAAAGCGGATGATTTTCGCGGCCTATTTACGTTTAAACCTCTAGAAAAAGGATATGGTGTAACCATAGGAAATGCCTTAAGAAGGATTTTACTTTCTTCTTTGGAAGGTTACGCTATCACGGGAATAAAGGTGCCTGGTGTACTGCATGAATTCTCTACCGTAGAAGGAGTAGTAGAAGACGTTTCCGAAATTATTTTGAACCTTAAAATGGTAAGATTCAAAAAAGTAGGAGAATCTTTTGATAATAAAATTACAGTCGCCATAAAAAATCAAAAGGAATTCAAAGCTGGAGATATAGCTAATGCAACTTCTGCTTTTGAAATTTTAAATCCTGACTTGGTTATTTGTAATCTTGATGAATCGGTAGAGTTGGAAATAGAACTCAGCATTGAAAAAGGGCGAGGCTACTTACCCGCTGAGGAAAATAAACCTGTGGAACAAGTTTTTGGTTTCATTCCTATCGATGCGATTTTTACACCTATAAAAAATGTAAAATATAGTATTGAGAATACAAGAGTTGAGCAGAAAACAGATTACGAGCAATTAGTGATTGATATTGAGACTGACGGGTCAATACATCCTGAAAAAGCGCTTGAGGGTGCTGCTCATATTTTAATTCAGCACTTCATGCTCTTTTCTGATAAGTCAATTGAATTAGAGACTGATAAGGGAGGTGAGATAGAACAAGTTGATGAAGAAATGCTGCATATGCGTAAACTTCTTAAAACTTCACTTAATGACCTTGATCTGTCGGTTAGGGCCTACAATTGTTTAAAAGCGGCAGATGTTAAAACTTTGGGAGATTTAGTTAGACTAGAGATTTCCGATATGATGAAATTCAGAAACTTCGGGAAGAAATCACTGGCGGAGCTAGAGCAGTTAGTACAAGACAAAAGTTTGACTTTCGGTATGGACCTATCGAAGTACAAACTAGATGAAGAATAAGTGAGATGAGACACGGCAAGAAATTTAATCATCTGGGAAGGACGGCACCACACCGAAAAGCTATGCTTTCTAATATGGCTACCTCCCTAATTATGAATAAGAGGATCACAACTACAGTTGCCAAAGCTAAAGCTTTAAGAAAGTATGTAGAGCCTATCCTTACAAAAGCAAAAGATGACACCACACACTCTAGAAGAGTTGTGTTTTCATATCTTAACAATAAGGATTCCGTGAAAACTCTTTTTGACGAAGTAGCGGGTAAAATAGCTGAGCGGCCTGGGGGGTACACACGGATTTTGAAGACAGGTAATCGTCTTGGAGATAACGCCGATATGTGTATTATTGAACTGGTAGATTACAACGAGCTATTGCTAGGTGATGCGCCTAAGAAGTCTAAGACACGAAGAAGTAGAAGAGGGAAAGGTGGATCTACCAAGGATGCTGAGGCTAAGGCGACCTCGGTCGCTGAAGAGGAGGTCGAAGTAAGTGAAGAGACGGCCGTCGATGAGGTAGAAGAGGCTGTTGAAGCCGAAATAGTGGAAGAGCCCGTAGTTGAAGATACAAAAGAGGAAGTTGTAAGCGACGATGTCGTAGTAGAAGAGGAGACTACTAAAGACAATTCAGTTGAGGATGTTGAAGCCAGCTCTGAAGAAGCGACCGATGAAACGGAAGAAGATAACAAAGATAAGGATGCTGATAAATAAAGGCTTCCGGTTTTAAAAAATGAAGGGATTGGATTTATATCTAATCCCTTTTTTTATTTTTGCTTCAATCTAAGTACCAAGCCACTACCTATGAAACTATCATCCAAAGAACCTGCTTATTTATTATTAGAAGATGGTACCTTTTTAGAAGGAACTTCAATAGGTAAGAAGGGTACTAGTGGGGGTGAAATTTGCTTTAATACGGGGATGACTGGTTATCAAGAGATCTATACAGATCCTTCCTACACTGGACAGATCATAGTGAATACTACATCTCATATTGGTAATTATGGTACTGTTGGCTCTGAGCAAGAATCTGGATGCCCAACCATCAGCGGTATAGTTGTAAACGAATATGCACATTTACATAGTAGAGAAACTGCAGATTCCAGTTTACAAGACTATCTTGAAAAGCATGATGTGGTGGGTATCGCTGATGTGGACACTAGAATGTTAGTAAGGCACATAAGAAGTAAAGGAGCAATGAATGCCATTATCTCATCCGAGCTTCCGGTTGAAGCCCTAAAGGATGAATTGACCAAGGTGCCTTCTATGGAAGGACTAGAGCTATCTTCAAAGGTATGCACTGAAACTCCATACTATTTAGGTGAAGAGACTAGCGAAGTTAAAATAGCTGTATTGGATTTAGGAATTAAGGCGAGCATACTGAAGAACCTAAGTTCTAGGGGTGCGTATTGCAAGGTGTTTCCGGCAAAAACAGAATTTTCTGAGATGCAAGCTTGGGGTGCCGATGGGTATTTTATCTCTAACGGGCCTGGAGATCCTGCCGTAATGGATTATGCCGTAAGTACGGTTAAACAAATTCTTGATGCAGATTTACCATTGTTTGGGATTTGCTTAGGTCATCAGATTATAGCTCGAGCTTGTGGAATTTCTACATACAAAATGCATCATGGTCATCGTGGACTCAACCATCCTGTCAAAAATCTAGAAACAGGCTTGAGTGAGATTACTTCACAAAATCATGGTTTTGTAGTATCTGAAGATGATGCCAACAAATCTGAAGCCGTGGAGGTCACCCATATTCATCTTAATGATAATACGGTAGCAGGAGTCAAGATCAAGAGTAAAAAAGCTTTTGCTGTTCAATATCATCCTGAATCTTCTCCGGGGCCACATGATTCACGTTACTTATTTGATCAGTTTATTCAATTAATAAAAGAAAATACATAAGATGAGTTTAATAGAGAGTGTATACGCACGTCAAATCCTCGATTCAAGAGGTAATCCGACAGTTGAAGTAGACGTAATTACTGAGAACGGAGTGCTTGGTAGAGCCGCCGTTCCTTCGGGGGCATCAACAGGTAAGCACGAGGCTGTGGAACTAAGAGATGGTGATAAGGGCCGTTTCATGGGCAAAGGAGTTCTACAAGCCGTGGATAATGTGAACTCGGTTATTGCCGAAGAACTCGTAGGTTTTTCTGTTTATGATCAAAACCTTCTTGACAAAATAATGCTAGAAGCGGATGGCACCGAAAATAAGGGTAAATTGGGTGCGAATGCTATACTCGGAACCTCTTTGGCAATTGCCAAAGCGGCAGCTCAAGAGTCAGGTCAATCACTCTTTAGATATATTGGTGGAGTTAATGCAAATACTCTTCCTGTGCCAATGATGAATATTTTGAATGGGGGAAGTCACGCTGACAATGCTATAGACTTTCAAGAGTTCATGGTTATGCCGGTGGGTGCAGATACATTTAGTGAATCTCTTAGAATGGGGACGGAAGTGTTCCATAATCTTAAAAAGGTACTCAGCAGCAAAGGGTTTTCTACTAATGTGGGAGACGAAGGGGGTTTTGCTCCTAACATTCAATCCAATGAAGAAGCGATAGAAATTGTATTGCAAGCTATTGAGAAAGCGGGTTTCAAACCAGGAGATGATATTTTTATAGCCATGGATGCTGCTGCCTCAGAATTCTACGATAGTAAGGAGAAAGTTTACCATTTTGCTTCCACGGGAAAGAAATTAACTTCTGAAGAGATGATTGAATATTGGGCGGCATGGGTTGATAAATATCCTATCATCTCCATCGAGGATGGAATGGAAGAAGATGACTGGGCTGGTTGGAAAGTGTTGACCGACAAAATAGGAGATAAAACTCAACTCGTTGGAGATGACCTTTTTGTAACAAACGTAAAGAGGCTAGGCGATGGCATTGAGCAGGGTGTAGCTAACTCAATATTGGTTAAGGTCAATCAGATTGGTTCTCTTACAGAAACCATTGATGCGGTTAATTTGGCCACGAGAAATTCGTATAAAAGCGTAATGTCTCATAGATCTGGTGAAACCGAAGATAATACGATTGCGGACTTAGCGGTGGCCTTGAACACAGGTCAAATCAAAACCGGATCGGCTTCGCGTTCGGACAGAATGGCGAAGTACAACCAATTGATAAGAATAGAGGAGGAGCTGGGAGAAACCGCGTATTTTCCCGGAAGAAACATGTAAAAACTATTACCCAGGAGGGTCAGACTCTCCTGGGGTTACGGCATTATTAGCCTGTGACAACTCATTTCGAAAACGAATTATTCAATTTTTCGTATCTTCATTAATATTTTTTAAACTACTGCAATGAAGTTGCCTAAATACACAAAAAACTTCTATTTTCTTTTTACCGCATTTTTTCTGGTTTGGATGTTATTCATCGATGCCAATGATTTGGTTACTCAGTTCAATTTGAATCAACAGCGTAAAAATTTAGAAAATGAAAAGAAATACTACCTGGACAAAATCGTTGAAGTAAAAAAAGAGAGGGAAGAACTTTTAAGTAATGATGAACTTCTTGAAAGGTTTGCTCGTGAGAAGTATCTAATGAAAAAGCCTTCTGAGGATTTGTATATAGTAGTGGATAGTGATGAATAGGTTGTTTTTGGTTTTACTTTTTTCTGTTGTTGGCATTACTGCAACGGCTCAAAATACGAACGACATTGAGGAGCGTTCGCCACTTAGGGATCGTATTTTTTTTGGGGGTAATTTGGGCTTCGCGTTTGGAGATATCACATTTGTGGAGGTAGCTCCGCTGGTTGGATATCGCGTTACAGACAAGCTTTCGGGCGGTCTTCAAGTTCAGTATCGCTACAGGAATGATAAACGTTTTACACCCGATCTTGACGCAACAGACTATGGCGCTAACGTCTTTGCTCGTTACAACTTACCCGCACCATTTTTTCTTCAGGCGGAGTATGAATACTTGAATTTTGAATTTTTTGATACCCAGCGTGATACGCAGAGAGAAAGCTTTTCAAGTTTTCTAGTAGGTGGTGGAATGGCACAACCTTTAGGAAGACGGGCTTTTTTAGTGGTAACTGCTCTTTATAACTTAAGCTATGACGATACAGAAGAGCCAAGGCCCTACGATAATCCGTTGGTTCTTAGAGTAGGTATCAATGCGGGCTTCTAAGCTAATTTGATATCAAATTTTTTCTCTAAATCTTTAAGGTCAGAAACTACATTCTCATTTAAGGGAATTCCTTCTATTTTTCTCTTCATCTCTGTTTGTCGTTCGGGGTCTCCAGGGATAAGTACTTTCTTTCCGCTAATCGCTTCTGTTCTTCGAAAACGACTAATCCAATTATCCATATGATCTTTAAATTCATCCGCAGGTCGAAAAGCATCGATCCTCATAGCTCCCAAGAAATGACCCAAACCTTCCCCGACAGGGTCTTCAGCTAACGGCAAGAAGCTAACAAAAGGTGGAGCCCAGGGACCGTAATTCGCTCCTGAAAAGACCGCAGAAAAAATATCTACAACTGAACCCAGCGCATAACCCTTATGGCTCCCATGAACTCTGTCTCCACCTAAAGGTAGCAGGGCACCTCCTTTTTTTAACTCGTTTGGGTTTATTGAAGTATTACCATCTTGGGTTTGTACCCAGCCTGTGGGCGCATCTTTTTCAGTTCTTTGTAATATTTCGAGTTTACCGTTCGCGGCTGTAGTTGTTGCTAAATCTGCAACGAATGGCGGTTGCTTCTGAGATGGAATAGCAACTGCTATTGGATTAGTTCCTAACATACGTTCTTTAGCAAACGTCGGAGCAACCAGAGGACTGGCATTGGTCATTGCAATTCCAACCATATCTCGCTCCACAGCCATTAAAGTATGGTAGCCGGCAATGCCGAAATGATTGGAGTTTTTAACACTTATCCATCCAGTACCAACATTAATTGCCTTTTCCATTGCAATTTCCATTGCTCTTGGAGCTACAACCAAGCCTAGTCCAGCATCACCATCTACGACTGCAGTACTTGGAGTTTCATGCACAATCTTTATTTCCGGCTTTGCATTAATTCTACCGGCCTCCCATAACCTAACATATCCGCTAAGTCTGGCTACTCCGTGAGAATCAATACCCCTTAAATCAGCACTTATTAAAACGTCCGCTGCAAGGCTAGCATGTTCTTCACTACAGCCCATAGCCAAGAAAGTGTACTTAGCAAATTCGCGCAGCTCAAATTCCGTATAAACAGTTTTCATAAAGGTGTGAAATTAGTTAAGTCACTCACCTTCTACAATTCGTGCCAGAACTCCTTCTTTCAAAGCGTACCTGGACACACGAATTTTCTCGATTGGAATTTTTCTTAGGATAAGATCAATAATACAAGAGGCGACTACAATCATATCTACTCTCATTTCAATCATCCCCGGTATTGCCAGTCTTTCCTCACGATTACAATTTAGGAGTTGCTGATGGATCATTTTGAAAGCACTTAAAGTAAGCGGTGTTTCTGTTTTGCTTTGATCGATATCTAAAGACATATGGTTACAATATATTTCACTCAACGTATCAAAGGTCCCAGAAGAACCAATTAATGTTTTGGGTCGTAGTTTTTCAACTGCTTCGAACAAATCGATTAGTTGAAAGTTCAAATACTCCCGAAGAGTTTTGACTTCTTCTCGTGTAATTGGGTCATTTCTATGAAACAAATCCATCAATCTCTGAGCACCAATTTCGAAGCTTTGCTTCCAAAATATTTGCTTTGCATTGCCTATTATACATTCAACACTACCTCCTCCAATATCCATAACGAGAACTGGGCCATTACCAATTTCCATGGCTCCCCGAACACCTCCATAAATGAGTTCAGCTTCCTGCATCCCGTCAATTATATTTAAATCTATACTAGTGATATGTTGGACTTGATCTCTAAGTGGTTGCCCATTTTCCGCATTTCTAAATGCACTGGTGGCAAAAGCAAAGATTTCTGATACCTGATATTTGTCAATTTTTGCTTTAAAATTTTCTAAAGCTTTAATTGCACGACCCTGAGCTGCGGTGGTAATCAGTTTGTTGTTGATACCGCCTTGCCCAATTTTAACCACTTGTTTTTCCTGGTGTAGCACCTTAATTGTCTTGCTGTCATAAGAGACAATCAATAAATGAAAAGTATTAGTTCCACAGTCGATTACTGCAATTCTAGACATGGTCTCAAGTTTCGTGCAATATATAACTGATTTGCGTCAACTAACTGATCTTTCGGTTCATTATTCTCTATATTTGGTCAAAACCAATTGAACAAAAGTGATGTCCGAGAAACCTGATAAACGCATATATACTTTACCGACAAATGCAGAGAAATTTGACCTTCTGGCAAAGAAAAATGCAGAAGCTCTCCTTGGAGGCGGTGAAAAAAGAATCGCCTCGCAGCATAAGAAGGGTAAGCTAACAGCAAGGCAAAGAATTCAGTTGTTACTCGATGAAGGAAGCTTTGAGGAGACAGGCAGATTTGTTATGCACCGCTGCAAAGATTTTGGGTTAGATGAAGAGTACTACTTAGGGGATGGGGTGGTAACTGGATATGGTACTGTGAACGGAAGGTTAGTTTATGTTTTTTCTCAAGACTTCACCGTTTTTGGAGGCTCCCTTTCTGAAACTCACGCCGAAAAAATAGTTAAGATTATGGACTTAGCCATGAAAAATGGCGCTCCTGTAATCGGTCTAAATGATTCGGGCGGGGCTCGTATTCAGGAAGGAGTGGTGTCTCTTGGTGGGTATGCTGATATATTTTATCGAAATACGATGGCTTCAGGAGTAGTTCCTCAGATATCGGCTATTATGGGCCCTTGCGCGGGAGGCGCCGTTTACTCACCTGCCATTACAGATTTTATTTTAATGGTGGAAAATACATCTTATATGTTTGTGACTGGACCTAATGTGGTGAAAACAGTAACCCAAGAAGAAGTTACCGCAGAAGAACTAGGTGGGGCAAGTACCCACAGTACGAAGAGTGGCGTCACCCATTTTTCATGTTCTAATGAAGTCGAGTGCATTAATAATATAAAACAGTTGCTGAGTTATATGCCTCAGAATTGTGAGGATAATGCTCCTGTTTATGACTATGACCAAAGTGGTGACGAGGTGGTAACAGAACTACATGATATTGTGCCGGACAATCCTAATCAACCTTATGACATGCGTGATGTAGTTAAGTCCATTGTGGATGAAGATAGCTTCATGGAGGTACATAAGAATTTTGCAGATAATATGGTTGTGGGTTTCGCAAGGCTTGCCGGTAGAAGTATTGGGGTACTCGGAAATCAACCTGCATCGCTAGCCGGGGTTCTGGACATAGATGCCAGCACAAAAGGAGCAAGATTCGTCAGGTTTTGTGATTGCTTTAATATCCCTCTTCTGGTATTGGAAGATGTGCCAGGCTTTTTACCCGGTACAGATCAAGAATGGAATGGCATAATTACCAATGGAGCTAAGCTACTGTATGCCTTTAGCGAGGCTACCGTGCCACGTGTTACTGTGATCACAAGAAAAGCATATGGCGGTGCTTATGACGTCATGAATTCAAAACATATCGGTGCGGACATAAATTACGCGTGGCCTATGGCCGAAATTGCGGTTATGGGTGCTAAAGGTGCATCCGAGATAATCTTTAGGCGTGAGATTGCCGCGGCCAATGACCCTGAAGCTAAACTTCAGGAAAAAGTTGACGAGTATACTAGTAAGTTTGCAAACCCGTATCGTGCTGCACATCGCGGATATATTGATGAAGTTATATTGCCGGAGAATACCAGGAAAAAACTTATCAAGGCCTTTGGAATGTTAGAAAATAAAGTTGATCAACTGCCCCGAAAAAAGCATGGGAATATTCCTCTCTAGTTAACAATGAGCAAGGTTGCATTGGTAACGGCTGCCAGCAAAGGTATGGGACTAGCTTGCGTCCGTGAGCTTCATAAAAATGGTTATGACTTGGGTATCATGGCGCGCAGTGAAAGTATTGAAACTATAGGTGAGAAATTCAATGCGGTAACCGTGCGCGGTTCTGTCACAAGTAAAAATGATTTAAAGAGACTAGTTGATTCTAGTATGGGGAGATACGGACGTATCGATCTGGTCGTGAACAACACCGGGCATCCTGCCAAAGGGCCTCTTCTTAATATTACCGAAGAAGAATGGCATCAGGGACTGGATTTGGTATTGCTCAATGTCGTTAAGATGGCCAGCCTCGTAGTCCCGATTATGGAGAATCAAGGATCAGGTGCTTTTGTTAATATTTCTACATTCGCGGCTTTCGAGCCTTCACTATCTTTCCCTGTGAGTTCATCTCTTCGGGCAGCACTTGGGGGCTTTACTAAAATGTTTTCTGACAAATATGCTAATAAGAATATCAGAATGAACAATATACTACCTGGATATATAGATAGTTATGAAATAGGTCAAGACACGATGGAAATTATACCCATGCGCCGTGCAGGAACTACTACTGAAGTAGCTAAAACCGTAGCATTTCTTGGATCAGACGATGCATCATACATCACGGGTCAGAACATTAGGGTTGATGGAGGTCTAACCAGATCAGTTTAAGCAAATGGATAAAGTGAGTAAACAATTCTTAAAAAAATATTTAAACAATGCTTCACCTACAGGGTTCGAGCAATCAGGACAAGAGATATGGCTTGAATACATAAAGCCTTATATTCATGATTACTTGACCGATACGTATGGTACTGTAGTTGGAATTATCAATCCGGATGAAGACTATAAAGTGGTGATTGAAGCCCATGCAGATGAGATTTCCTGGTACGTAAACTATATTACCGATGATGGGTATATCTATGTGAGAAGGAATGGCGGATCTGATCATCAAATAGCTCCCTCAAAACGGGTTAATATCCATACTAAAAATGGAATAAAGAAAGGCATATTTGGTTGGCCCGCTATTCATGTTAGAAATGAAAAAACGGAGATTAGCCCTTCTTTAAAAAATATTTTTGTCGACGTTGGATGTAGTTCTAAAGCAGAGGTAGAAAAACTCGGTATTCATGTAGGTTGTGTCATGACGTTTGACGACGAACTCCTTGAACTCAACAAAGATTACTTGGTTGGTAGGGCGCTTGATAATCGGATTGGCGGCTATATGATAGCTGAAGTGGTAAAAAGAATTGCTGAATCAAAAAATAAGTTGCCTTTTGGTCTTTATATTGTGAACGCGGTACAGGAAGAAGTAGGACTACGAGGTGCTCAAATGATAGCTGAAAGAATTCAACCAAATGTGGCTATCGTCACAGACGTATGTCACGACACAATGTCTCCGATGTACAATAAGATTGCGAGCGGTCATCAAGAAGCTGGTAAAGGACCTGTCCTAACATATGGACCGGCGGTTCATAATAACTTACTTGATAAGATTATAGAGACAGCGGAAAAGAACGATATTCCATTTCAGAGAGCGGCGGCATCAAGGGCTACTGGTACTGATACTGATGCATTCGCTTATTCAAATTCAGGCGTCGCTTCTGCCCTTATTTCCTTACCACTAAAATATATGCATACCACAGTTGAGACCGTGCATAAAAAGGATGTTGAGAATGTTATAATGCTAATTAGGGAGTTTTTACTTGGGCTCGAACGAGGTCATGAATTCAAGTATCTCTAAATCGACTCTGCACAAAAACTGACAAGAAAAATTTTGAACTAATTATTAAATATTCAGTTATTTTACTGGCTGATATATAGATTATTAAAGATTTTTATAATGAGACGAGTAGTGTTACTCTTAGTTATTTTTATTGTTTTCTCAGGGAAAGTCTGTTTTGCTCAAGATCGGCCATCGCACGAGCTACACTCGATGATGATCTACAATTTTCTTAAGTATATAGAGTGGCCAGGGAACAAAAACAATGGCGATTTTCTGGTTGGTGTTGTTGACGCAGATGAGGTTTATAACACGCTCAATACCTGGTATGGCAATAAAACAAGAGGAAATAAAAAGTTTATCATAAAAAAAGCCACAGTTGCTGATGATCTTTCACAATTTCAGTTGGTTTATATAGGAAAGTCGGGGAGTGATAAGTTTGAAGATATTTTGACAAAGATTGAAGGTAAGCCCATCCTTACCGTCACAGAAAAAAACGGGCTAGGAAAAAAAGGTAGCTGTATAAATTTCAAGATTGTTGATAACAGGTTGAAGTTCGAACTTAATCAATCCGCGATTAAGAAAACTACCCTGAAAACAAGTAGCCAACTGGCAGCTATGGCTATCGTCATCTGACTTAAGATTAAGATATTATTAATATTTGGGTGCACATAGTAACTAAGGGCTTTAACCTCAACTAAGCTTCAAACTTAAAGAAGTCTGCATTTCTAAAGATGACAGCTATTCCTCTTTAGCAACATCGCTATTCAGAATTGGGAAATTTATTCCCAATACGGGAATTCTTTTGAGTAAATAGAACCTTTACAATGAAATTTGAATGGTTTGTCCTATTTGGCACACCGCTTGTCTATTGAAACTCAAAATCAACAGACATGAAAAAGATATTATTTACTTCAGCCTTTATTTTTTCTATATGCCTTGGTCAAGTTAATGCCCAGGGTAAGCCAATGCATGAAATACATGCTATGATGCTTTATAACTTTACTAAATATATTCAATGGCCTGAGGCTTCTGGTGAATTCGTTATTGGCGTCATAGGGGATAATAATATTTACAATACACTTAATAAATGGTACAATGGAAAATTGAAAGGTAATCGCAAGTTCAAGATCGTTGAATTCAAGAATGCAGCGGAGATTACCAAAACCGATATACTCTACGTGGCTAAGACAAGTAGTAAAGATTTTGAAGAGATTAAAGCCAAAGGCGACAGTGATAAGACTTTGATTATTACTGATAAAAACGGACTTTGTAATAAAGGGAGCAACATTAATTTCAAGATGGTTAATAACCGACTAGCATTTGAACTTAACAAAGCTTCGATTGATGCCTCCAGTCTAAAAGTATCATCTCAGCTTATGAGCATGGCTATCTTGATATAAAATCAGTTTTCTTAAAATTGGGCATGAAAGGGTCATCCGAAAGGGTGACCCTTTCCTTTTATCTACGGGTTTTACTTATATGTAAAAATACGCGGGCTTACTGAAGAACGCAGTGGCTTAATGTTTCACTTTTGCCATCCAAAAAAAGTAAAGCAATGAAAAAGCTGATGATAGCCCCGGTAATGTGTTTGCTTATTATGTCTTTTACAACTAGAGACAGACCGGAACATGAGTTACATGCCATGATGGTATACAACTTCATTAAGTACATCGAGTGGCCAAATTCAAACGAAGAGTTTACCATTGGTGTTATTGGCAATTCGGATGTATTTACTACTCTTCATGAATGGTATGGAGGTAAAATTCGTGGTGGCAAGAAGTTCAAGGTGGTCGAATTCAAATCAGCAAAAGATTTGAGACCCTGTAGTATTATATACTTTGGAAGTTCATCCAAGGATGAACTCAGGATAATTATAGATAGAGTTAAAAATAAACCCACACTGCTGATAACCAATAAATCAGGTTTCGCCCAACAAGGTAGTGCCATAAACTTTAAGACCGTTGGAAATAGCCTGAAGTTTGAGTTAAATCAGGAGGCAATAAAGGCGGCAAATCTAAAAGTAAGTAGCCAGCTAGCGGCAATGGCTATAGTACTTTAGCCATCATGATCGATCTTTTAGTTAAGAAGCCTATTCAAAATATAAGAAAAGAAATGATCGTGAATAACATGTTTACAGGTTTGGTTGAACAGTCAAGTGATATTATTATAGTCACAGATGGAGACTTTCGAGTTAAGTATGTTAACGAAAGTATTCATAGAATACTTGGTATGAAGAAGGACGAAGTAATGGGTCAGATCATTTTTGATTTTATCGTTCCTTCAAAAGAAAAGGTGATAAGGAGCTTCTTGGCTAATAGTCTTTCGAATTCAACGGTGTCAGACTTTATCGAGGTTTGCGTACCCTGCAAGGACAAAAAGAAAATTCACTTTGATGTGTCTGTTGCGGATCTTTTTGATAACGCAGCTGTAGAAGGACTTGTAATAACTCTCCATGATGTCACCAAAAGAAAAAGAATTGAATCTCAACTAATCAAGGCTAATAATGAGTTAGATCATTTTATGTATAAAACATCACACGATCTGAGAGCTCCACTTTTATCGTCGCTGGGGTTGGTGGATTTGGCTCAGCGTGATAGCGAGTCAAATAAGAATGAATATCTGCGAATGATAGAAATGAACTTGAAAAAGCTGGACGCTTTTATAGAGGATATTAATTCTTTCTACAGAAATGAGCGTTTGGTTATTGGCAGGGAGATTGTTGATATGAAGAGATCCATAAATGAAGAGATAAACAGGCTAAGTATGCTCTATGATACCGCTTCTATCGATTTTGAACTAAAAGTGAACAGGATCTCAGATTTTTATTCGGATAAGGCCCGTGTAAAAACAGTATTGAATAACGTTCTTTCAAATGCCATCAAATATTCTGATAAAGAAAAAGACCGACAGAATATCGACATCACCGTTCAGGTAATGCCAGACCTTTGTCAGGTTATCGTTCAAGATAATGGTATAGGTATAAGACAGAAATACTTGGACAAGATATATGAAATCTTTTATCGAGCTGATGAGAATGCGAAAGGATCAGGCTTAGGTCTATACATTGCCAGGAATACTATTGAAAAATTAGGGGGCAAAATCGATGTTAGTTCAGAACATGGTCTGGGTACCACATTTACCATTACACTTCCTAACCTTATTAACGCTCCAATTGCTCAGCACGACCTTGCGGTAGGTTAGGCTCAAGATAGAACTAAATATTAACTTTGACCTGTGTATAAACAGGTGGAAGTAATCGATCAAATGGGCAGGAAGTTATTTGCCCCTGCTTTCCCCAAAAGAATAATATCGCTAGTCCCATCTCAAACAGAACTGCTTTATTATTTAGGTTTGAAGGATAGAATTGTCGGAGTTACCAAATTCTGTGTGCACCCTCAAGAAGCCAGGCAAAATAAGGTTGTCATCGGAGGAACCAAGAAAGTGCACATCAATAAAGTGAAAGATCTGGAACCCGACCTCATCCTTGGTAACAAAGAGGAAAATACCCTAGATATTGTTCTAGAATTGGAGCAGTTCTGTTCAGTTTGGATGAGCGATATTAACACGTTCAATGATGCTGTCAAGATGTTCTTTCACATTGGGACGTTGTTGAAAGTAAGTAAGAAAGCCAACCTTCTTGTCAATACCATTGAACAACAATTCAGAAGCTTAAATAGGGCGACAAAGCAAAAGGCCCTTTATTTTATTTGGGCAAATCCTTATATGGTGGCCGCTTCTAACACCTTCATAAATTCAATATTAGAAAAATCCGGTTATCAGAATGCCGTTGGGCGTTTAGAAAGATATCCTCAGCTCACGGAAAAGGAGATAACGAACCTTGAGGTGGATGTCGTCATGCTCTCTTCAGAACCCTATCCTTTTAAAGAAAAACATAAAGATGAGCTTAAACGCTTACTTCCTGACGCAGAGATTGCCCTTGTGGATGGTGAATATTTTTCGTGGTATGGTTCTAGGCTATTGGGTACGCCTAAATATCTGAATAGTCTACATTTTTTTTAACAAGAAGCCTGCCTTCTTATAATCATTCCAGTATCCGGGATAAGATTTATTGACCACTTCTGGCGTATCTATTTCTATAGACGCCACCATGGCTAATGGCGCAAATGCCATTGCCATTCTATGGTCATCATAGGAATGGAAAGCGTAGTGACTCTCATTTGTGTAGCCTGGGGTTAACGTCCAATATCCATTGGACTCTTCAAGTAGCGTGTTTATCTTTTTTAATTCAATTTGTAGGGCACTTACTCTATCTGTTTCCTTTATTTTAAGGCTTTCCAAGCCTCTGAAAACCCCTTTGATCCCTTTTGCCGCACATATTACCGCTACCGTTTGAGCTAAGTCAGGGCAATCAGTAAAGTCCACTTCAATGCTTGTTCGATGCTCCGTTTTTTTTAAATAGGCACCACCATCGGTGAATTCAGTTTTAACTCCGAGGAGAATCATTATATCGGAAATGACCCGGTCACCTTGAAGAGAGTCTTTTTTTAGGTCCTTAAGAAATACCTCCATTTGTTTCGATAGAGAGACGATACTATACCAATAGCTTGCAGCTGACCAATCAGGCTCTACCCAATAGTCATGGGTTTGATATTTACCTGATGTAACATGGATTGAATTTCCTTCCCAACGTATTTCAGCACCGTAGAATTCCATCACTTCAAGCGTCATGTCGATATATGGCTTGCTGCTAATCTTTCCTATTAGGTTAAGTTTGAGACCATTTTGTAGTAACGGAGCGATCATCAGTACGGCCGATATGTACTGACTGCTTACATTTCCCTGAATATTTAATTCTGTTTTTTGTCTATCTGTAAAACCTTTAATTCTAAGGGGAGGATAACCGGACTTTCCTTCGTAATCCACTGATGCTCCCAGCTCTTTAAGAGCATCTACCAATATTTTTATAGGCCTTTCACACATTCTAGGTGTACCGGTAAGTATCTTTGTTTTGTTCGTTATCGCCAGGTAGGCTACTAAAAATCGCATAGTGGTTCCAGCGTCAATCACGTCTAGTACTTCATCACTACTATTTAGTAGCCGCGCCATAGTCTGAGTATCCCTTGCTTTTGATAGGTTATGAATGGATGCAGGGGAATCACTTAATGCATTAATGATCAAGGCTCGGTTAGCAATACTTTTTGAAGCAGGTAAATCTATACTTACGTTGACAGGGTGTTGATTCTTGGCGATCTCAATTTTTGTCAATTTTCTAAGATGGTTTTGGGTCCGTGCACAACTATTTGAGACAAAAAAACGTTATTTCTTAATATCAAACTACAAATTGGTACGCTTAATGCTTACTACAGTAAAAAATTTAGAGATATGAATAGAGCAGGAAAATGGGGCTTGGCACTTGGATTGGCGACTGGTGCTGTTTTAGCTTTAACGTTGACGACTCGTCCTGGCAAAAGAACACGAACGGAGTCAACAAAAAAAACAGCTAAAGCAGATATCAAAGCGACTTCATTGTCAAATGATGACTCCGAAATACACTACGTATAACTTGAATAATACAGCAAGCTCGACCTCACTTCGTCTCGAGTGAGTTCAACATCCCATTTTGCACTTCCAATTTTCTCAAGAAGTGCGGCCAAAATCCTATTGCCCCTATTTTTTTTGTCCTGACCCATTAAATCGAGAATCTTGTTAATTTCTTTGGGCTCAATTTTTATCCTTGTGAAAACGGAATCTATATAGTTTTCTATAGATTTTAATTCCTTTGAGGAAAGTAGTCCTTTTTTGTAACTCAAATAAGATTCAGAGATCATACCCAAGGCTACAGCCTCTCCATGAAGTATACGCTTATTGATAATCATCTTGAAACTTTCGACTGCATGGCCTATAGTATGTCCGAAATTTAGCGTTTTACGGTTTCCTGTTTCGAATGGATCACTTGCTACCACACGACTTTTAATCGCTACAGAATGCTTGATGACATCAAGCCAATTTAGGTCAGATAACTTTTGTGTTTTGAGCTCCTCCCAGTGACTTTCGTCGGCAATTAGGTTGTGTTTAATTACTTCAGCAAAGCCAGAAATTAATTCTTCGTGAGGTAAGGATTCTAAAAAAATAGGGTCTATTATTACTTTGTCCGGATCACTGAATAACCCGATATGATTTTTTAGTCCTTCAAAATCTATCCCTAGTTTACCTCCTATACTTGCGTCTACTTGTGCCAGCAGAGTAGTTGGAATATTTATAAATTTAATTCCACGTTTAAAAGTTCGAGCAGCAAATCCACCCATATCACCTATGACACCACCACCGAGATTTAGCATGAGGCTTTTTCTGTCGAAGGCCTCATCAGTTAACCTTCCCCAAATGTGATTACAGGTTTCAATTGTTTTAAACTTCTCTCCACTCTTTATTTCAATAATACAATGATCAGGGAGTGATTCTTTAATTAAGGGGTAGCAATTGATTAGGGTGTTTTCATCCACAAGCACGGCAAGCTTGGTGAATTTTAGTTCTTGGAGTGTACAGAGTAATTGCTGATTAACCGCTTCCGTTATGACTACTTTATTTGTGCTCATCTTTATCGCGATTAAAGATTTCGGTCTGCTTTTTTATTGAATCTGCATGAATCAAAGTGTAAATTTCTGCGATTACTTCTTTACTCAAATTGGCCATAGCTGCCCACTCCTTGCGACTTCTTAGTATTTCATTCCAACGCTCAAGCTGAAGAACGGCAACGTTATTCTGTTCTTTATAATCGCCTATTTCTTCGATTAACTTCATTCGGGCAGCTAGATTTTCTATGATATCATGATCAACGCTATCAATTTTATTTCTGAGTTCATCAAGTTTACTTTTAAAGACAACATCATCAACGTGATTATTTCGTATCTGTAATTGAGAAATAATATCATCCAGTTGTTTTGGTGTGACTTGCTGTTTTGGATCGCTAAGCGCCTTGGCTGGGTCAGGGTGTGTTTCGATCATTAATCCATCGTATTTCAAATCCAGAGCCTTTTGGCTAATATCAAAGATCATGGATCTGTTTCCCCCAATATGACTTGGGTCGCAGATAAGCGGGATATGTGGTAAAACCCTCTTTAGTTCTATCGCAATTTGCCAGAGAGGCAGATTTCTATATTCTGATTTCTTAAAGGCGCTAAAACCTCTGTGAATAGCACCAATTTTAGTAAGTCCTACGTTAGCCAGTCGCTCGATCCCACCTAGCCAAAGATCAAGATCGGGATTAACTGGATTCTTGACAAGCACCGGAAGATTCTGATCTTTAAGAGTATCAGCAATCTCTTGAACTAGAAATGGGTTAACAGATGAACGTGCACCAATCCAAACGACATCTATGTCATATTTTAGAGCTAATTCTACGTGTGTTGCGCTTGCAACTTCAATGGCAAACTCGATATCAATTTCTGTCTTAATATCTTTAATCCATTTCAGTGCTTCTTCTCCTTTACCCTCAAAACTATTCGGTCGAGTGCGTGGCTTCCAGATACCTGCCCTTACCGTTTGAATGCCCAGCTTATTCACAGCTAAGGTAGTTTCTTTCAGCTGATCAAAAGACTCCGCGCTGCACGGCCCTGCTATGAACCATGGCTTTTCTTCTTCCTTTCTCCACATATTTTTAGCACAATTTGGGATAGCTCCCTAGCCATTTAATTTGATCTTCATTATCCTGTATTACTTTGCTAACGTCAGGGTCATCAACATGGCCATCAAACTCTATAAAAAACCAATATTTAAACTTTTTACCATCTTTAGCCGGATAGCTTTCAATCTTTGTGAAATTGATGCCCGAATCATGAAACTTTTGCAAAAAGGTGACGAGGCTACCAGGTTTGTCAGAAATACGGGCCAAAATAGTGGTCTTATCACTCTCGCTGATTACGTTCTTATATTCGCTGCTAATAATTAAAAACCTCGTATAGTTATCAGTGCTATCCTGTATGTTTTCAAAGAGAATGGGAAGATTATACATTTTAGCAGCAATATGAGAACAGATGGCAGCAGAATTTTTTGTTTGAGACGCTAGCTGTGCGGCTCTTGAGGTTGATTCTACCGGTATCGTTACGGCATTATGTTCTCCATACTCTTTGAGAAATTTGGCACATTGACGAAAGGCGATATCTTTCGAATATACATGGGTAATTTCGGCAATGTTTTCATTAAGAGAGGCAAAGGAGAAATGGATAGGGATAGGTACTTCAGCGACTATATTAATACTCGTAGAGCTAAGCTGGCTCATTGTTTCTCCTACGATGCCCTGTTGGTTATTTTCAATAGGAATTACTCCATATTTTACACGCTGAGAGGTAACGGCCTCAAAAACGGACTGTATGTTTTTTAAGGGGAGATATTCACTCATCGCGCCAAATCTTCCTTCAGCAGCTTGATGCGTAAAACTGCCTTCTGGCCCAAGATAAGCTACCTTTTCTGGTAGTTCAATGTTGCGGCTGACGGCAAAAATTTCTAAAAAAATAGCTTCAATTGCCTGCTTATTTAACTTGCCTTCATTTAAGTCCGATAAACGCTGGATAATCGCCTTCTCTCGCTCAGGTCGGTAAATTGAGGAATTTGTATTTTTTTTTAACTGTCCTACTTCCTTAACTAAATCCATACGTTGATTCAATAGCGCTAAAAGCCTTTGGTCAATGCTATCAATGTCTTTACGGATTTTATCAAGTATTTCAGCTTCATTCATACTCAGCTAAAGATATTTATAAATAAAACAAAAGCTTCCATAAAGGGTTAATTTATATCTTTAAGCCAATTTTTGGGTGATGATGCAGTTAAAGTCCAACGTATCTTTTGAAGATACTTCTATAGCATTTCAGGCGAAATCAGACCGTGCTTTACGAAAAGCGAATATTTTGTTTTCAGTTGTGAATAGTCCTATAATAAGCCGGTTGGCTACCGGTTCGGTGAAATTCGCTTTATGGTTACATCTTCCCATAAAATCAATTATCAAAAACACAGTATTTGAACATTTCTGTGGGGGTGAAACCATTGAGGAAAGTTCCGACACCATAGCGGATCTGGCCAATTTCAATATTGGCACTATTCTCGATTATTCTGTAGAAGGTGAAGACGATGAAAAAAGTTTTGACTACACTAAAACTGAAATTCTACGTACCATTGAAGAGGCTTCAAAAGGTACGCACATTCCTTTTTCCGTTTTTAAAGTAACGGGAATAGCCAGTAGCCTGTTGCTACAGAAAATTCAAGAAGATAGTGTTTTGACTCAGGAAGAAGATCTGGCCTTTGAAAAAGTAAAAGATCGCATAAAAGATATTTGTGAATTGGCTTTTCGAAAGAATATACCAGTTTTAATAGATGCCGAAGAGAGTTGGATACAGGATACTATAGATGGACTTGCTTATGAAATGATGAAAGAATACAATAAGAAAAAAGCGATTGTTTATAATACCTATCAAATGTATCGATCTGATATGTTAGATAACCTAAAAAGAGCTTTCCATTATGCAGCCATGGGGAGTTATTACTTAGGGGCTAAATTGGTACGTGGTGCCTACATGGAGAAAGAAAGGGAGAGAGCGGAAATGAAAGGGTATCCTAGCCCAATCCATATTAATAAACAATCTACTGATGATAGCTACGATAAGGGACTCGCTTACTGCATCGATAATAAACAACGTATTTATTTAATTAACGGATCACATAATGAATACAGCAATTATTACTTGGCCCTTTTAATGGAAAAATATAGTATGCCAAATAATGACTCTCGTGTTTGGTTTGCCCAGCTGTATGGGATGAGTGAAAATATTTCATTCAACCTGGCCAAGGCGGGATATAATGTTGCGAAATACGTACCTTACGGACCGGTTAAATCTGTAATGCCCTATCTTTTTCGACGGGCAGACGAGAATACCTCTGTGGCAGGTCAGAGTAGTAGAGAGCTTAACTTAATCAGACGGGAACTCAAGAGGAGAAAAGCCAAGACCTAGACTATTCTCTAATCTAACTTTAGTTTAACTTTGCGGTTTAATTTGATATAAGGGAACCAGTTAAGCAAATGCATCTGAGTGAACAAGAAATTGTTAGGCGTCAAGCCAAGGGGGAGTTAGAGAAATTAGGTATTGACCCATACCCATCAGAACTATGGAATGTAAATGTTTCCATAAGAGAAATTCTTCAAAACTATGAGAAGCGCAAGATAGACTATAAAAATGTATCCCTCGCTGGACGACTAATGAATAGGCGAATTATGGGGTCTGCGTCTTTTGCTGAACTTCAAGACTCTACAGGGCGAATGCAAATTTATCTACGACGAGACGATATTTGCCCGGGTGATGACAAAACGTTGTACAATACTATTTTCAAAAAATTACTGGATATAGGAGATATAGTGGGTATAAGAGGACACGTTTTCACCACACAGACCGGTGAAATTTCAGTACATGTATCTCACATACATTTACTGAGTAAGTCTTTAAAACCACTTCCTGTGGTTAGGGAGACGGTGGATGATGAGGGTAATCTAACTAAATACGATGCTTTCTCAGACACTGAGATGAGATATAGACAACGTTATGTAGACCTCGTTGTAAACCCGGATATTCGAGAGACTTTCATTAAACGTACGAAACTCGTTAACTCAATGAGAGACTACCTTAATAACAAAGGATATCTTGAGGTTGAGACGCCGATTTTGCAACCGTTGTATGGTGGTGCCGCGGCGCGTCCATTCAAAACACATCATAATACATTGGACATGACACTGTACCTCCGTATTGCCAATGAATTATACCTCAAGAGGTTAATAGTAGGTGGATTTGATGGTGTTTATGAGTTTTCTAAAGATTTTAGAAATGAGGGGATGTCCAGGTTCCATAATCCAGAGTTTACTCAGGTGGAGCTTTATGTGGCGTATAAGGATTATAATTGGATGATGGACTTGGTTGAGGAGATGATTGAGAGGGTAGCTATTGACCTTCACGGTACGACTGAAGTACAGGTTGGTGACAACATGATTGATTTCAAACGCCCATGGAAACGATTTACTATGTTCGAGGCTATCGCATATTACACTGGTATTGATATCAGCGAAATGGAAGAAGATCAGCTTAGAGCAACATCTCAAAAGCTAAATGTGAAGGTAGACGAGACCATGGGTAAAGGAAAGCTCATTGATGAGATTTTTGGAGAGACTTGCGAAGGACAATTAATCCAGCCTACTTTTATCACTGACTATCCGGTTGAGATGTCACCTTTAGCTAAGAAACATCGAAGTAAGGAGGGACTTGTCGAACGCTTCGAGGCGATAGCTAATGGAAAAGAAATATGCAATGCGTTTTCAGAATTAAATGACCCAATTGATCAAAGACGGCGCTTTCAAGATCAACTGGAGTTGGGCAAAAGAGGGGATGAGGAAGCCATGACTCTGGATGAGGACTACTTAAGAGCCTTGGAGTACGGCATGCCTCCAACTGCAGGTCTAGGTGTCGGCATTGATCGGTTAGCGATGATAATGACTAACTCAAATTCAATTCAGGATGTATTATTCTTTCCTCAAATGAAACCCGAGAAGAGGATTGAAATATCAACGACTCAGGATTTTGTTGAGCATGGTGTAAGAGAAGAGTTGGTGCAGATCATTCAAAAATTAGGAATAATTACCGTTGAGCAGCTCAAGGAATCCAACCCAAATAAACTGTTTAATGATGTTTGTGGCATGCGGAAAAAAATGAAGCTTAAAGAAGTAAAGAATCCGGATCTTGACGAAGTCAAAAGTTGGATACATAGTTAGCCTTGTATAAAATAGCATTAGTACTTATTCTGTGGCCATTTACGACGATGTGCTTTGGTCAAGATTCCGGCGTAGAAAAGTCTATCAATGGTGTTCAAATAAGGGGCTATCTTGGTCAAAGAGAACTTTTCGGTTTCTCAGCATTTAATGAGTCGAGGTTGTCCAGATCCCTTACGCTGAGGGTAGAAATAGGTATCGATGCAAGAAGATTTAAGCCAGATAGTATAATTAATGTGGACGAGTTTGATCTACTTTTTACGCCCTCCGTCCTATTCGAGCCTCGGTGGTATTTCTCGTTGAATCAAAGAAATGCTAAGGGCAAAAGTACTACAGGAAATAGTGGAAGTTTTCTATCCTTACGAACTTATTATCGGCCATCAGTATTTTCACTCCCTGCGAGTGATCTTAAAAGTTACGTTGATCAAGCCTCTCTCATACCTTCGTTAGGTTTAAAGCGAAGCATAACTAAGAACCTCTATTTTGAATCTGACATTGGTTTTGGTTATCGCTATAGGTTTGTTGACGACCGAGAGGTATCCGGCTATAATGGAGAAGCCATTCTGATTGTAAATGTAAGCTTCACCTATAGCTTTTAACTCATTCTAAAACTGATCAAAGAAGCTCCTGTTCCTATCAATTTTTAGGTCTTGTAGTAGCGAAGACTTTACTCGTATAGTAAAAGAGTAACTCGTGAAACGACCAAAAGGTGTCCAGTTGAAGTTCATTACCCAGCAGTGAAGATCGCGGTTTACGCCTATAGTAGTCGTTATAAATTCTTTATTTTGAAAGTCATATCCCGAGTTAAAATTAACTTTCCATTTTTCAGTCAGTGATAAGTCTCCTGAAAATCGGAGCGATTGTGTAATTTCTGAACTAGCTAACCCCTGTTTGGTGTAGTCAAATGCATAACTAATTCTCAAGCTCCAGGGAATCTCAAAATCAATATAGGCATCAGGATTATTTAAAAGGAAGTCCTTTTCAACTTGACTCAGATCTGAATTGGCGATCTTATTTGAATTTTCGGATTCATTCTGTTGACCTTGAGGGTTAAGATTGGTGCTGAGGGCAATATTGGCACGACTTAATTGACCCAGACCATTACCATTGTTCCAGGTAAATTGGTCTATTCTTTTACCCCGAGTTGATCCGTCATCGGTATAGACATAGGGGTCTAGTTGACCGGTGAAGTTAATGGTCAACTTTTTATTAAATAAAGCAGTATTTGCCCGTAGACTAATGGGTGCTAATTTAAAAGAGTCAGCTACAAGATTGTAAGAACTGCTAAATCCAAAGTTGTTTAGGATAGGGACTTTTCTGGCTTGGTCTGCCGTATCCTTTTTGGTTTTTATTTTCATTTCTAAGGTATTGGTCAGTGAAAAACCAATTGAACCGCTCTCCCCAGCTGCTGGTGACCCAAACACGTACCCTTGATATCTGTTAGCTATAATTTCTTCACCCTCTTCCGTGGTTAGACGTTGATAATACCCGAACCTCTCATCGCTAAAATCGGGGCGATAAGAAAATGAAACACTAGGATTCATAACGTGTCTTATGGCTTGTATGCTTCCTTTTTTAAAAAAATAAGTTCCATAGAGTCTGGTATTTACGCCCACCCCGAAGTTGTAATCATATACTCGGTTGAATCCGTCCAGAGTATCAATAACTATTGCCCTATTAGGATTATCGGGATCTAAGCCGTACTCCAATTTGTCAAAATACCACCTTTCTTCATAGTTGATCGAAGGACTAGCAGTCAAGTGCTTCAAAAGCCGAAAAGATGTAGCAATGGGTACCGTATGTCTGAATCCACGATTGGCATTTTTAAAATAGGTGCCGAAAGTTTGGAAATTAAACTCTCCAATGCTGTCAGTCTCTGCATCTCCAATTCTTCCCAAATTATTGGTAATTTGATTGGTTCCAGCTAAGGTATACCTAAGACTTAGCTTATCTAATACTCCTTTTCCGCCACCTCCCTTTTTTTGAAAAGGATAGACATTCGACATATTAAAAGTTAGTGAAGGCAAAAGCAAATCTATCTCTCTGGATTCTACGTCCTGGTTATGACGGGCACTAAGTCCTAATGAGAATAATGAACCAAATGTGGTAGAATATGTGACATTTGAGCTTAATTTTCGAGTAAAGCTATCGAATCGGGTACTATTTGGATCGGCGTTAATGCCTAAAAAGTTATTATCGCTAAAACTCGATGTAGCTGCATTCACAGATGCCGAAAAGCGACTTCTTCCTTTGGTTTGTGGCGTATGACTCCAAGTTAAACGATAGTCATTTCTGCTATCTAACACCTCAATATCTTCACTGGTTCGAAGTTTTGAGTAGTTGAAATTAAAGTTGCCGTTGTAAGCATACCTCTTACGGTAAGAAGTCACTACGTTTAATGCATGCCCCCCTTTACTATATAAGTCGCCTCTTACCGCCGTTTTTACATAGTCACTGATATCAAAAAAATATCCACCCCCCCTGAGAAAGAAACCCCTTAGACGCTCTTCACCGTATGAGGGTACGATTATCCCCGAACTTGACTCCTTCTGATCCGGGAACATACCGAAGAAAAAACCCAAAGGCGTGGGCACGTCATTTACTTCTAAATTGAAGGGTCCCGATACTATTTTGTCATTAGGGATAGCTTTTGTTCGTTTGGTCTTTATTCTAAAATGGGGGTGCCGAAGATTACAGGTTGTATAGGTATTATTAATACTAAAGAGTTCATTCTTTTCATTTTTAAATACGGTTTCACCATGTAAAAAGCCGTCTCCCTGTTGTGTAACTACTTCTGTTATTCTTGCCCGCCCTGTTTTGAAGTTGTATGTAATGTCACGTGTTTCATACACTTCTGCCCCATTTTTGAAGATGGGATAACCAATCCTTGTACCGGTACTATCCAACTTACCACTTGCACTTAACGTGTTTTTATTATAATCAATAATAATATGGTCTGCCTCCAATTCAATAGCTCCGTATTTTATCTTAGCGTCTCCATACAGCTTTACAATCTTAGTGTCTAATGAAAAGTTGATAGAATCCCTGGCAGAGTAATTGATAGTAGTTTGGATATCTCCCGAAGGTTGGGATGCTGAATTGGCTAAAGAGTCTGAAACCTCATTTGTCAATGAATCCAATGCAACATTGGTACTGTCAAGTGCCGTGGTATCGGTGGTGATACCAGTGTTAGTTAATAAACCTTGGGTGGTTTTTATCTCTTTTTCTGGACTTTGACCCGTAACCATGGAAATTGCAAAAAGTAAAAAAATACCAGCAAGGCAGAGCTTTATTAAATACGTGAAATTCAAATTAATTAATGCGCTTTTCGCTTTTATCGATATTTTTAGAACTTTGTTCAAAGGTATTAGAATAAGCTACAGGATGCGAAAGATTGCGAAGAATATTGCCATGATGACTATGCTCATAGCAATAACCTTGCTAACTTCTTCATCTCGAAAACCCAGAAGTGAATTCCAGGTTAAAACGGTAATCATCGACGCTGGACATGGCGGTAGAGATCCTGGGGCACTTGGAAGCTTGTCAAAAGAAAAGGATGTAGTGTTGTCCGTGTCTTTAAAAGTGGGTAAGTATATAGAAGAATACCTACCTGACGTTAAAGTTATCTACACTAGAAAAACAGATGTCTTTATCACATTAAAGGGGCGTCCGCAAATCGCCAATACTAATGATGGAGATGTATTTATTTCCATTCATGCGAATTCTTTGCCTGCTGAAACAAGCGAAGCACGTAAAAACTCAATTTATGGTACTGAAACCTATGTAATGGGAGCTCAGAATACGGGTAGAAACCTTGAAGTAGCTAAGCGAGAGAATTCGGTCATACTGTTGGAAGAAGATTATGAAAAGGAATATGACTTTGACCCTGGTTCCCCTGAATCGGCAATATTGTTTTCTTTAACCCAATCCACTTTTCAGGACCGCAGTATTCTATTAGCGACTAATATTGAAGATCAATTTTCAAAACGTGCTGGCCGCAGGAGTTTAGGAGTAAAGCAATCCAGCCTTTACGTGCTTTGGAGCACGGCAATGCCTAGTGTACTGGTGGAGGTTGGTTTTCTGAGCAATGCCAAAGAAGAAAAAGAACTTAATGATCCATCTGTACAAGGTAATATAGCTTCGGGAATATTCAGAGCCTTTAGGGATTATAAAAACGAAATTGAATCCTTAAATTAGCGATGTGAGTATATCTAAGGAATTCAAAGTAGGGCTATTTATGGTGATAACCATAGCCATACTTTATCTGGGATTCAACTACCTCAAGGGTATTGATTTCTTTTCATCATCTAATAAGTATTATGCCATTTATGATAACGTTAATGGGCTCAATGTCTCTAACCCTGTGCTTATCAATGGCTTCGCCGTGGGCAGAGTAAGTGGTATTCGCTTGTTGCAAAGCAGCTCGGACCAGGTGCTGGTAGAACTGGACATTGATGGAGAGATTATTCTGGGGGATTCGGCCTCTGCCACGCTGAATAGTGATTTTTTGGGTAATAAGTCAATATTACTTTACCCAGGGGACATTTCGAGACCGATTCAGGCCAAGGATACGGTAATAGCAGTATTGGATAAGGGGATCACAGATATTTTGGCTGAAAGTGCCCAACCTGTGGCCAACAACCTGGAGGCCACTATTAAGAAAATCAATCTGGTGTTAGATCAATTGTCAGGTACCGGTGGTAAGATTGATAGTATTCTTATGGATTTCAAGGCCGCCTCATCAGAACTCAAACCCATAATGCTTCGTACTGAAAATAGTCTGGACTCTGTTTTAACCACCTATAATCAAACTGGCTTAAAGGTTTCAGCCACTATAGACGATCTGAAGCCCGCATTGGAAAATTTCAGACAACTTTCAGATTCCCTCAAAAGGCTTGAACTGAGTAAAACCATTGCACAAGTTAATACCACATTAGAGACGTTGACTAGTGCTATTGACAAGATGGCCAATAATGATGGGACTTTAGGTAAGTTAATGACGGATGATTCCCTATATGTTAACCTCAATAAAGCTGTCCGGAGCTTGGATCAACTTTTGATCCACATGGACACCCAGCCCAAGCATTTCTTTGCACCGTTAGGGAAAAGTGCCAAAAAAATCGAAAAGGATAGAAGGAAAGCTGAAAAAGGGAACTGACTTAGGGTGTAATGCCCTGTCTTGATCAGCTACAATCGTTCATTTATGGATATAGAATTCAATAAAAACGAAGATCACAATAAGCAACTGGTATTCAAGTTAAAGACGAAATTAGATCAAGTCTATTTGGGTGGAGGTGAAAAGAAAATCATTTCTCACCACAAAAAAGGGAAATTAACAGCAAGAGAACGCATTAGCTATCTAACTGACGAAAACACGGAATTTCTAGAAGTGGGTGCTTTGGCCGGTGATGGTATGTATAAAGAAGTTGGTGGATGCCCGTCCGGAGGTGTGGTCACTGGAATAGGTTATCTGCAAGGTAGACAATGTATGATCGTTGCTAATGACGCAACCGTCAAAGCTGGTGCTTGGTTTCCAATAACGGCAAAAAAGAATTTAAGAGCTCAGGAAATTGCCATGGAAAACCATCTGCCTATCGTTTACCTGGTCGATAGCGCTGGTGTTTTTCTGCCTATGCAGAACGAGATTTTTCCAGATAAGGAGCACTTTGGTCGTCAGTTCAGGAATAACGCGAAAATGTCCTCCATGGGGATAGTGCAAATAGCGGCGATCATGGGTAGCTGTGTCGCAGGAGGAGCTTATCTTCCTATTATGTCAGATGAGGCAATGATTGTTGATAAAACAGGGTCCATATTTTTGGCAGGTAGCTATCTTGTAAGAGCAGCTATTGGGGAAGATATAGATAATGAGACTCTTGGTGGTGCCACGACGCATTGTGAGATTTCCGGGGTTACGGATAATAAGTTTGAGAGTGATGAGGCATGCCTAGACTACATTAAATCCATTTTTAATAAAATCGGCAAATTTGAGGAGGCGGGATTTGACCGAATAGAACCCAAAGAACCTAAAGAGAGTATAGAGGATATTTATGGCCTATTGCCGAACAGTCGGGTAAAACCATACGACATGGTGGAGGTTATCACCAGGTTGGTAGACCACTCGGAATTTGAGGAGTATAAGCAGCTTTATGGTCAGACTATTGTTTGCGGTTATGGAAGGATAGATGGGTGGGCGGTCGGCTTTGTGGCTAATCAGCGCAAAGTGGTTAAGAGTAAAAAAGGTGAGATGCAGATGGGCGGCGTTATTTACTCTGATTCTGCCGATAAGGCAGCTAGATTTATTATGAATTGCAACCAACGCAAGATTCCGCTGGTTTTTCTGCAAGATGTAAGTGGTTTTATGGTGGGTAGTAAAGCTGAACACGGAGGAATTATCAAGGACGGGGCAAAAATGGTGAATGCTATGTCCAACAGTACGGTTCCAAAATTTACCATAGTGGTAGGTAATAGCTATGGCGCAGGTAACTACGCTATGTGTGGTAAGGCATATGATCCAAGATTGATCTATGCCTGGCCCTCTGCACAAATAGCAGTAATGAGCGGAGCTTCAGCTGCCAAGACGCTTTTGCAAATCAAGGTATCTACGCTCAAGGCTCAAGGGAAGGAGATTTCGAAAGAAGAGGAAGAATCACTGCTTCAGGAGATTACAGATAAATACAACGAAGAGCTTAGTCCATATTACGCGGCTTCGAGGCTCTGGGTAGATGGTATTATAGATCCGGTTGAGACCAGAAAGGTTATTTCTATGGGTATTGAAGCGGCAAATCATGCTAGAGTAGAGAAGTTTAACGTAGGTGTTATACAAACCTAAATTAATGAGAACATGAGTAAATGATGATTGATTGAATTTTACTGTAAATGAATGGCAGATCAAAGTAAAATTGAATTTATCGAGTTAATGAAGAGCCGAACAAAGAATATAAGTTTGGTGGCTCTTAAAATTTTTAGGAAAATTAGAAAAACTGAGGAAGGAAAGATTGTAGCTAGACAGTTTTTAAGATCCGCTCTGTCTGTTGGTGCCAATTATCGGGCCGCTTGTAGGGGGCGTTCAAGAGCTGAGTTTTTTGCCAAGCTAAGTATAGCGGTTGAGGAAGCTGATGAAGTACAATTTTGGATTGAGATCATGCAGGAAAGTCAGATCATAGATTTTGAAATAGAGGATTTTAAAAAAGAGCTTAATCAGGTTTTAGCTATATTATCCAAGGCAAGAAAAAACACAAAATAAATTGATTTTTATATGTGCTTCAATACTTAATATGGTTGGTTATCCATTCATTTTGTCATACAAAAATTTACTCATTGAATAAATGACCAACAAAGAGCTCAAAGCCCTGGTTTCACTTCTGGATGATGATGACAGAGAAATCATAGCTCATGTAGAAGAGAAAATTTCATCCCTGGGAGAAGCGATTATTCCGTTTCTTGAGAATGAATGGGAAAATAATTTGAATCCTGTAGTTCAAGGTAGAATAGAGGACCTAATTCACACCTTGCAATTTGATCTTCTTAAGGACAAACTATTAAACTGGTTTCGAGAAGAGTCAGGTGACCTTCTTAAAGGTATGTGGCTCGTCGCTAGCTACCAGTACCCTGATCTTGAATTTGCCAAACTCAAACAGGATATTGAACAGTTGTACTATGAAGCTTGGCTGGAATTCAAGCCGGATGGACATCCACATGATCAAATAAAAATTCTTAATAGTGTTTTATTTAACAAACTTAAGTTTGCCGCCAATACTAAGAATTTTCATTCTCCCAGCAACTCTATGATTAATTGTGTGCTTGAGTCGAAAAAGGGAAATCCAATTTCTTTATGTGTGATATATCTACTCGTAGCGCAAAAACTCAAATTGCCAGTGCACGGTGTTAATCTTCCTAACTTGTTTATCTTAACATTTAAAGATCCAAACTACAAGCAGTTTTATATTAATGCTTTCAACCGAGGTTTAATTTTTTCACGGGAAGACATCGAAAACTATATTGGTGAACTAAGGCTTACCCCTCAAAAAATGTTCTTTGAACCTTGTGATAACAAAGAGATCATAAAACGTTCCTTGAGAAACCTCATCCAGTCTTTTGAAAAGATTGGAGACCATGCGAAGGAAGAAGAGGTCAAGGAATTATTGAACTACGTTGCTCAGAGCTAAGTGCTGTCTTTACGGAGAGCGTAGAATAAGCTAATGGGATAAAAAACAACGATGCCAAAGTACCGAAAATCAAACCGCCAATAACGGAATATACTAATGGCTTTTGAAGTTCGGCACCTAATCCGGAAGCGAAAAGTAGAGGCAATACAGCCAATATGGTGGTAATACTTGTCATGAGAATGGGCTTTAACCGCATTGAACCTGCCTTAAAAATAGCCTCACTTGTTTCCATGCCTTGCTTTCTCAATCTATTGATCGTATCAATCTTCAAAATAGAATCGTTCACAATAATGCCGAGCATGATAATGATGCCAATGCCGGACATAATATTAATGGATGTTCCGGTAAGAAACAGTAGGATAATACTTCCGGTCAGGCCTAACGGTAAGGTGAAGATAACCACCAATGGTTGGGTGAAAGATTCGAACTGTGCTACCAGAATGAAGTAAAGTAGCAGTACCGAAATAATGAAAATGAGCGCCAAACGCTTTATGTCTTTGCGATTCTTGTAGTACTTACCTCCAAAATCCACTAGTATACCATTGACTATACCAAAATTCAAAAATTCATTTTCAAGTGCTTCGACATCATCAACACTTTCTGTTTCCACACCAAAATAACGGCCACTCCAATCTGCGTGAACGGACTTGGCTGAGGTAGTGTAGTTTACCGTAACCAGGCTGGATAAGCTATAACTGGCTCCTGCCGAGGTTGCTAAATAGGCTTGGCTCATCTTTTCTTGCACTTCATTTTCCGACGCTTGTAACACCACAGGAGTGATTGAACCATAACTTTTAATTTCCGTGATGAGATAGTCTGAAAATAACAGGCGTAATTGGTTATAAACTGCATCTCGCTCAATATCATACACTGCGAGTTTTTCATCATCTATGGTAATATTAATCGCTGTTTCAGTCTCAAATTCGACTCCTTTTACCAAGGGAGATGGGCTTTGCAAATTATTTAAATCGCCCTGTAGCTCACTACTATTATCATAACCCTGTTCCGATATGCGCATTTTCGCCATCCAGTATGGCTCGGGATTGGAAAAAAGCTGATCAAATGCGTTCGGAGCGTCCATGAGGGTAACTTTGGCAAATGGAAAGGTTGAAAGTAGGGGTGAGGTGAGGGCAGAAATTTCTAAGTCACGGTCTAGAGCAAGATATACTTTTGCCTTCTTTACGCCTCCTTTTCCAGGACTAAGTATATATTGAGTAATCCCAATATCACTCTCAGTGGCAGTGAAATACCCAGTGTCCAGACCCGTGAGCCATTCATTGATCCTACGCTTGTTTTCCTGGGCATCTATGGGCTCGTTCCAGTCTATTATAACCAGTTTTTCCCGGTTATTGGTAGTCGGGAGTCCCTCGATTTGCAGCTTTTGTGCGACATAAACCCCTGACCCAGCTACAACAGCAAACAAAAAAAGTGACGTTTTACTTCTGCGGGTTACCTGGTAATAGGCCGTTTTATAGATTTTTTCTATCTCTGAATAAGCAGCACTGTTTTCCCCAGCCAGGGATCGATCCGACACTAAGAGTTTATAGAGAAGTGGTATTAAAATATAAGCAACCAGCAACGAAACAGCTAGGATCGCGGCAATAGAAATAGCTTGATCATAAAAAAGGGTTCCGGGTATACCGCCTAAAAAAACCAAAGGCACGAATACGGCCAAGGTGGTGAGCATAGAACTGATGAGAGCGGGCATCACTTCTGAGGCCCCATGCCGGCAGCTATCGAAAACAGTCAACCCCAGTTTCCTTTTTTGGTTGATATTGTCTAATACGATAATGGCATTATCTATCAGCATCCCTAATCCCAGCGCCAAACCGCTAATAGAAATAATATTGATGGAAAGGTCAAAAGCAAACAGCAGTAAAAACGAGAGTAGGAGCGAGGTAGGCAAGCTCAGGCCCATGATCATCGGCATCTTTACATTGCCCATGAAAAGCAGCAGCACCAAAAAGGCAAAAACCCCACCAAACGCCAGGCTGGTCAATAAATTATTTATGCTTACGGTAAGTAAACCGGATTGGTCGCGAGTAATATGGAAAGAAGCTTGTGGATAGTCATCCTTAAATTGCTCTACCAAAGCCCTTACTTTTTGCGTTAGGTCGTTCATTCTGGCGCTGGCCTGCTTATGCACGGCAATTACCAAGCCATCTTCTCCGTTAAAAATATGGGTACCCTGGGGGTTTTTTAAGCGATATTCAATTGAAGCGAGATCCGACATGCGGATAATGGAGCCGTTACGCAGCTTGATAGGTAAGTTTGACAACGAGCGCTCATCACTTAAGGGGTTAGTTACCTTTATCGTGTACCTGTATTGCCCATCCTTCACACTTATACTGCCGAGTTGCCGGTTATTTTCGCTGATGATATTGATAAGTTCATCAGAGGTTAGCCCTAAAGCATTCAGCTTCTCCTGGAAAAAACTTATTGAGATGATTTGCTTTTTAAGGCCATTTAAGTCAACTAAAGAAATTCCCTCTAGCTGTTCGATCCTTTTTTTTAGGATATATTCCCCTAGCTGTGATATTTCTAAAAGTGAGGTGTTTTGTCGGGGTACTACCTGAATAGCCATTATGGGTATGTCCGCAGCACTGGATTTAATCACCAACGGTCGTTCCATGTTTTTAGGTAACTGTGTGGTAAGGCGGTCTATCTTTTCATTAGCTTCGATGTAGGCCAGATCCATATCTAAACCGTATTCAAAAGATAAATTGAGTTGTCCGGACCCATAGAAAGCAGTACTTTCCATTTGTGTAAGACCATTAAGGGTGGCCAACGCCTCTCGTATCGGTGCGAGGGCATTTTCTTCAATTTGCTCGGGGGCTGCATTAGGATAGTTAACGGCTATACTTAGACGCGGCACTTCTGTTTCAGGAAGTAAAGAAATAGGTAATTGCCAAAGTGCTAAGCCACTAAAGATGATTAAGGCCAGTAAGCTCATGAGTATGGCTATGGGGCGGTGAAGGAGGAAATGGAGCATTGGATCAAATATAGCTTTCCTTTTCTAGTCGACCTGGATTCTAGTTCTATCTTAGCTATATGTCTGGTTTTTTTAAGATAAAAGTAATAGCCATATGCAAAATAGTAGTTCCCTGTAGCAATTAACCGTCTTAAGCCAAGTGTGTATTTTAAGAATACCCTACCTAAGTTTCAATTGGGTAGAAAGGTTGACCGAACCTAGAACCAATCGGGGGAACATCAGTTTATTATTCTTCTATCGGCAATTCCCGATACCCATCCTTTTCAATGATAAATGCCTTCGGGTATACCGTAACGATTGAAAATGACCGGGCGATGGCCGAACGATCTTGAATAACCGTGTGTGTATTTTCCATCTTTCCCAAAACGTCTATAGTAGTTTCCGTAGGTACCCCCACTTTAATGATTGTTGACTCGCTAGCGGCGTGTAAGAATTTTTCCAGTCCCTCTACACAAGAGTGGCATAATCCGTCTACGGGTATAAAAACATAAATT
>JBCCOE010000025.1:0-49615 GCA_039025475.1 Bacteroidota bacterium | reverse complement strand
TTGAAAGTTACCTTCATCGATCCATCTCAAAGCCCAGTCTGCTTTTTTCTTAACACAATCCATCGTCTCAATGGCGTTAAAAAGCTTATCTTTTTCTACAGGATCTTTTACGTATGTATCTATTAACAGTGAATAGGTTTCCGAGTGAATATTCTCAATTGCTATTTGAAAACCATAGAAAAACTTGGCCTCCGTATATTGTACTTCTGCAACGAAATGCTCGGCAAGATTTTCATTCACTATACCGTCGCTGGCTGCAAAAAACGCTAACACATGAGAAATAAAGTGACGCTCTCCGTCATTGAGATTTCCCCAATCCCTTAAGTCTTGACTTAAATCAATTTCTTCTGCTGTCCAGAAACTTGCCTCTGCTTTTTTATAATACTCCCATATGTCGTCATGTTGAATTGGGAATAGTACAAATCGGTTACTGTTTTCTTGTAAAATTTTTTCTTGTGCAGTGGCTATTTCACTCATCTCTCTCTCTGTTTTTAAATTAAAAGTTCTAACTCAATTTGGCTGACTTCTAATGATTTTCTTACAAAAGTTACGAGGAAGCAACTAAGAGGGTCAAGGAAACCATTGAGGCCAATAGGTCATACAAATATTGTCAATGGACACTTAAAAACAAAGCATAAGATTTTTGCATGAAGTAGTGTTATTTTTTTTGTTAAATTACTGTTTTACAGATGTTTATGTTGATTAATTAAATTAGAACTTGCCCCATTTCGGGTGCTATAGGGGTTCAAAAAAAAGTCAAAAAGTTTTCCACAAAGCCAAGCAATATTCACATTACTTTGTGAATAAAATAAGCGATATATATTACATTAAATTAAGGTCTCTTCAGGAGTTTATTTTTAAGCCTATCAGGTATGTAGTCAATTTGCGGATTACCATTGGTAAGGAACCAATCAGATGGTCCGTAGTATGTTGTATTTGATAACGGATCTATGAATTTTGAGTACTTCTTTTGCTTTAACCAATTGGATAAAGCTGCTGATATGGAACTTCGGATTTTCGCTTTATCCAGATCCGGTTCAGACTCCAGTATGAACTCTACAATATCGTTAGCAGTAAATATGAGGTTAATTTGCTGCTGAAGAAAGCTAATTTTCTTCGTCCAGGACCATTCTGAGCTATATCCATTAAAGTTCAAAACCTGAGCATGCAGTTGGTTTGTTTCGTTGAAAATTGGAATACTTGTCAGGTTTCTAATATGATTATCGATTTCGGCTATTTCATCTTCAAAAGCAATAATCTTCTGTTCCAACACTTGCTTGCGTTCAGCAAGTGCTTTTAAATATAAATCAGCATATTTTTCAGGAACGTTAATCTTCATATAAGCCTCAATAAGAATATCTGCGAGTTTTAGTTACCTTTAGTTATTATTCAAGCAATTAAAGCAAAATAATCAAGCGAATCAAGCGGATTTGCAAAATTGCTTGCCTTAGCTCCTGTATTTAGTTATCAAATATTAATTTTAAATTTGATTTTGCTTAAAATTTCAAAAGAACTACTTTTGCAGACCATTTAAGAAAAACGTTTTAAAAAATGTACGCAATTGTTAACATAGCCGGTAAGCAGTTCAAAGTAACGCAAGACCAATTCGTCTATGCTCCTAAGTTGCAGGGCGAAGAAGGCGCTTCCGTAGAGTTCAATGAAGTACTTCTTTTAGATAATGAAGGAAAAGTTGACGTTGGGGCTCCGCTGATCAAAGGGGCAAAGGTGTCTGGAAAAATTCTTGGGCACGTGAAAGGAGATAAAGTGGTAGTCTTCAAGAAAAAAAGAAGAAAAGGATATAAAGTGAAAAACGGTCATCGTCAGGATTTCACAAAAGTATTAATAGAAGGTATTTCTAAATAAATAGAACATGGCACACAAAAAAGGAGCAGGTAGTTCTAAGAACGGAAGAGAGTCGGAAAGTAAACGACTCGGTGTTAAGATATTCGGAGGGCAAGGAGCCGTAGCGGGTAATATCATCGTACGTCAGCGCGGAACAAAACATCATCCTGGAATTAACGTAGGTATGGGCAAAGATCATACATTATTTGCCTTGAAGACCGGCGTCGTATCTTTTAAAAAGGGTAGAAATAATCGATCTTACGTTTCTGTGGAAGAAATAGCAGAAGCTTAAGAGGAAAAAAGTTAGCGAAAAAGCACGACTTGAGAAGTCGTGCTTTTTTAGTTTACGCCTAACCCACTTCTGCCAGTGATACTCATCCAGCCATCTTTAATTTCAAAACCAGCTTTTACGATATCCACAACTAGATCAAGGCTACCATCAAGATCCAAATATTTTGTATTGGTAAAGCTCAGGGCTGTATGAAGAGCGGCAGTTATACTTATAGAACTTTCGTCGTTGCAACCCCACATCAGGTCAATACCAGCGGATTGTGCTATAGATGCTATTTTCCGTCCTGTGTAAACCCCTCCGGACTTCATTAATTTAATATTGTAAATGTCGCTAGCCCTTGTCCCTGAGGCTAATGTAAACGCATCTGATGGATTTATGAGGCTTTCGTCAGCAGCAATTACTTTCTTCACCTCGTCCGGAAGATTTTTTAGTTCTTGGACGGCTTTGGCAGGTACAGGTTGTTCGATAAGCTCAATTTCATCTTCTCTTGTCTGGTGAAAGAATTTCATTAGCATATCTGTATTGTATCCCTGGTTAGCATCTACTCGAATTGTAAAGTGCTTACCAAACCGTTCTCTCAATTTTTTCATCCTCTCTATATCTTCATCCACATCTATGCCTGTTTTTACTTTGATGAACCTAAAGCCCATATCGTAGTACTCCTGTGCTTCCATTAGGGTATCTTCGGCACTTTTAATTCCAATGGTCACGGATGTCGGTAAAGATTTGATTTTTTGTCCAAGAAATTGAGCCAACGGTACTTCCAGATACTTGGTAAATGCATCGTGTACGGCAATATCCAAAGATGCTCGAGCCGCTGGATTCTTAGGAAGGTTTTCTTGAATATCGTTTAAGATTGAATAAAAATGTCGAATGTCTCTACCTACTATGAAATCCAGGTTTCCATCATTTAGAGCCGTCATTGTTGACTCAAGATTTTCACCCACAACATATTCGCTTGGGTTACCGGATCCGTAACCAATTACCCCATTTTCGAGCTCTATTTCAACAATAGCATTCAAAACCTGATCTACCGTTTTAAAGGCTATAGTGTAAGGTCTCTTGTTTCCCAGGTCTTTTTGGTACGCTTTTATATTTTTTATCTTCATGATTTTTCAGAATTAGAATTAATCATTTTAATGAGGTCTTGTACAATAGCATCTGTGCCATCGTAAAACGGAGCGATTACTGGCAATCCAATTTCATCTTCAATGTTAAGCTTAGCACTTACCGTTTCTGATTGATTTATGTTTTCGGTATTTAAGGTTATTGCGATTGTCTTAGTACCTAACATTTTTATTAGTTCGACTTCCTCTTTTAAAGGAGGTATCTTCTTATTATAATTTTCTAATCCATTGTAATGTATTCGTGAAGGATCATGTTGCAGAACTACGCCATCTAGTTCTGCCGAAATGATGTATTCTGATCCACAAGGGCCGCTCGGATTGCGGAGGGCAGACTGTCCTTCTATAATAATAATATCCGGGTTCTCATTTTCCCAACAATCCAGTAAGGCATGTTCCAGCTCACCTGAAATGAAATCATTTGGGGTTGAATCGAATATAAAACCGTAATTTGTACCTTGTAACCATCCCGTCTGACCCGTGTATATCATATGAGCATTATATGCTTTAGCTCTTAGATTATTGACTAAAAATTTACTCGTGGTACGTTTTCCCAAGGCACAATCTGTTCCCAAAACGGCTATTTTGGGGCATTTAACTTCACTTATTCGCCCCGACCAAAAATGTAGATCTTTGAAGGTCTTCGGCTTTCTTATATCGTAAATGTTAGCATTTGAATCTTTAACCGCTTGAGCAAATTCATTGATATCCGCAAGAGTTTCGTGCAATCCGTTGACTATGCTGATGCCTAATTCTAAGGCATGCTTGATTAAAGGATAGAGTTCTTTAGGTAGGACCCCACCTTTAGTAGCCATTCCTATTATGGCATAATCCGGCACTCGACCAATTTTCTCAATAAGTTGATCTAATTGAGCAGCGACGGGAATACCTCTGAACTTACCGTCTAAAACCTCACCTGCATCCTTTCCGGTAGATACGTGATCTATGACTCCAATAATTTCAAATCTTTTTGATTGCCGAATCAGACCATGAGCTGTTTTGGCATGAATATTATTGAGAAGACCTCCGGTTATAATGCAGGCAGTCCCTGATATAGATTGCTTACTTGTCATAGTTAATTCTAAATGGTGATAGATCAGGTGCAAAAGTTCGCGGTCGGTTAAGCTCATACTCTTGTATTACTTTGCCTAGCCTTCGCATGAATGGATAGCCTATTTCTTCATATTCATACTCACTATCATTATAGGTCTCGTTTTTGTTGACGTGAATAACTGCCGAAAGAAAAAATTCAATATTGTTTTCAAAATCCACGATATAGGCGTTATCAATAAGATAGCCATAGGCCTGACCAATCTTGTTAAAGATTCTGATATGATTGGGAATTCTTTTAGAATTTCCGACAAGCAAGAACTTAGAGTAGGCATCATAATATTCCTCATGGTCATAGGTAGGGTAGGAAGTTTCCCGAGGTAGTTGAGACATATATTGTAGGACAAAGTCCCTGTGATCATCAGAGAGGTAAAATCCCTTTTGGGCTTCAGGGAAGATTACTGAACGTAACATTAATTGCATTTCCTCCAATGGCATAAAGTTTTTATGAGAAAAATCGAATGGCGATTGAACTAATTGCCCTTCATTATTAACATGTGCTATACCTTTTAATATCTTTTCTTCGGAGTTGAAGTTAAGAGAACTTTTAACCAGTGGCTGCCCATAAATGATTGAGCCATCATTTAAAAAGCGTACAGGGTTGGTGTATTGATTTTCTTCTAAAGAAAGTGGTAGCGACAAGCGATGGATCAGTCGTGTTGAGGAATAGCCTTTTTCGTTTAGTTGTGTATTTAGTTCTTCCTGCCCTATAAATTCATAAAGTCTATTGTATGCGTCATTATCACTAACAATAAAAATCTTCTTTATATAATGTGCAACACTAGGTAAGCCATTTTCTGACGTTGAATCCGATACTACAGAACTTTGATTTGAGTAGGCGCTGTCAGTAAGAAAAGTGGTATTAAAATCTAACCCATCAATGCTCAGTTTTTGAAGTTTCTCTAGCGCGAGGAAGGCCGTCGGCATTTTTACTGTACTTGCCGGGTAAAAATATCTTTGAGGGTCTACATTAAAATAAAAGGATTTAAAAGATGGAGCATTTGTGCTATCCCTATTAACTTGAGTATATATAACCTGGAGCTCATATTTTTTCAAGTCGTTTAATATTTCGCTGAAGGCTTCTTCATCGTTTCGAAGTAGGGTTTCTATCAGGTTTTTGTTTTTGTAGGCTTCGGGAGTACATGAGAACATAAAGATTATAAAGGGAAAGGCCCTGTTCATAACCCAATTTAGGCAAAGGTATTGAGCGAAACCAGAGGTTAAAACAATCTTAATTGGGTAAGTTGTTCGAAAAAATGAGGAACTACCTGAGGTATAGTGATGATGGTAAAAACAATGCCAAAAATACCTCCATATAGATGTGCATCATGATTTACATTATCGATTTGTTTTTTACCCATATAGTAAGAATAAATGATATATAATGCTGCCCAGATCACACCGGGTAGGCCAATTAGACCATAAAGGTATAACTTGCTTGATGGGTCAAAAAGTATATAGCTAAAGAGAATAGAAGAAACTCCTCCAGAAGCACCTAATGCATTGTAGTAAGGAGCGTCTTTGTATTTAAAAAAAGTTGGAATGTCAGAAATGATGATGCCCAAAATATAAAGGCCGGCAAATAGCACTTTACCTGCCATCCCGTAAGCACTGGTAAAAACAGCTTCTACTTGTTGTCCAAACATATAGAGCACCAGCATATTAAAAAGCAAATGTATAAAACCCCCGTGCAGTAGACCGGAACTTAAAAACCTGTAGTATTGCTTATGGTGCTTTACAGCATATGGGTTAAATATCCATCGATTCGTCAGGGCAGGGTCTTTCCAAGCCCTGATACTGATTATTACCGTAATAGCGATAAATATGAGTGTAAGGGATAGCAATGGGCTTAAATATGTATCGGTCTGTTTTCCGTAGCAGCAAGACACGCTTCTTTTACCGCCTCCATGTACGTTGGGTGCGCATGCGACATCCTTGATACATCTTCTGCTGATGCTCTATATTCCATGGCAGTGACACCCGCAGCTATCATATCGGCGGCTCTTGCGCCAACGATGTGAACTCCCAAAATTTCGTCTGTGGCTTCATCCGCCAGAATTTTTACCACTCCTTCAACATCCATACTAGCCCTGGCCCGTCCCAGGGCCTTAAATGGAAAGGAACCGGATTTATACTTCTTGCCGGCCTCCTTAAGTTCTTCTTCAGTATGGCCTACACTCGCTACTTCCGGCCAGGTGTATACTACTCCCGGTATCAATTTATAGTTTATATGAGGTTTTTTACCGGCGAGTTGCTCGGCAACAAGGGTGCCCTCTTCCTCCGCTTTATGTGCCAACATGGCGCCCTTGACTACATCGCCTATAGCGTAAATGCTATCAACAGAGGTTTTAAGGTGACCATCCACTTCGATACGACCTCTATTATCGGTCTTAATTCCTACATTTTCAAGACCTAATCCTTCTGTATATGCTTTTCTGCCAATTGCCATCAGACAGTAATCACCTTTTATCTCTATCTCATTACCTTTCTTATCCTCGGCTATCACCGTCACTTCCTTGGCCGTAGACTTAACGCCAGTCACTTTGTGGCTCACCTTAAACTCAATTCCAATCTTTTTGGTGGCCCGCATCAACTCTTTACCCATTGTACTGTCCATGGTTGGAATAATCTTGTCCAGGTATTCGACGACCGTCACTTTGGATCCTATCCTGGAGTATACCGACCCTAATTCCATCCCGATTACACCGCCCCCAATCACTATCAAGTGTTTTGGAACTTCCTTCAAAGTGAGCGCCTCTGTACTGCTGATAATCCTTTTTTTATCGATTTTAGCAAAGGGTAAGTCCGAGGGTTTTGAACCTGTGGCTATGATTACTTTATCGGTCTTTACTTCAAAAGATTCACCTTTAGCCGGGGTAATCTTAACTGTATTTTTGTCGACAAAAGAGCCAATACCAGTGTGAACGTCAATTTTATTTTTTTTCATCAGATAATCTACTCCATCGCAGGTCTGTTTGACTACCTCCGCCTTACGTTGGATCATTTGTTTGAAGTTCACTTTAGGGGCATTAATATCAATACCATGCTCTTTAAAGTGGTTTGCGGCGTTATAAAAATGCTCAGATGAATCCAGAAGGGCCTTAGATGGGATACACCCTACGTTCAGGCAGGTGCCACCAAGGGTATCATACTTTTCAATGATGGCAGTTTTGAAACCCAGCTGTGCACACCGTATGGCGGCAACATAACCACCAGGTCCAGAACCAATTACCGTTACATCGTATTGCATTTTTATAGTATTTAGATTTTAGTACAAAGAACAAAGAGATAAGTGCTTTGTAACTTTCTACAATAATTTCTTTTTTAATCCTATTAGCATTTTGTGAATTTCTTTGGTTAAATCAATAGAAGGAATTATTTCCGATTCTTTTAAGTAACCTACGCGTACAGAAATTAAAAGCTGAGTTTCTAATTCAAATAATGATCCAGAAGCAATGCCTAAAAACTGATTGAATTCACCATTAGTATTTCGTCCAGCCCCTTCTGCTATGTTTGAGGCGATAGAAACAGCACATCTATTTGTCTGTGAGATCAGACCAAATTGTTCTTTTTGAGGAAGTTTTTCGGTCAGCTTATAAATGCTAGTAATTAGATCCATTGACTTTTTCCAAACCTGTAGCTCTTGATATTTATGCATTGTACTTTGTACTATTTTCTTTGTACCCTGTACTAAAACTAAACTCCCAACATTAACCTGGCGGGATCTTCCAGCAGCTCTTTAACCCGGTACAAAAAGCTCACACTCTCACGGCCATCTATAATTCTATGGTCATAAGAGAGTGCTACATACATGATCGGTCTGACAACCACTTCGCCATTTTCTACAATGGGTCGCTCTACAATATTGTGCATGCCTAAAATGGCTGATTGCGGAGCGTTTATGATTGGAGTCGAGAGCATGGAGCCAAAAATTCCACCGTTAGTAATCGTAAAGGTTCCACCAGTCATTTCTTCGATCGAAAGTTTACCGTCACGGGCTTTTTTTGCTAACCTGACCACCTCACTTTCAATTTGTTGGAAATGGAGTGCTTCTGCGTTTCTAATTACAGGTACCACCAAACCCCTTGGAGAGGACACTGCTATAGACACATCGCAATAGTCGTAGTAAACTGTTTCATCACCATCTATGCCTGCGTTTACTGCGGGCCATTCCTGGAGCGCCTGACAACAGGCCTTTGTGAAAAAGGACATAAAGCCCAGACCCACACCATACTTTTCTTTAAACTGCTCTTTGTACTTCTTTCTTAAGTCCATTACAGGTTTCATGTTCACCTCATTAAATGTAGTGAGCATTGCTGTTTCGTTCTTTACCGATACCAGCCTTCGGGAAATGGTCTTCCTGAGATTGGACATTTTTTCACGCCTTTCGTCCCTACCACCTTTGGTAATAGCAGCCGGAGGTTCAGATTCACCAGATTCAGTTTTAGCTGCGGGTATGGGCGCCTTCTCGGCTTTAAGGGCGTCTTCTTTCGTAATTCTTCCTCCAACACCAGTTCCCTGAATACTGTCAGAAGAGATACCCTTTTCATTTATGATTTTGGACGCCGCCGGTGACGCATGTCCGGCGGCATATGAATCTCCTGATACCTGGGATGCTGGCACTTGTGCAACGGATTCTGTAGTGTTTTCTTCTGATGAAGATGGAGAGCCACCTTCCATTACCTCTATTTTGCAAATCAATGCACCTATCTCAATCGTATCACCTTCTTGTGCTACAATGTCAAGTACCCCGTTAGCTTCGGCTGGAAGTTCAAAGGTGGCTTTATCGGATTCTACCTCAGCAATGATCTCATCCAACTCCACATAATCGCCACTTTCTTTTAGCCAGCTGGATATAGTGACTTCCGTTATGGACTCACCCACGGTGGGTACAATCATTTCTTTTACTTCACCCGTCTTTTTAGGCTCTGAACCCTCTCCGGAAACGGCTTCTGACTTCGTATCTGGTTGGTTACCTGATGTAGAGGAACTTTCCCCACCGTCTTCAATGGAACATAAGGCTGCACCTATCTCAATCGTATCACCTTCTTGGGCTACAATTTTTAGTATGCCTGCTTTTTCAGCCGGAAGCTCAAAAGTGGCTTTATCTGATTCCAGCTCAGCAATAATTTCATCTTGTTCCACATAATCACCATCCTGCTTTAACCAGGATGCAATAGTCACTTCGGTAATCGATTCACCGACTTCAGGAACTTTCATCTCTAAACTCATGATAGGTGCGTTTAAATTTTAAATGCGTCTGTTACTATTTTAGTTTGTTCTTCTTTGTGAACTTTTGGATAGCCCGTAGCGGGTGATGCACTGGCCTTCCTGGAGATTATTTTTAGTTGGTAACTATCCAGGTTACTAAGTATATAGGTCCAATATCCCATATTTGAAGGCTCTTCTTGCACCCAAAAGATCTCGACGTTGCTGTATTTTTTTAAGATGGTATCGAGCTGTTTTTTAGGTAGCGGGTGTAGTTGCTCCATGCGAACAATTGCTACGTCCTTTACTTTTTTCGCTTGCTGGTATTCTAATAAGTCGTAATATATTTTACCAGAGCATAAAAGCACTCTTTTCACAGATTTTTTAGTAACGTAAACGTCATCCAGTATTTCTTTGAACCCCCCTTTCGTAAATTCTGAGAGCGGGGAGATAACTTTTGGATGCCGAAGAAGTGATTTTGGTGAAAAGACTACTGCCGGTTTCCTGAAAGTCCAGGAGACCTGTCTCCTTAGGAAGTGGAAAAAATTGGCAGGGGTTGAAATATTAGCAACTACTAGGTTGTCTTCAGCAGCTAATTGAAGAAATCGTTCGGGCCGTGCATTACTATGCTCCGGACCTTGACCTTCATAACCATGGGGTAGTAACATCACCAGGCCATTCATCCTTTGCCATTTTGACTCGGCACTGGTGATGAACTGATCTATCATTACTTGCGCACCATTGGCAAAATCTCCGAACTGAGCTTCCCAGATCACTAAAGCATTAGGGGTTGCCATGGCATAGCCATACTCAAATCCTAAAACACCAAATTCAGAAAGTAAAGAGTTATATATTTTTAAATTTTCCTGACCCTCTTCTATATGATCAAGGCCGCAATAGGGCTGATTTGTATTCGCATCAAAAATATAAGAATGACGATGAGAGAATGTGCCTCGTTTCACATCCTGACCAGACATTCTAACTATTTTCTTATCTAATAGTAGTGAGCCGTATGCCAATAATTCTGCATCCGCCCAGTTTAATTTTTTTTTATCATTGAAGTTAGCGGCCCTATCTTTTATTAACTTTTCGATTTGTTTTAAAGGTTTAAATCCTTCAGGAAGAGAGGTTAAGGCTTTTCCAATTTTATCTACCGCATTCTGTGAAATACTCGTATTCGGAGATTTATCAAAATCGCCAGGTTTTGACCTGTGGAGCACATGCCACTCTTCTTCAATTTTCTGTGGTGTATAGGGTAATGGTTTTTGTTTCACCTCATTGAGACGATCCTGAAGCATTGCTCGGAATTCTTTATCGATGGATTTTGCTCTGCTGTCGTCAATATCCCCTCGATCAATTAACTGTTTTACATAAATATCACGGGGATTAGGATGCTTTGCAATGAGACTGTAAAGCTTTGGCTGCGTGAATTTAGGTTCATCACTCTCATTATGTCCATGACGCCGGTAACACAATAGATCAATAAAAAAATCTTTCCCAAAAGTTTGATTGTATTCTACGGCAAGCTTAGCAGCAAAAACTACAGCTTCCGGATTATCACCATTGACGTGCAGAATAGGCGCATCTATAATCTTAGCGACATCTGTACAATAAATACTTGACCTGGCGTCGTCGTAATCCGTAGTAAATCCGACCTGATTGTTGATTACAAAATGAATCGTCCCCCCCGTTTCGTAGCCTGGTAGTTCTGACATCTGAACGATTTCGTATACAATACCTTGGCCCGCAACCGCCGCATCACCATGAATTAGAACTGACATGGCCTGTTTTAAATCTCCCTTGTATTCGTCATCTATCTGGCCGCGCGTATACCCTAAAACTAATGGATCGACGGCTTCCAGGTGACTGGGATTAGGAGTTAGCTTGATGTAAACGTCCTTTTCATTATTTGTTTTTACCCTACTGGAGTAACCCAAATGGTACTTGACGTCGCCATCTCCCATCGTCAGATCCGGGTCGGTGTTTCCTTCAAATTCATTGAATATTTCATCATAGGTTTTACCCATGATATTTGTCAAAACGTTTAGACGACCACGGTGTGCCATGCCTATTACCACCTCTTTTACACCAGAATTTCCTGCTTCACTAATAATGGCGTCTAAAGCTGGAATAGTATTCTCGCCCCCTTCGAGTGAAAATCTTTTTTGACCAAGGAATTTCGTGTGCAAGAAGTTCTCAAATACAACCGCCTCGTTTAACTTTTCAAGTATCCTTCTCTTAGTGTCAATCGGTGGGTTAATATTAAGACCATCTTTCTCACACTTTTTCTTAAACCAGTCCAGCACTTCTGCATCACGTATATGCATGTACTCATAGCCTATGGGTCCAAGGTAAATTTTGTTTAAGGCAATTATTATATCCTTAAGTTTAGCAGTACCCAATCCAATTTCTTTTCCTACGGAAAACGCTGTTTCTAAATCCGTTTTTTCTAACCCGAATTCAGAAGGATCCAATTTTACGTTGTGGTCTCTACGCTGACGCACGGGGTTAGTATCTGATTTAAGATGACCTCTGGAACGGTAAGCGTGAATCAGGTTACGAACCTGAGTATCTTTGGATGATAATTCAGAAGTCTCAGCACTTCCGTTTTCTCCGTATTTCGCCAAAGAGAAATCAAATCCCTCGAAGAACTTTTGCCAGGAAATGTCTACGGATGAAGGGTCTTTTTTGTAATTATTGTAAAGCTCATCTATATAACTGCCGTGAGCGTTGGCAATGTAGGAATACTGGTCCATAACTGTATTTAGCTGGATATTCTTCAAAGGTAAACAACCTTATGTCAATAATAAAATTGTATAATCGCTTATACAAATATTGTGATTCTACATATTTATCCGGGAGCAGTCTAGTCTTTGTAAACGAATAAAGCAATTAGCGTGCGGAATATTGAATATAAAGTTTAACTTTGCGCCTCATTAAAATCACGGACGTGTTCCGTACTATATAAAAAATTTAAAATGGCAGTTAAAATTAGACTGGCCCGAAGAGGGCGAAAAAGAATGGCAATTTACGATGTAGTCGTAGCGGACGCCAGAGCACCACGAGATGGTCGTTACATTGAAAAAATAGGTAAGTACAATCCTAATACGGATCCCGCAACTATTGAGTTGAATGACGAGAAGGCATTTGATTGGGTTATGAAAGGAGCTCAACCAACAGATACGGTTCGTGCTATGCTGTCTTATAAAGGTATAATGCTAAAGAAACACCTGCAAGTAGGTGTGAATAAAGGAGCTATTACTCAAGATGAAGCTGATAAGAAGTTTGAAGCCTGGTTGACAGAGAAAGAAAGTAAGATTCAAACAAAACGAGATAAACTAGCTACAGATGCAGCCTCGAGCGCTAAGGCCAGAAAAGAGGCCGAAGCTAAGGTTAAAGAGGCGAGAGCCGAGAACTTGAAGAAAAGGGCGGAAGAGGCTGCTACAGATGCACCTGATACTGAAAATGAAGTAGCAGATGAAATCTCTGATTCATCGGAAGAGACTGCATCCAAGATCGAAGCTGTTGTGGAGGAGGCAGAAGAAGCTCCTGCATCTGAAGAAGCTAAGACAGAGGAGCCAGAAGCCAAAGCCACGCAGGAAGAAGCGGCTCCTGAAGTTGAGAGCCAGGCATCTGAAGACGTAGAAGAGCCACCAACTACTGAAGAGATTAAGGGAGATGATGAAAAACCAGTTGAAGAATCCCCTAAGGCGGAAGAAGTAGCTCAAAAAGAGACTCCTGAGGCGCCAGTTGAAGAGGAGCAGCCTGCTGAAGAGGCCCCTCAGGCAGAAGTTAAAGAAGAATCTTCAGAAGAAGAGGATAAAAAAGACGCATAGGTCATGCTAATTGATGAATGTTACCTTCTGGGTTACGTCATCAAAAGACATGGTTTGAAAGGAGAACTTAGCATCTTTTTGGATGTAGATGATCCTGAAGAATATATAAAATTGGAATCAGTTTTTGTCAAAATTGACAGCAAACTGGTTCCTTTTTTCATTATAGATATCAATATTCGAGGGGATAAAGCAGTTGTTAGTTTCGAAGATATCAATTCTATTGATCAGGCTGATGAATTAAAAGGCTCTGAGCTTTATTTGCCTCTCACTATGTTGCCTAAGCTTGAAGGCACCTCATTTTACTATCATGAGATTATTGGATTCTCGGTAATTGATAATGCCTTGGGGAAGTTAGGTAATATAAAAGACGTTTATACCAATTCGGCACAGGACCTACTGGCCGTGACCAGGGATAGTAAAGAGGTTTTGGTTCCCGTTACTGACAACACAATCAAATCAATTGATCGCGAAAAAGCCGAAATTCTGGTCGATCTTCCTGTAGGTTTACTTGATATTTACGAGGACTAATGCGAATTGATATAGTTACATGCCTTCCGAGGCTCATCGAAAGTCCTTTTTCCGACTCTATCTTAAAACGCGCCCAAAATAAAGGGTTAGTTGAGGTGATAGTGCATGATTTACGCAAGTACTCCAGGGATAAACATCATAAGATAGATGATTATGCTTATGGGGGAGGCGCTGGAATGGTTCTTATGATCGAACCTCTGGTAAGCTGTATTCGTGATCTGCAAAGCCGGCATAACTATGACGATATTATTTACACAAGTCCGGATGGCCCTCTATTTAACCAGTCAATGGCCAATGAACTAGCTCTCAAAAATAATTTATTGATTATTTGTGGTCATTACAAGGGTATTGATGAACGGGTGAGAAACCACTTTATTACCAGGGAAATTAGTATTGGTGATTATGTGTTGTCAGGTGGTGAGTTGGCTGCTGCTGTTATATCAGATGCCATTATTCGCCTTATTCCAGGGGTGCTATCTGACGAAACTTCGGCTCTTACCGATTCTTTTCAAGATGGATTAGTGGCCCCACCCGTTTATACCCGGCCGGCGGAGTTTGAGGGTTTAAAAGTGCCTAGTGTATTACTCTCGGGACACGAAGCCAATATCGAAAAATGGCGTTTTGAACAATCAATTAAGCGCACGAAAGAACGAAGGCCTGATAATCTGAAAGAGTAAAAGTATATCAAAGCAATGGCAATATTTATTTCCTGCCTAGAAATAGATTTAAATCTTTATTTATCTATATTTGCACTCCGTTTTTAGAAACAGGATTTATTTTAAGAAATCATGAACGAGTTAATTAAAGAAATAGAAGCTGAAAACAACGAACTTCGAGCTTCACTACCTTCTTTTAAGGCAGGTGATACAGTAAACGTGCATGTAAAAATTAAAGAAGGTAATAAAGAAAGAATCCAGCAGTATCAGGGTACTGTCATCCAAAGAAAAAATCCTGGAGGCAATGGCGAGACTTTTACTGTCCGTAAGGTGACCAACGGAGTAGGAGTAGAGCGGATATTTCCTTTATTATCTCCAAACATCGATAAGATCGAGGTTTTGAGAAAAGGAAAAGTAAGGAGAGCGCGATTATATTATTTGAGAGGTAGACAAGGTAAAGCGGCGCGTATCAAAGAAAAATTGTAGGCTTAGAAATAAAAGAAAAAAAGGTCATTTGTTAATGCAAATGACCTTTTTTTTCTACTAGATGGCAAAGATAACTCCGCTACTATCACTTGGATAAACAGGCTCTCCAGTTGCAGTTTTTCTAATTACTAGATTCTAATATTAATGCCTAATTCAGTTGAAATGAAAACATTGTTTTGAAAGATACGATCTGTTGATATATCAAAGCTTAAATCAAGTATTACACCTTTCAGTTGATAATAAATACCAGGTGTTAAAAAGAGGATGGTCTCATTTGTCATAAAATCATAATTCAGAGAAGATCCAATGAAAAGAATTCCACACTTTTCACTGATGATGGCATTGTATCTTGCTCCTAAACCTAACAAAAAGGAACCGTCAATAACATTTTCAGCTACAACTTCCCCTTCATTGTCGGATCTCGTGAAAACATCTTTAAAGTAATGCCCTTCTGATGATAAAATAAATCTTTTTGACAACTGATAAGACGCTTTTGGGCTTATTACCCAATTTCTTATTTTTTCTTTTGAGGTCTCAGAAATACCAGTCGAAATACCTAATTGCCATTTCTTTTCGACCTGTGAATAAGTATAATGAGATAAGAATATAAGAATAAAATAAAAAAATACTTTTTTCATTATACTTTTTGTATATTTATTATTGCGTTAAATATAGCAGAAAAAATATGAAAAAATCACTACAACTTATTTTAGTATTATTTATTTGCTTCTCTCTGGGATGTGATCAAGATATATCAGTAGATCGATCTACTGATATTACCAACCTTTTAAATGATATCAATATTAGAGTAGATGACATTAAGTCAAAAAAATCATCTACTTTGAATTCAAAAACTACACTTAACCCATCAAACCTATCCAACCCCTACAACCATTATGGTGAGGCGTTTACGGCTTTAGTAAATTCTTTAGAAACAGAAACGAAAATCAATCAAAATGAGATATCTGATGAAGAGTTCGTCTCTTATTTACAAGAACGTCAAAATTTACTACCTGACAACATTAACCTTTCAAGTGCCTCAATTCATAGCATAATAGCTTATGATGATCAATACTCAGCTTATTCTGACGAGGAGATGATAATTGACCTATATGCAAAGGGAGAAATTACAAACAATGTCAAATTGCTACTTTTGGACTACGTTCAGAATGTATCCGAAGTGGATCAAAATACATTTATAGAAATTTCCGAGATTTATGAAAATAGCATTAGCTCTGGTGGATATTTAACCTCGGTTGAGGAAACTCAGACATTGGCCACAATAACATTAACAAAACATAATAACGTTTTAATTCCAGAATCTTTGATTAGTCGCAGGTGTGCTAAAAAAGGCATAGGTGGCGCAATTCTTGGCACAGTAATATGCGGCGGAGGTTGCGGAATTATAGGTGGTATTGTTGGCTATTTTGGATGTTTAATTGGAAGACAGCGTATATATTAAAATCTTTAAACCTTAATCTACCGATAGCCGCTAACTATCAGTAGATAAACCCTTTCTCAAGAAAAGCTTCCCATATTATTTAAGTCCTCACAGGCCTCTTTCAGACGTATTTTTAATGATTCCTCTCCTTTTCTAAGCCATACCCTTGGATCGTAATATTTTTTGTTTGGGGAGTCGTCGCTATCGGGATTTCCTATCTGCCCCTGGAGGTAACCCTCATTAGCCTGGTAGTAATTTCTGATACCATCCCAATAGGCCCATTGCAAATCGGTATCGATGTTCATTTTAATGACACCATAACCTATTGCCTCTCGAATTTCTTCGGTTGTGGATCCGGAACCACCGTGGAATACAAAATCGACAGGTTGTACCCCGGTATTATGTTTCTCCTCGATATAGTCCTGGCTGTTCTTCAGGATCTTAGGGGTCAATTTTACATTACCAGGTTTATAAACGCCATGTACATTTCCAAAGGCGGCGGCAACTGTGAATCTATCGCTTACTTTTTTTAGCTCTTCGTACGCATAAGCGACTTCTTCAGGTTGAGTATAAAGCTTCGAGCTATCCACGTCTGTATTATCTACTCCATCCTCTTCTCCACCTGTGACGCCTAACTCAATTTCCAGGGTCATATCCATTTTACTCATCCTCTCAAGATAACCTTTGCATATCTCAATATTCTCTTCAAGGGGCTCCTCAGAAAGATCAATCATATGTGAGCTAAACAAAGATTTACCATGCGCCTTGTAAAACTCTTCACCGGCATCAAGCATTCCATCTATCCAGGGCAAAAGTTTTTTAGCAGCATGATCAGTATGAAGAATAATAGTGGCCCCATACCTCTCGGCCAATGCATGAACATGATGTGCTCCCGAAACCGCACCTGCCACCGCAGCAGTTTGATTATTGTTTGCCAAGCCCTTACCGGCGAAGAATACGGCTCCGCCATTAGAAAATTGAATCATGATAGGTGAGTTTATCTCTGCCGCTGTTTCCAGCACGGCGTTAATGCTATTTGTGCCTATTACATTGACTGCTGGCATCGCAAAGCCTTTTTTCTTGGCATATTGAAAAAGCCTTTGAACGTCAGAGCCTGTTACAACTCCTGGTTTAAAATCTGAACCTGACATGTTTATTTCTTTTTAATTCAAAACTGGTATATGATTGAAAGGCAAAGAAAATCAAAATTATATGATTCGCACTGCTTTTAATCTATTTAAGCTCAGTTCTGACTATTGCCATTTTCAGTATCCGTTTGCGAGTATCTTTTTTTGAAAGATGGGGTATACTCATGATATTTGTAGCCTTCAAAATTAATAGCAACTTATGAGCTGGTTTCACAGAAAAGACAAAGGAATACAAACACCAACGGAGGCAAAGCGCGAAGCTCCGGATGGTCTTTGGTTTAAAACACCCTCTGGTAAGATCGTTCATACCCGTGAGTTGAAGAGTAACTGTTACGTAAGTCCTGAAGATGGGTACCACGTAAGAATCGGCTCAAAAGAATATTTCGAGATCCTTTTTGATGACAATAAGTTCACTGAATTGGACGAGACTTTACAATCAGCCGATCCTTTAAAATTCAAAGATTCCAAGTCCTATCCGGATCGCGTGCTAGCCTCCCAAAAGAAAACGAGTTTAAAGGATGCTGTCCGATCTGCGCATGGCAAAATGAATGGGATCCAGATTACTATAGCTTGCATGGACTTCAGCTTCATCGGTGGATCTATGGGTTCAGTGGTGGGCGAAAAGATTTCCAGGGCGATAGATTTTGGCATCCAAAAGAAAACCCCTTTTCTAATGATCTCTAAATCAGGCGGAGCTCGCATGATGGAAGCGGGTCTATCATTAATGCAGATGGCCAAAACTTCCGCTAAACTTGCTTTACTCAATGAGGCTAAGCTTCCTTATATAAGTCTTTTGACAGACCCTACCACGGGAGGAGTGACGGCTTCCTATGCTATGTTGGGAGACTTTAATATTTCTGAGCCTGGTGCCCTTATTGGATTTGCCGGCCCACGTGTCATACGTGAAACCATAGGTAAAGATCTCCCTAAGGGTTTTCAAAGTGCAGAATTCGTGCTAGATCACGGCTTTCTTGACTTTATTGTCGACCGAAGAAACTTAAAGGCAAAACTTACTACTTTACTGAGAATGATTAAGTAGTTCATACTTGATAACCTGTTTTTTACCTTATTAAGGTAACCATAACACCTGCCTTGCAGTATAAATAATAACCAACTAAACTTACTTGCAATGCCGTCTTCCTACATCAAGTGAAAATAAACTACTTCAATTAAGATCTAAGATCTTTACTAATTTCCTTTACTGCCCGTACAAAGAACTTAACCCTTTCGGGATCTGTATCCGGATAAACACCGTGCCCCAGATTGGCGATATGCTGATAAGGGCCAAAGGCTTTGAGCATGGTTCTTACATTATTCAATATTTCTTCCTCATCTCCATATAATGCACAAGGGTCAAAATTTCCCTGTAGCACTTTTTCTGGCATGAGTTGTCTTGACTCTTTAACCCCCATACACCAGTCTAACCCTACGGTCTGACAGTTTACTTTGTTAAGTGATTCCCTGGCGAAATAGGCATCCTTGGCAAAAACAGTTTTCGGTACATGATGAACAGCGTCGCATATTTGTGCAATATAGGGGAGGCTAAACTCTTCATATTGTCCTGGGGAAAGAATACCTGCCCAGGAATCAAAAATCTGTACCAAATCGGCCCCGGCTGTTACCTGTCCCAGCAAATAATTGATGGTACTCTCGGTAATCATTTGAAGTAACTTATGAGCTAGCACCGGATTCATATATAGCATGGCCCTGGCTTTTGAGAATGTCTTGCTTCCTGAGCCTTCCACCATGTAGGCAAAGATGGTCCATGGGGCGCCGGCAAAGCCAATAACAGGAACCCTGTTATCCAACTCTTTTTTGGTGATTTCAATGGCCTGTATTGTGTACGACACATTATCAGCTTCAGCGATATGGAGACTAGCGAGGTCTGCTTCAGTTTTTATAGTCTTCCGAAACCACGGGCCTTTTTTTTCCACCATTTCGTAGCTTAGCCCCATAGCCTCCGGGATGACCAGAATATCAGAAAAGATTATAGCCGCATCTACCTCTAATATGTCAACAGGTTGAATAGTAACTTCAGCCGCTAATTCAGGAGTTTCAACTAATTCTTTGAATCCGCTAAGTGAGTTTCTTATGGCGCGATATTCAGGTAGTATTCTACCGGCCTGACGCATTAACCATACTGGTGTTCTTTCTGTTCTTTCTTTCCTTATGGTCCTGAGAAGAAGGTCGTTTTTTAAAGGCATCCGTAAAGATATATTCGTGGTAACCAATTAAAAACTGCTGCGCTAGAATATATTAGATGACTAATTTGAGTCAGTCATTAATGGCGTAACCAGATCCCTAAATTTTTTAGTGCTGGGTCGAGGGGCATTTTTTACTATTCTTCCATCTGGGTAGATCAGCATGTATCTTGGAATGGTCTGTAGTTTATATTTCTTGGCAAGTTCGGAATTATTACTAATCCTTAAATGCTCTCGTTGGGCTAAGCCATAACTTAGTTTAGCCTCTTGCCACTTGTCGAGATCCTTGTCAATTGATACATATAGAAACCTGATTTGATCCTCCATTTCTGAAATAATTTTTTCAGACTTTTTAAATTCTGCAATGCATGGTTTACACCAACTTGCCCAGAAATCTATATATACAATTGTATCTCTATTGTTAGCCAGTATTTGTTCCAGTTTATTATGGTCGCGAGTAAGCTGTTCGAGGTTAAAGAGGTCTATTTTGGATTTTTCCCGGAATTGATCCTCGAGCTGTTGTTCACCCTCAAGTTGTCTCTTAATATTCTTTTCCAAAGGATTTTCACTTAGTACCGTGTAGTTCTTCCAAAATAAGGAATCGTATTTGTTTCGGGTAAGCACCTCTTCTGTTATAGGTAGATGCTCAAAACTTTCGTTCTTACCAATCTTGATATTATTGACTAAAAGTTCTATATGTGCATGATGAACAGTAGTATCTGATTCTTTTACCGACGCGGCATACGAGTCATGGACGATGTGTGATAGGTAGTGCTTACCTCTTGACTCTTTGTAAAATATTTCGTCGGTTACATTTCTTAGTCCACTTCTAAGCTGACTTTCTATTTTTACAAAAGCATAATCTCCATCCGTAATATAAAATTTACCGGAGTGAGTCATTCTAAAAAGCTCCATTCTTTTCCATGTTTTGGAAACGTAAGAGATAACATATACTTCTTTTCCATTGATTGAACTAATTCTATCAAGCTCGAGCTGATAATTTTTCAAGTTCGATTGAAGGTATTTACCTGAAGCATTAATCATCATGAAAGGGTAGGGGTTCTTTTTCGAGTATTGATAAGCGGCAACATCGGTATTTATTAACTCGGAGAAGGCGATTGGCACGTGATTCTCCTTCATAAATGTTTTGTCAAAACTTCTTCTGGACTGCACTAAGCGAAATCGGTCCTTCTTGACTTCCACAGATTTTGGTTTTCGGTAGCCCTTGTCCTTATAAACATCAACCGCAGCCTCGATCAGTCTCCCATAGACAGAGTCATCTTTGCAGTAGTGCCTGTAAAAAGTATTCATCGTTACCGGCTCCGAAATGAAGTTATTCTTAATCTCGTTGAATGCTTTTTTAACGACGGACAGGGGGTCAATTTCTCTTGCCTTTATGACAATATTATCGAGCACCTTAACATCTGTTTCCATCAGAATTTCGTCAGTAATATTGCTTACTGCTATGATTCTGGAAACAAAACCTAAGCATGATATTTTTAATGAATCTTGCTTATTTACTCGAATTGAGAAGTCACCTAGGCTGTTGGCAGAAGTTCCCTCATACGTATTTAAAATTTGCACGCTGGCAAAAGGAACAGACTCCCCAGTTTCTTTGGATACAATAGTAGAATTAACCCTTACAACCTGACCAATCGCATTGAGATTGAATAAAACTAGTAGGGCTGTTACAATAAATAATCGACCAATATTGGTATTTAAAAGGTTCACTTTTCTGAGGGATTACTAAAACGTCCGGATTACTATTCAGCTGGTGTTAAGTTTTGATATATTGTCAACTTCTGAAGTTTAAGATTAAAGATAATTAAATCGTTTTTTAACTAAATAATAAGGGTTTGCCAATTTGTATAGCTTTCTTCTAATATCTTTGACCCTATGCGCTACTTCATCGTATGGTTAACATTGGCATTAAGCTGTACTCAGTGTACACAGTCTCAACCAAACCCGGCATTCACCGATTATGATCTTAAAAAGGTACCTTACAAAATTAACGATCCCACGAAGGTGATACCACTCCATTATGATCTTGAAGAGATTTCCGGGTTAAGCCATTTTAAAAAAAATATGCTCTTAGCCGTGCAGGACGAGAAGGGTAAGCTCTTTTTCATTGATAGGAAGACCGGGGAGATTACGAAAGAAGTAAAGTTTGGTAAAAGTGGTGACTATGAAGGGGTTGAATCATTGGGTAAGCAAGTATACGTTACCACAAGTAACGGGACCCTTTTTTCCTTTTCGCAAAATGCATCTGAAGAGGTGAAAGCTCAAAGTACGAAGACATCTTTCTCTATTAAAAATGATGTTGAAGGACTGGGATTAATACAGGGTCGACTTACTTTTTTATCCAAGGCTTCCGGAGAAATAAATAATAATGGAGTCAAAGGGAAGGCGGCGTATACTTTTGATGTTAAAAATGGCGAAGTTAGATCCAGTCCGCTTTTTTCCTTCAGAATCAAGGAACTTGAGTCCTTTATTGAAGGGCGTGAACATTTTAATAAGATCAGGGATTTTGATCCTTCGGGCTTAGCTGAACATCCTATAAGCGGAGATATCTATATCATAACCGCTGATCATGCACTACTTGTTTTGACTTCTGAATTCAAGATCAAGGAAATGGTTAAATTGGATAGAAAGATTTACAAACAGCCTGAAGGGATTTGTTTTGGCCCCAAAGGAAGACTTTACATAGCTAACGAAGGCGACGGGGCGCGTGCTAAACTAATTATTATTGACCGAATACGATAGGTTTTGTTAAATTGGTATAGATGAAGAAAATTTTTCTACTTTTAATTTTACTGGCCGGATGGAAGATTACGTTCGGCCAGCAACCAATATATACTCTTTACTTAATTGGTGATGCCGGTAAACGCACGGATGGACAAACAGCTACGTTTCAGCTAGCCCGACAACAATTAGAACAAACACAAGGTGCTAAAGGGCTCCTCTTTTTGGGAGATAATATCTACAAAAAAGGCTTGCCGTTGGAAGGAGATGAGGAGCGCGAAGAGGCAGAAGCCGTGATTCAAGCCCATATTGATGTGGTAAAAAATCTTGATGGAGATTTCTATTTTATACCTGGAAATCACGATTGGGCTCAGGGAAGAATGAATGGATGGGATCAGATAAAGCGCCAAGAGACTTACGTTGAGAATTTAATGGATTCGGCCAATGTATTTTTACCTGACGGTGGATGCCCAGGTCCTGTCGAGGTGCCCTTAAATGATGAGATTACCTTAATAATTTTAGATACTCAGTGGTTTTTGCATAACTGGGACAAGCCAAATGGCGAGCAAGGAAGTTGCGATTACCCAAATGCGGTAGAAATGCTTCAAGGGCTGGATGCTATAATCAGCAGGAACGCACATAAAAAAGTGATTGTAGCGACACATCATCCCATGTATACTTATGGGAGCCATGGCGGTGTGATAAAAGCATCTCAACATCTCAAGCCTCCTATTTTAGGAAGTATTTATGCTTTATATAGAAAGGCTATAGGTAGCATTCAGGATAATACACATCCTAAATATCGAGCTATGCGGAACGCAATGGTACAGATTTTTGAGCAATATGATAATATCATACATGTCGCGGGTCACGATCATTCTTTGCAATATTCTTTTAAAGATGATACACATTACATCGTAAGCGGCGCTGGGGCAAAACAGACCTACGTAAAGAAAAAGGGGTTTGCAGAGTTTGCCGAGATGACTACTGGTTTTGCTAAACTGAATTTTTATAAAGATGGAAAGGTAGATCTGGAGATTTGGAGGTCCAATGGCAGTAAGGCATTTAATAAAGAGCTCATGAATAAGCCCTACGTTCCTCTAATCACTAAGGAAGAATTTGCTGCCAATATAGATTTATCTGACAGTGTGGTTACAGCTAAGGCCAGTAACCAATATGAAGCGAGTAAAATGAAGCAGAAGATGCTCGGTACAAATTATCGAGATGTTTGGAAGCAGGAGACTGAAGTTCCGGTATTTGATATTGGTAAGGAACATGGAGGGCTTCAAATAGTGCAACGCGGGGGAGGTATGCAAACAAAGTCTCTCCGACTGCAGGCAAAAAGTGGCAAGCAATACGTTTTGAGGTCTGTTGAGAAATACGCCGAGGGTGCTGTTCCTAAAATGTTCCAAAATACCTTTGCTGTAGATATTGTACAAGATCAGATATCTGCATCGCATCCTTATGGGGCTTTTGTAGTGCCTAATTTAGCCGAAGCCGCTGACGTATATCATACCAATCCTAGAGTAGTTTTTATTCCAGATGATCCACGTTTTGGGGAACATCAGGCCGATTTCGCCAACACGCTGGCGCTTTATGAAGAACGCCCAGCCAAAGATTGGTCTGATGCATCCTTCTTTGGTAATTCTGAAAAGATAGTAAATACGGCTAAGGTTCTTGAAAAACTTGCTAAGGATAATGATAATACGGTGGACCAGGAATGGGTATTAAAATCGAGGTTATTTGATTTGGTGATCGGTGATTGGGACCGTCATGACGATCAGTGGAGATGGGCTTCCTTCGAAACCAAAAAAGGCAAAATGTATCGGCCGATCCCAAGAGATCGTGATCAGGCCTTTTTCGTGAACACCGGGTTTTTCCCTTCATTATGGAGTAGAAAATGGGGTCTTCCGAAGTTTGAGGGGTTTGATGATGAAGTGCGTTGGCCAAGTGGGCTAATGTTCAACGCACGATACTTTGACCGGTCTTTTTTGACCGGACTATCAAGAGAAGAGTGGATCAAGGCCACTGAAGAGCTTCAAGCGGGTCTTACTGACGAAGTTATTGAAAGTGCCATTAAGCAGTGGCCTAAGGAAATTTATGATCTGCATGGTGATGACATAATTAGAAAGCTAAAATCCAGACGAGATAAATTACGGGAATATGCCATAGATCACTACGAGTTTCTGGCAAAAACAGTAAGTGTGTTAGGTTCCAACAAAAGAGAGCACTTTAAAGCTACCAGGGAGGTCAATGGTAATGTTAGGGTGGTGGTCAAGAAGGTGAGTAAGGATGGGAAGAAAAAAAATATTCTTTTTGACCGCACTTTCTTAAGAGGGGAGACCAAGGAAATTCGGCTTTACGGCCTGGATGGTGAGGATGAGTTTGAGATAGAAGGAGAGGCATCTAAAAGTATTAAGATCAGAGTAATTGGTGGATTAGGAGCAGATGAACTGGACGACGATTCCAATGTTGGTGGACTTGGAAAGAAAACGATATTCTATGATACTAAAACAGGAAACGACACCAAGTTTAACAACGAGAGTAAGAATCGTTTATCTGATGATCCCGAGGTAAATAAGTATAATAGGAAAGAGTTTAAATATGACATACTCATGCCTCTTATTACCGGGGCTTTTAATCCGGATGACGGGATTTTTATTGGAGGTGGTTTTATGTATCAAAATCATGGCTTTCGTAAAGAACCGTTTAAGTCTCGGCACACCTTTACATCAACTTACGCTTTTAATACGGGAGCCTGGGCTTTACGATATAAAGGTATCTTTACCGATGTTATACGCAAATGGGATCTGGAGGCAGATATCTTTCGGTCACCGAATTTTACCAATTTCTTTTTTGGGCTAGGGAACGATTCCGATTATAATCAGAGTATAGAAGATGTGGTTGATGTAGACGAATCCATTGATTACTATCGACTGCGGTTTGAAGGGTATAAGCATGAGATTGGCCTTTTCAGAAACATCGGTGCCTATGGTAAAATAGGTTTTACTCAAGATCTATACAGCTGGCAGCTTGATCAAGTGAGTGAACCTAGATTCATTCAAGATGAATTTATTCCGGAATCAGACCCTGATTTACCGGGTCAGGAATTTCGATATTATGGAGCTAGCGTACATCTGACGGTAGATACCCGAAAAAATAAGTTTTTACCCACTAGCGGAATTTTATGGGAAAATCGCTTTACTACTCTTTTTGCAGATGAAAGTAATACTACCGATCATTTTCGTCAGTTAAATACCAGTTTTTCTTTTTATCACAGCTTTCGATTACCAGCCAGACTTACCATAGCGTCCAGAGTAGGATATGGACATAACTTCGGTGATGGACCATTTTTCTTATCTCAAACTTTGGGCGGAAGGTCTAATTTAAGAGGATATAGAATCACACGATTTTATGGTGATGAATCGTTCTACAATAATTTTGATCTGCGCTTAAAGTTATTCACTTTACGCACCTACCTTTTTCCGGCATCCATAGGAATATCCGCCTTTCATGATGTAGGCCGGGTATGGTTTGATGGTGAAGACTCAGATACCTGGCATCGAGGGGTAGGGGGTGGATTGTGGTTTGCACCATTTAATGCAGCGGTGATTTCAACGGAAATAGGTACCTCCGAAGAGGATACCTTATTCTATTTCCGTTTTGGATTCTTGTTTTAGCTCAGAGGAACATTCCGCCTGAGGCTTCTATGCGTTGAGCGTTGATCCATCTTGCTTGCGGAGTACATAAGAAAGCCACCACACCGCCGATATCATCGGGTACCCCAACCCGGCCTAGAGCGGTCTGTTGCGCGATAATATCTTTGATCTGTGGGTTGGCATTGAATGCCGGAGCGGTAAAATCAGTTTCTATGGCGCCGGGAGCTACTACGTTAGCTGTAATCCCTCTGGATCCCAACTCCTTAGCCAGGTATTTAGTAAATACTTCTACTGCACCTTTCATGGAGGCATAGGCGCTATATCCAGGAAGTGAAAATCGAGCAAGGCCGGTACTTGTATTAATGATCCTTCCGCCATCATTGAGGTAGGTCAATGCCTTTTGAGTCAGAAAAAAGGTACCTTTCAAATGAACATTGTACAGCGCGTCAAACGCTTCTTCTGTAAAATCAGGAATCGGGCTGTAAGAATCTATACCTGCGTTATTGACCAAAAAATCGAACTTATCCGTGTGCCATTTTTCCGATAACAAGGGCGATACTTTTTCAAAGAAGGTGGAAAAAGAGTTCGTGTCTGCAACGTCCAACTGTAGTGCAGCGGCTTTTTGACCTTTAGCCTCAATTTCACGTACTACCTGCTCAGCTTCGTCTTTTTTACTGCGATAAGTGATGATGATGTCACTTCCTAAGTCCGCTAGCTGGAGTGCTTCATTCTTTCCAAGTCCACGACTACCGCCGGTGATAAGTGCGATTTTCTCCTTGATTAACTTTTCCATTGTACTATAATTTGTGTTTGGGTTTTATTTACACTACAAAGCAAGGTCAATCAGCACGGTCTATTATGACGGATAGTTAAGGTAGAATGATGAATTTCTAAGAAAAGTAAAAAGGTGGCCTAATTGGCTTTTAGAGTACTACTTTGACTTTCGGTAGGTATTTGGTGTTAACCCGGTATGGCGTTTAAAGTAACTGCTAAAATGGGTAGCCTCGGAGAAACCAAGGGTTAGACCTATTTCTTTGGAGGTCATGGCCGTGTTTTTAAGCATGGCCTGAGCTTCGCTGATCGTCTTTTCTGAGATCCACAAATTCATGGATTTCCCGGTTTTACTTTTGATTACCGTACTCAGATAATTAGGATGTAAGCGCTGAAGATTGGCATAATCCTGCGCCTGGAAAATATATTCTTTATGTCCGGCAAGTAGATCACGGTAATGCTTTTCCAGATCCTTCTTGAACTGTTTCACGATCTCGGAACTTCGATCGCCCTCATCCTGTGGATCATAGCCCTTCCAAAACTTCTCTTTGATCTTAAGTAGAATGACCACAAAAAGATTACCGATGATTTTATACTTGAAGGCACTGTCCTTTTTGAATTCATCAGCTATCTGCAAATAGAGTTGTTCAAATTCCGCGAACTCGTCACGGGAGAGTGTACTCGGCGGAACGGTCTCGGCCAAAAGAAACGGAAATTCGTCAAATACATTTTGGTGTACTTGCTCTTTCAGGAATGCTTCTGTCAATGTGATAATGTATACTTGACGCAGTTCTTCCAGGTGGAAAGCTTTAATATGCCCGGGATTGGTAAAATAAATGGTTCCGGGCTGTGTTTTAAATACTTTATCATCCGTGGTATAGGTTCCTTTTCCGTCTTTAACAAAAACAAATGAGTAGTAATTGGCCCGGAAGATGGGTGAGGTAAATGGGACTTCAGGGTGAATGTCAGGAAGGGAGTGTATGGTAAAATCTGCCTCTTGCTCAATAGGTAGGTTAAGCGCCCTATAAAGGTCTGAAATGGTATGGTGGACGATAAGGTCAGACATTAATCAATTTTTAGCATATAAATTAACTCAATAACTCTGAACCTGCTAAGAACAATCTCTATATCTTTAAGCCAGTGAGTCACGTTATAGTTGATTGATGGAGAGACCTGCGCTGATTTTTGAGTATTCGCCTTTGTTTCTGATTTTGTGCCTGGCGCTTGGCTTTGGCTATGCTTTTTTGACCTACTCAAAAGTGGGCCCTTGGGGAGCAAAATGGAATAAGGTGCTGTTTGTACTGCGCTGTGTGATGGCGACATTCATAGCGATTTTACTCGTTTCACCGATTTGGAGACAACTGCAAAACGAGATAGAGAAATCCACATTTGTAGTAGCTATAGATAACTCCCAATCTATGCAGGAAGGAGTAGATAGTACGCTCTTAAACCAGGTTTTAGTTAGACTTAACGAAACCACCGACATTCTTCAAAAATCTGATTATAACGTAGAATTTCGAACCATAAGCGATAAACGCATCAATACTATTAATACTATTTCCTTTGACGCAAAAGCCTCCAACCTTAACGAGTTAATTGGTGGGATTGAAGCTGATTACGAAGGACGCAATCTGGGTGGAATTGTACTAGTTAGTGATGGAATACATAACCAGGGTCTACTGCCTACTTTCGTTAATTACTCTAATAACCTTTACACTGTTGGAGTGGGGGACAGCATACCCAAGTCGGATATCATATTGAATGCCTTACTTTATAACCAGGTATCGTACCAAGGAAATAAGTTTCCTATGGTGGTGCAGATCAAGCAAAAAGGATATACCAATCGTACATTGGGCCTTACCGTTTACAAGGGTTCGAACAGGGTGCTTACCAGAACCATTAGGTTACAAGATGAAGATAAGATTACCGAGGTAAAGCTAGAACTGGAAGCCTCGGAAGCGGGATATCAATCTTATCAAGTGACCTTAGAAAATTTCTCGGATGAGTTCAACGCTCTAAACAATTCAAAAAAGGCCTATATTGAAGTGATTGACGGTAAAGAGAAGATCGCGCTGGTCGCTCCTTCACCACACCCCGACATTAAAGCGATTAGATCTGCCATTGAGAGTAACCAGAACTATACTTTTGAACAATATGTACTTAGTATACCAGAACAGCGTAGTAAACTGGCTGCCACTAAGGAGAAATTTGACCTGGTAATTTTACATCAGCTTCCTGATGTCAAGAGGCAGGGGGCCTCGTTTGTTCAGCGCTTCGTTAACGATAACTCTTCAATACTATGGATATACGGTGGCCTTACGGACGTAAGACTGCTAAATACAACTAATAATTTGATGCAGCTCGATCTGATTCGCGGTGAGTATGATCAGGTAACGGCTAACTTCAATCAGGCCTTTGGAAGCTTTTCGCTTTCAGATGAACTTCAACGCTCCTTTGATGATTTTCCTCCTCTAACGGTGCCCTTTGGTAAGATCAGCAGTAAAAATGATGTAGCCGTACTGCTCAATCAGCGCGTTGGTTCGTTAAACACCAAAAAGCCTCTAGTGAGTGTGGTGGATAATGATGGTGTCCGCAGTGGCCTTATCTTGGGTAGTGATATTTGGCGTTGGAAACTGGCAGATTATGCTCGCAACGAGAATAACATGCTATTCAATGAATTGATTGGGAAGTTGGTTCAATATCTCTCATCTAAAGAAGACAAACGTAAATTCAAGACCTATCCCTTAAAAGCTGAATTTCGTACTAGTGAACCTGTGATCTTTGAATCAGAAGCCTACAATGCACTTTATGAGCGTATTTACGGCAATAAGGTGGATTTGAAAATAACTGATGAGAATGGACAGGATTTGAATTACAGCTATGTGCCCACACCTAGTAACGCTCGTTATGTTATAAATGGACTGGAGGACGGTGTTTATCAGTATCAGGCAAGTTCGGTATTGGGTGAGGAAAAGGTTACCGTTCGAGGTGAATTTCTGGTTAAAGAGGTTCAACTTGAAAGGTTGGATCTTACTGCGGATTTTGGACTACTGAGAAATTTAGCCAAAGCGTCCGGAGGTCAATTTTATCTCGAATCTGAGCTTGATGAACTCAATGAAATTCTGCGTAGTAAACCGGCTCAAGCTATTATTCATACGAATGAAAAATATCTACCGTTCATTAATCTACAATGGATCTTTATTCTTATACTTTTCCTGATTACGGCCGAATGGTTTATTCGAAAATTTAATGGCTCGTATTAGGTGCATCATATCATTTTTTTTTCTGATCACAGTCATGCAGTCTGCTTTCATTAATAGATTGTATCATGCTTAATTTGCAATTCGCTTTGATACCGAATAAATGAACAAGAGTGTAAAACTCATTCTCTGTAGCCTATTTCCAATAGTTATTTTACTCCTACCCCGAACTTTGATTCCCTTGGAAGGAATTACGGTAATAGAGCAGAGGGTAATTGCTATCTTCTTTTTTGCGGCTATCTTTTGGATTGCGGAGCCCATTCCGGTTTACACGACTTCATTGCTCATCATCTTTTTTGAATTAGTACTGCTCTCTGAAAAGGGTCTGATCTTTCTAAGAAATGAAGGAGGGGCCTTTTATGGTCAGGCCGTGGGTTACAAGGATATTCTGCACACCTTTGCCTCCCCTATTATAATACTTTTTTTAGGAGGATTTTTTTTAGCTATGGCCGCTACTAAATATCGTCTTGATCAGAACCTCGCCAGGGTCCTTTTAGCTCCCTTTGGCACCCGGCCGAAGTTTGTGATGTTAGGATTAATGTCTATCACTGCTGTTTTTTCCATGTTCATGAGTAATACCGCCACCACGGCCATGATGCTATCGATCTTGGCGCCGGTACTAGCCGTATTCGAAATGAACGATAAGGGGAAAATAGCCTTTGCCCTAGCCATACCCTTAGCCGCAAATGTAGGGGGCATAGGCACACCCATTGGAACACCTCCCAATGCAGTTGCGCTTAAGTATTTAACTGGCGACTATGTTATTAGCTTTGGAGAATGGATGACGTTTGCCGTGCCGTTCGTTATTCTGCTATTATTTATAGGGTGGTTTGTGTTGATGGCGATTTACCCTACTCAAACCAAGACCATAAATCTTGATATCAAGGGTAAATTTCTTAAAAACTCTAAAGCTTATATTGTTTACACAACATTTACGATTACCATCATTCTCTGGTTAACTGATTTTGTTCATGGCATGAATTCATATGTGGTGGCTATGCTTCCTGTAGCCGTTTTTTCAGCTACCGGAATCATTAATAAAAAGGATCTACAACTGGTAAGTTGGGACGTACTCTGGTTGGTTTCCGGAGGTATTGCATTGGGCTTGGCCCTTGATAAAAGCGGACTGGCAAGTCGAGTAATTGGAGCCATTCCTTTTGAAGGTTTTTCACCAATACTTATCGTAATTGCGGTTACAGTAGTAGCCGCCTTAATGGCCAACTTTATGAGTAATACGGCTACAGCTAACTTACTCTTACCTCTTGTAGCGGTTTTAGGTACATCAATTTCCTCTTTAAATGAATATGGAGGTACACAAATGGTCATCCTAGCTACCACTATAGCATGTTCTATGGGAATGGCGTTACCAATAAGTACACCACCTAATGCCTTAGCTTTTGGTACGGGTTTATTTGAAACCAAGCAGATGGCTAAGCCAGGTATTGTAATGGCAATAGTCGGTTTACTTCTCAGTTACGGGTTATTATTTGTTTTACGAACTACTGGATTTTTCACATGAGCCTTTTTAGAGAGGGTAATAGTCATGAATACATCGTTACACGGTACTTCTCCAATCCAGAGAAGCGAATTATCCTGCAACCTGGCGAGATTTTGCTAAAGCAGTATGATCCAAACGATAAGCTTTTTTATGTTGCCAGTGGTAAAGTATGTGGTTATTTACCAGATAAGGAACTTAAGGAGCCTGTTTTTGAAGCGGATGCAGATTCTTTTGTTGGGGTTTATAGCTTTTTCTCTCAGGATCGAAAAAGTTACTCACAGGTAATAGCGGTAGAACCGTCTGAAGTGTTCTATTATCATGACAATCCGTTCAAGCTTGATCCAAAGGATGCAGAAGAACTTCTGACTTTCTTATTCAATGTGGTTGTACGTGAGTTGCGGGATCGTCAGCATTACGCCGGCGAGATGGCCCATGAAAGAGAAAAATCATTGCAGAAACTCATTCATGTTGAAAAGATGGTCACCTTAGGGCAAATGGCTGCTGGAATTGCCCATGAGTTGAATAACTCAATAGGATCCTTGGCTAGCAATCTTAGTCAGGTGGAGGAACATATTATTGAGAACTTGGAAAAAGCGGACGATCAAAGTTTAATCTCGTACTTTAGAAAGGGTCTGCAAGAAGGTCAGAGTGTATCAAGTTCACAGGCCAGGGAGGCCAGAACGGAGTTGGAACGTTTGAAGTACCTTGATAAATCGACGGCCAAGGTATTAGCTCGTGCTGGTATTACGTCTTTTGAGCTCAAAAATAAACATGTAACCACCTTAGAAAGGGCGAGTCGAATTGCGTCCTTTTGGGAACTGGGATATCTATTGCATGACATGCACACGGCTTCCAAACACTCCGGGCATGTCATAAAATCAGTAAAAACCGTAGGTGTATCCCATCAAAAGTGGACTTCGGATACGGATATAAATAAGACGCTCCATGAGGCATTGGCCATTTTAAGGAGCATGACTAAAGAGGTAGAAATAGAACAGAATTTGGACGAGTACTTACCGGTAACAGAGGCTTGTTCTGGAGAGCTAGTACAAGTTTGGATTAACCTGGTCAAAAATGCAGTTGAAAGTTTACTTCACAGTGAAACGAGTCAGCCCCGGATCGAAGTAAAGACCGCATTTGACACAGACTATATTATCGTCAGTATCATAGACAACGGGCCCGGTATTCCGCAAGAGTTACGCGAGAAAATATTTCAACCGAACTTCACGACTAAGGTAGGAGGGCTTTCGTTTGGTTTAGGTCTGGGGTTAACTATTACTAAGCGCATAATTAATGAACATAATGGTAAAATTGCATTAAATAGTCGCTTAGGACGCACTCAGTTCGATATCTACATCCCAATTATTTCAAATTAGTATAGGTATGGATCAATTATATATAATTTGTGTTGATGATCAGCAAGAAGTATTAAATGCGCTCGAACAGGATCTTTCTCCCTTTGATGAGAAACTAAACGTGGAGGTATGTGATTCTGGTCACGAAGTACTTGAGCTAATTGACGATATCGATGAAAGGGGAGATTTAGTTGCTGTCGTTATTTCGGATCAGGTAATGCCGGAAATGAGCGGGGTGGAACTACTGAAGAAGGTTGAAAATGATTCCAGGCTAACGCATACGAGAAAAGTATTACTCACTGGGCAAGCTACCCATCAAGATACTATTGAGGCTATCAACCTGGGCGGCATAGATAGATACATCGCCAAGCCCTGGGATAAAACAGAAATAAGAAATACCATTAAGACATTGCTTGCAGATTATGTGACCAGAAAAGGGGTAGATTATTCTGAGTTCATGGATCTTATCGATCAAAAACTTTTATACGAAATCTTAAGAAAGCAGTCTTAGACCCATTTTTTATAACTAATTTCATAGTTATGAAGGCATGGTTGTATCCATCTTTATTGGCGTTGGCCTTAATTTCGTGTGCAGATCACTACGAATTGGGTGAAATGTACTTTGAGGATGAAAACTACGAGAAGGCTGAATATCACTTTGAAAGGGCTTCCAAGATTGACCGGGGAAACTGGAAAATACTATATAACCTGGCGCGATCGAAGGAAGAAGTAGAGAAATACGATGAGGCTATCAGTCTCTATGGTAAAAGTTTAAGCATAAAGAATACTATGGCCGGACACTTGGGGCGTGCACGCTGCTATGAACAAGACGAGTATTATTTAGAGGGCGCTATTATTGATTATTCGGAGGCATTAAAGTTAAAACCTAAGGGAAACTTTGAGGCATATTATGGGCGTGGAAGAGTTTATCTAAAAGATCAAAATTATTACAAAGCCCTTTCGGATTTAAATCAGGCGCTTAAAATGCGCCCGAAACATGTGAATGTACATTATAATCGTGCCATAGCCCGTTCTCAGCTACGCAACAATAGAGGAGCACTGAAGGATATGAATTACGTCATCCAGAATAGCGACGATTTCCAACAAGCCTATTTTAATCGTGGCATTATATACCAAAGGCTTAGAGCAAGTAGCAGTGCGCTGAAAGACTTTAACAAGGCTATTGAGCTTGGAGCTAAAAACAGTGATGTCTTTGTCAGAAGAGGTAAAACGCTTTTAGAATTCGGTAAGACGGCCAAAGCGTGTAAAGATTTTAAGGTGGCTGAACAGCTCAGCCCTAGACTTAAAGGAAGGTTACTTAGTAAGTATTGTCAATAAAAAAGGCCACTGCTACGTGGCCTTTAATCTATTCTCCTTCTTTTTTCTGGGCTTTCTTCCCGGGTTTTTTCATTTTCAGTGTTAGCTCTTCACTCTTGCCGTCATGATCCGCCTGAATAATAGAACCTTCATCACCTTCACCTTTTAGGATCTCTTCAGCTACCGGATCTTCCAGGTACTTCTGTATAGCTCGGTTGAGCGGTCTTGCTCCATACTGAGGATCATAACCTTTTTCTGATAAAAAGTCCTTAGCTTTTTCAGTAAGCTCTATTTTATAACCCAGAGCATTTATTCTTTCAAATAACTTGCTTAAAGAAATATCAATGATTTTGTGGATATGCTCTCTTTGAAGTGAGTTAAACACGATCACGTCGTCCAACCTGTTCAAAAACTCAGGACTAAACGCCTTTTTCAAAGCGCTTTGAATCGTGGACTTCATTATCTCATCTTCGCTACTCTGTTTTGCCTTAGTAGAGAATCCAATACCTGCACCGAAATCCTTTAAATCCCGAACGCCAATATTAGAAGTCATAATGATAATGGTATTTCTAAAATCTACCCTTCGTCCAAGGCCATCGGTTAAAATACCATCGTCAAGAACCTGAAGCAATAGATTGAACACGTCAGGATGCGCTTTTTCTATTTCGTCAAGAAGTACCACACTGTAAGGCTTTCTTCTTACTTTCTCTGTAAGCTGTCCTCCTTCTTCGTATCCAACATATCCTGGAGGCGCTCCTACGAGTCTCGACACTGAAAATTTCTCCATGTATTCACTCATATCGATACGCACGAGTGAATCATCTTTATCAAAAAGATATGTGGAAAGTACTTTAGCTAATTCTGTTTTACCAACACCGGTCGGACCTAGGAAGATGAATGAACCGATGGGTTTCTTAGGATCTTTAAGCCCCACTCTGGTACGCTGGATCGCTTTGGTTAGCTTTACTATTGCTTCCTCTTGACCGATAACCTTGCCGCTTAATTCTTCATTCATTCCCAAAAGCTTGTTGCTCTCTTTTTGAGCGATTCGCTTCGTTGGAATACCCGTCATCATGGCAATGACATCAGCTACATTGTCCTCGTCTACTTTATATCTCCTACTCTTTGTTTCTTCTTCCCAATTTACTTTAGCGATCTCAAGTTGTTCCAGGAGCTTTTTCTCTTTGTCTCTTAGTTGAGCCGCCTCTTCATATTTCTGACTTTTTACGACTTGGTTTTTCTCTTCCTTGATGTCCTCGATAGCAGCTTCCAATTTCACTATTTCATCAGGTACATGGATATTATTGATATGGACTCGCGCACCTGCTTCATCCAGTACGTCAATAGCTTTATCCGGAAGGAAACGGTCACTTATGTAACGATCTGAAAGCTTGACACAAGCATCAATAGCTTCAGCCGTGTAATTCACATGATGATGCTCTTCGTACTTCTCTTTGATATTATCTAATATTTGAATGGTTTCTTCGGGAGAAGTAGCATCTACCATAACCATTTGGAAACGTCTTGCAAGCGCACCGTCTTTTTCAATGTATTGTCGGTATTCATCTAGAGTAGTAGCGCCAATGCATTGGATTTCCCCTCTCGCCAAAGCAGGTTTGAACATATTTGAAGCGTCCAGGGATCCTGAGGCACCTCCAGCACCCACTATGGTATGAAGTTCATCTATAAACAGTATTACTTCAGGGGATTTTTCCAACTCGTTCATCACCGCTTTCATACGCTCTTCAAACTGACCGCGATATTTGGTACCTGCTACTAACGAAGCCAGATCAAGGGTAACCACACGCTTCCCAAAAAGAACGCGACTCACTTTCTTTTGAACAATCCTCAACGCTAGGCCCTCCGCTATGGCGGTCTTTCCAACACCAGGCTCACCAATGAGGATTGGGTTGTTCTTTTTCCTTCTACTCAAAATCTGAGCGACGCGTTCGATCTCTTTTTCACGACCCACGATCGGATCGAGCTTATCATCTTCAGCGAGTTTGGTAAGATCACGACCAAAATTATCCAACACAGGAGTTCTGGATTTTTCCGAACCTTTCTTCTCCTTACTCCCGCCAGATCCACCGGGCGTACTTCCAAATAATTTGGAAGAGTCTTCGTCTGGATCATCCGTATCAGAGGATGCCATCGGATTTTCGGTTTGGTATTCAAGCAATTCTTTCACCACGTCGTAGTTGACATCGAATTTTTCTAAAATCTGTGTCGCTATATTGTCTTCATCCCTTAAAATGGATAAAAGTAGGTGTTCTGTGCCAATGAGCTGACTCTTAAAAATTTTGGCTTCCAGGTAAGTGATCTTCAGCACTTTCTCTGATTGCCTGGTCAATGGGATATTAGCCAAATTCTTTACGTCGTGAGAAGCTGTACCTTTCGATACTTTCTCCACCGAGCCTCGCAACTCGTCCAGCGAAATCCCTAACTTTTTTAATAGGCTTACGGCCACACCCTCACCTTCACGAATCATTCCTAACAGTAAGTGTTCGGTGCCTATATAATCATGACCTAGTCGAAGAGCTTCCTCTCTGCTTAAGGAGATGACCTCTTTGACCCTGTTTGAAAATTTTGCTTCCATAATGTAGCAATTGAAATGTATCTATTGTAAATCTACTGATTTATTAAAAAGAATTACCATCAACCTCAACGGTAATTATTCTTGATTTAAACAACGATGAACCTATTTTAAATGTTCATTTTAAAGCGTTGATGCGTTTAAAATAGTAAGGGAATTTGGTCCCTCATTCATGATCAAATCAATAACGCTCAGGTTTGGAGCAAAGTCTTTGCCAAACACCTGAGAGTAAGGAATAGGCTGATAAAAAGTCCGATTTGTGAAGTCCGATTTTGGGGTGATCATATTTCGCAAGTCTGAAAAATTACCCTCAGTCTCTCGAAGGTACGATTCTGATAATGAAATAGAATTTGTTACTCCAAGGCTTTGCAGACATACTGTCAGTAAAGCGAGGTTAAAATCAAATAGGTACTTTTCCCTTTTTTGGAGAGCATCATCGAAATAGTCGAAATAGAACTCGAAAAAAGGAGCGCGGCCATAAGAAGACCGTAATGCTCGTAAGTGTATTTTTCTCCAGTTTTGATCGTGGTCGATCTGGATTTCTTTGATGCGTATTTTTTTTCGGCCTTTAACAACAGGTACCGTCAATGGTAAGATACCGTTAGCACCGGCGATGTAGCATCGATTCCTAAAGCTTTGTTTTACATAATTTTCTTGCGCCTCAAATACCGTGGTGTTAGCGTTGACCAACCGCGTGAAAAATTCAAGGTTGGGCAAATAGTGGAGCTCTATGAGTATCGGGGTTTCAGATGAATTCATGAATATCTCCAAGGCCTTCACGTAACACCTCAATTTCTCCTGAAGTACAGTCGACAACTGTTGAAGGAACATTGCCACCGATACCACCGTCAATCACAATATCTACTTCATTTTTAAGGTCATCAAAGATGATCTCCGGGTCTGTGGTATATTCTAAAATCTCATCGTCATCCTTGATCGATGAAGTCACCATAGGGTTGCCGAGATATTCCACAAGTTGCAATGGAATATTATTTTTTGGGATTCGAACGCCTACCGTTTTCTTATTAGTATCCAGGATTTTGGGCACTTTGCTACTTGATTCCATAATAAAGGTAAATGGACCCGGTAACGTTTTTTTTAATACTTTGAATGTACTGTTATCTATACGTTTGACGTACTCGGCAATCTCGCTGATATCACTACATATGAAGGATAAGTTGAAGCTTTTGGGTTTAATTCCCTTGATTCTACAAACTTTATCCACGGCTTTGCGATTAAAGAGATCGCAACCTAAACCATAAATGGTATCCGTAGGGTAAATGATAATGCCGCCCCTTTTTAATACTTGGACGATCCGTTCAATTTTTGATTGTTGCGGATTCTCTTCGTATAATTTAATCAACTCAGCGGGCATGTTCAAAGCTAGATAAAAAAGCATTTTTGTGGTAGAGCTAGTGTTGTGTTACCGTTCAATTATTTTGACCGTATGGACTAACTTTGCGATCGAAGATTAAAAAATGGGAAATAGAAAAGTTTTACTGGTTTTATTGTTGGTCTTTACGATGCTACTGTCTTCGTTCGCCTTTTACGGGTACCAGATCGTGTATGCCGCGAACTTTCTTGTAGATAAGGAGGATGCTATCTTATTGATAGAGCCGGACGAAACCTTTAAATCGCTTCAGGCCAAGCTCCACGATAACGACTATGTGCAAGATCTGGTATCATTTAGCTTCCTGGCTCGAATGATGGATTACGATACCTCTATAAAACCAGGTCGCTATCTGTTAAAAAAGGATATGACCAATGTAGAGGCTATTCGAATGTTGAGGATTGGCCAGCAACAGCCTGTGAATATTACTTTTAACAATATACGCTTGATTGAGGACCTTGCTGAAAAGATCACCACCGGCATTGCTCTAACCCCTGTGGAGTTTAATGAAGCATTAGATCAGTTTATTACTAATAATGAAAGAGGGTTTACAGCTCAAAATGTGGTCGGCATGTTCATTCCTAATACTTATCAGGTGTACTATGATATTACCGGAGCGCAGCTGATAGAACGTATGCTAAAGGAATATGATCGCTTCTGGAACGAAAACCGGAAGACAAAGGCCAAAGCGCTTGGAATGGACCACAAGGAAGTATCGGTATTAGCCTCCATTGTGCAAGCTGAAAGTATTAAGAAAGAAGAAAGTAAGATTATAGCAGGTCTTTATAAAAATCGATTGGACAACGGTATTGCCTTGCAAGCTGATCCTACGCTTGTTTTTGCTTCCCGGGATTTTGGGTTAAAGCGTGTACTCAATGTCCATAAAGAAATAGAATCACCTTACAATACCTACAAATATCGAGGTCTGCCTCCTGGACCGATCAATATGCCCACTATTCACAGCATTGATGCTGTACTGGATCACGACCAGCATAACTACCTGTACATGTGTGCCAAGGAAGACTTTTCAGGTTATCACAATTTTGCCACGAATATTAATGATCACCTCAGGAACGCCCGCAAATATCAAAGGCAACTTACAATTGAACAACGTAAGGCCAGTCTGAAACTAGACGCCAGATAATGTATCAACACCAGCTACAAATACGGGTAAGGTATGCGGATACGGACCAAATGGGATATGTATACTATGGCAATTACGCTGCGTATTATGAGGCTGCCAGGGTAGAGGCCTTACGCGCGTTGGGGATGACCTATCGTGAGCTTGAAGAGAGTGGTGTTATGATGCCTGTACTGGAAAATCATTCCAAATATATTGCGCCGGCATTGTATGATGAATTATTGACTATCACCACGTCGATTAATAAGAAACCGGGGGTGCGCATTACTTTTCACTATGAGATCCATAACGAGGAGGGTAGTCTGATCCATACCGGCGAGACGTTGCTGGTATTTGTAAATATGGAATCGAAACGGCCTTGTGCGATGCCAGAGAATATGGAGAAACTCTTATTACCCTATTTTTAAAGGATGAAAAAGAGGCTGACGTATTACATTTTGAACTCAGAGTTGTACAAAAGCCTGATTGCTTTGCTAAAAGCGATCAAGTTCAAGAAGTATGAGGACCTAAGCCTATATGAGATTATCCGGGTATTCATCGAGAAGATCACTAAAGATGAGATCATTGAACGTGCGGAATCCGTGGCATATAATTTTACGCTGGCCATTTTTCCGGCGATCATCTTTCTTTTTACACTTACCCCATATATTCATGAGTGGATACCCAGCGTTAGTCGAACCACAATCTTACAATTTATAGGTGAGTTTATGCCGCAGAATATGTTTGAGGTGGCTAACAACACCATTGAGGATATAGTGAGTAATCAACGCGGAGGTCTTTTGACCTTTGGCGCCGTCTTCTCACTTTTTCTGGCCACTAACGGTATGCTTTCGCTCATGAAAGCCTTTAACGCCTGCTACAAAACTATTGAGAAAAGGGGATTCTTCAAGATGCGACTGGTAGCCACTGGGCTGACCTTTATGTTAGCGCTGGTGCTTATTCTGGCCATCATCTTGTTAGTGATCGGGAATTTTGTAATTGACTTTGTGAGTCAAATAGAATGGGTCAACATTGAAAACTATGTTTACTATCTGTTTTTCATCGTGCGGTTCCTGGTTATTTTCATCGTGTTCTTTTTGGCCATTTCTTTTATCTATTATTTTGGCCCTTCGGTACATTACAACTGGCGCTTCTTCTCCATAGGTTCGTTGATCTCGACGATTTTATGCCTTGCCGTCTCTTACGGGTTCTCTTATTACGTAGCCAACTTTGCCAGTTATAACAAGCTCTACGGCTCTATTGGGGTATTGATTGCCTTAATGATCTGGCAGTTTATACTTACTATCGTATTACTGGTGGGTTATGAGATCAATGCGAGTGTGCATCATGCGTACAGGACTAAGGCGTAAGTAAAAAATTATTCAACATAAAGTAGTTGTGTTTTTTTCTTGATTTCTTGTTTAAGTCATTAAGAGTGCGACACGAAAATTCATTTGAGTCAATGAATATCTTGACTACCGGAATCAATTCTCAAAGAGAAATGGTTGACAGCTATTGTGGTCAAAATGTAACGGAACCGACTTGGCTTAGCTCGTGGTTGTAGGAGAAAATTACTTTGGAAGGGTTAAGGCGCATGTAAAAAGTTATTTCACCGGTTCAGAAATAATGATAAATAATTTGAACCAATAGAACCATCCTATAGAACAATGTCCCCTGATGGCTAAACCCTCGAATACCTTGGGTTATGGATACGTCGATTGTGACAGACCCGCAATGGCGTGCTAAGAAGCCATGAAGTTCAAATGGATCGCCAAGGGTACCAGGCCATCCCTTTTCAACTCCCCATTCGGTTGTAGCTGACCGTATGGGGAAAGAATGAACGTAAATGATGATGTAAATAGCTGTTATAAAAGTTTTTAAAATTCCGATAGCCAGAAAAATGGAACAATACCTGAATGGTCATGACCTCGGATAAATGATCTTTTTTCTATTGAAACAGAGATCAAAAGTAGAGCAATAAGAAAATTGGAAAAGAGATTTGTAAAGGGCTAGGCCAATGAAGCATAAGGTCTTTAATTTCAAAATTAGTTGTCGCTTCCATCATATTTTTTAATTATCCGCATCAAATCATATTCCCAGAAATCCAGGTTTTCTTCTTTCAAAAATTGAAAATCAGGATTGGAATCTATTTTTCCAATACCCTCATATCCTTTGAAAGCCGCATTTAGTAAATAAAACGTTGCCAGTCCCACTTCTTTGTCCTTTGATAAGGACATGGCCCTCGCCGCTTCCACAAAATCTTCTGAGCTAATGTGGCCATAGCATGATAGGGCACGCCTATAAAAATTTACCGCTGCCTCATAGTCCCCATTTAGGTTGGCTTCCCTGGCCTTTTTGACATTTCGTTCATAAAACTTCTTCAACTTTTTTTCATTTTCCAATGCTTCCATTTTAGAAGGGATACTATAATGAAAGTTTAGGGATAGCGCGTAATGTTCTATGTGCTGTGGTATGTTCATTGCGTCTCTACGTTTTTGAACGTTGGACTCATCTTCTATTGGCTGAAAGCCTGCCGTTTTGGAATTAACGTTATGATTGGTGGTGCTCTGAGTTCCATAACGTTGTCTTTCTCCACGGGCTATTTGTACCCTATCGTACAAATAGGCGTAGTTACTGGGGTTTATTTGTCCTTTATCCACTTCATTTCCTAAAAGGAGTAGGCTTTTTTCTTGAAAAAACGGATTTCTATCGGCATGCTGTACAATCAACCAAGCAATATTACTCGCTTCCTCTCCCACTTTTGCATATGTCGGCCAGCCATGTTCATCTATTATCTCTTCCATTCTCGCGGTGTTGCTTCTGTCGATCTCAATTAGCTTTCTAGTAACCTTCCTATACTTTTCAGTATCCTGCTCGCCCTTAGTATTTAATTCCATCCATTTCATTCTATACTTTTGATCATTTTTTCCCATTTGGATGATTTGCTTGCTAATTTCAGGGAGAAGAATTTTTTTTCCCCTCCATTTTGTTTGGCAACTTGTATTTAGGCACCAACAAATGATAAGTGATATTGAAATCAAACGATTATTTTTCATGGTTTACATGTTAATTTCTTTTCAAAGAAGTCTTATTGATAGTAATTCGATGTCTTGTTTGCATTAATAGGCAAGTCCAACATCGAAGGTGGCGCCAGAAACAATGGTCAGACTGTCCTTTTTGAAAGAATCGTTTTGTACAAAATGGAACAAGTCCGTCATGTGGCACTCATCGTTGTATTTGAAGACTATTTCCCCAATAATGGCGGGCCTTTTCCTTAGAAAGTTCTTTTTAGAATACCAATCTCCTTGCGGGGATAAAAAATTCTTGAGATAGCCCTTCATCGATACTTTATCTTCAGGGGTATGAAACTCCTCACTTTGGGCTTTAATCAATGGAAGGTTTAGATCTTTACCATCAATCTCTTTATCCCTGTTCGCATATCCGTATCCTTTGGAAAATAAGATACTACCCTTTGTCAGTAGTGTTATTCCCAAGCCATTGATAAGATCAATCTTGGAAATCTGGGTAATTTCCTGACCAAATTGTTTAATCCTATCGAGATGCAATTTTTGGGTAGCGCCCGTTGATACGGTTAATAGAACCACCATTAAGGTAAAAGGATATGCTTTCATGTTCATCATTTCATTGCGTTCTGCATTACTAGAAAGGCCAATTGTCTTTCAGCAAATATTCATTATCTTCTAAATTTTTATCTATGGTCAATAGCTTGGGGTCAAGTACAATCTTTGTAGTGCCTTTGGGAGGGGATAGGTCTATTTTTGAACGCCTTTCATGAACCAAATATTTTTTGATGCCCAGGAGTGTTTCGTCCTTATAAAATCCAATTTCGATCCATTCACGAAGTGGTACTTTACGAGCAGGAATTTCTTCACGATATTTTGAAACGTCAAGTACCAACTGCAAGGTGCCATTTCCCTTTGGGCGTACCGATTTGATCTGACTGTCATAAAAGGTGACGGTTTCAAATTGGTCCTTGATGACATATTGCAGGGAATCAGGGGTGTGTTCTTTTAGTAGCCCGACAAAATCGAGCGATGTCGGATACCTTTCGTGTTCCATAGTATACCTCTGATAAAAGTGCTTTAGAACATCCATGAATTTTTCCTGCCCGAGCTGATGCGCTATACTATTTAAGGCCATGGTACCTTTGGCATAAGCTAAGTACTGTTGTCGCTGTTTTACCAAAATAAGAGGTGGTTCCACTTCACTTTCCCGAGTTCTGCCAGTTAGATATCTCTCCCGCTGCAGTTTCAAAAAACGTAAGGCCTCCTCAGAGCCAAACTCCTCTTCAAAGATTCGTAGCGTGATGTATTCCGTTATACTCTCGGTCAACATCAAAGCACCCAGAGCTTTCGCCGGACTCACCTGATCTCCCCACCAATAATGGGTCACTTCATGTGCCATGGTGTAAAAGGCAAAATCCAGTTGTCCATTGGTGCTGTTTGCCACATATCGTATTTCAGAAGTGGGGATTTGGTTTGAAAACGCAGTTGCATATGTACCCATGCTCATGGGAAACTCTGAAACCCTAATATCTTCAAAGGGATATGGTGAAAAATACTTGGTATTGAATCTCTTGGAAGCCAACACCCCTTTTCCCAATGCGCCAACATTATAGTCATGCTTTTTGTGATAGAGAATGTCCACCCTTATAGAGTCTCTATGCTGAACATCGCTTTGGTAACGACAAGAACTAAACCCATACGAGTTTCTTATCGGCACCTTGCTCTTGAAATGAAAATAATTTCTACCATCACGATTCCATGCTCTCATCAAACTTCCCGGAGCAGTTACGGTTTGATCATTGGAAGTGGAAATGACCGCCTCAAAATCAATTGGGAGGTTACCGGAACCATAATAACTTTGTTCTCCAACTTGTGAATTATCAGGCATTTCTTCGCCAGGGCCCAAGAAGTACCCAAATCTCGGTAAGATGTCATTTTTGATAAAAGTACCGTTGCGTAGTACCTTAGATGTGTTGTTGAATATGGTTCGTTTAGCGCCGTCCATCTCGAACTTGAATACCAACTTTTCATTCGGTTTTAGGGGACTCTCCAATTGCACTACTTTGAATTTTACGTAAGCGTCATGGTCAAGTACCCTATAATCCCGCTGAATCTGGAATGCTGTAGTTTCATTAAAACCCATCTTTATTAGAAGGGTGTCCACCGGATGCCCACTTCTATTCTGCAAAATGTAAGTACCCCTAATATGTAGTGCCCCCGTTTCGGGAACTAGGTTTACTTTCAAATTGACAGATGCAATATCAGGCTGCCTCTTTAATAAGGCATATTTGGAGAAGTACTCCTCGAAGGCAGTGAACCTGCGCTCTTGTTCCTTTTCAGTGACTCCGGCAGATTCATACTCAATGCTCTTGATCGTAAATCCGGTAGGGCATAATCCAATGAGCAAAATAGTTATTAGCAATTTAACGGGCTTGGAGAACATTCCTCTTCTACTTTTTATCCTATCCCGGTAACTTTCGTTATATCCCCTTCGCCAGAATACCAAAGCGAGGGCCAAAGCTGATATTGAGAATAGAACCCAATAGGCTTTGAGCCATAAAAAACCTCTTAGCGCGCCCCCATATTTTGACAGTTCAGAAAATTGCATGGGTTCGGAGAAATTGAAAAGTATGAGCTTTTCCTCAACACCGAATTGTTCTAACCCGCTGACTCCCAACCATCCCAAAACCAGAATGAAGATGCCCAGATAAAAATTAGGGGATACGGAATGTACAAATAAGGAGACGCCGGCCCATATGAACAGTCCCGTAAATTGTACCACGTAGATGCCTATAAGCAGGTCCCCCCAATTGGTGTCATAAAAGCCTTGTTGCCACTGCACTGTCACACAGGCCACCAACATTACGGTCAATAGGATGAACTGCATACTGACGAGTGTCAAGAACTTGGCCAGTAGAACCATTTCATCTTTTACTGGGGTGGCATCAGCTAACGCATCCATTTTTGCATTGGTTTCCTTATTGATAAGAATACCGGCATATAAAAATGTAAGCAACATGACGATCAGGCCAAAGAAAAATGCCGGGATGGTAAATACAACTCCCGTAACCGGAAGAATGGCGATGTCATCGGCATAGGTAACTTTTTTAATAAGGAAGTAGACCGTGGCCAGCCCTGACAGCATCATGATGTAAAATATCCAACTCTTTAGTAGTGATGATATATACATCTTCGTTAAGTATAATGAGGTCTTAAGGGTGCTAAAGGCAGAAAAGTCGGTGTGAGCTTTAAATGATCCCACATCACGTTCAGTGGCAAGGTTTGAAGCGCTATAAGATCTTTGAAATCTTAGATACCTTATTTTCCCTATACTCGAAAATTGGAAGAGTTTCACCTTGTAAAGGCCCAAAACAAAAACAGACACGCCCAAAAACGTCCAAAATAAGCGATTGTGGATAATATGATCGTTAAATGGAATGGGAAGGATATCTCTTTCAGTACGCGACCAAAGTTTTGTTTCAAGAAGCAGTGAATTTTCCGCAAAAGGGTCAAAGAGGGCTACCAAAAAATCATGCCCTCCAAAAATTGCCTGAGAAGTATTTTGTAGCAGGAAAAAGAGAACAACCATTAAGAAACCTATATACCGATTTCTAAAAAGGAGTACTCCCGTAAAAACAAGCATACCCATAAACACTATATTGGGTGCTGTAAAAAAGACAAAAGAGGATAGGTGCCCATTGACATTCAAAGGGCTCATAATATCTACATAGGGCGCTACTAAAATTTCGGCGAGAACCAATATGAGATGAACGAGTATAGCTATTATTAAGGCAACTATTGTACCTGCAGTATATTTTGCCAGGTACAATTCCCATTTGTTAACAGGAAACGAGTACAAAATCGAATGGGTACCCTCTTTAAAATCGGAGAAGGCAATATAACCTATAACTGCCGGTACCAAAAAGATGATAAGTTTGTTTAAGCTCTGAACCGTTTTGCCAATCGCAAAGGGTGAATTGACCAATTCGGGATTATTGTTAATGGATGAACCTTCTGCAAAGACGCCGGCATTGCTCAGAAACCCAATAAACGCGATGCTGGCCAGTGAAAAAAAATAAACGTACACCATTGGATTGGTCAACAAACTATTAAGCTCGTATCTGAATACAATGCCAAATTGTCTGCTGCTGAATTTCATACTTGTACTTTGTTTACATCCAAGGATAGAAAATATACGTCCTCTAGTGTGGGTGCTACAGGATTGTACCCGTTGCCAGGATGAATTTTGGAGAATACTCTAAGATACCTATCGTTAGTGCTGGTCAAACCTGTTGAAATCAAACTTCCCTTGACAGTTTCATTGATATTTTGCTGTTCTTGTTTGAAATTCCTATTCCAAATCTTGCCCTTAAGAGCATTCAATAATTCTTTAGGAGTAGCGTGTTTCTTTAGTATACCTCCTTCGATGATTCCAATATCCGTGCAGAGATCTTTCATATCCTCTACGATATGGGTAGAGAAGATAACCGTGTTTTCAGCACCAATTTCCCGTAGTAAATTCAAAAAACGATTTCTTTCAACCGGATCAAGACCAGCCGTCGGTTCATCAACTATTATAAGTTGGGGGTCGTTGAGCAAAAGTTGTGCAATGCCAAACCGCTGTTTCATTCCCCCGGAATATCCACTTACACTTTTCTTTCTAACATCCAGCAAATTGGTAGTGAACAACACCTTTTCTATAAGTATCCGACGTTCTTTGGTAGACATGATACCCTTGAGTGCAGCAAAGTAATCCAGTAATCTTTCTGCCGAAACATTTGGGTACACACCAAAAGATTGAGGTAGGTAACCTAGGGCCTTTCTAAGATCGTAAGGTTTGTCAAGTATTGAACTTCCATTGAACCTAACCATTCCAGAACTTGGCATTTGTAGGGTGGCGATAATGCGCATAAGTGTGGATTTACCCGCCCCATTGGGGCCAAGCAGCCCAAACATCCCCTTCTTGATGACGATGTTGACATCATCAAGGGCTCTGGTACCGTTACGATAAGTCTTGCTAAGTCGTTCAATTTCTAACATGATTAGCGCTTTGTACAGTCTTTAAAAAATTCAGATTGGATCAACTCGACTTCATTTTGGGTTAATATTTTCTCACTTGGTTCTTTCATTATTGTTTGTTCCATTTTGCGTTTAGACCATTGGCAAATTTCTTCTTTAATGACCATTTTAATCATTCACCATGTCTCGCTGAAGGGAAATCAAGGAAAGACCCAACGCAAAAAGACCTTTGAGAATTACTTTTTTCATACCTGTTACACGGAAGAATTACTCATCTGTAACAATGGGATTTCGCCAATTCTTTGAACGAGGTTTTTTTTAAGGTTGAATTGGGTTATTCTGTAACAAGTTGTATAGTTTATCGTCTTAACAGCAATATGAGCATCGTTTTGGTCCCTCAATCTGCTTTGAGTAAAGGTCGTCTCGAAGTAGTCTTTCAGTTGATGGTTTGGACGATTTATTTTTTGACCATTAATGTAGACTGGATTGTCGATTGGACTTCGGAAAGTATTTTCCCTACATCGGTGCCGCCTAATTTGGCTATTACGTTCCCATTTGTTTTTTTGATAAATGCTTTTTGGTTGGTGCCTAAATTTTTCAATCTGAAATCATGGTATCGGTATATTGGGATTCTGTTTGCTTTCCTAGTAATCCCGGAATCTATTAGGTCCATAATTTTTTCCTTAATTGACGGGTCAATATCGTATGCATCCTTCCTACGACACCTTACGAATAATAGTAGTTTGCTCTTTGGAGAATTGAACTTTATTACCTTCAATATGTTGTTTTGGTCTTTGTTCTACAGGCTATTGGTAGATTGGGTTTTTATTGATGGTCTTACAGAAGTTAAGGTCGACACCTTTTCAAGTCAAAATAATGGCACTTCTTTACCTAAAGAGGCGAATAGAAAAGTTAAAGATGCAGTGTTCACTATTAAACGCGGCAATGAACACTATATGTTATCCAGTGGCAATGTAATTTTTTTCCAATCTCAGGGAGACTTTGTTTTGTCAAAGGATGTGGATGGTAAACAGCATATCATTGACCTCACGCTGAAAACGATATCACAGGAATTAGGAGAGAACCTATTTTATCAAATAAATAGGGGCGTAATCGTTAATCGCCTTTATGTACAAAGGTTTTCTACCCATATTAAGAATAGACTTAAAATCGAATTGAAGGATTCATCAGTATTTTACTCTTCTAATAGTCGTACTCCAGGCTTTAGAAAATTGATGAAAAATAGTTAGTATTTATATTTAAGCAGATTTTTTCAACGTCTAATCAAATTTTACATAGAACGAAGTCAAGACCATTTTTGAAGATGATCCTTGGAATAACCTACATTTAGGTGCAGCATCTATGAAAAGAAGATGCTCAAGCTTAAGGCCAAAAGGCAGGGCTTTGCTGCCCTCAAACCGTAAACAATGTCACGGTTTCCTTTTTACCTCTAAGCTCAATTGTACCAACTTCTTCTGGCTTAAACTGTTCATCCGGTCCAAGTAAATCGATGATGGCTTTTGACGTCAGGATGTTTACTCCTAAGTCGTTGCATTTGGATTGAATTCTGGCCGCAGTGTTGAGTACATCTCCCGAAAAAGCAATTTCTCTTTTCACAATACCGATTTCACCTGCCATTACGTGCCCATAGTGAATGCCAGCTTTAAACTCAGGGTGCTTTCCGTACGTATCGAGAAAATACTGCCGTTTTTGGTTCAATGCCTCCTGAATATCAAAAAAACAGTGAATGCAGTGAGCATCTCGCTTTCCTCTATCTATTTCCCAGCTAATCACGATTTCATCCCCCACATATTGATAGATTTCACCCTCGTTGCGCAAGATGGCTGGAGTTGCAACCTCAAAGACGTCTTTCAAAAACGAAAAATAACGCTCTTCTCCCATCTCTTCTGCTATAGTAGTGGATGAACGGAGGTCTAGAAACATGAAAATACGTTCCTCCCGTCGTGGGTTGAAGTAGCGACCCATCAAGAAC
>JBCCOE010000024.1:0-50088 GCA_039025475.1 Bacteroidota bacterium | reverse complement strand
TGAGGTTTTTAAGATTAGCAAATCCCATGCCTCCAACGCCAATACCAGCAATATTGAGCTTATCACTCGGAGCGGTATGACCTAGCCCTGATATCACATGGCTGGGGAGGATGCTTATTCCAGCAAAGGTGGCGGCAGACTGCTGGACAAATTTCCTTCTTGAATGATTACTTGGTTTATCGGGTCGATTACTCATAATTTTTTAAAGTTTTCTAAAATTCTTTAACCACTAAAGTTAGCAATACTTTTAGTCTTTTCGGACTGTTTAAGCTATGGGTAGGTGCCGAGAAGCCGGAAAATTTGAACGATTAACCAGTTATAAAGGTCATAAACCTAGTATTGTTGCACGAATGCTAATCCGCCTTACGATGATCTAATTCGCTAGTCTTCCTTTAATGATAAAACCGGGTTTGCATTTGAGAAATGATAGGTTCTGAAGAACACAGTGAGGAAAGCGATCAAAAGCACAAAGGCGGCCGGAATCACAAATAGCCAGGGGGAAGCATCGATTCTATAGGCATAGCTATCCAGCCATTTCCTTACAATGAAATAGGTGAAGGGTAATGAAATAACTCCTGCAATAGCGATGAGTAAGATAAAGTCCTTGGATAGAAGTGTTATGATCTGGTTGATAGAGGCACCCAATACTTTTCTGATGCCAATTTCTTTTTTACGTTTAACAATAGTATATGATGCAAGTCCAAACAAGCCGAGACAGGTGATAAGAAGAGCAAAGGCACTGAGAATGGTAAATATAGTTTGAAACTGCCGTTCAGATCTAAAATGACTGTCAAATTTCTGATCAAGAAAAAAGAACTCAAAGGGACTCTGAAAGGTGGCTCTATAGGTTTCTTCAAGTTCAATAAGTTTTCGATCTATGTTCTCCGGGGTAACTCTTACACTGATATAGCTACCAAATACAGTGGAGTGCATGAAAATGGTAGGGATATGATCAGACTTGACCCCGGTTTGATGAAAGTTTTCGAGAACGCCAATGATGGTTTTATCACTATTCCAAAAATGAAGCTTTTTATTAATAGCCTCTTGAGGATCGTGTATGCCCCATAATTCCATGGCAGCCTCATTGACGATCACAGGTTGGCCTTCAATATTCTTTTTGAAGTTTTCTCCTGCTAAAAGATTGAATTCCATCGTTGGAATAAAATACCTGTTCATAAAGTAGAAGTAGAAATTGAAGTTATGGTCATCACCTGTAACTAGCTTAACTCCCGTGGTACTCCCCATACTATTTGTGGGTAAGCCGGGTACGGTATTCGAAAAAGCGACCTCTTTGAATGAGTTACTGGCTAAAAGTTCGTTTCTGAACGATTCAAAACGTGTGATTTCGCTACGGGTAGCGGGTGCCGATACTACCACTACCTGCTCGGCATTTAAACCTAAATCTTTTTCCTGCATGTAATCCAGTTGCTGGTTAGACACCAGGGTTTGGATGAGCAGGAATATGGCAATGGCAAATTGAAATACAACCAGCGTCTTACGCATGATGGTACCTTTTGAAGAGTGCGAGAATTTCCCTTTCAACACCGATATAGGTTTAAATGAAGAAAGTATAAAGGCCGGGAAACTACCGGCAAAAAAGGCGCTAAAAATGATCAAAGATGCAAATACAACCCAGAAAATGGGATAGTTCATAAAATCAAATGATTCCGGAAGACCGCTGATGTGTTTAAATGGCTCTTTGACTAATAGTATGACCGCCAGGGCAAGGCTCGCAGAGATCAAATTAATGGTAATGGATTCAATATAAAATCGCGATCTAAGCTGGGCTTTTGAGGAACCAATTACCTTTCTTATTCCTACTTCTTTGGCCCTGTCGAAAGATTTAGCAGTAGCCAAATTAATGTAATTGACAATGGCTATAACTATAACGAGCATGGCCACAGCGAAGAGAAAGAAAACGATAGTTGCACTGCCGTTGGGTTCGGCTTCAAAGGATTTATGTGAATGAAGGTGTATATCCTTGATGTTTTGGGCAATAATACGTTCGTTTTCGATGGTTTCGTTCTCAATCAGGCGTTTTGAAAGTCGATCAACCGATGCTTCCAGTTGAGGCATTAGAGCTGCGTCGTTGAGTAACAAGTAAGTATATGTGTCGTTACTGTCCCATGGACTATTTCGCTGGTCGAGTGTGTTCTGCATCGTACTGTAAGACATAAGCAGGTCAAATTTCAAATGAGTATTGGCCGGACTATCTTTTACCACACCCACAACTTTCATTTCACGGCCTGCCACCGAGACCCAGGGGGTTTCTCCCAATACATCCAGTGTGCCAAAATACTTCATAGCCGCTGATTCGGTCAGTACTACTTCTAAGGATTTGGTTAAGGCGGTTTGACTATTTCCTTTTATAAGAGGATAATTGAACAGTTCAAAAAAATTCTGGTCTACAGCGTATACACGGGCTGCCCTAAAGCTTTCTTCTTCGATTCGTAATACTGCATCGTCCATCCCGTAAGCTCGAACATACTCTACTACCTCAGGGAATTCTTCTTTCATCATAGGACCAAGGAGGTGGTAGCTCTCACAATCCTGATCTATTAACGTTTCGCCATCCAGGTAATCAATAGTGATCCGGGCCATTCTGCGGGCTTTCAGGTTATAATCTTCGTAACTGAATTCAAAATAAACGTAGGAAAGGATAAGAAGGGCTATGGAAAAACCTGAAGTAAGTCCTAGTACATTGATACCCGTATAGAGTTTTTCCTTTTTGATAATTCGGAGTGTTGTTTTAAAGTCGCTTTCGATCATACCGCTGGTGTTATTATTTTGAGTTGTGCTATATGTTTTAATGATTCCTGGCCGGAAGAAGCGGATAACGGTCCAGGCAAACCTGCGCCTTGCTTTACGCCTGCCATATAATTCAAGGTCGTCTTCGAACTGTTCTTCAAGGTCTCCAAGGATAGTTTCTCTAAGTCCGGATCGGCAATACCACTTAAAAAAGCATACAAATAATTGGGGTGGCCTGGCTCGCCTCATAAGTTAAAATTGAGCTGTGGGGTTAACTTCCAAAGACTAATGCGTGAGTTTTTCATTTCCCGAAGTAAGGCCAAACCGGCGTTGGTCACCTTAAAGTATCGCTTTTTACGGCCACCCCTTTTCCGTGTAGCTCCGGCCATATACGATTTCAGAAAACCTTTTTCTTCGAGCCGATACATCGTGATATGTACTGAGCTGAGATTAACCTCCCGGTTTTGATGGCCCTTAATGGCCTTGACAACAGTATTTCCGTAGGCATCATCTTCGAGGATGAGTACCATAGTAAGGATGAGCTCTTCAAACTCACCTAAGAAGGTCGTTCTTCCCATATCTATTGAATTTGTAAAACAAATATATTATTTCTATTGAACTTGTAAAATAAATAATTGATAGTCGTAAGAGGATGAGAAACTAGTTGGCGGTGATATGCGCCGGATGAATTAGCTTTGAAGCTATGAAGCAGATTTTAATGGTGTGTATATTGGCATTCTCCGGGGCGAGCCTAAAGGCTCAATTCCCGGAGCCAGGTCAATGGCGAGGTATCATTGAATACCAGGACGAAGAGGTTCCCTTTGAGTTTAAAGTAGAAAGGGAGGAAGAGCGACTAATCATTATGATAGAGAATGGAGACGAAACGATCAAAATCGATAATTCGACAATCGAAGGGGATTCGATCATTATTCCATTGAAGCCCTTTGATGCATGGCTTAAAGCTAAGGTAGATCAGCATCAGATGGAGGGATTTTGGCGGAAAGGGTATCGCACCAGGGGAATACCGTTCAAAGCTCAGTATGGTGCACCACGTTTTGAACGAAGTACTAAAAAAGGCTTAAAGAAAATTTCTGGCAGTTGGAAATTGGAGATCAAGCCTCCTTCAAGCATTGCTTATCCGGCGGTAGGTATATTTACCAGCGAAGATGGATCGATAACCGGAACATTTTTAACGGAGGTCAGTGACCTTCGGTATTTTGAGGGGGTTTTGTCCGATGACTCCATATTTATGTCATCCTTTGACGGCGCCCATGCCTTTTTATTCAAAGGGACTTTTGATCAGAATACGATCTCAGGTGAGTTAGTTTTAGATAACAAATATTCTGAAGCGGTATCGGGAGTAAAAAGTGAGACCGCTTCAATACCCATCGCCTTTAAGAAAGTACCTTCAGGGAATCGGCCGTTCTATGACATTCTTTCGGCTGGAGACCCAGAGGTAAAAATTGAGGAGGACGACTACTTCAATAAAGTACTGGTACTACAGCTTTTTGGAACGTGGTGTCCCAATAGCATGGATCAAACCCTGTTTTTAAGAGATTGGTATGTGACCAAGCCGGAGGCTGTAGACATACTAGCGGTTACGTTTGAGCCTAATTTTTCAACGACTTATGGGAATAAACGTATTTCCGATTATAAGTCTAGCATGGATTTACCCTATCGGGTGAGTTTGGGTGGCGAGCTTAGTAAAGGACAAGCGGCACTTGCTTTACCACACATAGAAAAGATTAACGCGTTCCCTACACTTATACTGGTTGATAAGCACGGCTTTATTCGGTATGAGTTCAGTTATTTCAACGGCCCCGCCACTGGCCAATACCATAGTGCCTTCATCGAGAAATTCGAAGAGTGTATTGTAGAGCTCTCATCGGAGTAGTTCTTTCTTTATTCTCCTCATATCGAGCTCCTCCAAATAAAAAGCCGATTTATCGTCAGCTCGTCAAATTCAGATTTTTTCTTCAGATTATTTTTCCTGAGATTCGACTTTACAGGTTGAAAGCCCAAATGGAGCATAAAGCGGACAGAAGCTAACCATGCTGGTTAGAACAAAAATTCCTGCCAGTGCCAGGAGTACAATACCGAGTGTTCCGGAAATGACGTTGGTTAGAAACAGTACTGAAATTACCGCAGCAATTATCACTCTGACAATCTTATCTGCTGATCCCATATTCTTTTTCATGATAGTTGTTTTTTATATTGACAAGTTCTTGATGAGAAGTACCACGCTAGTTACGACTCCAGCACATAAAGCACATACCAGTAACAGTTTGAATACTTTATTCATCATTTAGTATCAAAACTAGGAGGTGAACTAATCTTAAGCAGTGACTACAGTCACAACTACAGCAGATGAATGCCAGTGGGTACTTGCTTTAATTGCCCTTCGACTTCCAGTTTTTTAAGTACCCGGCTTACCACTTCCCTCGCAGTTCCGAGCTCATTTGCAATTTCCCGATGCGAGATTTTGATGGGGTTATTACCCGTTAATGCTATGCGCTTTTCCAAGAAGTCATAGACTCGGGTATCCATCTTATTAAAAAGCAGGTGATTGATGGTATTCAGTAATTCTACATAACGCAGGTTATACTGCTGAAAAAACAGGCTATTGAGGTCTGAAAATTTATGGGTCCATTGAGCTACAAGATTAGTCGGTAGGAGCAATACTTTTGAGGGTTCCTCGGTTTTGGCCAAAACTGTACTTGGATCGTTTTTAAGACTGGCAGCAAAAGACATAATGCAACTCTCGCCAGGACGGATGTAATAAAGGAGTAATTCTTTTTCCTCAAAACTTGAGAACACTTTAATGAGCCCTTCCAGGACGACAGGTATGACTTTTACATATTGTCCCTCCCTAAGAAGTGTAATATCTGAGGAAAATTCCTGAACAGCGCTTAGTTGAATGATCTCTGAAACCAGATCCTTATTTAGATGCCTTAACGCTTTTTTTATCTGTAGCTCGGTACTTTCTTCCATATTGGATAAAGGTAGCGAACACCAAAGATATTAGAAGTAGAGCGGCTGGACGATTGTCAATAAAATAAAAAAAGCCAATCATTACGATCAGCTCTTTTTTTCAAGGTTGGGGTTGTTTTCTAAATGGCCTTTTTTATAGGAGACTCTTTTGTGGAACTGGTGGGATTCAATTCAATCTTGCTCAGGCCTTGGCCCATTTTACATTTACCTTCGAATTTGGCGCCAGATTCCACGATCAATTTATTGGTGACAATATCACCTAGTATTTTGCAGCTAGGCTTTAAGGTAAGAATATCCGTAACTTCTATAGATCCTTTCACCTCTCCTTCAACTTCGGCAACCTGAGCCAATACTTTACCATCAATAACAGCCGAAGGCCCTATGGCTACTTTCGATTTTGAAACTACATCACCTATTATTCTGCCTTCTACTCGGATGTTTCCATATGTTTGAATGTTTCCGGAGAAAGTACTTCCTTTTCCGATAATATTGTTGGAGTTGAGTGCATCCTGAGGCACTTTATCGTCTTGTGTGTTGCTTTTGAACATGCTTATGTTAATTTTTAAGGTATTCTAAGTGCAAAGGTATTGATAAACAGCTGTAAACGATTCATCTACTCTTTCAGCTGCAATATTAGCGGTTAAATGAACAATAGGTAAGTTGTAAATTGAAAAAATTAATTGATGGATTTTTCTCCTTTAATTATAGGGGTCATGCGTCTGGGTTCCTGGGGGGTAGGTTTTGATACAAAAGCTTACGAGTACTTTATTAAAGTATGCATTGATCTGGGTCTAAATACGTTTGATCATGCCGATATTTACGGTGACTACACGACAGAAGCTGATTTTGGTGCAGTCCTGAAAAAAGAGCCAGGCTTTCGCAAGGAGATGAGAATCATTACTAAGTGCGGTATTAAAATGCTAAGTACTAATCGGCCGAATCATAAGGTTAAATCGTATGACCTTGGGGCGGCCCATATTACAACGTCGGTTGATAATTCGCTCAAAGCCTTGAGTACAGATTACCTGGATGTACTGCTACTACACCGCCCCGATTATTTGATGGATCCGAATGAAGTTGCCGATGTTTTCGAACAGCTAAGGAAGGCCGGTAAGGTGTTAAGTTTTGGAGTATCAAATTTTTCTACGAGCCAATTTCACCTGCTCAATAGCAAGTATCCGTTAGTCACCAATCAGGTTGAAGTGTCTCTGTTAAATCGTTCGGCATTTGATGATGGTACACTCGATCAGTGCCTGGGCCTGGGTATAGCTCCGATGGCTTGGTCGCCGTTAGGAGGAGGAACTCTTTTTCAAAAATCAAAAGATGAATCTATAGGCAGGATTCAGAATCTGGGTAACCAATTATGCGAGAAATATTCATGTCAGTTAGATCAGCTGCTTTATGCGTGGATACTGAAGCATCCTTCTGGAATCCTTCCGGTATTGGGTACCAGTAATCTGGACAGAATTAAGATGGCTAGGGACGCACTGAGAATAAGCCTTTCCCGAGAAGATTGGTACAAGCTATGGTCAGCGGCAAAGGGCAGTGAAGTGCCCTAATAAGATATTATGACTTTTTCATTTAGCTCAAGGTTTTCAAATACTTTTGAAGTAACAAGTTTTCCGGATAAAAAGCTGAGATTTTATAGTTACGAGCTCCTAGTCTCACTTCTCATATTACATATTTTATTTCACTGACTATGGCCTTTGATAAATATTCCTTTTTTCAAAACGTATTTGATGTAGCTAAGCTGATACCGAAGGGTAGGGTGACTAGTTATGGAGCTATTGCGCAGTACCTTGGGGCTAAAGGTAGTTCGCGCATGGTGGGTTGGGCCATGAATGCCAGTATTCCGGAAGAAAACATACCTGCTCATCGGGTGGTAAACCGTGTGGGTGTATTGACAGGCAAGCATCATTTTGCTACACCTACGTTGATGCAGGAGTTGTTAGAAGCTGAAGGTATTACGGTTAAGAATGACAAAGTAGTCAATTTCGGTAAGGTGTTCTGGGACCCTTCTGAACACCTAGAAATTTAAGTTACAGTCCCGTAACTAAAAATTAGTCCCGATATGGGATCATATAAAATACGAAATCGCCTAATTGTGTTAATTAAGGCTGATTAGCCTTTTGGTATTCGGTTTGTAAATGAACTGGCATACTCAAATACACTAGTTATGAAATCTTTGACATTTATTCTTTCTCTCATGGTAGGTACGGCGTTGGCGAATAACAATCCATCCGTGGAGCTCATGCGTTCCGAATACCAAAATCAAAACATTTTGACTTTTAAGATTGACAAAGAACTAATAGGGGCGACGCTGCAAGTAGTGGATGCGGAAGGAAACGTAATTTCTAGCAGTACGCTAACCAAGAAGAAAAGAACTATAGACTTTAGTGATCTACAGAACACGGAGTATATAGTAAGCGTAGAGAAAGACGACTTCAAAAGGGTTTTCAAAGTATTCAATGATATCGAGTCCGGAGTCCTTTACGAAAATTACAGTAAATAGTCCTTAGGAGATTGATAGGATTCGGGCCAGGTCGATGTCATGCATTGACTTGTACCCCAAAAAATTGTGCTGTGCTAGTTTAGTTGGTTTTAATGTACAGCTTGGCCGACCTGATACATCAGGTCGGCCATTTTTTTTAAATGTTTCATTTTCTAATCAGGAATGCAGGAAAGAAACAGCTTGGTCTAAACCAGATAATCCCAATGATCATATTACCGAACTACTTCGTTTAACCCAGCCTGTCTATTCTTGGGAATATTCACCTGCTCTTTTCTGGTCCAGAATTCACAAAATAGGAAATACCTTACATTTACGAATGGGATAAATATTCCTATAATGGGATTAATAATATATGAAAAGCGTTTATTTTTGCCATATATGCCTATTTTGGTTTTGGCATCTCCTTTGAAATGAGAGACATCATTAGACATTATTACTCATGAAATACTTCGCCACTTTCATCATTGTTTTTTCCACTCTTACTTTCGCTACTGCGGAGAACGATCCGCAAATTCAATTGGTTAAGTCCGACCTGAAGAACTTGTTTACTTTTAAAGTAGATCGGTCACTGCTCGGGGCCAAAGTAGAAATGGTCTACTCTAATGGCGATGTGGTAACTATAGAAAAGCTGGAGAAAAGAAAAATGATCATTGACTTCTGCGATGTGAAGCTCGGTGATTATACTGTTAAGATCTCTAAAGACGATTATACCCGGAATTTTGTAGTCTCTAAGGACGCCGTGGCCGGAGTTCTATGTAAGGATAAATGACGTAACTGACGTTAGGAAAAGGAAATCAATTTTTCAGTATGCCTAAGTAATTTATCCAAGGTCCAACTTCTTTTGTGTATTGCTTGGCCATAACCCTTGAAATTTGTGCGATATGACCCAGATCGTGAACTGTCCAGGTTGATAGCAGCTCTTTTAGAGTTACTTTTCCTAACTCCGGATGAACTCCGGTGCGATAAAAATCTTTTTCGGTGATATTTAATGATTTAAGTTCTTTAAGATTATTCACTCTTAATGATTTGAACTCATCGATCAAATCATTGATGGGTATATTTTGATTTTCGTGCATTTGGGCAAATCGGTCAAAAGGTTGGAAAATTTTGTTCCCTGATTTACTCAAAATGATTTTGATTCGCACGATCCAATCCGTTTTTTCACCAAATATCAAATGACCGAGTATATCGTAAGGACTCCAGGTGTCTTCACCTTCGTTGTTCATGATCCATGCTTTAGAAAGTCCGCTAAGCAAAAATTCTAAAGTTCGAGGTGTCCTTTCTAAGATTTCTAAGGATTTGTCAAATGAGAAGTTCATTTTAATTTGTCTTATGTCAGATTTCAACGGTACTTTATTTCACTGAAATAACACTCGCTTAAATTCAAAGATTTCGCTAAAATGAATATAAAATTAGTAGCCAGCGTCGACGCCTTGGTGTATGTACTATTCGATTTTAGAGACTCTGTTTAACCGATATATAAGTTTACTTTCAACATTTTTAGAGGAATTCCCATCCACTAGTGTCGCGAAAATTTGTCTCGCGTTAATATAGATATTTGATTTTTCAACTAAAATATGCACCTCATGCCAAGCGCTAAGACCTTTGGGTTTTACAAAAAGTTTAAAGTAATTATCGTAGCGTTCCAATAGCCCGACGTTTTGAGCCTTCAAGAGACTGTTTAGATTAGCATGAATTTCAAGGTCAGTTACAAGTTTTTGATGTTCTGAAATACGTAACCTGTGTTTCACATGATAAAGGACTATTGCTCCAAAGGATACCGTTACTATCGCAAAGATGTAGTGATTTTCTCCCTCTATTAAGCCTTTGGCAACCACAAGCAGTCCAAATAAAATACCCCCCCATCCGATAATAATATTCCATAGCCTGTCAGAAGCAACCTCTTTTTCAAACTTTCTTGTAAACTCTTTCAAGCTCATGCAATTTTCCTATCATCCGAATTTGCCACATAACAACGGCTGAATTTTAAAAGTTACACTAATCTGAGACTATTATTCCCAAATCGAGATCACTTGAAAGGCCATAGCGGCATTTTAAGCTATTTAAAGCACATTAGGTCTTTGGCACAGGTGTTGTAATTCAGGTAATAGGTTTTATAGTTTAGTTAGTTAAATAAGAATTGTGCTGTGCTAGTTTGTTTTAGTTGGTTTTAGTGTACAGCTAGGCCGTCCTGAGAAGTTGGGGCGGCCTTTCTTTTTTAAAACTCCGTTGATTCTTAAGTACGTGTTAACTGTTTGATCTCACTTGGCATTCTTTGCTTTCGACCTATGTCTTTTCTCAATATCTATTTTCTGATTTTTCTCCTCATCACTTCCTGAGTTGGAAAAATGGATAACCCAGTTCTGATATTTCATAATCGAGCGAGTCAGTATCCATCCATTCTGGAAGATTTGAGACCTTGACTTCTTAAATGCAATAATGGTAATGGAGGCTAAAAATCCCTTAAGTACACGTTTTGATTTCCAATAGCAAGGTCAAGTCCTATAGAAATTTCATGGGTTACAAAGTTTGACTGCAGATGGCTTGCTGTGGGAACTTCGATTGAATACCCGATTTGATATACTTCATTTATTATGAATTGCAAAAGGGCTCCTTGAGTGTTGAAGTTTCTTGTAAAAAGGCCGAACCAAAATATTTGATTATATCTTATGTTCACGCCAAGATCAAAACTGAGGGGACTTCCGTCCACATATCTCATCAATGCATTGGGTTTCAAGATAAAATTAGGTGCGATCTTATGAGTGAAGGCTCCTTGCAGATAATAATGTCTTTTGTATACAGTGGAGCTTCCAAGTCCGTCATCAAATGCAGTATTAAGCATTCTGGGTATTGAAAAACCTAAATAGTAATTATCGGCCATCAGTACCAATCCAGCTCCAAAATTGGGGCTGGAAGCTCGTTGTTCAATTAGAGGAAAGTCAGGATCATCTAGAAAACGTAGAGTTAATTCATCTTGATCATGCCGAATACTAGTGAGGCCTCCTTGAAGGCCAAACGAAAATGTTTGATTACGACCGAGGGCTATTTGATAGGAAAGCGCAAGATTGACTGAGGTTAAGCTTGTAACTCCAAGGTCATCTTGAGAAACTACCAAACCTCCACCCAGCATGTTCTCCAAAATAGAGGAGCTTATCGTTAAAAGGTCGGTTTTTGGGTTGCCAGGAAGGCCATTCCATTGCCTTCTAAAATTTGTATTGATTTTTAGTCGATTGTGTAATCCTGAGTAAGCAGGATTGATCATGGATGAATTCAGGTTATACTGAGACACTTGCGGGTCCTGTTGGGCAACAGAAATAGAATGAATGAATGCTGTGAATGTAAACCAAATTAGTTTTGACTTCATATCTTTAGCGTTACGTTTTTAGAAGGAAGAAACCCTCAAGTCTTGTCCCTTCACCAAGCTCCAATAAATAATAATACGTTCCTGCGGGCAGCTCTTCTGCACCATTAGTATTTCCCATACCATTAAATAGTATTGTGCTATTGTTGTAGCCCGAAACCTCAAATACCTTATTGCCCCACCGATCATAGATAATAAGTCTATTGGAAGGGTAATTTAAGATGTTTTCCAGCTCCAAATAGTCATGTTTGCCGTCTCCATTTGGAGATACCGCGTTATATATCGTTACTTGAGGTGAAGTAGAGGGTTGATCAAGGACCTCTATAAATATGACCGCATTGGTACAGACCCCCAAAAAATCACATATCTGTATAGTAAGTTGGTCTGTACCTGAAAACATAATGCTAGTGTAGTCAACTACCAAACGGCTACTTGCATCTATAGTGGCTACAGCTCCACTTTGAGGTGAGGATATTATAGTTAATGATGATAAATCAATATTACCGTTAAGATCGAATAATTGCCCTAGTAGGTCGATGGTTACAATGGTGCCAGATGATGTAGAGATTGAAGGAACAGTAATGGTTGGTGGCTCGTTTAGAATATTTATAATCACTAAGCCATTATCGCAGTTGCCACATTGGTTGCAGACTTCAAAGGCAATTGTATCAAGCCCCACATTGTTTTCAAAAGCTATATAGTCTATTGTACTATTTGGCTGTATTGCGGCAGTTCCTTTGGTTGGCTGTTGAGTTATAGTGGTTGTTAATATATCTCCGGTACTGGCGGTAACACTGCTTAAAACATCAATATTGACGGGTTGTGCAATGGAAACATCAAGGCTTTGGGTTTCTGCAATGATTACGCCATTAATGGATACGGTCATTGACGTGGAGACATCGTTGCATATTGAAAGAGGTTCAGAAGCTGTAAAGGTAAGAACCACAGAACCTGAGGTAACGTCCCCTATTCCCGGCGTATATAGGGTTGCAGGATTGGTGTCATCAGTAAAAGTTCCATCGCCGCTTGTGGTCCATAGGCTTGTAGTCGCGCTTCCTCCAATTGCACCAGATAAAATGACTGGGTCACCTTCGCAGATAACTTGATCAGGACCTGCTGCAGAAGTTGGAGCATCAACAATCTCAACTATGCCAAATTTGTAACCTTCGCAGCCGCTCTGATCGATCTGTAATTCGGCAACATAAGTGCCCGGAGAAGAATAAGTGAACGATACATTACCGCTTGTTGTATTATCCGTTGTACCGTCATTTTCAAAATCCCAGAAATATAAGTCACCAGCCAGTACTCCGGTAGAAGTATCAGTGAAATTTGTAGCATCACCCAGGCAGGTATTCGGAGCGGTAAAATTCGGAAGCGCTCCAGTACAAATATTGAAACCTACGCTTTCAGTTTGTCCCCAAATATCAGCAGTGCCAAGCCTCACATTAAAAGTATGATTACCGACAGCTAAGGAGCCAGTACTAGTAATGATATCTTGGTCAATAATGTCGGATGGTGGCGTAATCGCAATATTGGTGCCTCCACCAATACCGGGGTCAGTATCGATGAAATATTCTAGCTGGGTTATCAGATTGTCCTGATTAACAAGTATCGGGACACTTTCAACCAAGCTCCACTCCCCACCAGTAGTTCTTATTCGAATGTTGAACAAATGGATTCCACTGGACAATCCAGCGGTTGGAATCAAATCAGCGATGTCCAGAATTGGCGTAGACGTAACGGTTAATGGGCTGGCAAGCCCAATACCTGGATCCGCATCAAAAAAATATTCCACAGCATCAATGTTCTCAACAAGCAATGCACTTGCCTGGGTTACAAAAACAGGGATGATTTCAGGTATGCTCCATTCGTTGAATTCATTCCTGATCCGGATATTAAGGGTATGTAGCCCAATTGACAATCCAGCCATGGGAATCATATCACTAATGTCAAAATTTTGGGTCGCAGTCAAGGTGATAGGGGTACCCAACCCTAGCCCAGGATCAGCGTCAAAAAAATATTCGACAGCAGATACGTTGGCTACGATACTTGCGCTCGCAGGTGTTACAAATACCGGAACGAACTCAGGTAAGCTCCAGTCCAGGTTGTCATCCATTACGCGTATACCCATTGTGTGCATGCCAATAGATAGGCCGCTAACATCTATTAAATCAGTTACATCGATCGTAGTTGAACTGGTAAACCCTACGATAGGCAAAGCTGAGCCTAAGCCCGGATCCGTGTCAAAAAAATATTCGATAGCAGATACGTTGGCTACGATACTTGCGCTCGCAGGTGTTACAAATACCGGAACGAACTCAGGCATGCTCCAGTCCAGGTTGTCATCCATTACGCGTATACCCATTGTGTGCAGGCCAATAGATAGGCCGCTCACATCTATCAAATCAGTTACATCGATCGTAGTTGAACTGGTAAACCCTACGATAGGCAAAGCTGAGCCTAAACCCGGATCCGTGTCAAAAAAGTATTCTGCCCGTGTTAAATTGCTTTGGGTATAGCTCCTAAAGGACCAGAGCAGTAAAAAAAGTATGACGGTACATCGATTCATTCAATTTCCTCTACCTTTAATGTTTACGGGTAAGTCTGAACCTTGAGAAATGGTAGGCGGGATATCCACTATCTGTACTAGAGGTAAAGGGGTGCCGGTAATATCAAAAGGTGATCCTCCACCAAAAATTCCGATGTCCGTACCCCCTTCGCCATTACCAAGGGCCATTGATCCAGCCTCGACATTGGGGTCGTAAGTGAAGGAATGAGAATTGCCATACGGCAGGTTTACAAAGAGCGGATCAACGTTTTCAATATTGTTAGCGCTTGTATTTCCATTGGTGGTTGCGAATACGTTACTGGCCGCACCAAAACTTAGGTTAAACTCAAAATTGTTGTTGGTCAATATTCCACTGCCTAAGGACAAAGGCTGTACTCCATAGAAGATATTGTTTTTAACCGTCCCAAAATTAAAATTGTCAAAGGCGCTTACCGTGGTTCCGGATGATGGTCCAATGAAAATATTGTTTTCGACAGTTGTACCATTCGAGGTATTAATTAAGCCAAAACCATTACTTTGATTATGATAAATAATATTATTTGAAATGATAATATTCGAGCTTATCGTTCCAAAATTCATCACATATTGATTTGTCGGTATGTTCTGACCAAATATATTGTTGTGTATCAATATGTTTCCTTGTGCGGCACCACCATTATTAGCAAATTGCTTGATAGCACATTTTTCGATAACAATATTGCTTATGTTACCGTTGGTGTAGGCGATTCCGGTTATGGTTAATCCCGAGAGCGTAACATTGGAGGCGGCGATGTCCAGCCTTGTAGTTCCAATAAGGGTCACTTCGGGACTGTCTTTGTCAGGATTGAACCCTCCACCATATATGGTCAATTGCTTGGATATCATGGGATTACCATAGTTCGTAGGAGAGGGCACCAGGTAGATGATATCCCCATTACTTGCTGCAATCAAGGCATCTGCCAGGGCGGAGGATCCTGTAAATGTGTTCACTCCGCCCGGCGCCCCGGGATTGTTGTTGGCAATGTAAATCGTTTGTGCTTGGGTTGTGAAAACCAAAAGCATAAGTATCAGGAACAGTTTAAAATTTTTCATGTCAGACTATTTTACATTAAGGCATTCTTGAAAGCATCGTATTCTCACAATCCGGGTTTTTGACGATGATTTACCTATAGACTATTGAAAGGGATTTAATTCCCGATGAAAGCAAATACTTTTGGGAAATTTCATTAGCTCATCAGTCTCTATAGAAGTTATGAGCAGGCTTCTAAGAATTATGAAGTGCAAATTGATGCATTACAGGGTGTCCCTAATACAGTATCTATGATTTCGGGCCTGGAGGATCTTCCGGAATCGATCAAAAACCGTGCAGAATCGTTTAGGGAACCTTTAAAACTAAATGATATTGATTGCGTGGAGTTGAATTAACTTTATGTTTAGATAATAGGCATCATCAATGCATATATCTTATACATCCGGTAAACGGAATAAAACACTGTGGGACAAGTATTTGGCCGGTGATAAGTCGGCCTTCGGGGAATTGTATTCATACTATCATAAGAGCTTGACCGCATTTTGTCTGTCAAAGGTTGGGAGCCTGGAAATTGCAGAGAATGCAGCATCCGATACACTCATTAAACTACTGCAATATCCCAACCCAGAAGATATTAAAAATTTTGAAAACTGGATTTTTACGGTTGCCAAAAATGTTTGTTTGACCTATTTAACCAAAGCGAAGAACAGAAAAGGCCTGTTAAAGGAAAACTACAAGTTTCAGGATAATCACGAACCTGAAATAGAAAGAAAATATTCCACCGATAACCTTGACTCGATGATACGAAGCAATCTTGACGGCAAGGACTATAAAATATGGCAACTCCATCAACAGGGTTATGAAAATTATGAAATAGCTGAAATTATTGGAATAAATGAAAAAACAGTGGCAAACCGAAAATCTGCGGCCAGAAAAATATTAAAAGATGCCTTTAAACAATTAAACAATGAGTGAGATCAGTAACACCAACTACGAGCTTATTCAGGACTATTTAGATGGATTGTTGGACCAGGAAGCATCCTTGAAGGTTGGCAAGTTAATTGATAATGATGAAGTGGCTTACAACATAGCCAAAGGTATTTTGCTATTGAGAAAAGAGTTCGTTCATGATGAGTCTCAAATCGAGGAATACCTAAACAGCATTTATAAAAGACAGCAATCCTTATTTAAACTACAGAAAACTTCAAAGTACGCTACTTGGCTTAAGATAGCTGCAGTGCTTACCGTGGTTACGGTCTCTGCATTTATAACATATCGGTTTTCCCAACCGAGTCTTGAAGAAATGGTTAATGCGGAATTAGCTGTCCCCTATACAGGTACAGTAGCTTTTAGAGATTCACAGAAAACAGAATTATCTGTAGGGTTAACCGCCTATGTGGATGAAAATTACCTGAGGGCTGCTGAACTATTGGAGGGTATTAATGATGCTGAAGCCGTATTTTATCATGGACTTAGCCGATTATATATCGAAGAGTATGAAACGGCAATCAAGCTATTTAGTAGTGATATTGTCGAGCAAAGCAGGTATGCTATACATAGTAGTTGGTTCCTTGCTTTGAGCTATTATAAGTTGGGCGATCGTGAAAATGCGAGAAAACTCTTAAAGAAAATAATAGCTCAAAATCATTATAAAAAAACGGAAGCGATTAAACTACTTAACAAAATTGAAGCTTACTGAATCTTACGCTTTTTGACCCTGAATATAATAAGCATGACTGCTGCACCGCAAAAGCATAAAATTATGATCATCGTATTGGAATTAGATGATGCATAGATGGGTTGAGTGTTTCCCATGTTTAAAAAACTTGCCCAATGAAAAGGATGTTGCTGCAGCGGGTCATCTGTGTTTTTTAGGTAGTTCAATTGCGCCGCCCGAAGGGCCACATCTTTATTCAACCCTTTTTTAAGGCTTTTGTAAAAATCTGTCATTATGTGCTGTGTGGCGTTATCGGGTATTTTCCATTGGCTCATTACTACGCTAGGGCAACCGGCATAGTTAAAAGCCCTTGAAAGGCTTATCGGCCCTTCCCCCTGGAGTAAGGTGCCATATCCGCTATTGCAGGCACTTAATACAATGAGTTCGGCATTTAATTTCAGGTTGTATATCTCGGATATACTTAAAAAACCATCGTCAATCGAGTCGTTTTTGTCAAATAACAATTCGGTATATTCCGGATTTTTGTTATTGATCAGACTGTGCATGGCTAAATGGATCACATCATACTGTTGCCCCGATTGCTTAAAGGTGTTTTCTGTTGCGTCTTTGCCCACGTAAGCAACTCCTTGCATTACATCGGTTATGTTTCTTACTTCCGTCTGTGCGCCCGGCAAGTTGTACTCCCCGTCTCTTACCAATAAGGCGAGCATATTGTGAGAAATGCTATCTTGCCCATCCAAGGTCAGGTCGTCATAGCTTGGGGCAAATCCCGCAAAACGAATGTCACCTTTTGAAGGCTTGTTGCCGGTGATTGACAAACTCGCTGAATAGGCAAAACTAGAACTGTATTCGTTTATTAGATAGGGTAAGTTACGATAGTCCAGTGAAGTGTTTTCACCAGGTTTAGATGACAAGAGTGCTTGAAAATTAACGTGCCAAATGGCCCCGTCAGGTACAATGATCAGGTGTTTGACATTATCTTCAAGAATTTCTTTGGATGGATTGATTAAAAGGTCGAATAAAGCGGTGGAAGTTCTGATGTATTGTAAGTCAGCCTCAGCTGAATTGTTAATAATGAACTGATAATCAGTGATTGATTTTCGATAGTCCTCTATCAAACGGGCAAAATCATCGGACTTCCTAACTGTATTCATTTCAGCTTTGTTTTTATGTACCGTAAAAACTATAATGGTACTGTCACCGATAAAGTACTCTATTAAGGCTGATTGCTCGCTTAATAACCGGTTCTGCACATCACTTAATTCGACCGAACGTTGCTGATATTTAAGATTGAAGTAATCCGGGTAGGTTTCTTCCACAAGTTTAATCAATTGATCAGCATGGTTTTGTGTATAAAATAGCTTTTGTGTAAACCGGGAAACCGCCGCACTATCCTTTCTTTGTTGCGCCTTATGCAAATGTTCACGATAAACTGAGATATTCATTTTGGCCTTGTTCAGTTCAAGGGTCAGGCTATCAGGAATTTTGGCAAAATTTATCGCCCCGGTGTTGCTGACCACTTCATGAAGAATCATTGCTTTAGAGGCTTCTGAGTACTTAAATGCTTCATTTAGGTACTTATCATCTTTTGTGTGATCGTGCAGTTTAATGCAAGTATTGATGGCAGCATTGTAGATCCCTCTTGAATTTTTATACAAATCTATTTTTGAACTTTCTCTAACATAACCGTTTTTAATATGGTCAATAAGGTTCACAGTTGCCTGATATGTTGACATTGTCTTTTGCAAGCTATCTATGTTTTGCCAATATATGGTGCTAAGGGCATTTGCTTTTTTATGGAAAATAGACAGGGCTTCAACAGGCCATAACAGGCTTCGCGGTTCAGGATTTGAAAACACACCCCTGTTATTGAAATCCTTTGATAACACTGCGAGACTTATTTGATAATAATTCAACGCCTTATCATGTTCGCCAGTATTCAGATAATGATCTCCAATATCTGCGAGGGTTTCGGCAATTATAGGGTGCTTTCCCTTAAACTTATTTTGAAAAATGTTAAGTGCCTTGTGGTAATATTCCAGTTCCGCGGCATGGTTGCCGGTCTTGGCATAGTGTCCGCCCAATTTCTGGTAAGTCTTAGCAATATTGGTATGATCCAGACCTGTTATCTCTGATGCTATATTTAGTGACTTAGTAAGGTATTTGTACTGTTCCTTGTAGTCGGCTTCTGCTTCAAATAAATCAGCCAATAGGCTGTATGAATTGGCCAATTCAAGGCGGTTATCACCCTTCAGGGTTAATCCAATTGCTATGGCCTGTTTATATTCCTTTAAAGCATAGGTATAGTCACCGTTCCGAAAGTAGGCGTGCCCTAGATTATTGTGAAAATTTGTCATTTGCTGATTTTCAGGACCATATTTATTAACCCATATTTTATTACCCTGAAACAAATAGGCAATTGCTTTTTCGTATTCACCCAACTTCATGTAAATTCTTCCGAGGTCATGATAAGTTGTTGCCATAAAAGGATGGTTTCTGCCAAGCCTTTTGATCCTTATCTCAGCAGCTCTATTGGAGTATTTAAGAGCCAATCTGTAATCGCCAAGCTGAGTGGCACACCAGGCAACCATTTTAAGTTTTTGTGCCGTGTATGGATGATCCTTGCCGCTCGCATTTTCACTAATCTTAACCGACTTTAAGAGGTACTCTAACGCCTCAGCAAATTCCCCTTTGGCACCTAAAACCCAACCCATGCCGTAAATTGTGCGAGCAGCATTATTTTCGTGCTCGTAATCTTCATACACCTCTTTTTCAAGCTCTAGGGCCCTTTTATACCATACCAGGGCGCTATCATAATTACCGAGCGACCGTATGTTGGAGGCAATGGCGTTATAGCTTTCAATTACCGCTTTATGCCTCTTACCATATATGTTGATTCTTGTATTCAAAGCTTTAATACCAAACTCTAGTGCCGAATTGAACTTGGATTGTGCAGCATAATTGTTGTCTAGGCCGTTGTATATTCTTGCTGTAGCATCATGATTTTCACCTAAATGCTTCAGGCTTACTTCAAGGGCTTTATGTAAATAGGAATGTGCTTTACTGTAGTAGGCCAATTTTTGATGACTCCGGCCCAAATAAAGCAGGGAATATATATAATCTTCGTAATTGGCTGTACCAGCTAGATTGATGCTAGCTTGCTCTAAATTATATACAGAACTGTCGTATTTACCCTCCTTGTACTGTTGGTACCCCTTGACTAAATAGAGATCGGAAGTTTCGTTTTCAGATTGGGCCATGGAGCCAATTTTGGCCGACACCAATATTAAAAGAAGCAATATGACTTTGTGCTTTTTCAACCAATTTGTAAAGTTAAATAAAGGGATGATTAATTAATTTACAACTTAACTGACTTAAAACCGTGCTACAGTTTTACTTTCTCAGTCGAAGAGGGGAGAGAAAGTCCTTGCTTGACGCTCAGATGATCTAGTTTATCTGGCTTTGAATAATTGATAATTACAGGCCGATTATAATACTTGTTTAATTGGGTAAACTTTGGATCAAGCATATAGACAAATTAAGAATTATGCTGTGCTATCCTGTTTTAGGTACAGCTTGGCTTTCCTGATCAGTCGGAGCGCCCTTTCCTTTTACGATAAACGCCAAACCAATGAAAGTGAATAGTCCGTTCACAATCAATATTTCGAAACCAAATTTATAACCTCCCAATAACACATCGCTGTAGATGTTGAGCAGATAGGCTAGTATTGGAGAAATTAAACAAACAGGGATTACCCATCTATCTTTTATTTCTTTACGGGTAAATAAACCAAACGCAAATAGCCCAAGTAATGGGCCGTACGTATATCCGGCGGCCTTAAAAAGTGAGCTAATAACGGCTTCGTCATTTATAGCCTGAAAGACCATGATCACTGCAAAAAGGAGTACTGAAAAGCCCAAATGGACCAGCAGTCGGATCTTTCTTTGCTTTCTTTGCATGGCGATAGTCTCTTCACGTTGGAAATTCAGAAAATCTACGCAAAAGGAGGTGGTTAAGGCGGTTAAGGCTGAATCTGCGCTACTATAGGCTGCGGCAGTTATTCCTAAAAGAAAGACAATTCCGGCGATTGTTGGAAAATGGTTTAACGCCAGCATGGGGAACAGGTCGTCTGTTTTTTCCGGTACTGTTATCCCATTTTTCTGAGCATAGATGTACAAGAGTGCTCCCATCGATAGAAATAGTAAGTTCACAAATACTAATACTATCGAAAACCAGAACATATTTTTCTGAGCGTCTCCAATGCTTTTGCATGTAAGGTTCTTTTGCATCATGTCCTGGTCAAGACCGGTCATTACAATGGCTATAAAAGCCCCTGAAAAAAATTGCTTAAAAAAATTAGTTCCTGGCTGCCATTCCCATACGAATACGCGTGAGTATTCGCTACTTTTTACTGTATTTACTAATCCTCCAAATGACAGGTTTAAATCTTTACTTACCAGGTAAATGACAATACCTATTGCCAATAACATGAAGAATGTTTGCAGCGTATCTGTCCACACTATGGTTTTGATTCCACCTCGGAAGGTATATAACCAGATGAGCGTGATGGTAATAATGACCGTTACGCTGAAAGGTAGGCCCCAGGCATCAAAAATAGCTAACTGCAAAACACCAGCCACCAGAAACAATCGAAATGCGGCTTGAACTACCCTCGAAACAAGGAAATAAAATGAGCCTGTTTTGTAAGACCAAAATCCAAAGCGATCTTCTAAATAGCCATATATAGATACTAGTTTTAATCGGTAGTAAAGAGGCATTAAAATAGTACCTATAACCAGATACCCTAATAAGTACCCCAGCACCACTTGCATGTACGTAAATTGAGTATCTGCTACCCAGCCGGGTACGGAAATGAAAGTAACACCGGATAACGAAGCTCCTATCATTCCAAAGGCGACCAAATACCAGGGGGATTGTCTATTGCCCGTGAAGAACGTATTAGAGTCGGTTTTTCTGGAAGTTAAAAATGAAATTAAAATTAGAAGGATAAAGTACCCGGCTATTACCGCCACAACGAAGGATGCGCTCATGTCCGCTAAGTTTATAATTTTTTTTTACTTTTGGCAGATGATTGAGATGATACGTACCTCAATGGGATATCAGGAAGAAGAGCTGGTTGAATTACTGGAAGAGGTTGATGTAACCGATGTTAAGGATCTAACGGTTTTTAATGATGATGTTAACACCTTCGATCACGTAATCAATACACTTATGAAGGTGTGCAAGCATACTGCTGAGCAGGCTGAACAATGTGCATTGATCATTCACTACAAAGGCAAGTGCTCTGTGAAGAAGGGGGAACTAAGAGAATTGAAACCCATGCAGGAGGCGATCTGTGATGCTGGCATTGATGCCAGAGTGCTTTAATCTTGTGCACTCACATTAACTTTCCTTTCATTTCTTTGACAATAAGTTATGGAATATCCATCTAAGCTGGTTGAAAATGCGGTTCATGAGATTTCCAGGCTTCCAGGTATAGGAAAAAAGACTGCCCTGCGCCTTGTTTTACACCTACTAAGGGAATCGGAAAACACAACTTATGCGTTGACGGAATCTTTAAATGAATTAAGGAGTAAGATAAAATACTGTAGGCTTTGCAGAAATATTTCTGATGATGATGTCTGTCAAATATGCAGTTCTCCTAGAAGGGACAGAACGGTTTTATGTGTTGTGGAAGACACTAGAGATGTTATGGCCATAGAGAACACGGCTCAATATAAAGGATTATATCATGTTTTAGGAGGGGTGATTTCACCTTTAGACGGCGTTGGACCTGATGAGCTTAATATTGATTTATTGATTCAGCGCATTCGCTCTTCAGATAATGAAGTTACTGAAATCATATTCGCTTTAAGTGCAACCATGGAGGGTGATACTACGGCCTTTTACCTTACTAAAAAACTCAAAGAATTCAACTTAAAGCTCAGTACAATTGCCAGGGGAGTGCCAATCGGCGGAGAATTAGAATATGCAGATGAGATTACATTGGGCCGGAGTATTATGAGTAGGACCGAATACAATCATAATTAGTTCAATTTTCGGATTTGCCGTGGTATCAGAGTGACCAAATACCTAATTTTACATTTTTTAGATAAATAGAAATAATGAGAGAAACCATCTCTATGCCAGTCTCTAATAGAGTTGCAAATATGGCTGAGTCTGCAACATTGGCGATGGCTGCTAAAGCACGTGAATTTAAGGCAAGGGGTATTAATGTAATCAGCTTAAGCCTGGGAGAGCCAGACTTTAAAACGCCTAAACATATTCAGCAAGGAGCAAAGGATGCAATAGATGAGGGTAAGTACTTTGCGTATCCTCCTGTAGCAGGATACCAGGATTTTAGAGAGGCGTTAGCCAATAAGTTGAATACTGAAAATAACATTCCTTGCTCGGCATCCAATATTGTAGTATCGAATGGGGCTAAACAGTCAATAGCTAACGTCATGTATGCGTTAATTGACCCGGGTGATGAAGTGATCGTATTCTCCCCGTATTGGGTAAGCTACACCGCCCTTATAGAACTGGCTGAGGGCATTCCCGTTTTTGTGGAGGGCTCTATTGAAAATGATTTTAAGGCTACGGCAACACAATTGAGGGAAGCAATTACATCCAGAACCAAGGCTATTATTTACTCTTCTCCTTGTAATCCAACGGGATCTGTTTTCCTGAAAGAAGAATTAGAGGAGATTGCAGCTGTAATCAAAGAACACGATGATGTTTATGTAATATCTGATGAGATATATGAGCACATCAACTATACTAATTCCGGTGTAAGCATGGCATCTTTACCCGGCATGCTAGAAAGAACGATTACGGTTAATGGATTTGCCAAGGGTTTTGCTATGACCGGATGGAGGGTCGGTTATATTTGTGCTCCTGAATGGGTAGCCAAAGCCAGCGCTAAAATTCAAGGTCAGATCACTTCAGCCAACTGCTCTATTGCACAAAGGGCTGCTCTTACTGCTATAACATCTGATTTAGCGCCTACCCGCGAAATGGCCGGGCTTTACCTTGAACGAAGAGATATGGTTTACAAACTCTTACAAGATGTACCTGGTATAAAAGCAAATATACCTCAAGGAGCTTTCTACTTTTTCCCTGATGTTAGTTACTACTTCGGAAAATCGAATGGAGAGCATACCATTACTGATGCCAATGATTTTTGCTTGTACTTACTGGAACACGCTCATGTGTCATTAGTTTCTGGTGCAGCCTTTGGTAATCCTAAATGTATTAGACTTTCCTATGCGGCTTCCGAAGATAATCTTAGGGAGGCCATCGCAAGAATAAGAATGGTGCTTACGAAATTCTCATAAATTGGGCATCGAAGAAGTATTTAAGAGATTCAATGATCTTCGAGTTCTCATTGTAGGCGATGTAATGATAGATGCCTACATCTGGGGAGCTGTTGAAAGGGTATCGCCAGAAGCTCCTGTGCCGGTGGTACGTGTAACCAAAAGAGACTATCGTTTAGGAGGGGCTGCAAATGTTGCGTTGAACGTACAGGCATTGGGTGCTACACCTATATTGTGTTCCGTAATTGGCAACGATGAGGCTGGTGAACGCTTTAAAGAACGACTGGCTGATCGTAAGCTACTCGATGACGGCATCGTACAAAGTTCGAATCGACTCACTACGGTCAAAACCAGGGTCATAAGTGGCCATCAACATGTAGTTCGCGTTGATGAAGAAACGGATGAGTTGCTAAGCCGTGATGTGGAAAACGAACTTCTAGTAAGAATCGAAAATCTACTATCGAATTGTGATGTTGTCATTTTTGAGGACTATGATAAGGGAGCGGTTACGGATCGGGTGATACGCCAAACAATTACCAGAGCAAGTGAATTGGATATACCCAGTGTTGTTGACCCAAAAAAAAGAAATTTTCTTAAGTACGAAGGGGCAACATTATTCAAACCTAATTTAAAAGAACTCAGAGAGGGGCTTAAAATTGATATTGATCCTAAGAAGAAGGGTGATATAGAAATGGCGACCCTTCAGCTTAAAGATGTTTTGAAGGTAAACGGAGCCTTAATCACATTATCTGAGCATGGAGTCTTTATGGACTATAATGGAGAAAAGCATTTAATGCCTGCTCACATTCGAGAAGTCTCGGATGTTTCAGGAGCTGGTGATACCGTGATAAGCATCGCCGCCCTTTGTCTAGCACTGAAATTGGGTGTTAAGCAAATTGCTGCTTTATCTAATTTGGGAGGAGGATTAGTTTGTGAGCATGTGGGAGTTGTCCCCATTAATCGAGAAGTTCTCTTAAAAGAAGCTTCTCAAATCGATTTCTAAAAATTCTCCTGGACAACAGTATGGGATTAAGGCATACCATTGTGTATCAATAATTAGATGATCGCCTTATTGAAGAACTGCTAAAAGACGAAAGTGTTGTTGTGCCTGTTAGCTAATGAAATGGCAATAAGTCTAATTATCAAATTGTTCTTCGAGTTTGCCCAGATTTTCTAAATCAGCTACAATTTCTTCGTCTAAGGGCGTATCTTTTATCACGTTATACTTATCCCAAAATTCTTTATTGTAATCCTCATCCTGATATTGAAGACCATATCTCTTCATCTTACGTGTACTGCTAATTCGATCCATTGTATTTGGATACACCTTATTGACCAGTAACTCCTGATGTAACTCTGTGCTGAAGTTCAAGCTATCTGTATTGGATTTATACCAGTCAAACCGGGAGTTCACCTTAATATAGTTTAGATAATATTTTCCTTGGTATTGCTTAAAGATAATAGTTTTGGTATCAGAGACGTACTTACTCACGGATTTCACTTTTTTACGCACTATTTCATCTTGATAACGGATTTCATACTCCATCTTTATTATAGCGTATGTGTCTTGGTCTACAAACATTTTTAAGGTGTACGAGTCAGAGTTGAGTAATACAACAAATACTTGATCGTTGCCGTAAGTACTACCCTCCTGTCGCTTAAAGCCCTCAAAAAAGATGTCTTCTTCAGGAAACGTGCGATATTTAATATGATTATGAAGAAGTAGGTCTTCTAACAAATTATGTTGTTCAAAGTATCTACTGAATTTATGGGTTTCATAACTAAGACTTTTTCTTACTTCTATTAGCGCTACTTTCTCTCGAAGATGTTCTTTGTTTCTAGGTTCCGTGTAGTCTTCATCATATATCTTGACGGCGGCCTCCAACAATGAAAAATAGGTGCCTCCAAGTTTTTTAAGGTCTCTGTAAAAACCATCCATAAGATAAGGTTCAGATGGATAGTTTTGATCAATTCGATCCAAAGCAATTCGTACTATATCGCCTCCTGATAAGGAATCCCGTATTACTACTTCATCCAATAGTTGCGAGGCTTTTGTTAGGTTTAGTATGACTGTATCCCTTCCAATGAAAGAGCTAATGGCCGCTTCATAGTTCTGATAACCCAACATGCTCACAACCAGTTTCCCGCTTTCCATGCTGGCCGGTATATGAAAATCAAATTCCCCTAGTGAGTTGGATACAGTTCCAATCGGCTCACCAACGATGCTGATAGAGGCAAAAACAAGTGGCTCCTGAGTTTCGACATCTTGTAATTTCCCCGATATAGTTAAATGCGTCTGTGCTGTAGAAGAGCAAATAATACAAGATAATATTGCCAATATGACAAAACGCATATAATTGATTTTTAGACGTTTATACTGTAAACTGACTTATGTCAAATATGTGAACCAATTTCTGTTTTATCAATACGTCACTTGCATATAACATTAACAATGCAAGTTTTTTTCCGTATTCACACTTTTTTAAGGTTAGAAAACCACAACAACGGGTGAATATAGCCACCTTGGATTACCGAGGTGAATTCCGAGTGAATTTTTTATTTTCGTAGGATATGAGGGTTCTTGAGAGCATACCAAAAATCTGGAAAACGGCTTATTTCATTATCTGTGCGTGGTATGCTCTTAACTATTTACTAAGCGCTATTGTACAGTACACTGTAGAACAACCTTTCGCATTTGTGCTTTGGAATGGCTTTTACATGTTAGAGGCGGTATGCATTCTCATCTTACTTACCTTTCTATATGCCAATTGGCTTTTTCGCCTGAACATTGCCTACCAAATTGCGGGGCATGTAATAGGGCTTTTGGTCCATTTCCTCTCGCTAAGTTATTTGCGCTATTATTTCTACTACTACTTAGATGGCCTGGTATTCTTTGATGATTGGAAGGAATTTATGCTGGATCTATTGAGTTGGGATGCGATGCGTTTTTACGATCAATACATCATTACCGTAGCCGTGTACTATATAATTCGGTATTTCCAATATGTCCAGAATGAGGAGAAACAACGCAGTTATCTTGAAATCAAAAACAAAGAGATGCAGATATCACTTCTTAAGTCCCAAATCAATCCTCACTTTCTGTTCAACACCCTAAATTCTATAAGTACATTAGTCGGTAGTAATAAAGTAGGGGCTCGTAAAGTAATATCGCAATTATCCGATGTTTTCAGATATGCGCTTGATTCGCATGAAGGCGTCAAGGTCAAGTTACTCAGCGAACTAAATTTTATTGAAAACTATATTAAAATCCAACAGGTTCGTTTTGGTGACCGCTTAAATTACGAAGTGGATGCCGATCCAAGATGTATGGGGTTTGAAATCCCGCCAATGATCCTGCAACCGCTCATTGAGAATTCCATTAAATACGGTATAGGCCCAAAGGACGATGGAGGCACTATAAACTTGATTATTAAAAGGACGCAGTCGGGCGTTTATTTTGAGGTTACTGATGATGGGCTCGGGTTAAATGCTAAAAAAGTACTTGATGGAAAGGTGAAAGGGGCTGGAGTCGGACTCAAAAACTCGGATAAGCGGTTAAGGAGTATTTATGGCCCTTCGGCACGGTTACATATCCAGGCCAAATTGAATGGATATACAGTGAGTTTTACAATTCCTTCAGAAGACGCTGTGAAAATAAAAAATGAAACAGAAGATTCTATTGAAGTAAAATTAGAAACTTCCTGATAGCGTTACACTAAAAACTAACATAGCAAACATGAAATTTAACTGCATCATTGTAGATGATGAAAAGTTGGCCCGGGAATTATTACTTGAATTTTTGGAACCTTACCCTGAAATAGAGGTACTCGCGGAGTGCTCCAAAGGAACCGAAGCTGTAGATAAAATCGAGGAACTAAAGCCTGATCTAATATTCCTGGATGTACAAATGCCAGGAATGGACGGTTTTGAGGTATTGGAGGCGTTGGAACATAGACCTTACGTTATATTCACTACGGCTTATGATCAGTATGCCATTAAGGCCTTTGACAATAACGCTATTGACTACCTGCTTAAACCACTTGATGAAGATCGCTTTAAAAGGGCAGTGGAACGTGCAGCGGATAGAGTAAAATCAAAAGATACCAATTTTGATGAGTTGATTGAGAGTTTAAAGGAAGTTGAAGGTGAGTCCAAAAAGTACTCTACTCATCTATTTGTCCAGAAATCGGAGAAGTTGTTAAACATTGACGTAAATGATATTCTTCACCTTGAGGCCTCCGGTGATTACACTATACTTACTACAAAAACCGACCAATTTCTGAGTTCTTCAGGTATTGGCAAATTGGAAGGTAAATTAGACTCAGAAAAATTTATTCGTATTCATAGATCTACAATCATAAACCTGAATTATTTAAAGGAAATTGAGAAACACTTCAACGGTGGTCTGATGGTAAGAATGGATAACGCTAAGAGTTTTCCTGTAAGCCGTACTTATGCGAAGTTAATCAGACAAAAAGTCGTTTAACCGTGCTGATTTTAGAGTACCTTGGTTCAATTGAACCAAGTACTTTAAAGTTTTAAAGCTGACCCCTGTTGTATTGTTGCAGAGTTCCCACAGTTTGGTTGTACGCATCTTCAAACTTTTGCGCAAGTTCGTCATAACCGTTAGCACTCAAGCTGCGTTGAACTTCACCTAGTATGAACAGATTTACCTGAAGCTCGCGACCTATTTCGCTTTTTTTGCTAACTAGATAACTCAGCATTTCAATCGCTCTGTCGCCCATTAATTCAGCCATTTTCAATGCCTTTTCACTTTCATCTACCTGAAATAACAGGGATATCATGGTGCTGCTGGTCAGGTCATAGCGAATGGATTGATCTGGAATTTCATCAAGACTTTTTAATAACACTTTTCTGGCTCGTTCCTTGTCACCTTGATCTAACAATGCGGTAGCTAAGGTATTCATGCTGCTGCGATGGTTTTGAGCAAAGTTTCTGTAGTCCTCGGTGTAATACACATTGGGATCTTTGAGGTTCCTGAAATAGAACTTATTCATGACGTTCTCATACATTACCTCTGTATTTACGAAATCTTCCCTCGGATTAGGGTTTCGAACCGGTAGTAGCCTAAATGCGTTGCCTTCTTGTACGGCATAAGGGCTTAAATCGTAGCTAATTTGCTGCAGCGAAGTATTATTGATGTAAATCGGTCGTTCCCAATCGGCGGTGGCCAGGTTGTCTAAAATAGCCAGGTCCTTTTTTTCCAAGCCGTTTCTTCCAGGTTTCATTTTTAAAACCATTTGAGGCACAATCAAACTATCCATTCCTTCGGGTATGATACCTAAACTTCTGACTTTATTTACATCTACTTTTAAGGTTAATGTTTTGCTAGGGACCACGTTTGATGAAGGATATAGTCTTAACCGTTTGTCATTATTTCTGAGCAGCTGTAAATATTGCTTTACATCTATACTCTTCAATCCTAGGTCTTCAAATGGCAAGTAGTCATTAGGGCCTCCTTGCTGGTAATTTTCAAGAGTTAGCGTATACGGAAGTTCTTTAGATTCATATACATCTCGCATCATTTGCTCGATATACCAATCGGTATTATAGTAGCTTAGTACTATTACTCGCATATCAGTTCTGAAACCCTCCACATCTTGAGAGTACCACAGTGGGAAAGTATCATTATCACCACCGGTATACAAGATGGCATTGTCTGCGCAGGAGGCCAAGAAGTTCTTAGCGGAATCTACGGAAAAGAAGCGGTCTGACCTATCATGATCATCCCAATTCTGTTGTGCCATAATTCCCGGACCGATAAGACATAAGGCAGATGCCACTATGGCCGCAGTTCGCTTGTTAGAAATGATTTTTCCCAGGCCTTGAGCTATGGCCATTACGGAAAAACCTATCCAAATGGCGAATGCATAATAGGAACCCGCATATATATAGTCACGCTCTCTGGGTTCAATGGGAGGGGAATTGAGATACAAAATGAGCGCCAAACCAGTTAGGAAGAATAACATGGCAACGACGGCAAAATTTCTTTTGTCTTTTCTCAACTGGTAAAAAAGACCAATTAGACCCAAAACCAAAGGGATCATGAAATAATTGTTTCTTGCCTTGTTCTCTGCCAACGCCTCTGGAACATCTTCAAAAGCTTCAATTGGACTTAACCAATTCGCATCTTGGATGTCACTTTGCCTTCCGGCAAAATTGAATAAGAAATAGCGCATATACATCCAACCCATTTGATGTCTGATCATAAAAGTCAGGTTGTCGCCAAATGAAGGTTTTTCTCCTTCTCTTAGGCCTACTACCTCACGATAACGCTCAATATGGCGAGGATCACTACTGTACATTCTTGGTAAAATTGTGGTATGTGCAGGATCGTAGACATATGAAAGCCGTCGATCAGAAATTTCATATTTGTCTTCTCCTTTGACATATTCTGGAGCTCCTTCCTTTGTATCCACAGGACGGGCCGTGTAGTACTGTCCATGTAAAAGAGGCCTGCTGCCGTATTGTTCCCTTTTTAAGTACTTTACGAAGGACATGATATCCTCGGGATTATTCTGATCTATAGGAGGGTTGTACTGGGAGCGTATTAATACTAAGGTATAAGAGCTGTAGCCAATTAGTATAAAGCAGACGCCTAAAAGTAAAGTATTGAGTACCTCTTTTTGTCTTTTGATAGAATACAGTAATCCCCAAACTAATGAACCTACTATCATCAGGCCAAAGAACAATGCCCCGGAACCAAAAGGCAGTCCTAAGGTATTCACGAAAAATATTTCGAAGTGTCCAGCTATAGTGGGTAGGCCAGGGATCACCAGGTTATTCACAAAGATGATCATGAGTCCGCTAACACCGAGCGCTGCTATTATACCCCATTCGTTGGGTTTATATTTTTTGAAATAGTAGATAAGGCCTAGCGCCGGAATAGTAACCAAATTCAAAAGGTGTACGCCTATCGAAAGACCCATCATGTATGCAATGAGAATCAGCCATCGATTGGCACGGCTTTCATCTTCCATAAGATCCCATTTTAATATAGCCCAGACCACGAAAGCGGTAAAGAATGAAGACATTGCATATACCTCCCCTTCGACTGCAGAGAACCAAAATGACTCACTAAATGTATAAGCTAAGGATCCAACTACACTAGCTCCCATTATTAGCCAGGTCTGTTCTAGTGAGATCTCGTTAGTTTTACTCACATTTAATATTTTTCTGGCAAACATTGAGATCGTCCAAAACAGGAACAGTATGGTAAAACCACTGGCTAAAACGCTGATCATATTGATCCAAAAGGCGACCTGAGTCACATCACCGAAGGCGAGAAAGGAGAAAATTCGACCAAGAAGAAGGAAGAAAGGTGCACCCGGTGGGTGAGGTACCATAAGCTTATAAGATACCGCAATGAACTCTCCGCAATCCCAGTAACTGGCGGTTTCTTCAACAGTTAATATATAAACTAAGGTAGACAAAGCGAACGCTATCCATCCACCAATGTTGTTTATCTTCTTAAAATCCATAATATCCCGTCGGGTCTAATAAACGAAGGGCGAAAATAGCCAAAAAATCGTAGTTAGAGTCACTTAATTTTGCTTTCATGATTAACGGCAAAGTTGCTTCTGAATTAACCTATTTGTAGATAATCAGATAATATGCCAGCCATATAAGAAATAACAGGATATAACTTAAGCTTACGATAAGTTTGGCCGTATTCCTTTTCTTTTGAGCCTTGTAATCAATTCCGTTGATCAATAAAATCCAGTAAATGATCTCAAAAAGGTTTAGTGCTTTCAACGGATATATCCACCTTGGGTCTAATGCTTGTCTATCAAAGAGGTTCATTAATGAAAGAGGGTAGAATGCTCTGACGTCAAAAATTGAGGATTCTGGAGCCAGAAAAATAAACCAGCAGATTTTCATCAATTCGGCTATCAAAAAAATGCTCTCCGATATCGCTGCTACGTGCCAAGCTTCACTATAGGTCACTTTGTACCCAAATAAGAAGCAACCTACCCATAGAATGAAGCCAATGATTGTGAATTTATACAGATAGACTATGGGTATTGAAGCATATTGCAGACCGCTAATGAGATTAAAAAAGCCCATTTGTCCTCTTTCTTCAAGTATTTCGAAGGCCATAGTTTCATTTTCCACGAAGGTTTTCTTAATCAAGAGCAAGGCGAAAGTTGCTAAGCAAAGGAGCAGAAAGTAAAGCCATTTGTTCAGGTCGTAAAAACCGGACGAGTCTTCCTTAATTCTTTTCATGTTTCGAATTTAGTGATTTCATGAAGTGGAATATCAAAACTTAAAGGTGAACGGTTTATGTTTCTTCTGTTTAGTAAACAACCTATATCTTTGAGTGTATGAATAAAAGGTTGATCATTTTTATTTTGATCTTTGGAACCTACGGTTATGCCATGACCCAGGCGGTGACAGGAGGTGTCCAAGACGATCCAAATGATCCGGTGATCTTAATTGCTGATATGCAACTTCAGATTGAGATCAATCAGTCCATGAACGACCTATATAATTTCAAATTCGATAAGGCCGAGCAGCAATTCCGGTGGCTTAAGCAAAAATATGCCTGGCACCCGCTTCCTTATTTTTTGGAAGGGTTGAGTGAATGGTGGAAAATAATGCCCAATATGGATAATCGCAGTCATGATGAAAAATTTATGGCTCATATGGATACAGTTATAACGATCTCGGAAAAATTATTTGAAAAAAAACGCCATAAAGTAGAAGCCAGCTTCTTTCTGGCGGCGGCCTACGGATTCAAAGGGCGTCTTTTGAGTAGTGAGGAGCGAAGAAGTTGGAGAAAATCTGCCACGGCCGGGAAAAATGCCCTTAAGTACATGGAATACAGCAAGGAACACCACGAATTGAGCCCTGAATTATTATTTGGCGATGCACTCTACAATTACTTCAGGGAATGGGTACCTGAAAATTATCCTCTTTTAAAGCCCATTTTGCTTTTTTTTCCTAGAGGCGACAAAGAGTTAGGTATCAAGCAACTGAAAGAGGTTTCTTACAACGCTTTTTACACCCGAACTGAGGCTCAGGTTTTTTTAATGCGAATTTTAAATAGCTACGAAAATGACCGGGCACGTGCGTTGCAAATTGGCGAATACTTGCATCAAACCTATCCGGATAATCCGTACTTTCATCGATACTATGCAAGATTACTTTACTCTTCGGGAAAATTCAGTAAGGCAATGCCTGTAGCACAGAATATCCTGTCCCAAATTGATAGTGGGAAACTAGGTTACGAAGCTACAAGTGGTAGGTATGCCGCGTTCTTTCTGGGTCAGATTAATGAAACAAGGAAAAGTCCTGAGAAAGCAGAGGTATATTACAAGAAAGCAGTTGAATTTTCAGAATCGGCTGAGGCCTATGATACTGGTTATTACCATTATTCATTACTTGCTTTAGGAGAGATTGCGGCCGAAACAGGTGATAAGAAAAGAGCACGAGAGTACTTTAAAAAGGTAAAGAAGCATGCCAGTAGAGGAGATAGGGTGCATAAGGAGGCAAGGAAGAAACTAAAAGAACTATAATGGAGCTACGCGATTTGATAGTAACTCCTATCTGGCTTTTTATTATCTACGGTTTGGCATACTGGCTTAGGCCAAAATTCACTGATCATAATATAAGAAGGTATTTTATACCCGCTTTGACGGTAAAGATTATTGGGGCATTGGCTGTGGGGTTTATTTATCAGTTTTATTATAGTGGTGGGGATACTTTTGCCTTCCATACTCATGGGAGTAGGGTGATTTGGGAGGCGTTTGTAGATGATCCTTTAAAGGGCTTGAAACTACTTGTTTCGAACGGTGAATACAACGGAAATACTTATCAGTATTCATCACGAATTTGGTATTACCGTGATCAACAGACATACTTGGTGATTCGAATAGCTGCCCTGTTGGATATACTTACAGTTAGTACATATTCGTCCACAGCTTTACTGTTTGCTGTATTGAGTTTCAGTGGCGTTTGGGCCTTGTACCTGGCATTTTATAGTGAATTTAAAGACATTCATTTTGGGCTAGCATTGGGCATTCTATTCGTTCCTTCTGTTTTTTTTTGGGGTTCCGGGGTACTAAAAGATACGCTGACATTAGGTTGTCTTGGCTGGATGACTTACACCTTTCATCATTTGGTAATTAAGAGAAGGGCCAACTTGTTTTACATTGGATTATTTTTATTGGCGGCACTTTTAATTTATACAGTTAAAAAATACATCCTGCTTTCATTCTTACCAGCTCTAATCATTTGGGTAGCATCCAGGTATCTTAATAGCGTAAAGAAAGTTGCTCTTAAGGTTTTAATAGCCCCTGTGATTTTATCGGTATGCATTTTGTTAGGCTTTTTTACTATTCAAGTGGTTGGACTAGACGATTCTCGGTATGCACTGGATAATTTGGCTAAAACTGCTCAAATTACGGCTTATGATATTAGATATGGATGGGGCGCTAGGTTTGGTGAGGGCTCGGGGTATACTTTAGGAGAGCTTGATGGTACTTTCGGAAGTATGATTAAGTTGGCTCCTAAAGCTATCAATGTCGCTTTGTTTAGGCCTTATCTATGGGAGATAAGAAATCCGCTGATGCTTCTTTCTGCAGTAGAGGCATTAGTATGCCTTTTGCTCACTTTCTGGGTTATTTACAAAATATCTATAAGGTCGTTCTTAGTTAATTTAATGAGGCCTGAGGTTTTGTTTTGTATGGTATTTGCCATTATTTTCGCTTTTGCTGTGGGTATATCAACCTATAATTTTGGTACTCTTGCGCGTTACAAAATTCCGCTTTTACCTTTTTACTTTTCCGGATTAGTTTTTATCTATCACTATTCAAGGTTAAAGAGTGCCAAAAAATTGGAGACGTTAGAGTCCACTGAATAGTTTTTTTGAACGTATAATTTACCATTTTCGCCCAGTGACTGGCATATAGACTGGTTTTCTAGGAGATATGAAAGATTTTTAAACCAATCAGCTTCTGTTTTACAGTGGTAACCGTTGACACCATGTCGGATTATTTGGGTATTGATTCCTACAGGGGAAACTAGCGCCGGCTTTCCTAAAGCCAAATATTGAAGCGCCTTAAATCCACATTTACCTTTTGACCACTGATCATCTGCTAAGGGCATGATCCCTATGTCTATGGCCATAAGATCTTCAATTTCGGTTTCCTTTTTCCACTGTACAAAGTCTAAATTCTTGAGGCTAAAATCAGGTTCTTTATTAGAGACCAACCGAAATATAAATTTATACTTTTTTTCAAGCCTTTTGAGTACAGGAACCACTAGAGATAGATATTGAAGCGTAGAATGAGTGCCCGTCCAACCAATACATATTTGACGTTTATTTCTATTATTATTTTTAGCATATAGGTCTGGGTTGTGTATGGTCTTAGTATTAACGGTCGTGGGGTTAACAATGACATGATCATTGAAATTTCGGGCATAATCGGCAAGATATTTATTTCCTGTACTTACTTTATAGCTCCACTTACAAATGTATTTTACCTTCCATTTACATTTTATAAACGATTTTAGATTGCTTTCATTCGGATCCCGAAGCCAAATCGCATCGTCAAAGTCGTAAATTATTTTTTTTCTAAAAAACTTGGCTAAGAACCACTCACAAACTGGAAGACCTATAGGCGTAACTTCTCTGTGTATAAAGATAAAATCGTATTCGGTTGCCAAAAGGATATGATAGGTACGCTTAATAAACCCTTTGAGCAAATGAAGAAGGATAACAATGGTTTTACCTTCATAAAAAACCTTCCATCCTTCAGCATCGAGAAAAGATTTTATTGTAACCTTGCTGTTGGATTTGATTAAGTAAGGTAAATACTGTTCGAAGCGGAAGCGTTGAGATGGAGCTTCGCCAAGTGGGTAAGGAACTAAAAAGAGTATTTTCATGCAGCGTTTAGTCGTAGATGCAAATAAAAAAGGATTAAGCCTAAATATTAAAGAACTCTTTCGGTATAGGGATTTATTTCTCGTTTTGGCATATCGTGATCTTAGAGTCCGATATGCTCAAACATTTTTGGGTCTGGTATGGGCCATTGTACAACCATTAGCTACTCTCATAATATTTACTTTGGTTTTTGGTAGAGCTATTAAGGTTGACACTGGAGGAATACCGTATCCACTGTTTGCAGCATGTGGTATGGCGGCATGGAGCTATTTTTCCTTTGTATTAGGGCAATCAGGAAATTCAATCATTACTTCCCAGGAAATGGTTAAGAAAATATATTTCCCAAAACTGGTAATTCCTTTGTCAAAAGCACTTGTAGGTTTTGTGGATTTTATAATTGCGCTTTTATTCATAGCTGTTCTTCTCCTTTCTTTCAAGTTTACGCCAAGCAGCAATTTTATTTATTTCCCCTTTTATGTACTTGCAAGTATTATATCCTCTCTTGCGGTAGGTGTTTGGCTCAGTGCTCTCACTATTAGATACCGTGATTTTCAACATGTTGTACCTTTTTTGGTGCAATTTGGACTGTACGCAACGCCCGTTGGCTACCCTACGGAGATGATAATAAATAATCTGCCTGATTGGGCTTCCATATTATACTATATGAACCCAATGGCAGGAGTAGTGGAGGGGTGCCGTTGGAGCATATTGGGGGGGGAGCCTCCCAGTGCCTATTCATTCATATCAATCTCAATTATTCTCATTTTGTTCATTTCTGGCCTTTATTATTTCCGTAAAGTAGAAAAAGTAATGGCTGATATCGTTTGACAGTATGAGTAAGGCTGCAATATCCGTAGAGGGATTAGGGAAAAAATATACCGTTGGGTATCAAAAGCAATCTGACTTCAGGAATGCTTTTGGGGCTAAACTGAAGTCGCTTATAACTCGTTATCAAGGTGAGCAAGAAGAGTTCTGGGCTGTAAAAGATGTGAGTTTTCAAATAAATCAAGGCGAAGCAGTTGGTATAATAGGTCGAAACGGTGCTGGTAAGAGTACACTTTTAAAGATTTTGAGCAGGATTACGGAACCATCAACAGGTCGTTTTGAGATCAATGGAAGAGTTTCTTCACTTCTTGAAGTAGGTACTGGATTTCACGCTGAGCTTACTGGTAGGGAGAATATCTATCTGAATGGAACCATTCTCGGAATGAAAAAAACTGAAATAAAAAGTAAATTTAACGAAATCGTGGAATTTAGTGGTGTCGAAAAATTCATAGATACTCCTGTAAAGCACTATAGCTCTGGCATGAAGGTAAGATTGGCCTTTTCTGTAGCCGCTCACTTAGAACCGGAAATCTTAATTGTAGATGAGGTGTTGGCGGTTGGTGATGCTGAATTTCAAAAAAAATGTCTTGGTAAAATGGACGAGGTGAGCAAGAATGATGGACGCACAGTTATCTTTGTCAGCCATGATATGCAGTCGGTGTCCACGCTAACAAGCAAAAGTATTTTGCTCAACAATGGGTCGAACATTTTTACCGGAGGAACGACGGAAACAATTGCGCGCTATTTGGGACTAAAGAATAGCGAAAATAGTGTTTACTTGAATAAGAACAATGATAAAGATTCACCTGTCTATATCGAATCGGTGAAGGTGGTGACGAGTGAAAGTCATAATACGCATATATACGCAAAACCTTGCCGGATTGAATTCGATATAATGACTAAAAAGTCTATAAAAGGAGCGTGCCTATCGTTCCAAATACTTAACGAATTTGATACTCCCATATTGCACTTGTGGGTTTTTGATTCTGAAAAATCTTTTTGTAGAAACCCTGGGAAGCACCGGTTAGCATGTAATATTCCTAAGCTTAGGCTCTACATGGGTAGCTATACGCTAAAGGTTTATTTATCCGAGCCTCCAGGAGGTGAAATGTTTGAAGTTCTTGATCATATATGTCCTTTTGAAGTCAAAATGTATACTATCAAAAGAGAATACCCTTTTGTAAGTAACACTTGTACGTATATTGATGATTTTGATTGGGATATCAGTCAGATATAGCTTTTGATTTATGCCATGTTCCTACTAAAATCATTATTAAAATATATTTTACCGTACCGCATATACCAGATAATGGGAGCCTGGGCTTATCACACTTTTGTCTTAAAGCATTTCAGTTACTATGTCTACAGACAACTGTTAGCTGAAAAAATGGTAAGTAGAAACTTTCTTTTTAAGGGAAGGAAAATGGAGATAGTTGATGCTGAATCATTTTTGTTTATGCATCAGGAAATTTTTCTCAATGGCACTTATAACTTTTCAGCAGAGAACGGAGCACCTTTTATTCTTGACTGTGGCGCTAATATAGGAATGAGCGTAATTTACTTTAAGGAGCTCTATCCTAATTCGGAAATTTTAGCTTTTGAGCCGGATCCACGTATTTTTGAAGTTTTGAACAGAAATATGAAGAGCTTTGATTTGAATAGTGTAACCATCCTTAATAATGCAGTTTGTTCCCATGATGGAGTAATGGCGTTTTACTCTCAGGGTTCTGATGCTGGAAGGTTAAAAAATGCGCCTGAAATAGCTGATAAAATTAACGTTGATGGCGTAAGACTGTCCAAGTTCATAGATCGTTCGATTGATTTCCTTAAAATAGACATAGAAGGCGCTGAGTACGAAGTATTGGAAGAAATAAAGGAGAAACTAGAATTTGTTAAAAACATATTCATTGAATATCATTCATTTGTAGATCAAGAATTCTGCTTGGACAAATTATTAGGAATTCTTAAAAATAATGGTTTTGGAGTTTATATCAACGCTCCCGGTCTTACCGCACCTCAACCCTTTATAAGAAGACCAAACAAGCACGGTATGGATATGCAACTGAATATCTACGCCTTTAAGAAAATTCAAAAAAAATGCATTTAAACAGTAAGCTCCTTTTTGAGAGATATGCTTTATCATCATTGGAAGAGGGTCAACGGATATTAGAAATAGGAGCTACTGGATATCCATCTGAATACGCCAAAATGGCCAACATTGGTCTGGAAAATTGGTATTCTCTGGATATTGAAAAAAAACACATTGGAGATGCCGGTAGGAACAAAAAACACATTCTGTCCTCAGAGCTATATAATTATCCGATAGACGACTGCTATTTTGATATTGTACTTGCCGGACAAGTGATTGAACACGTGGCGGACATATGGATCTGGTTGATAGAGTTGAAACGAATTACTAAAAAGGGAGGTAAGATAATCATTATTTGCCCTGTTAGCTGGCCGTATCATGAGGCTCCAATAGATTGTTGGCGTATATATCCGGAAGGCTTCAAAGTGCTGGCAAAAAAAACTGGTTTAATACTGCAAAAGGTTTTGTACGAATCGCTAGAAGCAGCCCAAGTTCCTAAACAAACACCTACATACCCCAATATTAGCTCTTTCAAGGACAATGGGGTGCTAAACAGGTCAGCAAAGGTAAAAAATCGAATCAACGGTATTCTTCAGCATGTACCCTTGATAAACCGATACAGGCTCAGCATTAGTGTAGCATATGATAGTCTGGCAATTTTTGTTAAAAATGAGTAGCGATAGAAAGAACATTCTCTTTCTGGTTTCACGTATGGGAATTGGGGGGATTCAGACTTTTGTAATAAACCTTGCGAATTACCTGGAAGAAAATCATAGTAACTTGAAAGTGGCCATTTACTGTCATTTTCCTGAGCATTCTACGACTAGATATAATCTTACTATCAATAAAAACATTACTATCCATACTTTGGTCAAGAGCCCTTTGATAATTAAAATTCTAAACCATTTAACTACATCACTTAAAAAGACCATTCCCGGTTTCAATCTTAAAGAGCTTTTGTCCCGGAGGTATTTCATGAACCTTCTGATTAAGAACAAAATTGATTTGATTCATTCAAATATTTATATCACGGATAGGTTGGCTGTTCAGGCTCGAAAGTGCCTTGGTATACCGTTTATCACAACATGTCATGGTTCATATGATGAAAAAGTTGTAAGCGCTGAAAAACTAGACCTTATGCGAAGTATGGTTGAGCATTGCAGCTGTTATGTTTATATGGCGGACAAAAACCTCGATAATTTTAGACGAAATGGGCTGGTTGATCTAAAGCATAGATTCATTCCGTACGGTTTTGGAAGTACACATAAAAGAAAAAGTAGTCAGAAAATTATAGCACCTGTAAAATTCTGTATGATTGCTCGAGGTGCAGAAGATAAAGGATGGAAAGAACTGCATAAAGCGGTGGCAATGCTTCTGCAGAATAACCTTTCTTTTGAACTCCATGTAGCAGCAGATGGTGAGTTAGTTTCGAAGTTATTTGATAAGCGCCAAAAAGAAGGCATATTTTACTATGGCTCTGTTACAGATCCAAACCCCATTATTAGTAAATGCGATATAGGCATGCTGCCAACACATCATATATCAGAGACTATGCCCTTTACGATCATCGAATACTTGTATCATGGAAATCCTGTAATTACCACCGACTTGGGGTCCATAAAATATATGATCTCAAATGGAAAACAACTCGGAGGTATATTGGTAGCGTGTGATATCGATGGGAGAGTATCTGTGCCATCGTTAATGGCCGGTATGGAAGGGTATATTAAGGATAAAGAAAAAATAGAGGTGCATAGCGATATAGCTTATAAAGCTTTTGAAAAGTTTGATATCAAGAAATGTTCTAATAGTTATCTTAGCCTTTATAATGAAATGAACCTACCTAAATGAAAACGATAATTTTTGCGGGTGGCCTAGGTTCCAGAATTTCGGAAGAATCACATCTGAAACCTAAGCCAATGATTGAAATTGGTGGTAAGCCAATATTGTGGCACATAATGAAAATTTACATGGCTCAAGGGTTCAATGAATTCATTATTTGCCTTGGCTATAAAGGTTACATTATCAAAGAATATTTTAACAATTATTTTTTACATAATTCAAATATCACGCTGGATATATCAAACAATAATTTGGAGATCCATAATTCTGAAGTTGAGGATTTTAGCGTGACTCTTGTTGAAACCGGGCTTCACACCAAAACAGCCGGTAGATTACGCAAAGTAAGAGAGTACGTAAGGGAAGAAGATTTTATGTTAACATATGGTGATGGGCTAGCTGATGTTGACTTAAAGGCTTTGGTTGATTTTCATAGAAGATCCCGATGTCTGGCAACTGTCACCTCCATCCAACCTAGTGGCAAGTTTGGAGTAATTGAGTCAAATGAAGACGGCCTTGTAACAGAATTTATAGAAAAACCTAAATCAAACAGCACATGGATTAATGGAGGTTTTTTTGTAATGAACTGCGGGGTTTTTAATCATTTCCCGGAAGAAGCCGATGACATAATGTTAGAGGAAGAACCCATGAGGAATTTGGTTGAGAACAATAAATTAGCGACATATAGGCATTACGGATTCTGGAAATGTATGGATATTTTAAGAGATAAAGTGGAGCTTGAAAAACTATGGGAAACCAAAGCACCATGGCGAATTTGGTAAAAGAATCATTTCGTAATAAAAGAGTCTTTATAAGTGGTCATACTGGCTTTAAGGGTGTGTGGCTGACCCAAGTTTTACTTCATATGGGTGCCATTGTGAAGGGTTACTCTTTAGAAATGCCATCACCAAACCTCTTTAACTTAACACTGGCCTCAGAAGAAATTGATCATGTTATCGCGGATATCCGTGATAAAGAAAAACTTAAACAAGAAATAACGAACTTTGAACCCGACTACCTTTTTCATTTGGCGGCACAGTCACTTGTAATAGAAAGCTATCATAATCCACTATATACCTTTGAAGTAAATCAGATGGGTACGGCTTATATTCTGGAAAGCTTGAGGCATCTGCATACAAGTTGCACAGCTGTTATAATTACAACGGATAAGGTTTACAGAGATCGGCATTGGCAATATCCATACAGAGAAAATGACATATTGGGCGGCTATGATCCATATAGTGCCAGCAAAGCTACCTGCGAGTTAGTTGTGGAGTCTTATCGAAGCAGTTTTTTTAATCCCTTGCATTATCAAAAACATCAAAAACTTGTTTGTACCGCCCGTGCTGGTAATGTCATCGGAGGAGGTGACTTTGCAGAAAACCGTTTGTTACCCGACATATTTAAAGCCTTTGCGCGCAATGAAAGCGTAGTAATCAGAAATCCCGGTTCGATGAGACCGTGGCAGCATGTACTTGATGCCTTGTATGGGTATTTGCTGCTGGCAGCAAAACTTTCAGCTCGTCAATTGCAGCACGTAGAAATACAAAGCTGGAACTTTGGGCCGGAACTTTGGGATTTGCATACCGTTGAGGAAGTAGTAAAACTATGTGTTCATAGATACGGCAGTGGTGAATATGAATTGGCCTCAAGTAATGTAGACAATAAAGAAACGACTTATTTGTGTCTTGATATAAGCAAGTCGAAGTATGAACTTGGTTGGAAACCTAAGTGGAATTTGGAACAGAGTATAGCGAGAACGGTGGATTTCCAAAAGCACTATGTTCAGAATCCAAATAAAGTAAAAGAGTACCTGCAAAGTCAAATTAATGAATTCCTTGAGACATGAAGATTGCTATAATAGGGTACACATCTATTTTAGCGCGGTCGCTGATCGAGGAACTTAAGCAACGAGACTACGAACTTGTTTTTTTCGGCAGGATCACTGATGTTCCTAACGCAGAAAAATTCGAAATCCCGGCGTACCCGCTAAAAGTAAGTCAACTCTTAAATATGGACTGGGTTTTTTACCTGGCCGGGTCAGGTGTTCAGCCGGATGATCGATCAGCTCATAACGAACTTTATGAGGTAAATTGTTATGAGCCTCTACGAGTAGTAACAGAATTGTCTTTGAGCCAATATAAGGGAAATTTTGTTTCATTTGGATCGTATTTTGAAATTGGAGATGTTAAGAATAGGCAAACATTTAATGAGGAGGAAATTGTATTTTCAGAATACCCATCTTTGAATATTTATAGCCAAAGTAAGAGGCTACTTTCAAGGTTTTTGCATGACTTTACGTTAAAAAAAACCGGGTTCAGAAACTTCCATTTTTATTTGCCCAATATATTTGACCCTCAGGAAAATACTAAAAGGTTAATTCCGTACGTCATCGGTGCCATTAGGAGAGGTGATGAAGTTAAATTAAGCGGTGGCGAACAGATCCGACAATACATTTATACAAAAGATATAGCCGAATTCTTGATACAATTCATGACAATGAACAAAGTAGATCCTGGACTTTATTGCCTAACTTCCGATGAGCCATGCACCATTAAGATGATTGTTGAAGAGGTAGTGAAGACGGCCGTAGATTCAGGGTTATACGTACCTAAAATAATTTTTAATGCTGCAAAAACCAAAGATGCCCATGCACCCTATCTTCTATTGAATGATACAAAGGCTAGAGAAGAACTGTCCTGGAAGCCAAAGGTCACTGTTGCAAAAATGTTAAACAAGTATTTTGAACTCTACTAAACAAAATGAAATCCAAATTTTAAAGTTGCCTTATCAAAGCGATGCTAGAGGGAATTTTATCAAATTATATCAAAAAACTTCATTAGCGTTGAAGGACTTTAATGTAAGACAAGTGAATTATGTAGAAAACCCTGAGAAAAATGTATTTAGAGGGCTTCATTATCAATTGGGCGTACATAGTGAGTCTAAATTGTTTAGAGTACTTGATGGTTTTCTAATTCTTTACGCCTTTTGTTACAACAGAGACGATAAGAATTATCTTAAACTCTTTTCATTTGAGCTTTCTTCTAAGTCCTCAGTGCTTGTGCCAGAAGGTTATGCCACGGGTTACCTGGTAAAAAAGCAAAATACAAAAATGCATTATATGTCCAATAAAGATTTTTGTCCGGAGTCAGAAAATGGAATTTGTTATAACGATCCAGTATTGAACCTATCACTTCCAAAAAGCATCATAGTCTCTGAAAAAGATACCAAATGGGCACTGTTTAAGGATGATTGATGTATTAATACCTACATACAACAGATGTGACGATTTGCTTATCAATTTATTGCACATAAGTAATGAAATTAATTCTGCAGATATCCACAAGGATGTAGCAATTATAATTTGTGATAACGCTTCTACCGACACCACTAGGTCACGGGTTGAGAAATTTGCAATAACCAACCCGAAAATTAACATTGTTTATCATTGTAATGAAGAAAATATTGGTCTTGAAAGAAATGCGGTTAGGGTATTGAGCTTGGCCAAGTCGGAATATATACTTTTTTGTGGAGACGATGATTTAATACACGAAGGTTATCTAGCGTTTTGCATGCAAAAGGTTATTGAATATCATTCCAGCCTTGGCTGTATTATTCCAGGTATTAAATCAATTGACAGGAAGGGCAACACTCAGGAAGGTAGGATTACTAACTATGATTTTATAGAATTACAAGCCGGCTATAGTTCACTGAAGACATACTCCCATATGGCACATCAAATGAGTGGGCTGCTTGTAAAAAGGGACGGGCTTCTTGTTAATTACCTTGCCAGAACAGAGAATCGTAATCCATATCTCTTCATATTTTTTGTTGCTTTCCACCTTTTCCACAACACAAGCTTGTTCGCTCCCAGATACAAAACAGCGGTTCAGGTAGATAATGAGAAGGACTGGGGCTACAATGAGATTGGGTTACTTGATGAAGTTTTTAAATCGTACTATTACTTTGACGAAGTTCTCAGCCCTTCAAAACTGGCGGATTTACTCGTACACTTCATTCGAATGCACTCGTATAGGTTGAACGTTAGTTTCACTAAGCCTTCAGCGTTATTTAATAAGTACAAAATGATAGTGGCAAGGGTTAAAACTGTAGGAGGTAGTTTCAGGTTGAAACTTGGCATATTACTAATTAAGGAATTTCTGATTTCATTGAAAAATGAAACTTAAAGGGAAAAATATACTTCTTATTTCTCCAGAAATGTGGGGGGGATTGCACGTTAGTAAGCACCATTATGCAATTCATTTAGCAGCCATGGGCAATAGGGTTTTTTTTCTTGGTCCACCCTCATATAAGTCACCGACGAAACTCATAGGCTCATCTGTTTCTAATCTGTATTTAATAAAATACTCTGGATTTATAAGAGGCATTAGACTTTTACCAAGTTTGTTGCAAAAAATTCTTATTCGTAGGAAATTTCAAGAACTTCAAAGTACCGCGCTGGTAAAATTTGACATTGTGTGGTCTTTCGATAATTCTGTATTCTTCGATTTTGAAGCAATTAATCAACATGCGTTATGTATTTCACATATTGTTGATTTGAATCAAGATTTTAACACAATAAAGGCAGCTAGAACGGCTGACCTTTGCTTGGCTTCATCTGGTTGTATCAAGAAAAAATTACTTGAGTATAATCCCAATACTCATTTTATCAACCACGGATATAACTATAAAAGGCATAAATCAGCATTTAATTTTGGTTGCTCAAACCAAAAACTTAATGTAGGTTATGCAGGAAATTTTGACATTAAATACTTGAATTGGGCTCTTATTGAGGTGTTATTGAAAGAGTTCCCAAATGTCATTTTTAATTTTGCGGGTATGGGAAGAAATAATCATTATTATAAGATTCGAAATTTTAAAAATTTTAAGTATATCGGTTTATTGCCCTCAGAGCAACTAACTTACTTTTATGAGCAAATGGATATACTGGTAATATGCTACAAGTATGAGGAATATCCCGATCAGTTGGCAAATCCACACAAAATGATGGAATATTTGGCTTCAGGTAAAATGATTGTTGCCACCTGGACGGAGGAATATGCTGATTTAAACGAACAAGAAATGATAAAAATGGTGAAAACAAATGACCAGTTCAAAAAAACATTCAAAGAAGTAGTATCGAACATTGATTTCTGGAATTCAAAAGAACTACTGGAAAAAAGAAGAATGATTGCAAGACTTAATACTTATGAGCAGCAAATTCAAAGAGTAGAGGATGCAATTTCGAATTCTCTTTAGAAAAGCTAAAAATCTAAGTAAAATCGTTGTTTACAGGTTTAGGATTCTTGTAAACATTCTTAATTTACTTACAAGAAGCAGCGCCGATTCCTATGTCTATTTGGACGTAAGTATAAAATTCAATAGATACTTACTTGCTTTAATCCAATTCCTTTTATTGTCCGATATACATGTCAGCTTGAAATTGCGAAGTGAATCTGCGAAATACTGGGATAAGTATTACCAGAAATTAACTGTTTTTGAACGTTTTAGTTTGGTCACGCAGCCTCCTAATCATAAGGTCATTTATATCTCTGATAAACCTTATCCAAAACCAGATATATTAGTTGACCCAAACTATTTTAAAGAAGAATTACAAAATTCTTACCATTTTCCTGTCACTTGCCATCCGGATTTTTATTTTTCTAATGTTTATAAAACCCTAACATGCAAAACCTCAGAAAAGTCCTTCTGTGTTGGGTTTGCAGGTAATTTGAATGAGAAGTTCTATGACCAAATAGAATTTCAAGATGAGAACTATTTAAGCAGGTGCCAACTTGTAGCGTATATTCAAAAACATTTGAGCCATCTGTTATTTCAGCCTACCTCATACTCTGAATATCTAAATGCAATCCAAGTGGGAAAGCATAAAAAAAAAATATGTATTATAGACAGGAGGCAAGTCAATCTGAACCTGGAGCAATATTTGGATTTTTTGAGAAGGTGCAGGTTCAGCCTTTGCCCTCCTGGCATTACCATGATTTACAGCCACAATTTAGTGGAATCATTATCAGTTGGTTGCGTGCCTATTTTGCAATATGCCCATAGGCTACAGCCTCAGTTAACAAATCTTGAAAATTGTCTGACCTTTCACAATGCTGATGACTTTATAGATGTAATTAGTAAGGTATGCAATGATAAGATTGAAGCGTTAGAAGTACTATCGTCGAATGCTTTTAAATTTTACACAGAATTTATGACGCCGGTATCCGTTGTTAAAAAAATTAATCAAATGATCTCTGCAGACGTGAAACTGATGTTTCTGCTTTGCGGTAATACCGGTGAAATAAGTGTTAAATTGGCTAAGCAAAAGAGATGAGAGCGGTTCCTTTTTCAGTTGGTAGATATTCCACATTTATTGAGTATTGTTTTTTCCACATGTTGATAATGTACTTATCACGATTTGCATCATCTAGAATTATCACAGTGTTCTTGTTTATATACCGTTCCAAAATTTTTATCGCATGTTGTCTATAGATTCCGTATTTTCCTTTTTCATAAGGGCCATCTACTATAATAATGTCTAACGAACTTGGAAAACTAATTTTCTCTAAGTCATACCATGAGCCATATCCATATTCTTTTAAGGGAGCGAAATATACACGATGTTTGAAGTTTAACTGATGCTGTTGTATTAACCTTTGTGTTTTTTGGGTTTCTTCTTCCGACTGTTCCAAGCTTACTAATAGGCATTCAGTATCCTCTATTGCATACCCTATAACTAGTGTAGAAAGTCCACTCCCACATTCTAAAATACTTGAGGGGTTAGTATCTTTAATAGTTTTATGGACTATATTTAAAAAGTCTGGAGAACTAGCGAAGCCTCGAGTTCTAGGCAAATCATCTCGGAATTTTACTTTTCTAATTAGATTCAATAGCGATTGAATTTGATTGAAAGAATTTCGAATTTCAATAGTGTTTAATTCTCCCCTGTAAATCAGTTTTTTATATGAGAGGTATAAAAAAGCCAAAACGTAGCCAAACGAATAAATAACTAGAATGGCCGTATTCGTAAATACGTATGAGATGTAACCAGTAACACAGTAAATTGTAATAAGGGCAGAGACTATAATAAATTGACGCATTAATTAGCAAATTGATCTAGATTCGCCTAAAAACCAATTAAAAATTCAAGTTAGGTCTAAAATAAAGTAATTTGGTTTCCATTATAACACCTTTCTACAATGCAGAGAGCCACTTGGAACAGTCAATACTGTCTACACTTCAACAAACGGAGCAAGATTGGGAACTCCTACTCATTAATGACGGCAGTCAAGATCGCTCAAAAGAAATAGCATTATCATTTGATGATAAAAGAATAAGATATTTTGAGCAGGAGAATCAGGGTGTTTCGAGTGCAAGAAATTTAGGTTTAGCAAATATGGTAGGGGAGTATTTCTGTTCTTTAGATGCTGATGATATTTTAACCGAACGAAGTATACAAGTAAGAAAAAATATTTTCATTGAAAACCCAAATATTGAATTTGTTGATGGAATAGTTAAAATCATGGATGCTGACTTAAAAAAAAACACCCGGATATGGGTGCCTAATTTTCACGGGCACCCATTAACAGAGTTAGTAACCGCAACTGAACATTGTTTTTTTGGGCCTTCCTGGATGATAAAAAGAGTTCCAGAAAAAGTTTATCAATTTGACGAAAATATAACTCATTGCGAAGATTTGCTATTCTATTTAGAGATAACCAGAGGTGGTGGAGATTACACTTTTGTAAATGAACCTATATTAAAATATCGCGATACACCAGGTTCAGCAATGAAAGGATTAAAAGGGTTAGAAATGGGATATCGATATACAGAAATGAAAATAAGAGGCTGGGCGGAGTTAGACCAAAAAGATATAGATATTTTCATGTATAAATACAAACGTGCTATGTTTTTAGCCTATCTCAAAGAAAAACAATTGATTAACGCGCTTAAAGCTATTATTTGAATAAGTATCGATTTCAAATGACAAGTTCAAATGTCAAAGTTCTCGTATTTGCTTACTATAGTTTTAACGATCCTATTTTTCAATCAGCTGTACTGCCTTATTTGAAACTTGTTAAAAACAATAGGATTAGCTTTATTCTGTTAACATGGGAACAAAAAGAATATAGCGTTGATCGAAGGAAGTTAAAAGCTATTCGAGAGAATTTAAATCATTATAATATTACATGGTATAAAATGAGTTGGCATTCTGGTCGTTTTAAAATAATAAAAAAAGTCTATGATTTTCTCGTAGGGGTCTGCTTCAGTATTTATTTAATTCTGAAAAATAGTTGTACCAAGATTTATTCAGAGGGTTTTCCAGGTGCCACTATTGGTCATTATTTGTCATTAATTACCGGGCGAGCACATATCATCCATACTTTTGAACCTCACGCAGACTATATGATGGAATCTGGAGTTTGGAGTAATAATAGTTGGGAGTATAGGCTACTAAAAAAATTAGAAATACCTATTGCCAACAATGCTGAGCACATCATAACTGCAACAAATGCTTTTAGAAAAAAATTGAAAAAGATAGCGCCCATAGCTAAAGTTTGGAACATACCAAGTTGTGTTGATTTCAGCATATACAAATATAATGTTGAAAAAAGAGCGCAGAAAAGAAAGGAGCTAGGAATAAGGAATAATGAGACCTTAATCGTTTACATGGGTAAGGTAGGGGGTATGTATATGAAGGAAGAATTATTTCAATTTTTCAAGAGATGCGATGAAATGAAAAGATTCAAAATGAAATATTTGCTTTTATCTGATTTAGATAATGAGTTGTTGAAAAATTTTTGTGATAAATATATGATACCTTCGAATAAATTTATTTTGAAGTACGCTTCTAGAGAAGAAATTTCATCTTATTTATCTGCATCAGACATAGCATTTTGTGGTATTAAGCCAATTCCCGCAAGAAGGTATTCATCCCCGATCAAAAATGGGGAATATTGGGCATGCGGCCTTCCAATCATTATTCCTAAAGGCATCTCCGATGATTATATTATTGCTGAGAAATTATCTATAGGTTTTTGGTATAAATCAATAGAAGACATTAGCGAAAACAAAATTAGTTATCTTCTTGGTTTGGAACGAGAAGCAATTCGAGAAAAAGCCAAAGACGTGAGAGATATAGATAAATACAAAAAAATTTTCAGTAGTTTTTTTTCTGAATAAAATAAATGAAAAGTAATTGCCTTATACTCCTTAATTTTTTGTTTTTGGCATATTAT
>JBCCOE010000023.1:0-53709 GCA_039025475.1 Bacteroidota bacterium | reverse complement strand
GCTATCAAGAGAGTACATCTGGCAAATTGCACTTGCTGCCTTTCTGGTTATACCTATAGCATATCTAGTGTTGGAGACATGGTTAAGCAATTTTGCTTATCGCATTGTTCAATCATGGCATACCTATGTATTGGGAGTTTTAGTTATTACTTTGATCGTGGGCTTGACCATTTGCTGGGAGCTTTTCAAAGCCGCATATAGAAATCCGGTAGATAGCATCCGTAATGAGTAATCGATTGAACGTTTAATGGTCTAGCTTATGATAAGGAACTACCTGAAAATAATCTTACGCAACTTTGGAGTTTCCACTATTCTTAGGACAAAAAAAACGGCCTTAAGCCAGAGCTGTGCACAGCTTAAAGCAGGAGTGAAGCAGTCAATAAGTAAGCGGCGACTAGTGGTAAGCGGCAACTAGTAACCATTAACTTAATAACTCAATACCCCATGGCAACCTTTATCAGTTTACACAGTCTTTATTACAACATATTACAAATGATTACCTCTGGCTGACATAGATAGCTTTGGGGTAGTTTAGTTTTGATTCAAAATAAAACAACAATGAAAAAGCGTATCGTACTTCTACTAATCTTAAACCTGGGTTTCACTCTGGCATTTTCGCAAAAAGGTGATCATAGCCTAGAAATCAATGACATCGGTTACTTCAACAAAATATCAATAGGTCCTCATGTAAACCTACACTTTATTCAGGGCGATGAAGAAAACGTAAAGATCGATTATCGCAGAATTGACGAGGAAGATATCCATGTAAAGCTGGTAGGTAAGACGTTGAAGATATACCTTGATAAATCTAAAAACCTTCCAAAAAAAGTGAAGATCTATAACGGTAGGTACAAGGAAAAAGTAAGTGTATATGATCGTTCTCGTGTAACTGCTTACGTTACGGTACAAGATTTAAAAAAGATAGAATCAAAAGGAGAAGAATATATCTACAGTGACCAGCCTCTGGTAGTAGATAAGCTGAAAATTAAGTCTTATGGTTCTTCAGATATTCGTTTGTCATCGCTAAAGGCAGATCGTTTTAAAGCTGTGTTATGGGGTGACCATAATCTAAGGATCAAAGATGGGATTGTAAAAAAGCAGGTCCTAAAAGGAATAGGTGACAATGATATTCAAAACGAGGACCTAATATCAAACATCACCAAGGTCGGTGTTCTTGGCGATACCCAAGTAGACGTGAATGCAAAAGATTATTTGAGGTTAAGCTCGTTAGGAGAATCAGTCGTGAAGTATAGCGGTTTACCACGGATCAACCGATGGTTTACAATTGGCGAAAATAATATGTATAGGGTACGCTAAATAACTTTTATGCTTACCTTATCGTGAATAAGATCTTCAAAGAAATGGTGTAGGGTATACATTTGCTCTGCACCTATTTTTTGTCCTGCCTGTGCTACTAAATATAGAACCAGCGCTAGAGTAGCTAATAAAGGTAGCACCCACAGTATGTCTAAACTCATATCTAAGGTCATTCTTGAAAAGCCAATTACCAAGATGAACAAAGCAAGTATTCCCAGCGTCACATAGCCAAAAAAGAAAATTGCCCAAACGGTTGGGTTAGGACCATATAACCCCCTTACGAGCGTGTTATCCGTATCATTTTCAAAACTAATAGTCAGTTGTGGAGACCAAAAATGCCTATCCTTTACGGGAATTTTGACAGTGCAATATCCATTTGAGACATGCCCGATACATTTGGATTCTTTACCCTTCAAGGCGTTTTTAAGCAAAGACTCTAATTCGATCGTAGTCAAACTAATTTTTTTGATAAATCTGGGACGGATGTTAAGGCTAGACATACGGTTAAACTAGAATAAAAAATGAAACATTTTACTGATAATGATCAGTCTTCAGCTTCGAGCGCCTCCAGAATATCGGCAAGCTCATCGTAATCCTTATAACCAGGCCTTATTTCATTTCCAGCCACCAAGGAGATGCCATAAGCGCCGGTGGTCTCTATAAGATCCTCAACGGTATAAGCCTGCACTTCACAATCTAATAAAACCTTTGTTCGAGTTATCCTGGCTCTAACCTCTTGAATTTGAGTAGGGCTTAGCATATTATTGGATTGGATAAGGAGAAAGTCAGAATTGATATTCAAAGGTAAACTACGAAGTTCCTCGACATTCACTTTCAAAATTGTTTGTGAACTGTGCACGTCCGCTAACAGGCCATGATCAGTGGTCTCTATGGCCGATAACGTATAATTGCTCAAAGCCTCTATTACATCTTGAGAAGAAGAGTTTCCAAACTCGCCTACAAAATCCACACCTGAGATCCAGTCTGATATTTCCTTGAATTTTTCAGGGGTAGTGTAATTCTCACTTTCGGGATCCAGGTCAAAACCAATGAAGTTCACACCCATCCCTGCACAGTATCGAGCGTCGGAAAGGTTATTGACTCCACTTATTTTCACAAATGTTTTTAAAGCCATGGCTAAAAAGTAAAGGAATTAGACTATTCTTAACTTGAGTAAGAATAAGATGCAAAACTAATTCATATTGAGTTGATATGCAGTCTTTAGATATCGAATCGCATGAACATTGTATCGTTTGCCAATTGCTATTTTAAAGGAGGGGCTAATTTCTATATCTTTGAGTCAAACGCGGTGCAGCTCTGGTTTGCCTATGTGGAGATTTACCCTTCTTTCCTTGATCATTTTTATTTCATGCAATGATGATGGTCAAAGCCCGGATCCACGATCTGTCGGTTACCTATTTTTTCCACTTCAGGGAGGTAATTTCATAGAATACGAAATTGAAGAGACTATTTATCAGTTTGAAATGGCCACGACCACGAACTTTCAAAGAAGAGTAGTGGTGGTGGATTCATTCCAAAATCAAGCCGGTGAGATTACCCATGTGTTACATCGTTTTGAAAGACCATCAGCGGATCATCCCTGGGAGTTTGTACAAACCAATAGCGCCAGACTAAATGCAACGCAAGGTATTTTTGTGGAGGGTAATATACCTTTGCTAAAACTATCTTTTCCTATATCTGCGGGTAGAACATGGGATGGTAATGCTTTAAACAGTATGGATACAGATCAATTCGTTATGGATAGTCTTTTTGCCCAATTTGTGACTGCTAGTCAAGACACTATTGCTGAAACGTTAACCGTTATTCAAGAGGATAATCAGGATTTCATCGCTAATCTTATTACTAATTACGAAATTTATGGTTTAGGAATCGGGTTAGTGTATAAAGAGGAAGTTAATTTAAGGTACTGTACAGAAGATGATTGTATCGGTCAACAAATCATTGATAACGGAAGGATATTTAGGCAAAGCTTGATTGACTATGGCCAGGAATAGCTTAATTATTATATTGTTTTTGTTATCGCAACTGCTTCAGGCTCAAGTAAACAGATATGCTGTTTTTTTTAGTGACAAAGACGGAACACCATATTCCATAGATCAACCAGAGGCTTTTTTATCCACTCAGTCCATTGAGAGAAGGCAACAGCAGGGTATTGCTATTCAAGAAAACGATCTGCCCGTAAATCCGGAATATATTATGGGTATTGAAGATGCCGGGGCAGAAGTGTTTTATACCTCAAAATGGTTTAATCTAGCTATTGTTCAAATGCAGGACGAATTAACACTAAACCTTTTGGACTTGGCCTATGTCTCCGAAATTCGACTAATCGCTACTGATGAACGACTGGTTTCGCCGGGAAGAAAGAAGAGTTCTTGGTTGAGTCGTATAAAGAGCAGAAGCACGGATAGTCAGCTTAGTCAATTAGGTATAAATAATTTACACGATGAAGGTTTCTTTGGCGATGGTATCTTGGTGGCAGTTTTTGATAGTGGTTTTGAAGGTGTAAATACCACAAGTCCTTTTTCTGCCATTTTCGCAGAAGATCGTCTAATTGATTCCTTTAACTTTGTGTTGAATTCAAATAATGTATTTGATCTGGATGACCACGGCACGGAGGTTTTGTCTGTAATTAGCGCGGAATTAGAAGATGATTTTCTTGGAGCGGCACCCAGATCTAGTTTTGTTCTTTATCTTACGGAGGATGATTTTTCAGAATTTCCCATAGAAGAGTTTAATTGGCTGGTAGCAGCGGAAAGGGCGGATAGTGTGGGTGTAGATATTATTAATTCTTCCTTGGGCTACAACACTTTTGATTCTCCTTTCGATGACTATTCACCTGAAGATATGGATGGCAATACTACGGTTATCTCACGCGCGGCCGACCTTGCAGTTTCCAAGGGCATGTTGGTAGTAACCAGCGCTGGTAACGAGGGGAATAACAGCTGGGGAATTATTACGGCTCCTGCCGATGCGGACTCGGTATTATCCGTGGGATCTGTAAATGTTCAAGGAATACTTTCCTCCAGTAGTTCAAATGGCCCAACCGCCGACGGTCGATTAAAACCTGAAGTAGTGGCTCTTGGAGCTAGTACATCAGTAATAAATTCTCAAGGTAATCTTGATGTCTCAGGTGGCACCTCGTTTTCAGCTCCACTAATAACAGGAATGGCCGCTTGTATCTGGGAATCCAAACCGGATCTTACTGCCATGCAACTGCGAGATACGATTATATCCATAGGAGATAATTTTGATACGCCAAATAATCAATATGGTAACGGCATACCTAGGTACGGCGATATTTTGATTACTAGTTTAGAAACTGCCGTAGGGTCTAGCATCAAGGCTTTTCCAAATCCTACTTCCTCTAACGCCATAACCGTGTCAGGCATAAAATATAACCGTCCAAAGTTTGTTTTGGTAGATGCGAATGGGAATAAAAGCGCCCTTAATAGCCAAAATAGCGACAAAGGAAGTTATATTATTGATCTGGGAAAGATAGCCTCAGGAGCCTATTTTGTGGAAATAGACCTGGGTACAAAAACTAAGACAATTAAAGTTTTAAAGAGATAATGAAGCGACCCATTGTAGCACCCTCCATTCTGGCCTCAGATTTTGCTAATCTACAAAGCGAAGTTGAGATGCTTAATCAAAGTGTCGCAGACTGGATTCATGTGGATATCATGGACGGTCTCTTTGTTCCTAATATCTCATTTGGACTTCCAGTTACCGCGTCGATTTATAAGCATGCTCTAAAGCCTCTTGATGTACATCTTATGATAGAACATCCGGAAAAATATGTCGAAAGTTTTAAACAGGCAGGGGCGGCGTCTATATCCGTTCATTATGAAGCTTGTCAACACCTTCACAGAAATATTCAACAGATCAAGGCGTTGGATTGCCGTGCTGGTGTGGCTATTAATCCACATACTAACGTTCAGGTACTTAAGGACACTATAGCCGAGGTAGATTTAGTCTGTGTGATGTCCGTAAACCCCGGCTTTGGAGGACAAAAGTTTATAGAGAATACCTATAAAAAAATACGGGATCTGAAGCAATTGATTACAGATCAAGACTCTAACGCGCTTATCGAAATTGACGGTGGTGTAAACCAAGAAAACGCACCTAAATTGATTGATGCCGGTGCGGATATTTTGGTTGCCGGGAGTTTTGTTTTTAATTCTGCCGAACCTCAAAACACAATATCCGAATTGAAAAACGTTATGGATCACGCATGACGCGTAGCTTCAGTCTTCTTTTTACATTTTTCTTGGGTATGAACAGCTTGTGGTGTCAAAACCGAACTATTCAAGGTATTGTTGTTGACGACGGCGGTAAGCCTATAAGCGCAGTAAATATCAAAATTAAGGAACAAAATAAGGGAGCGATTAGCGACGAATCAGGTACTTTTTCAATCCAAGTTGATTCATTACCCGTAACCCTAGTTTTCACTCACGTTGGTTATACGCAAAAGGCTGTTTTAGTAAACAGTGCGGGTATTTCTCAAACTGTAACTCTGGAATCACTTACAAGAGTATTGGAATCAATAGAAGTGGTGGGTTCAGAACCCAATAGAAATGAGGTAAGTCTAACGAAAATAGAACCCAAATCTGCGGAATTATTACCATCTCCTTTTGGCGACTTTACTCGAATATTGGCGACATTACCCGGCGTGATTAGTAATAACGAGCTTTCTTCAGCTTACTCTGTGAGGGGAGGAAACTTTGATGAAAATCTAGTTTACGTCAATAACATTCTGGTCTATAGGCCCTTTTTGGTCACCAACGGTCAGCAGGAGGGCCTTAGCTTTATAAACCCAAACCTCGTTGAGAACGTAGAATTTTCCGCTGGGGGATGGAAACCAAGCTATGGAGATGCACTTTCATCGGTCTTAAATGTTAAATACAAAGAAGCTACAGAGTTCAAAACCTCCGCCACTATTGGACTACTAGGTGGGACGGCGCATGTGGAAGGTAATTTAGGCAAGGTGTCCGGAATATTAGGCGTGCGGCATAAAACGGCTCAATACCTTTTGAATACGCTGGAAACACAAGGCCAGTATTTACCTCGGTTCACAGATCTTCAGTCTTACGTCAATATTCAATTTGATGAGAAAACGAAACTTGGAATTTTAAGCTCATACGCCAGAAATCGGTATTTAGTTGAACCTGAGAACAGGGAGACAGATTTTGGGACCTTTAACAGGTCGCTACGACTTTTCGTGGCCTTTGAAGGTAGAGAGCTTTTAGAGTATGACACTTACCAAGGAGGCTTTAACCTTACACATAATTTAAGTGATCGCTTTACTACGGAACTCATCGGGGGGGCAGTTTATGCCCAGGAACGTGAGTTCACAGACGTGGAAGGTGGCTACCGATTATGTGACGTGGACAATAATTTGGCGTCTTCTACTTTCAATGAATGTGTTGTTACGAGGGGTATAGGTACTAATTTGGATTTTGGCAGAAATACCTTAGAAGCTGAAATATTCAATTTAGAGAGCAGGAATATTTATACCGTTAATAGTAATACGGTTTTGGAGTTCGGAATTGGGTACAACAATCAAAGCATTAACGATATTTTAGACGAGTACACATTCACTGATTCTTCCGATTTTGTCATCGACATATCTGCCACTAATGCTGAGAATGAAATAAACACCGAAAGGTATACTGCCTACGCTCAAGTTACCACGGATTTAAGTGAGCGCATAACTTCTACAGCCGGAATTCGAATGAACTACTGGAGTTTTAACGAAGAACTTATTGTGAGTCCTAGATGGCAAATTTCGTATAAACCCAAATGGGTACGCGATATACTTTTTAAAGCGGCCATTGGGTTTTATGCGCAGCCTCCGTTTTACAGGGAATTAAGAGATTTTGAAGGGAACTTAAATGAAGAACTGAAATCTCAAAAGTCGATTCACTTTATTGGTGGCTTGGATTACAGGTTTAGGTGGTGGGGTAGAGATTTCAATTTTGTAAGTGAGTTGTACTATAAAACCCTTTGGGATGTTGTTCCTTATGATGTTGACAATGTCCGACTTAGGTATTATGCTAATAATGATGCCAAAGCATTTGCGGCTGGTCTAGACTTAAGATTAAGTGGAGAATTTATTGAAGGAACCCAAAGCTGGTTTAGTTTAGGCGTTCTTACCACAAGAGAAGACGTGGGGAATGATGGTAACGGTTATATTCGTAGACCTACGGATCAAAGGGTGAATCTGGGTATTGTTTTTCAAGATCATATACCAGGAGACCCTACCTTACGAGTGAATCTTGGTCTTCTATATGGTTCGGGATTACCGTTTGGACCTCCTAATAACTTTAGTAGACGTAGTGCTTTCAGCGGAGCGGAGTACACAAGAGTTGATATTGGTTTTTCCAAGTTATTCTATTTATCAGATGCCAGAGATTTTTATAAGAGTCTGACTTTGACCGCAGAAGTACTAAATATGCTTGGAGCTTCTAATACGATATCCTACACATGGATATCAGATGTAAATAATCAGCAATTTGCTGTTCCTAACGCTTTATCTGCAAGATTTTTAAACATCAAAGCCTCTGTTAGGCTTTAGCTATCGTTCATCTAATAATATCCCCCGATTTACGGGATATTTACCAACGATCATTGCTTTTTTTTGACTATCAGCGCCTTATGATGTTAATTCGGGGTTTTAAAATTTTTGAAACCTGAATAAAGAGTAGAATGATGAAGAAATTAAATGTTTTATTGGCTTTTACATTTTTTGCTGTCTTATCGATTTCGGCAGTGGCTCAAGATGAAATTACAGATGAGGACCTAAAAGCGTATGCGATCATTGAAAAATCAAAGGAATTAATTACTTCTGGGATTAGTCCTATGGTAAACGATTTGATTAAGAAGCAGGAAGGGCTTGATGGAAAAAGATTTAATGAATTGCGCAAAACAAAGGGAGACCAAGCCAAATTGGCTTCTATCGAAGCCAAGGACTTTGAAATAAAATTTCTTACTATGGTTAACGTGCAGATAGACAAAAGAAAAGAAGCGGCGAAGGAAGTGGTAGGTACGTTGGTGAAATATGGTTTAGGCGCTGAAAAATATAAGTTGATAAAAAAGTCAATAAAAGAAGATCAAGAGTTAAAAGGTAGATTTGATTCTATTTTAAATTCTATTTAGCGTAAAAGCAAAACAACAAAATAAATGAAGCAAACAATTGGTGTAGTTTTAATCTTACTTACAGGATTTGTAGGTTGTCAAAGTGAAGAAGTTCTTCCTTAAGAAAGATTATCTGAAGAGGAGATGTCAGAAATACTTCGAGAAGCTTTTAATAACCGCGGAAAGAGGATTTTAAATGCCCGTGAATGGAGTTGCACTTCCAGTGAGATATATTACTTAGATGATGAATGCTTTGGCCAATTTTTTTATTGTGAAAATGACGAGGATGATGATACTGTTCTAACCGATGTGTTGGTTTGTGGTGATGATACTTTTTTTACAGACTGGTGATATTAATTATTAGTACTAACTCCGGCTCATTTATTACCGAATATGGCCAGTGCAATCAAGCACTGGCTTTTTTTATGAAAAAATCGCTATATTACTCTTTTATTAATCTAACATCTTATGTTTTCAGAGAATGAGATAGCTACGATGATTGAGATCCCTGAAATTCAGGAATTAACCATCCAGGTTAAAAAGGACTTCATAAAGCAGGAAGCTAATTTCTTAGAGATAAGTGAACATGATTTTTTGTCTCTTATTATGCTCACGCCCGCCATAGGTGTGGCTTTAGCGAATGGTAGCATAAGTCTTTTTGAAGAGTTAGCTTTGAATAAGATGGCTCGTAAAATGTCTAAGGGAGGTTATTTTTTGAAAGCAGATCCCGTAGCGCATGCCATGAAATTTGTAATTAAAAACTTTGGCAAGTGGGAGCCCATATTTTTTGATGTGGTGGTGCAGTGTATGGATGCCACAATTGATAGACATGCCCTTATGGAAATTGACGGTAAAGATTTGGGTGATCCTATCAAGGACTTTGCTCGTGATCTCATGACCGTGCCGTATATCTTTGTTCGTTTTTTAAGCACTATGGTGCTTAACGACGAGTCTGATATCGTAGAACATCGAAGCATATCACGTGTAGAGTTTGAAAAAATTAAAGATATCGGTGTGCAATTAAAAATAGCTGAAACCCCTGTTTTTAAATCATTCTGTGGCACGTTTGAAGTGAAATAGGCTATTAATCGATTATAGCTGCATAATATTTTTTAAACTTGCCTGTTTAACATCTAAATGATCAATCGGGCTAAACATTTTTTTCTCGTCTTTATTATCATTACTACTGTACCGGGATATTATAAAGCCGTTGCCCAGAGTGATGAGAAGCCATCTATACCGCTCGATCACTTTTATGCAGAACCTCAAAATGGAGGTGCACTTCGGAAGTTATTAAGTAAGCTGCACTTCAGTTTGGAAACTGGATATGGACGCACTTACTACTCACAGGACCTTTCGGAATTTGGTATTTTACAGCGATCGGACTCACTTTTTATATTCAGTCCTGACCTTAATACAGCTGGAGGAAATTTAACTACGGCATATAGCAACTGGTTCAATACCGGGGAGGTTCAAAGTGATGTTTCATTTAGTAATGCTGATGATTTTTTGCTGGGTGGTGATAGTACGAATTTTAAGTTTAAGTCAATTGGGACAGGAATACCCATATCTGGAATGATCCATATTGAGATAGACCGCTACAAAATTGGTGGTGGTTTTATATTTGAATATCATAGGGTCGGAGAGTTCAGGCCATCAAGTTCCGGAGATAGAATAAATTCTTTTGATCCCAGTTTTAATAGCGCACTGTATAAGAAGTATTTTGTACTCTTAGGAGCCAAAGTATACAGATACTATGAGTGGTTATTATCCGCTGATGCGAGAATCGGTGCTTACAGGCTAGGTGGAAATTTTAACAATAACCTGATACAAAAGGGAATTTTCGTAAATCTTGGAGCAACCATTGAACGTGAGCTTTCTGAGTACTTTTCAGCGTATGTCAGACCTTCTTTCGACTTTAAGAACTACACTTTAAATCTGCCTGAATCTAATTTGGCAGTTAACCATTCCATGAATGCCCTTTACATTGGCGTAGGTGTTAAATATCGTATTCCTGAAAATCCAAAGTGCTTTATTAAGAATTGCACAACTCAAATAAATCACCAACATGGAAATAGCAGAATATATCGAAGTAGAATGCATCCGATCTATAAAAAGCAAAATCCTCACCATGGCGAGAACTATCCCAAACCGGTGAAATACAAAAGAAAGAACAGAAGGAAGCTCAATCCCTATTAAGTATTACATAAACTCCTGTTAATCAAGTTATTGTATCCAAACCTCAAGATACCTTTTTAATCCTTATTTTAGGTTTAACTGAGCTTTAATAATGAGGCGTAATTCTGTAAATTCGCAAATATTTTTAACTACTAGAAAGTACAATAAATTCAATGGCAGACGAGGAAAATGGGAACGCGTCAAGAGAGGGAATAATACCAATTAATATTGAAGATGAAATGAGAGGTGCTTACATAGATTATTCTATGTCAGTAATCATTTCGAGGGCGCTACCTGATGTTAGGGACGGCTTAAAACCAGTGCATAGAAGAATCTTGTACGGTATGCTGGAGTTAGGCGTAAATTATAACAAAGCCTATAAAAAATCGGCGAGGATAGTCGGGGAAGTTTTAGGTAAATATCATCCTCACGGAGATACTGCAGTTTACGACTCCATGGTGAGAATGGCACAGGAGTGGTCACTGCGCTATATGTTAGTGGATGGTCAAGGTAACTTTGGGAGCGTTGATGGAGATTCTCCTGCCGCTATGCGTTATACTGAGGCAAGACTGAAACGTCTTGCGGAGGAAATGCTTGCCGATATCAATAAGAATACGGTTGACTATCAATCTAACTTTGATGACTCTCTAAAGGAGCCTACTGTTTTACCCGGCAAGGTGCCTAACCTTCTTTTGAACGGAGCTTCGGGTATAGCAGTGGGTATGGCCACCAATATGGCGCCTCATAACTTAACTGAGGTGGTGAACGGTACTATAGCCTACATTGAAAATAATGATGTTACGGTTGCAGAGCTAATGCAGCATATAACCGCCCCAGATTTTCCCACAGGTGGCTTGATTTATGGATATGCTGGTGTTAAAGATGCTTTTGAAACGGGAAGAGGGAGAATTGTAATGAGAGCTAAGGCTGACTTTCATACAACAAAAACAGGTAAGGAACAGATCATTGTAACCGAAATACCTTACATGGTAAATAAGGCCAGCATGATTGAGAAGACTGCTGCTCTTATTAACGACAAGAAGATTGAAGGTATATCCGACATTAGAGATGAATCTGATCGGGAAGGACTTAGAATTGTTTACGATATTAAAAAGGACGCCATTCCGAATATCGTTCTAAATCATCTTTATAAGTATACTCAACTTCAATCTTCGTTTGGAGTTAATAATGTAGCCTTGGTCAAGGGCAGACCGCAAACGTTAAACCTCAAGGACCTTATCAAATATTTTGTTGAGCACCGTCATGAGGTCGTTATACGCAGAACTCAATATGAGCTAGATGAAGCTGAAAGACGTGCTCATATATTAGAGGGATATTTGATTGCCCTTGACAACCTGGATGAGGTCATTGCACTGATAAGGAATTCAAGAGATCCTGAAATCGCCAAAACAGACCTGATGACCACTTTCGAGCTAAGCGAAATACAGGCTAAGGCCATTTTAGAAATGCGTTTACAACGTTTGACTGGCCTTGAAAGGGAAAAAATCATTAAAGAGTACGAGGAGGTAAAAACTCTTATTGCTGACTTAAAAGATATTTTGGAGCGTGAAGAGCGTAGAATGGAAATCATCAAGACGGAGCTTCGTGAAATGCAAGACCGTTATGGTGATGACCGTAGAACTGAGATAGTACATAGTGCGGACGATCTGACCGTGGAGGATATGATTCCGGATGATGAGATGGTGATCACTATATCTCATGAAGGTTACATTAAAAGAACACCACTGGTAGATTATAGAACCCAGAGTAGAGGTGGAGTAGGGTCCCGAGGAGTGATTACAAAGCAAGATGACTTTACAGAACATTTGTTTGTGGCCACGGCTCATAACTACTTGTTGATTTTTACTGAATATGGTAAACTGTTTTGGAAAAAAGTGTACGCTATACCAGAGGGTACCAAAACATCAAAAGGACGAGCAATCCAGAACCTGATAAACATAGAATCTGGTGATACAGTAAGAGCGGTCATTAATGTATTAAACCTGTCAGATGAGGATTATATCAACAACAATTATGTAATGATGTGTACCGAAAATGGTACCATCAAAAAAACGGCTCTGGAAGCTTACTCAAGACCTCGTCAGAATGGTATAAATGCTATTACCGTCAAAGAAGGGGATAAACTTTTAGAAGTCAAACTGACTAACGGTACTAATCATATTGTCATTGCCAAACGACAAGGTAAAGCTATACACTTCAATGAGTCTGATGTAAGACCTATGGGTCGAATGGCTTCCGGCGTCAGGGGGGTGACCCTTGAAGGAAATGATGATAAGGTCGTTGGAATGGTGTGCATAAGTCGTTACGATGCTAATTTATTGGTAGTTTCAGAAAAAGGATATGGCAAAAGATCCTCGATTGATGATTACAGAATTACGAAAAGGGGAGGGAAAGGAGTCAAGACGATCAATGTAACGGACAAGACTGGCAAGCTAGTTGCTATCAAAGAAGTGATTGACTCGGATGACTTAATGATCATTAACAAATCCGGTATCACCATTAGAATGGCAGTAGAGAATCTAAGGGTGATGGGTCGAGCTACGCAGGGTGTTAAACTGATTCGACTGAATGATAACGATGAAATATCATCAGTGGAGAAAATTGAAAAGATAGAAATAGAGGATGAACCTGAGGAAAAGCAGGATCCGTCTGATCCCAATAAAACCGAAGAAAAAGAATAACTTTGTACAAACTTGAAACCAAAAACATGAAAAAATTATTTATTCTACTCATTGTTTTGACTGTTGGTGCAGGCAGTTATGCTCAAAAAAAGCCTAAGATAGGCCAGGCGGAAAAACTCAGAACAGAAGGAGACCTGGGAGAGGCAAAGAATATTATTGATGCTGCCATAGAGCATGAAAAGACTAAAGGTGATGGTAAGACTTGGTATTACAGAGGTTTGATCTATGCCTCATTAGACACTACTACAAACAGCGCGTATCAAAACCTAGCCACAAACCCTCTACAAACCGCAATGGAAGCCTTTGCCAAAGCAGACGAATTGCAAAAGGGAAACTCTGAATATTACATTTCTGACGCCAATGGTCTCCCTCAACTTAAAACTCAGCAGATGCAAGCATTATGGGGCTATTATTTAAATCGTGGTGTTGAGGAATACCAAGCTGACAACAAAGAGGAGGCTTTAATGTGGTTAGATAAAACCAAGATAGTTCAACCTAAAGATACTACCGGATATATATATGCAGGTTCAATAGCCCTTGCTGCACAGAATTATAAAGCGGCTGCTGATAACTATTATGCTTTGATCGATGATTTAGATTATCAGACAAAAGACGCTTACAATTCCTTAATTTATATTGAGAGCTCTGTAAATAAAGATGATGATAAGGCAATTAAAATAATTAGAAGGGCTAAAGAGCTATTTCCTGAAGATCTGGATTTCGCCAAGTCTGAGGTAGCTGCTTTGATAAGGATGGGTAAATCTGATGAAGCAAAGGTAGGACTAGAAGAGGCTATTGAGAAAGAGCCTAAAAACGCAGCACTTTATTTCCAGCTAGGTATTCTTGAAGAGGAGCTTGGTAATATGGAGGAGGCAAAAAAAGCTTATGGAAAATCGATTGAAGTAGATCCTAATTATTACAACGCGGCGTATAACCTGGCAGTATTGTATTATAACGAGGCTGTTAATCTTATCACAGAAAAAAATAATCTAGGCATCTCATCTGATGATCTTGAAAAGGCTAAAGAAATGCAGGTAGATATAGATGATCGCCTGAAAAAGGCCCTTCCTTATTGGGAGAAAGTATTAGAATTGAAACCAGACGAGCGTACGGCAGTTGAAACGCTTCAGTACATTTATATGCAAGAGAAAGAGTATGATAAAGCTGAAGAGATGAAGGCAAGATTAGAAGCATTCGGTGAAGAGGAAGGTGAATAAAAATCTGAAAGAAATAATAATCTAGAATGGGGTGGTACGCACCCCTTTTTTATTTACCTCCCAGATGATGATTTTACGATAATGCCTTGCTGACCACTTCCAAATTTAGAAAGTGAGTAAGTAACTGAGAACATGAAATATCTGCTTAGAACGTTAACCCTTTGATCTTGAATAAAGTTAAAAGCGCTGTTTCTATTGATGCCGGTATTTTGGTTTAGAATGTCGAAAACCGAAAGCTTAGTAGTAAGCCGTTTTAACTTTCCAAAACTGTTAGACAACTCTGCGCGCCACAGCGGAAATGACAAATCATCGTTAAATACATCTCCCTCAAAAATTCTATAATCTATGGTGCTACTGAAATTCCATGTTTTTAAAAAATCTATACTTAAGTCAGAATACAGAGTTTTATTAATAAATTCTTGATCCAGTTCAGTATTCTCTGAATACTTCGTGTTGTTAAACTCAAGTTTCCCACCCACCTTTAAATCAAAGATGCTTTTCTTCCTGTTTTCCAGACTAATATTAACCGAGTTAATAGATCGTTCTACCCGGTTTTCCTGGTCATTAACGAAAAGTTCACTTCTGTTATAGAAAGTATTTGCAGTTATGTTGATTTTGGAGCCGATGAATTTCAGAGGCGTCGAAAAAGACAAATAGCCAGTGGTTTGATACTCTTCCCCAATGTTCACAGGAGTTATTTGTTGACGAAGTAAATCATCAATTCTTGTGGCATTAGTAATTTTGTTCTCAGTAATCCTAGCCCTTAAAGTGACAAATAAACTTGTGAAGCTGAAATTATCAAAAAGAGTATAATTCAATCGTCCGTTATGTGAATATTCAGCTCTAAGGCCAGGGTTGCCCTGATAGATAACAAAAGGGTTGCTGTTGTCCACAATCGGTTGGAGTTGGCGCAATGATGGTTCACGAACACTTGTTGAGTATTGAAAACTTATCCTGTTCGAACTGGCGAAACTGTATTTTGCACTGAGTGACGGCAGAAGGTTTTGAAATGATCTTGTGATTTGTTCATCACTTCCGGTTATTGTTCCTTGTAATTCAGAGTTTTGTGCTTTTGCGCCAACATTCAAATTAAACTTCTTTTTAGTCACTAAAAGGCTGGCACCCGGCCGATCATATACGTAATCCCTGGTAAATGCGGTGGTTAGTTCATTGTTGGGAAGTAAATCTCCGTTGTCTTGAATATCGAAGAACTCTGTAATCTGCTCGTCATCAAAATTTTGACGTTCATAATTAAGTTGTAGAAATTTCCCATTACCCAGTGGCTCAGTATAGGTCAGTGCACCTTGATAGTTATAGCCCTCATTATCGTTGTCCTGTTGTTGATTTATCAGCTCTTCTACAACTGATCCGTTTGTGAAGAATATATTATTACTTCTGAGAAGGCTAAGTCCATTATTCGAATTAAAACCACTATTCAAGCGGGCTGTAAATGATCTTCCTTCTTTTTTAAAGCGTTTTCGGTAAAGAATGCTCGTGGTAAGATTAATGCCATCGCGTTCGGAAGAGTTGGAAGTTAAACGGCTGTTTTGAAGATCTCCCTCTGGATTAAAAGTTTCTGAAAAGCTATTTGAATTGGCCTCGCTATTATTAAAGCCAAGGTTTCCTCTAAATGTGAGGTCTTCACCCTTTTTGAGCGTGTGCTTTAACTTAAAATTTGCCCTGTGATCGTAGTTTCTTGTTTTTCTCGAGACGGTATCACCGCTATTAAACACTTCATCGTTAAGAAAATTGATCCTTGAGGTTTCTCTAAGTAAGCGGTTAGTAACACCATTGTAAAAGTAATTCAGGCTGAGTTCTGTATTTTTCGTGAAGTCATAATTGAAATTGATCCCACCAGAGTGGGTTGTATTAATACCCTGCTGTTGTACTCCCTGGCCGGGAAAACCTTGACCAAAACTCATTCCTCCGCCATTTCCGACGTTGGAAAGCATATTGCTAAGCCCACCGTTAAAACTCATATAATCTTGAAATGTAAAGTTTTGCTCATTAGTGTTGTTTGAAGCGCCCAGAGCGCTTAGCTGCATTTTTTTTGTAAAACGATTCACGTTTCCTTTTAAGTTGTATCTCTCATCAGTACCATAGCCACCGGTGAGTTTACCAAAGTATCCTTTCTTCTTATCTTCCTTTAAATCAAGATTAATCGTTTTATTTCGCTGTCCATCATCAACGCCGGTAAATTCAGCCATTTCCGACAACTTATCATAAACTTGCACCTTATTAACTACATCTGCCGGTAAATTCTTTGTAGCGATCTTAGGATCATTGCCAAAAAATTCTTTGCCATCCACTAAGACCTTATTAACTTCTTCCCCATGAGCTTTAATGTTTCCTTGATTATCAACTTCCACTCCTGGTAGTTTCTTTAGTAATTCTTCCACCGTGGCATTAGGTTTGGTTTTGAACGCAGCAGAATTATACTCTACGGTGTCTCCATTAATTAAAATGGGTATCCTATCTGCTGTAACCGCGACACCGTCAAGAATAGTACTGTTTTCTGTAAGCTCAATGGGTCCTAAATGAATATCTTCTGCGGGTATCTTTTGTAGTCTTGAAAACGTTTGATAACCAACGTAAGAGGCTTGTAATATGTACTCGCCAGGTTTGACCCGGCTCATTTGGAATTCTCCTTTTGCATTGGTTATGGCGAAACTTTGTAAAACAGAATCCGTGGTATTCAACAGAACCACCGAAGCTGAAGGCAGTCCTACCTTGGTAGAGTCAACGATCTGACCGGATATTAATGAGTTTTGTGCAAAGAGCGTAAACGGCAAGCACAGGAGGAGAGCTAGTAAGAATCTCATTGCTAGTTTCGTTGTATGAAGACCCTGCTGCCATTGCCTGAACCTCCATATTGGAGTTGCATCTCTTCCATTTTTTCTCGTTGGATCTTTTTGAATTGCTTGCGGTTAACCTTTTTACCTTTACTAGGAGGAATAATTTGATCATTCACATCCGTCTGTAGATCAATGTTCTTTGCAGTTACCACTGCCGCTCCATCGTTTTTATTCGTTTCCAAAATAAGACCTGGTAATCCTCCATAAATGCCCGGACCACTTGAAACTGCTATTTGCGGAGTAAACCAGGCTTCAATTTTACTGCTATCCCTTACTGTAGTAGCTTGCTGGCACATATAACCCAAAATTTCTTTTTGCTCCCCGGTTATTTTCCAGGCTTGTTTTTCAGAATCATCGGAAATCAGAAAGATTCTATCCATAAACTCTTGCTTTTCAATTACCTTGTTTTCGGTTAGGTTTTGATAAGTGACGTTTTCCGGACGTCTTACAACAATTTGAACAGTGGAACTTCCGGTTTCCCGAGAAATACTTTCATCACCATTTGAGTCGTCCAAGTTTTTGTAAACAGAATGCTCTTGGTTAAACAGAAGTATTTTTTCGGTACTTCTTGAAGACGGTATCATCGATTTTATATCTTCGCTCATAGGTGAGTCATCACCCAAATCGATTTTAAACTGGATTTTTTCTTCGTAAGTGATGCTTCCCGAATTCTGTGCCACGAGACTTGCAGGAAATAATGTTAAGAGTGATAGTATTAGGTTTTTCATGACGTAATTTTTGTTTTAACTCAATGCTCAAGATTACGTTCACGTGGACTAATTACTCATTGCAGAGGCTTTAAATCATGTTAAAGGGATGGTTAAAAAATGTTAAAGGAACACAGCAAAAAAGGCCGATCTTTAAAAAATCGGCCTTCAATATCATACAAAAATCGTGTTTTATTTGCCCTTTTTGACTTGTGCAATAAGGTCTTCGTTTCGTTTAATATAGCCGAAGTCGCCATTTGGAAAATTAGCAGCTAACTCTTTGGATTTTTCAGCTGTTGTAATGGCTTCTTTTTTATTTCCCATTTTCGCTAAGATCTGTGCCTTTACATAAAGGTTCCAGAATTGCTTTGAATTCTCTTCGACAGCCAGGTACAGATTAATCCACTCCAATGCTTGATTCAGATCTTTGTCTGCCGTATAGTAATACCTTGCAGCGGCCAAATAATTGCCAGGATTCACTTGTGTTTTTGTGGCAATTTCCGACATAATGGCCTCATCGAACGCCACTTTTAATGGAACTTTAACTGCAACGTCGGCCCATGAGAACATAATGTTTGCGGTTGTATTATCTTCGCTGATATCAGTGATCTGGTACGTAAGCGTTTCAACGAGCGATGTGCTTATCACCTTAGCAGAAATCGAAAGTACTTCTTTAGACTGGTCATACTCTGCTACATTTCCACCTAACGATAGATCGCTGTAAAGTTTGAACTCAAATTGATCTTTACCGGGAGTCATGAAGATTAAATACTCACCGGCTTCTACTTTCTTTCCCTTAATTTCAACATCAGTGCTAATAGTGAGTTTAGTGCCTGTATTAGCCCCCGCTCGCCATAAGGTGCCGAAGGGTTGCAAGAAATCTGAACCCTCTCCAAATATTTTTCGACCTTTCACTTTAGGTCGGAAGTACTCAATTGTTACGTCTGTTAGTCCAACTTTGCTGTAAACTGAGCCTGCAGGACTAGGTTGAGGGATAGTAATTTGCGCGCTCGATGTCCAGACGATACACGTCATAATTAAAGTCAATAGTGCTATATTTTTCATTTAGTAAAAAAGGTTGGTTAAACATTGGAAGACGAAATTATAAGATATTTGTTGGAAGTAGACGACAATTAAATAAAACATCATGACAGACAGCAACGATCGACGGTTGGGTGTTAATTTTTATCTAAATTCTGATGTTTGTGCTGTAGCAAAGAGTCTCTTAGGCAAAGTTTTGGTATCAGACTCTGAGGGAGTGCGTAGCTCGGGAATAATTGTAGAAACTGAGGCCTATTCTTATTTGGAAAAAGCCTGTCATGCCTATATGAACAGAAATACTAATCGAACCAAAGTACTTTTCCAGACCGGAGGTACCGCTTATGTTTATTTATGTTACGGTATCCACAAATTATTGAACGTTGTAACCAATCAGCAAGGTGTCGCTGAGGCAGTCTTAATTCGAGCTATTGAACCACTTGAAGGAGTTGAAAAAATGATTGAGCGGAGAAGGTTTAAAACTTTAAATTATAATCTTACCTCAGGCCCAGGTAAGGTAAGCCAGGCTTTGGGAATAACTATGCGACATAATACGATGTCTTTATTAGGTAACGATTTATGGATAGAAAGTAACAATAGAGTAAGTGAGAAAATCATAGCTTCTCCACGGATTGGTGTCGCCTACGCCGAAGAGGATGCTCTGCTACCTTGGAGATTTAGTTTTGCTCAAAACAAATGGGTATCTAAAGGAAATAATAGCTATTAAAATGTAGTTCGTTCTTAAGTATATTTGCATTAAATGAATAAAATACTTTGTCCTGTTGATTTTTCCAATACCGCGTTAAACGCACTTGAATTCGCAGCTGCGATAGCCAGAAAATACCAATGCAGGATTACACTACTACACGTTTTTACCGAGAGGGACTTTAATAGGATCGTAGGTGAGGAGGCGTATGGGAAGTCTTTCAAAGAGCTCCTGGCTTTAGCATCGACTCGGTTATCTGCATTAGCCGATACCATTTCAAACGGAAGTACCATTAATTGTGATTACAGAATAGAGTTAGGTGAGCTCACTCCACAGTTGCAAAATTTGGTTGAAGGCGAACACTATGATTACATAGTGATGGGTACGACAGGGGTGAGTAAAACAAACGGGATCTATTTTGGCAGTCAAACTGAAGAAGTAATAGACAAAATAAAAACTCCCATTATGTGTATTCCGGATCAGGCCACTTTTAACGGATTCCACAATTTGGTATATGCTTCTGACTATGCCGAAGAAGATAAGTTAGCCATACAAGATGTTATTTCTTTTGCTACTTTTTTTGATTCTAGGATTAGCGTACTGCATATTAATCAACAGGACCGAGAGGTGCACTACAAGCAATTCGTAGAAGAACTCGAGAGTTTTATTCAATATTCAAAAATTAGTTTCGTCAATAAAGAATTTAAGGGCTCAGTAGGCTTGGGTATTGACGAGCATATGCAGGAGGAAAAAGCGGATTTATTGGTAGTATTCAAGCAGCACAGAAACTTTGTCTCAAGTATTTTTCATAAGAGTTTGACAAAGACATTGGCGTACTCTACTGACAAACCCTTACTGGTACTTAAGCTTGAGGTATAATAGGCATGCTCATTTAACGTTAAGTTTACTATGTTCAAGATCTTTAGGATAGCGCTTGTTGTGCTAACTTATAACATCAACGCACAGCACATAATTTCTCCCCATTCAATAAACAGTATTTTTGATGAACAATATCCCGTTATGGATGAGAAGAACGGGATATTATATTTTACTAGAAGCCGTCATCCGGGTAACTATGGTGGGAAAGTTGATAAAGGCGATATCTGGTATAGCATCCGATCCGGAAACTCATGGAGTCCACCGGAAAATGTCAAAGTACTGAATAACGCATCTATAAATAGCGTAATTGGTATAAACAGCGATGGCGGTCTGCTTTTGTATGGTCATTATTCAGCAAGCGGCCCTGTAAAAACGCAGGGAATAGCTATTTCTTATTTCAAAAATGGCTCACTAACAAAACCTGTGAACATCACTATTCCTTATTTTAAAAATACTTCCGAGATTGTTGGAGGAAGTCTTGCACCAAGTGGAGATGTTTTGCTCTTGGCCATGGAAAGTTACAATACCCGAGGAACGGAAGATATTTACGTATGCTTAAAGCGTGGTGATAGCTGGAGCGAACCTCGGAATCTTGGAGGCACCATAAATACACGTTATCAGGAATTTGACCCCTCAATAAATTCTACTCTGGATACGCTTTACTTCTCATCTAATGGTCATAGTGGGATGGGTAGCGCAGATGTATTTATGTCCGTTCGAAAAGGTGAGTCATGGACCGAGTGGTCGGATCCGATACCTTTAGAAGCCATTAACACCAGCGGCCAGGAAAGAGGTTACCGAAAATATGATAGTTATTCTGTTTTTACATCCACACAAAATAGCGATGGTTTTGGTGATATCCGGTTTTATTTAGAATCTAGTTCCGATTCTCTTTTGAAAGAGAACAATCGGCAAGATTCAATTTCTGTGTCATTAACCGAAGTTGATAAAGATATAATTAAGGCTGATCCTAAATTCTTTACTTTGTATGGCAGTATCAATGATCAAAATTCCGGCGACAGAATTGAAGGTAGCATCAGTGTTCTTTTAGGAGATAAGTTTGAAAAGGAGGTAACCACAAATCAGGCGGCAAAACGATATTCCCTTTCTTTACCATCAGCCGGTGTTTATACCATTAAGGTGTCGTCACCAAATTACATCACTCATCAGGAGCAATTAGAAGTCTTCAGCTCAGAACTAAAATTACTTGAGAAGAACTTTCGACTTCAAAAGATTGAAGTTGGAGCGAGGGTCAACCTTGAAAATGTTCTCTTTGAGCAATCAAAAGCTAGTATAGTTGCCTCGTCTTACCAGGAGCTAAATTCGGTCGTAGATCTGTTAAGAGAGAATCCATCTATGAAAATCCGACTGGAGGGCCATACTGATAATCGTGGTAATACTAAACAAAATCTTAAATTATCCAAGGAGCGGGTAGGAGCTGTACGCTCTTATCTAGTTAAACGAGGGATTTCAAAGAAGAGAGTGAGTGGCAAGGGATTCGGTGGCTCTAAACCGATTGCTGATAATTCTGACCCTGAATCCAGAAAATTAAATAGGAGAGTTGAATTTATCATACTGAAAGATTAGAAGGCCAATAGCATGGTGGGATTGCCGACCTCGTAAACTACCTTGAAACCAAATTTTTATAAAGTCCCATAGCAGGATTACTGTGGTCTGCACTAAGCGACAATCCTTCATAATTCATTTTCTTTGCATGTGTTATAATTTCGTTTATCAACGTTCTACCTATACCTTTACCTCGACTTTCTTTTTTTAATGCAATGGTGAGTTCAGGAATCCTCTCGGAAACAAAACCGTAGCCTGGTTTCTACTCGGTAAAGAGTCTAATCCAACAAGCTCCGCATAATTCGCCAGTATTCATTTCCGCAACGACAGCATAATCTCCGTTTTTACCCCAGCCGCATAATACTTAAGAATCTCAGGACTTTCTAAAACTGACTTTGAAAGGGGGGGTGCTTAGCGGGTACAAAAAGAGCCTCGTACTGCATCTCCTTTAAGAACGGTTGCTCGTTAAACCGTAATTCTCGAACGGAGGATGAATGAATTCTGTTGGGGAACGGATAGTAAAAGCACCATTCAGAGGTATGTTAATGAAACCGGTAATTTGGTTTATGCAGACGGCCTGATTGAATCTCAAATGGATGATAAACTAAGCATCTGTTTGGTGCTTCCTATTATTGGGTAATGGATCTTTCAGGCAGTCTGTGGGAAAGGTTGGTTACTTTAGGTCAACCTGAGGGCTGCGCTTGTGAGGGAAGCCATGGCGCCGGGTATCTGACAGAGTATGGTTTTGCTACCAACAAAGGATTGGCCGAAAGGGGTTGCAGGTGGGGGAGGTATTGGATTTCTTGCAGGTGGCTTTTATGAATTTGGAAGAGACTACCATGATTTTAACCTGCATCGTTCAATTGCAGAACGCCGGTTTGGATCGTGGCACGGTTGGAACCGTACTATTTCATACGGTCAGCGTTTTGACAGGACCACTGACTGATAGTAATTCTTAAGGCTGGGATTTCAGAATTCGAAATTAAGTTTGATTTCGTAGTATGATAAAATATATTTATCATGTTACTTCATTGCCTTGAATCAAAACAACCTAAAAATAATACGAGACTACCTCCTGGGATGGCTAATTGCCAGCCTTATTTGGCAATTGCTTTGGACTACAGATCGTGTTCAAGAGAATGCATTAGAAGCAACATTTAATGGAAGAGTTACGGTTTTTCTCTTGGGTTGGCTGTTTCAAGGGATTGGGTTCTCAATTTTACATCTATTTATAGACCGGTATATTAAAGGCCGAGTTCTGTTTATTAAGTTAGTGGCGTATACGCTGACCCTGCAATTATTTACTGGAATAACTTTAATCACCAGTATTTTCTATCTACTTAGACTAATTGAAATTATTGGTCCCGAGGCCAGCTTTTCACAATTCATTGAGCAAATCATAGTTCGTGTAGCTATCATTTACGCCCTGCTGGTCAATTTTAGTATTGTACTATTTATTTATATCAACAGGATGCTTGGAAAGGGTAATTTATGGAGAATGATAACAGGTAAATTCTATACCCCGAGGGTTGAAGAAATGATATTTATGTTTTTGGACCTAAGGGGCTCAACCACCATTGCTGAGGAATTGGGTCATGTTACATACAGCCGCCTTATCCAGGATTGCTTTTACGACTTAGCTGTGGTTCATGATTTTAAAGCAGAAATCTATCAATATGTTGGAGATGAAGCCGTGTTGGTTTGGCGCGCACAAGATGGACTAGAAAGCAATAATTGTATACTTACTTTTTATGCTTTTCTGGATCAAATTAATTCGAGAAGTGATTATTATAAGGCGAATTATAACATGGTCCCGGAATTTAAAGCAGGAGTTAATATGGGTAAGGTAACGGTTACCGAGGTAGGAGAGTATAAACGGGAAATAGCTTATCATGGGGATGCCATAAATACGGCTGCCAGGATTCAAGGCCAGTGCAACCGGTTGGGATCAAATCTACTTATCTCCGAGATAGTATTAAATTCACTCAAGCTTGATAAGTATATTAGCGCTGATTTGAAAGGAGAAATGAAGCTCAGGGGCAAAATTGAATCCATAAATATTTATTCTATTGAAAAGAAATCTTATGAACCAGTTTGAGGTATTTTTTTATTTTTCGCGTCCAAGGCGACTGCTTTTTGGTCTATTATCGATTATTTACTCTGGACTAAACGCTCAGGATTTATCAGCTCTCTATCAGAAAGTAGACCCTGCCGTAGTGGTAATCTTTACTGAGGAAAAGACTCTGGTCAACGATGGTAGTACAACCAAGACTGTAGCTTCGGGAGGATTGGGTTCAGGCTTCTTGGTTTCAGAGCGCCAAATTATTACGGCGGCCCATGTGGTGCAGTTAGCCGAAAACATTCAGGTACAATTTATTGACGGGGAAATCATTCCTGCTAAAGTAGTTTCCTCTTTTAAGGCGGCAGACCTGGCACTTATAGAACTTGTGTGGCCAAGAAAGGACGCGGTGACCGTTGAATTGGCTGATTCTGATAAGGTAGAAGTTGGAAATCGGGTCTTCATTGTGGGTGCCCCCTACGGACTGAGCCACTCATTGTCTTCAGGTTATGTCAGTGGCATTCTAAAAGATAAAGGCGATCAAAACCCTTTTACTCAAAGTGAGTTTATTCAGACGGATGCCGCAATAAATCATGGAAATTCAGGAGGGCCGATGTTTAACATGGAAGGAGATGTTGTGGGAATTGTTAGTCAAATTCTTTCCGAGTCAGGAGGGTTTGCGGGAATAGGTTTTGCTGCATCCTCCAATCTGGCCAAAAATCTTCTATTGGAAAGAAACATACTCTGGACGGGTATGGATGCCCTTCCTTTAACCGGAGATATGGCCAGGCTTTTTAATCTCCCACAGCCTGAGGGTTTACTCGTGCAGAAAGTGGTATTCTTATCCGCTTTTGGGATTCTTGGCCTGCAAGGAGGAAAACTCGAAGCTACAATTGGTGAACAAAAATTAGTTTTGGGAGGAGATATTATATTGTCTATTAATGGAATTCCATTTAGCACCTCCGACGAGACCCTATCTAAGATTGCTGAGAATGCTGAGAACCGTAAGAAAACAGATCCATTTGAAATGGAAGTGCTTCGGGCTGGAAAGGTTGTGAAATTGAAAAGGTAAAAACGGGAGAGGGCACAGGTCATGAAAAATAGAACTGTCCTAGCGTCGGTCAATAAAATATCCGCGCAATAGTTCTTCCACCGTCAGGTCAAAATCCTTACTGCTTCATTAGCTATTTCTAGCTCTTCATTCGTGGGTACTACTAGCAGCTTTATCCGACTAAACATAGCTTGGAATTCCCTGATACCAGTATCAAGAGCTGAGTTCCGAACTGGATCCGTTTTAACCCCCAAAAGATCCAGATTTGCACAAACTCTTTCTCGTATAAAAGCACTGTTTTCTCCCACCCCGGCCGTAAAAATGATAGCATCTACATGATTCAATACGGCCGCATAGCCTCCAATATACTTCTTGATCCGGTAGATATACATATGAATGGCGAGTTGTGCTTCTGGATCGTTGTCCTCGTATCTAATTAATATCTCTCTTAGGTCATTTTCGCCGGTTAGCCCCTTTAGACCACTTTTCCTGTTCAACAGGTTATCAATCTCTTCGGTACTCATTTTCAGGTGAGTTTTGAGGAAAAGTATTAATGAAGGGTCAAAATCACCTGGTCGCGAGCCCATCACAAGCCCACCCATGGGTGTTAATCCCATGGACGTGTCAATGCTTTTACCCTCTTTAATAGCAGTTATACTGCACCCGTTGCCCAGATGAATGGTAATAGCATTGAATTTCGCCGGGTTGATCCCCAGAAATAAGGCTCCCTCTCTGGCTACATACTGATGCGATGTCCCATGGAAACCGTAGGCTCTTACACCGTTGTTTGTATAAAGCGCATTAGGAACTGCATATCTGTATACGTGGGGAGGTAGACTCTGGTGGAATGCGGTATCAAATACCGCTACTTGTTTAGCGTTTGGAAATACCTGCATAGAGACCTGGATTCCCATAATATTGGCAGGGTTATGCAAAGGAGCTAAATAGGACAATTTTTGAAGTTCATCAAGCAAATCCTGTGAGTCTATTAGGGTGGGAGCGCTGAACTTTTCCCCGCCGTGAACCACTCTATGTCCCACAGCTTGTATTTCTTCAGGGTTCCTAATAGTTGGCTTCTTACCATCAAGTAATAATGAAGCCACCTTTTCAAGCGCCGTTTGGTGATTGGAAGCTTCGATATGCTCTCTAATGGTATCTTTAGAATCATGGAACTTCTGTTTGATCTGTCCTTTCGGTTCGCCAATTCGCTCTACTAACCCGGTGACTAACACTCTTTTTTCAGGGAAGTCAAAAAGCTGATACTTTATTGACGAGCTTCCGGCGTTTAAAACTAGAATTTTCATGGTCGTACCGAATGATTTTGAGCCTGAATGGCGGTGATAATGACAGTATTAACAATATCCGTAACTGTACATCCTCTACTCAAGTCATTCACAGGCTTATTTAAACCTTGCAGTACAGGCCCTATAGCGATTGCTCCTGTTTCTCGCTGAATAGCCTTATATGTATTATTTCCAGTATTGAGGTCAGGAAATATGAGCACTGAGGCTTGACCGGCAACTTCCGATCCCGGTATTTTCTTTTGGCCCACTTCCAGGTCTACAGCTGCGTCATATTGTATTGGCCCTTCAATTTTAAGGTCGGGGTTAGCTACTTTTACTAATTGAGTAGCTTCACGTACTTTTTCGACATCCGCTCCTTTTCCTGACTCCCCTGACGAATAGGAAAGCATAGCTACTTTAGGTTCTATGCCAAAGGCTTGCGCGGTTGCAGCGGATGATGATGCTATTTCAGCTAGTTGTTCGGCATTGGGGTTCGGATTAATAGCGCAATCTCCGTAAACCAATACACGATCATCTAAGCACATAAAGAATACGGAAGAAACGGTGGAAAAACCTGGCTTAGTTTTTACAAATTGCAATGCCGGTCTTATCGTATGCTGGGTAGTGTGAACTGCACCTGAAACCATACCATCTACGTGGCCTTGATATACCATCATGGTGCCGTAGTAAGAGACATCACTCATCGTATCCCTTGCCATGTCCATGTTAACACCTTTGTGCTTTCGTAGTTCGTAGAAATCAGAGGCGTATTTTTCGAAGTTATCGGAATCCCTTGGGTTCAAAATAGAAATTTTATCGATATCGAGATGCATGCCATTTGTAGCTATTTTCTCAATTATTTTTTCCTTTCGACCCAAAAGCGTCAATTCAACCACATCTTGGTCAACCAATATCTCCGCAGCCTTCAGGATTCGGTCATCTTCACCCTCTGCCAAAACAATACGCTTTTTCGACCTTTTGGCCTTTTGGGTAAGGTTATATTGAAACATTCGGGGTGTCATGCCGCGCGTTTCTATCTTAACGAATCGCTCTACTATTTTTCCAGCGTCTATATGTTGCTCGAAAAAACGAAAGCTCTCTTCGATTTTCTTGATATTGTCAGTAGTAATATGCGAGTGTATTGCACTAAGCTTGGTAGCTGTCTCATAGGTATTGGAACCTACTGATAGTATTGGAATTTGCTCGGGAAGTCCATCTAATAGTTTAAGAATAGACGGATCAGGTTTTAGGCCCGTAGTAAGAACTATTGCAGATATTCTGGGGTAATTGACAGAGTTATGGGCTTGTAGAGTGCCCAAAACTATCTCGCCGCGATCTCCAGGGGTTATGATCAAGCAATTATCGGTAATTTTGGTTAGATAGTTTTCCAGGTGCATGGCAGCGATGTAATACTTGAACACAGGATTATTGAGGCGGTCAGCCCCATAAAGTACCTTGGCACCCAAGTAGTCCGTTACTTCAGTGACTGTAGCACTCTTGAGAAGCTCATTTTTAGGTATTACAGACAGGTAAAGGTCCTTGATCGTCAGATCCCGTTGTAAAAGTTTGTGCAAACTTTTGATTCGATTTTTTTTCGCTTTGTTAAGTATGACTCCTACTACCTGACAGTCATTTTCCACAAAATTCTCTGTGGCAATTTGAATTGGATTGATAATCTCTTCTTCGGTTCTATTTAGATCAGCTCTTCCAACAATTAATACCGGACTGCCCAAGTTTTTTGCTATTTCTACATTCAGGCTAAATTCAAAGTTGCTGCTCTCAGAAATAAAATCCGTGCCTTCACAAATGATAAAGTCACTCTTTGCTTCAAGTTCTTTGTACATTCGGATGATTTTATCTAACAACACGGATGTTTTACCTCCTGAAATCAGATCTTGAGCTTCTCTGCTCCGGTAAGCATAGGTTTCTTGGTAGTCTTGATCCAGCTTAAAGTAAGATAGTAAAAGGTCAATATTTTTATCTCTTTTCTTTTTACTGCTGGAGGTAATGATAGGTCGGAAAACCGATATTCTTCTGGTTTTCCGGAGCATATAATCGGTTATGCCGAGACTTACTAATGATTTACCGCTATGGGCTTCGGCGGACGTAATATATATGGATTTGGACATGTTACAAAAGGTAAGGTTTCCAATAGTCTTTTATGGTATATCCTACTTGAACTCAACGATTAATTTTATAGCCGGAAACACCAAACTAATTTGTAGTACTCTTACGTAATAATAAGATTGGATATTTTGAATCCACTAATTTCAGCTGATTTTAATTTTTAATTATCGATAGATGCGATTTCCACGACAGTTGAAGCCAAAGGTCTTTCTCTTAATCCCGCTGCCTCTTCCATAATAGGAGAAATTCTTAAGTTGTGATCTCTGAACTGATTCAGTGTTTTCAACATATAGTCGAGCAACTCTATTGCCTTAAGAATATACAGACCTTTATTAAGCATCACACATTCTGCGTTCAATGAGGTTGCTGCGTCGGTTATTTCCGAACGAGTTGGGATTCCTTTCTTAGCTAAGGTCTCCAAAACTTGTGTCGCCCAAACCACGGGAACATGACCGGCGTGACATAGTGTTAGAATTTCCTGCTGAATTCTGGCAATATTTTCCCACCCTGATTCAATAGCCAGATCACCCCTTGCAATCATAACTCCGAGCGGATAATTTTTCATGCCGGCCAAAAGGATATCAGTGAGATTATTAAATGCGCTTTGCGTCTCAATTTTAAGAATGATGCCAAGCTTATTTTCTGCATCCAGTTTTTTTAGTTCATTCAATAATTCATAAACATCATCAGGTGTATTAACAAATGAAAAGTTGATGACATCCGCATATTGAACAACAAACTTGAGGTCTTCTCGATCTTTGGCAGTCAGTCCGCTTATTTTCAGGTTAGTTTCAGGGAGGTTTATACCTTTATCTGCTTTTAATGACGAACCCGTTAACTTGGCGTGCGTAATTTCTACCTCAAATTCGTGTGTAGTTACCCTCTTTATAATTCCTGTGATTTTACCGTCATCAAAAAGTATTTTTTCACCTTCTCTAACATAGTCGAACACCTCATTTGAGGTACAAGAGACAAATGCATTTTGTGTAGCTATACCTTCCTCGTTGTATTCGATCGGACGACCGGGTTGAGTGTTCTTAGTTATTCTTAACGTATCACCTATTTTCAAGAAAAGGGACTGCTCTATATAAGGTAAATCCTTCACTTCGCAACTACCTTTTTTTGTAATAAGCTGGGTGCCGGTTTGTATATAAGAGGTTTCCAGGGAGTGGGCAACCACACCAAAATCAGTTACCCTTTTTACAGTAAAGCTCCTTTGTTTTTTTCTAGCATCAGTAAAGGTGATCTTATCTTCCGCGCTTAAGGATTGAAGCCATGATGATTCTACAGGAACCTCATTCGTGATCCTTGGGTCAGCATTTAGAGTAGTCACAAAAAGGACTTCAGCCGGATCAATGACCTGGCCATATTCGTTTCTGACCGGACGAAATCTCCTGACCTGAGGTCCTGGTTCTATGGCTCCTGTTCTTATTTTAGGACCGGCGAGATCCATCGCAATCTTGCAATTTTTATTTAGTCGCTTTTTGGCAATAGTAAGGTTTTCAATCATCTTCTTCCAGTCTTCAGGGCCATCATGAGCGCAGTTAATACGAGCTGTATTCATGCCGGATTCCAACAAATTGTGTACGAGTTCATAATTATGTGCAGCGTCGCTGGGTAGCGTCACCATGATTCTAACGCGACGGCCCTTTGATCGGTAACCAAGCAGATCTTTTGTGTGGGTGGTAAGAAGTTTTCGGGCTTTTTTTATTGAAACCCGCCGGTGTTGGTCGTCCTTGGATTTGTCTTTAACTAACGCTTTTAAAATATCTCGACAATTTTGTAAACTCGCAATTACATGTGCCTCAGAGCGTGCAATCCGCGAGAGACCTAGGTTGCCGAGCTTTTTTTGAAGACGAGTAATATCGATTCTTCTTAATGTCCTGTAGTGGATTAAATTGGGAGCACTTTTTTGGAAGGAGGGATGTACAGATTCGATAATTTCATGCTGCTGTATTTCTTCCTTGATCAGCTCGTTTAAAATAAGACGTATCTCTTCAATGCTGTTTTCTATTTTCACAGGATTTGTTTTCATAGACCGTGGGATGTTTTCTCAGAAATTGTAAAATAAAAACTTTGATATCAATCCTCACGGTTAAAATGTTAACAAATCATTAATATCGGATATCCCAGACATTTACGTTCATAGTATTTGAACATAACCCGCCTGCACTACTGGGTTTTGATCACACCTTCAGCTAAAACATGATTGACCAATTTTTTAGTATAACTTTTTGCGGCTGATTCTACCGATGTAGGGTCAACTAAGGCGGACTGACCTGTCCAGACCATAGCTTCCTTGTCTTCAGTTAACTCACCACTAACATCATATAATACAGATTCAATCAGATAAGACTTGGTAGGAACATAGTATCCTGGTGTCTGAATGGTATTATACGTGCGATAATAATACCTCCCGAACCGGTAATATCCTCCCGGGTAGGTCAGTGTTTCTCCTCGCTCATAACGCTGTGACTCTTCTGAATCGATAAGACTCATGGTGATCACACCGTCAACCTGGTTGTTTTTGAGAACCTTAATAAGGTTTTCAGGTTTACGCTGCTCCTCGCTCATATTCGGAGGGAAGATGTTGATTCCCGGGATGGCATTTAGCCCCTGTTTCTTGAAAAGCTCAACAGCGGTGGCTTCAAATGAGTTTCTGGCTTCTAAGTTTTTACTAATTCCTACTACAACTATCTTGTTGTAAGAGTGGCCTGTGTAACCTTCTTTGGTCCAATCTGTATTCAATTTAGGAGCACAGGAGCTTACCACTACACCTAAGGCAAGACACAGTTGCACCATTAAAGTTGATTTATTTGTTTTCATTGTTTTTAGTGGTTTGATTAATATATTTTCCTACTATCGTGGCAGTTATGATTACCAAATAAAACTGTCCCATTAACCCAATTAACACGGTCGCTTTTTCGGCGGGAAGACTAACCGGCAAAATGTCTCCGTAGCCTACTGTTAGCAAAGTGATAAAGCTGAAATATATAAGCCTATCAGTTTGGCTTTCAGTAATTACTCCATCCATAGGCAAGCCTTGAAACGATCCTGGTTCAATTAATTCTACACTTAAGCAAATGAAGAAGCCTATCAGTCCCAGGGATAAATAACCACTGATGACCCCAAAAATAACATTCAGACTAATTTTCTTGGACTTCCAAACTTGCTTAATTGTTTCAAAAGCTACCACGACATAGAATAAAAAATAAATACTCATTCTCGCTATGTCCGTACTTCTCTGTTCGGATATTTCTGTTAGGCCCGATGCAAAAAGAACTCCCGCGAGGATAAGAAGTCCAATCGCAAACTGCATCAGGGACTTTTTTTTGGAGATTAGCAAAACTCCAGCTAGTAGATTGATTTGAAACAGGGTAGGGGATAGCACATTTTCAAACAAAGCAGCTGGTACTATCAAAGATCCAAATAGTATTGATAGTTGTGAGAAAAAGAATATCTCAAAACGATATGGAAAGAATCTTGACAAAAATCAATCTAATAGCGATTCGTTAAACCTATAATCCTTATAATCAACTCTATAAAAAACGCTGTAAAAAGAGGGAATAAATAGTAAGGTGATGACAGTACCAAAGAGTAGACCTACCATAATGGTAACGGCCATAGGTTCCCACATTTCCCCACCTCCTAAATACAATGGAATCAGTCCAAGGACCGTAGTGAAAGTAGCGAGAAGAATAGGACGAAATCGTTGAAGACAAGCTCCAATAATAGCGTCATGTGGGTTTCTCTCGAGTTCCTTTTGTTCGATTTCGATTCTGTCTATAAGCACAATGGCGTTATTAATCACAATTCCGGCTAACGAGATCACACCCAAGAATGCCATAAATCCAAAAGGTACTCCAAAAAGGGTCAAACCTAGTACCATTCCGATTACACCCAGGGGAATGGTGCAAATAATCATAATCATTTTTCGTAAGGAGTTGAACTGAATGATCAAGAGCATAATAATGATAAATCCCGATAAGGGCAGGTAATTGGCCACTGCTCCCATATTTTCAGCGGTGTTTTCCGCATCCCCACCTAATGCATACGTATAATCGCCCCAGTTGGACACTTGCTCTTCCAGCCATGGGTTCATTTCAGCCATTATAGCAGAGGCGTTACCATCATCGGTCAACTCGCTGGAAATGATAACGGTTCGGGTTAAATCAAGACGCTTTACACGTGTATATTGCCATTGTGGGAATATCGAGGCGACTTGAACCAAAGGGACACTTTTGCCTGAATTCTGAGCGTAAACATTGACCGTTTCGAGCGATGCCAAAGATTGTTGTTGATCCTGGTCGCTTAAGATCAAGATGGGTATAGATTTGTCATCCTCGCGAAACTCTCCCGCCTGGAAACCATCTAAAACGGTTTGTAATGAGGTAGCAATATCCTGATTAGTAACACCTGCCTGTTGGGCATTAGTCTGGTCAATATCAATCACAAATTTTTTGCCCTTTGGCCCCCAATCATCTTTTACATTTTTTGTGCCAGGTATGGCAAACAGTCTGGCTTTCACTTGGCTAGCTATTTCGGCTAACCGATCCGAATCATCACCGGAAACCTTTATCTCAATAGGCGTACCGCCACCACCTGAGGCTAAAAGTCCAACTTTAATATCGGCATTGGGAAAATTTATAAAGCAAAAAGCGTCCAACTTGTTGACCATCTCGTTGTTCACCAGGAATGAAGAAGTATTTATTAAGATATGGGCATAATTAGAATTAGCCTCATCCTGACTATAGCCAAGATCATATGTTGATGGGCCTTCACCTATAAATGCAGACCAGTCTATGATTCCATCAGACCTTGATTCGGTTACTTCCAGCTCAGTCTGAATATATTTCTCTATTTCGAGTACAGTTTTTTCAGTACTCTCGATTTTCGTGCCTTCCGGTAGGTTAATATCCACGGTAATCATGTTACGATCACTATCTGGAAAAAAGACAAAGGCCAGTTTTGTAAAGCCAAAAAGAGAAAGAAAGAACAAGGCCACAATGGTCAATAAAACAGTCTTTTTCCAACCCAGGGCCAGCAGAATGAGATCTTTATATTTTACCTTCAGCGAATTGATCATGCGGTCAAGCGTACTTAGCTTATCACCTGCTTCCTTCTTTTTCACCTTGAGAAAGAAGACGCAGAATAAGGTGATAATACTGAGGGAAATGATCCATGAAGACAATAACGCAATACTGATGACTACGAAAAGCGGTCCCATGATATCTCCCATGGTTGATTCAGCCATATAAAAAGCTAAGAAGGCGGCCGAAGTAGTCAATGTTGAAATTAGCAGGGGCACAAAAAGCTCCGAGCACGAGTCAATAGCGGATTGCTTGATGGTGAGGCCTTTCTCAACTTTTACCATAATCGACTCTGCTACTACGATGCCGTTATCTACCATCATGCCCAAGGCCATGATCAATGCAGCAAGTGTAATTTGGTTCAAGCCTACGCTAATTAATCCCATGATCATGATAGTGGCTATGGTAACAATGGGTATTAAACTCGCAATGATAAATCCTGTCCTGAGACCCAAGAAAATAAGCATTACCGCCAAAACAATGACAACAGCTTGAACCAGGTTGGATACGAAGGCATCAATCTTAAGTGTAATATATTCATCTATGGATGAAATTCTGAAGGCATTTAAACCTACTGGTAACTTTTTCTGCCATTTCTCTAAGACTAGATTAAGTTCTTCGCCTAATTTGATAATATTGGCGCCTTCTTTTAACGATACATGAAGGGATATGGCATCTTTGCCGCTGATTCTTACTTTTTGTGTAGGAGGATTGATATAGCCTTTTGATACCACCGTGATATCTTTTAAAGCTACCACCCTGCTTCCATCTCCCACTGGAATTAACATTTCCTCAAGATCTTGCAATGCATCAAAGTTACCCGTTGGCTCTAAAATGATGCGCTCATCTTCCAGGTTGATCTGACCGCCCGAGCTCAGGATATTTGTGCTTGAAATTATACTTTGTAAGCGGCTGGAGGTGAGACCAAATGTTTTGAGCTTAGCATTATCAAATTCAACAAATACACGTTCATCCTGAATGCCGTTGAGTTCGACCTTAGCGGCATCTTCTAATTTTATCAGGTCATCTCGCAGGTCGTCGGCAAATTCCTTCATTTCAGCATAGGAATATCCATCACTAGTAAGTCCTACCGCTATACCAAATACCTCACCAATGCCGTCATCCTTCAACTGAGGAACAACACCTTTAGGCAGATCTGTAATGTCATTTAACTTTCGTCTTAATCTGTCCCAAACCGGTTGAAGGTCTTCAGGTTTGACTTCCATCCTTAATTCTACTTGTACTACGGAAAGACCTGTACGCGACGTACTTTTTACCTCTTTTAGCTCGGGGAGCTCCTGCGCTACTTTTTCGATCTTATCGGTTACCAGTTCTTCCACACGTTCAGGGCTAGCGCCCGGGAAGGGTGAGACAACGCTAGCTACTCTTACCGTGTAGGGAGGCATGCTGTCCCTTGAGAGTGAAAGGTACATCGCCCCTCCAAGTATGACGGTTACAGCAAGAATGCTTAAAACAATCCTATTTCTTTCGATCGAAAACTGGGTAAGATTCATAATTAAAAAATGACAGCGAGATTATTGTAAACTTACTTTTTGACCATCCAGAAGAGTTTGAAGACCGGCAGTAGCTATCTTTTGGCCAGCATCCAAACCACTAACCACTCTAAAGCCTTCAGGGGTGAGTTCACCTATTTCTATAGTATGCTTTTTGACTGTACCGGTGGCCTCATCTCCCGACTCTATTATGAAAACGAAGTTTCCGTTTCCATCCTCTCCCACTGATTCCATGGGAATGATTAAGGAGTCATCACTTGCTGATTCTTCCCCGCCCAAATCAAAGGTAGCATTGGCCGCCATACCTGGCTTTATTTCTGCTGTTGGACTGTTGATGCTGATCTTAACAGGATAAGTGGATGAATTCGGATCTACAATAGGTGAGACTTCGGTGACGGTACCCTCGAATTTTGAATCTATGGCCGAAAACGTAATTTCTACATTCATACCGACTTCAACTTTATTAATTACATTCTCTGGTAAGCCCACTTCTACGTTAATATCATCTCCTGCATTCAGAACAGCGATCACCTGACCTGCTGTTACATTTTCATTTTGTTCTGCATTTTTAGCAGCGATAATTCCGTCACTGGGAGCGTAGATAAAACCGTAACTAATCTGAGTTTGCTGTATGCCCTTGTTTCGTTTGGCAGATTCAAACTGGTCAAGCGCCGCCTGGTAAGAGTTTTTAGCATTTTGGTAATCACTTAGTGAAACACCTTGATTCTCATATAAGGCTTTGATTCTGTCTAGTTCTGTTTTAGCCGTGTTCTTCGATGACTCGGCCGCTTTTAAAGCGGAAACCGATTTTTCATAAGCAAGGTTGGCCTCTATGTTGTCAAGGCGCGCTACGAGATCACCTTTTTTTACGGTCTGACCAACTTTAATCTTGAGCTCAGACATTATACCTGTACTCCTAAAACTTAGATCTATTTCATCACCGGCCTTGGCGGCACCACTAAATGTTCTTATTCGTTGTGCGTCTGCAGTCCCAACAATTTGATACTTCACCGGGCGAAGTACCTCTTCCTTTGTTTCTTCTTTACCCCCGCAGGCACTCAAAATGAGAACCATGATCATCAAGATAAATTTTCTGTGCAATACTATTTTCATGGTAATTTAGTTATCGGATATAAATTGAATAAATCTGTCTCGCAGAGCATCTTGCTCCTCCTGAGAGGTAAACTTTGAAAATGAACCCACGGCAAATTCGAGTTGCACATAAGCCTGCAAGTAATTATATATAGATATTGCGTAGGCAAGACTAGCATTTAATGAGGCCTGCTGTGCGTCAATCAGTTGTGTGATGTTAACTACACCTTGTTGGTAGTTATCTCTCACAAGTTCATAGTTACTCTTGGCATTGTCGGCCGCAGTTTGGCTAAAAACAATATTGGTAGAAGTGTTTAAAAGGGATAACGCCCTCGTCCTAACGGCTAATTCAAGATTTTGGTCAAGCTGTTGTCTCGAATAATAAAGTTGCTCTAACTGAACATTTGATCTTTGGAGGTTAGCCTTTCGATTTAACCCCTGAAAGAGTGAATAATTCAAAGATAAGCCTACTTGCCATGAATTGTCGAAGAATTCGATATCGTCAGTTTCTACAGAGCCTACCCCCCCTCGGTCCAAAATCTGATCGGTTTGTGCTTGAAGTGCTATTTGAGGTACGTAAAAGAGACGTTTGTTTTGTGATTTTTCGCGTTCGGTGGCTTTGATATTTTCAAGTAAAAACTTTTTATTAGGATTATTGGTCGTCGCCTCCAGCACCAGGAAATCTGAAGCCAATCCAAAGTCGTCAGGAGTTTTAACAAATTCCTCAAGAGGCCCGTTTTGTAGTTCTTGGAATAACTCATCATCCATGGTAATATCTTCAATATCAAATTCATCTTCTAGTGAATTGGCAAGAAAGACATTTAACTGAAGTTTGCTGGCAATCACATCGGTTTGAGCAACAACTACGCTCTGCTTCGCTGTAGCTACCTCACTTTCCCAGCGGAATAAATCAGCCTTGCTCGCAGACCCCAGTTGTAGTCGGATCTTTGCTAGCTCGAGATTGGTTTTCGTATTTTTTAGATTCTCTTGTTGGATTAATAGGTTAGTTTTAGCTGCTAACAAATTAAAATAGCTAATGTAAGTGTCCAGAAGTATGGCTAATACGTCGCTTTCTGTATCGAATTCCTGAGCCTTATTCACATGGTGCAAAATCTTTAGTCCGGCAATGGCTTCTTCTGAATAGATCAGTTGAGTTAATGCCAATTGCCCTGTAAGAGTACGTTCGGAAGATTGAAGGAGTGGATTAGCCCTTTCCTCATTGATCTGAGAACCTGTGAGTGACATATCTAAAGCGGGCAGTAGCGCACTCCGACCGGAGATAATGTCTTGTTCGGTCAATTCGATGTCTTTGTAACTAATTTTTATATCAAAATTCGCCTCTAAGGCTTTTTGCATTATTTCTTCGAGGGAATAGGTGGGAAGATTGCCAGGATTTTGACCGATTAAATTGGCTGTGAAAATAACTTCAAAAGGCGGCGAAAGATCTATTTCTTTAGCGGTTTGCAGATTAAGATAAAAGTCTTCTTTATTATTAACCACCACAAGCATTTTTTCCAATGGCTCTCCGGCCAAAGCATCATCCGCCATTACGGATAGCTTTCGGATAACTTGATCCAGCCCGTTGTCATCCGAAATACTTCCAAGAATACCGGCATCGACGTGCCATTTGGTAGATGAGAAGCTGGGTAATTTCTTTTCCTTAAGAATTCTGGCAATCGACTGTATATCAGCCTGCTTCTTAGTGTATAACTCGCTCAAATAAACCGCATCGGTATTCGGTGGCAATTCAGCAAGGGTTTGTGTCACATTGTTGCCCACAGGTATCACATTCATAGCCGTTGAGAAAGTTTGACTCAGCGAGTCCAGGGCTTTTGTAGCCGCGGCAACGTCAAAAGTAATCGCGACCCCCGGATCCACCAGAATGGCCAAATTTTTGAAGTCCGAGATACGCCGAAACTGTTCAAGTTCTTTAACGAAGTCAACCGAGGACCATATGTAGGTAAAGTTTTTAGTTCCTGACTTTCCATCGGTTAGTGGTAATTGTTGAAGGTAAGGATCGGAAACCCCCAAGCCGATGGTAGGTGTATTTATTTCAGCGGAGAGCGCTCCTTTCGTACTAATGCTACCGATTAGAATCATCAAGTCAACATTAGGTGCTAACTGATCATAATTGGATCTGGCTAATTCCAGCGTATTGGTTTGATATATGATATCTTGTTCGGAGAGTGTGACTTCGCGTGCAGCTCCCGTAGTTCTATTAATTTCTTGTACAATTACCTGAATGACGGAATCAACGATAGGTGTACTCTCAAAGTCTGTAACAATTCCGATTTTTTGGGCTCTTGCACTAGTGCAAAAAAAGGCTAACAACAATAAAGTCATTACGACCCAACTAGTTTTACGCATAAATAGTGATAGTTCTTTTCCTAAACTGCCGCTAATTTTGTTAAAATACCATTGCTAAGCAACTGCTTCATGTTTAAATCAGATTAATTATTTCGTGTGTTTAAATTTTAATAGAAAAATACAATTGTTCCTAAAACACTTGTTCCTAAAACACTGAAACTGTGATAAGTAGGGATCATCCGGGGTAGGAGGCTTTTTGAGTTTGATACAGCTCGTTATGTTGCTTAGGGTATGTGAAAGACATTGCCTTATAAAATACAAAAGTCTCACAACTGCGAGACTTTTGCGGTCTGGACGAGACTCGAACTCGCGACCTCCTGCGTGACAGGCAGGCATTCTAACCAACTGAACTACCAGACCCTTTTTCTAAAAGTGTTGCAAAGCTATAATGGTACTCCAAATTTGCAAAGGAAACACAAGAAATATTTAAAGGGATTTTAAGGTGCTAGGGAGCTTACCTAACGTATGTTTGCATGTACAAAGTAAATTATATTTTTGTACCTTAAATGGTGATATATTAGATGGTATTAGATTTTGAAAAACCTATAGCAGAGCTTGAGGCTAAACTTAATGATATGAAAAAGCTAGCTTCAGAAAGTGATGTGAATGTGAACGATGCCGTTGCTGAATTGGAAAACAAAATAAGCAAATTAAAAAGAGACACCTTTGATAATCTCACGCGTTGGCAACGCGTTCAGTTATCGAGACATCCAGATAGACCCTATACCCTCGACTATATATATAATATAACGGATGATTTTGTAGAGTTGCACGGCGACCGGTCGGTAAAGGATGATAAGGCCATGGTCGGTGGTTTTGGGACTATTTCTGGAACATCTGTGATGCTTATTGGACAGCAGAAAGGTAGAAATACAAAACAGCGACAGGAGCGTAATTTCGGTATGGCAAACCCTGAAGGATATCGAAAAGCACTCCGGTTGATGAAACTAGCTGAGAAATTTAATAAGCCGATTGTTACACTTATAGATACTCCTGGCGCCTACCCTGGACTAGAAGCAGAAGAACGTGGCCAAGGTGAGGCTATAGCAAGAAATTTAAAAGAAATGTTCATGCTGAAGGTGCCGGTAATTTGCATCATCATCGGCGAAGGAGCATCTGGTGGTGCTCTGGGTATCGCCATTGGAGATAGAGTGCTTATGTTAGAAAATACCTGGTACTCAGTGATTTCTCCGGAGTCTTGTTCATCCATTCTTTGGAGGAGTTGGGATTATAAAGAGCAAGCTGCTGAAGCGCTGAAGTTGACAGCAAAGGATATGACGGAACTAAAGCTTGTGGATGGTATTGTCAAGGAACCTGTTGGTGGCGCTCATACGGATTGGAAATTAATGATGTCCGAGATGAAACGGGTAATTCTTCAAGAAATAAAAGAGCTGAACAAAAGAACCCCTGAAGAGCGTATAGAACAGCGAATTGAGAAGTTTGCCGGTATGGGAGTGGTTCAGGACTAACATTCCGTCTATGTTGCAGCCGGTTTCGATATGAAGTTGTATGAGCAAGACAAAGGTTTACCATAGTTCCGGTTCCTTTCAAACCAATCGTTTATGAACTTAACCGTTATTAACACCGGCTATTTCAAATTAGATGGTGGAGCTATGTTTGGTGTAGTGCCCAAAAGTATCTGGCAGCGTACTAACCCAAGTGATGAAAATAATATGTGCTCCTGGGCCATGAGGAGCCTTCTTTTGGAAATTGATGATCGTCTTGTACTCATTGACAACGGCATGGGTGATAAACAAAGTGAAAAATTCTTTAGTTATTACCATTTGCACGGCAATTATTCGTTGCTGGGCTCCCTGCACAAATCTGGCATTAGTGAGAATGATATTTCCGATATGTTTCTGACTCATCTTCATTTCGATCACTGTGGAGGTGGAGTGCAAAAGAAAGGTGAGGCCTATAAACTCACTTTTAAAAATGCTACCTACTGGTCAAATGCAGAGCATTGGAAATGGGCCACCCAACCTAATGCCAGGGAAAAAGCCAGTTTTCTGAAGGAGAACATTGAACCTATGCAAGAGAGTGGCCATCTTAAGTTTGTGGATCTAGCTAATCCAAAAGGGTTTGACTTTTTCGATATTGTCACAGCAGACGGACATACAGATAAACAAATGCTGCCTAAAATAAGGTACAAGGATTATACGATCGTATTTATGGCAGATTTGCTACCCTCAGTGGGTCATATTCCGCTACCTTATGTTATGGGTTACGATACCCGACCATTGTTAACGCTGGAAGAAAAGCAACACTTTCTTAATGAGGCAGCCGAAAATCAATATGTTCTATTTTTGGAGCACGATCCGCTTCACGAATGTTGCACCGTAAAACATACTGACCGTGGTGTTAGGTTGGATAGAACCTTTCCCTTGTCTGAAATTCTATAATGAAACTGGGCGTAGTTCTTTCGGGAGGAGGCATTAGGGGAGTTGCCCATTTAGGTTTATTGAAGGCATTGGAAGAGGAAGACATTCGGATTCACGCCATGGCGGGTACAAGTGCCGGATCAATAATTGCCCTTTTTTATAGTTCTGGATTTACTACTGAGCGAATTCTTGAGATCATCCAGGATATTCGAACCCTTAGATTAGCCCGTCCGGCGCTCAGTTTGACAGGGGTTCTCAATATGACTTCGGTAAAGCAGTATATATCGGAATTTATAAAACAGGATGATTTCAAAGAACTAAAAATCCCCTTGTTTGTAGCCGCAACTGACCTTGCAAGAGGAGAGACGGTATATTTCAGCGAAGGCTCTGTAATTGATGCAGTGTGTGCCTCCTCTTGTATTCCGGTTCTTTTTGATCCGCTGGTTTTAAATGGCCGGCTCTATATTGATGGCGGTATATTGAACAATCTTCCCGCCGAAGCCATTCGATCGAAGTGTGATTTGTTATTAGGGTGTCATTCCAATCCAATCGATCCGAATTTTAGTGCAAAAAATGCCAAAGACGTTATGGAACGTGCGCTTATGCTATCCATTACCAGAAATGCACATTTGAGTAAAGATATATGTGATTATATTCTGGAACCTGAAGGCCTGGAACGGTACAAGGTTATGGATCTTAGCAAGGCCAAGGATATTTATCAGATTGGATACCAAGAAGGAAAAAAGTTCTTGGCAAAAAGTGATCTGCCGGATCGATTAAGTAATGACGTTTAAAGAGGAAATTCTAAGAGGTATACCGGAGGAGCTTCCAGAGCTGAAACCATATGACCACTCTATTAACCACGCCCCGCGACGAAAAGACATACTGTCTGAATCTGAAAAGGAATTAGCAGTTAAAAACGCTCTGAGATATTTCCCCTTACGCCATCATAAAGTCTTAAGCGAAGAGTTTAGAGATGAACTCAATTCGTATGGCAGAATATATATGTATCGATTTAGGCCTGATTATGCAATGTACGCCCGGGCCATTGACGAGTACCCTTGCCAAATGGCTGAAGCTGGAGCTATCATGCTCATGATACAGAATAACCTGGATCCCCGCGTGGCACAGCATCCGCACGAATTGATTACCTACGGAGGTAACGGAGCGGTATTTCAAAATTGGGCTCAGTACTTGCTAACCATGCAATACTTAGCCACAATGAGTCGCAAGCAGACTTTACATATGTACTCCGGACATCCTATGGGATTGTTTCCATCTTCAAAATCAGCTCCAAGGTGTGTGATTACCAACGGTATGATGATACCCAACTATTCCAAACCTGATGACTGGGAAAAGTATAATGCTTTGGGCGTTACCCAGTACGGACAAATGACTGCGGGTTCGTATATGTATATAGGTCCACAAGGTATTGTACACGGCACTACCATAACCTTACTCAATGCCGGTAGAAAAATTGGAGGAGATCTGGCGGGAAAACTTTTTGTTTCTTCTGGCTTAGGTGGCATGAGCGGGGCTCAACCTAAGGCAGGTACTATTGCTGGTTGTGTTTCTGTAGTTGCGGAAATCAATGGAAAAGTAATTCAAACACGTTATACTCAGGGCTGGGTAGATGAAGTCATTGAAGATCCGGATGCATTAATGCACAGGGTTAGAGAGGCCAAAAGTAAACGGGAAGCTGTATCAATCGCCTTTCACGGCAATGTAGTGGAGGTATGGGAGCACTTTGAAAAGAATGAAGTTTTGGTGGATTTAGGATCTGACCAAACCTCGTTGCATAACCCTTGGGCCGGTGGATACTATCCTGTCGGTCTATCCTATGAAGAGTCAAATGCCCTTATGGTTAACAATCCTGGGCAGTTTCGTAGTCAGGTTCAAAAATCGCTGGTTAGGCAAGTTAAATCCATTAACACTCATACAGACCGAGGAACCTATTTTTTTGATTATGGCAACGCGTTCTTGCTAGAATCCGGAAGGGCAGGAGCCGATATTTTTGATTCGGAAGACAAGGAAAAGTTCAGGTATCCGTCCTACGTGCAGGATATTATGGGGCCTATGTGTTTTGATTACGGGTTCGGGCCATTTAGATGGGTGTGCTTATCCGGTAAGAAAAGTGACCTCCGTGAGACCGATAGAATTGCATCCCGAATTTTATCTGAAATGGTTCATGAGGCTCCCGAAGAAACAAAGCAACAGATTAAGGATAATCTAAAATGGATTGAGGCTGCTGAGGAAAACCGATTAGTGGTAGGATCGCAGGCCCGCATCTTGTATGCCGATGCCAAAGGCCGAATAGAAATTGCAAAAGCTTTTAACGAGGCGGTAAAGTCTGATGCAATAGGTCCCGTAGTCTTAGGTCGTGACCATCATGATGTCTCCGGTACGGATAGTCCCTATCGGGAAACTTCAAACATTTACGATGGTTCTCAATTTACCGCCGATATGGCGATACATAACGTAATTGGTGATGCGTTCAGGGGAGCAACCTGGGTTTCTATTCATAACGGTGGTGGCGTAGGTTGGGGTGAAGTGATAAATGGAGGTTTTGGGCTCGTATTGGACGGGAGTAAAAGTGCTGCTAAGCGACTGGAGCGTATGCTGTTTTATGATGTTAATAATGGGATTGCACGCAGAAGCTGGGCTGGGAATTCAGGGGCAAACTATGCAATACACCAAGCTATGAAGGAAAAGCCCGAGTTGATCGTGACCCGATCTAAAGGCTAATTATTTAACTCAATCTTCAACAAACTCCTCATTTATGACCTTTTTGATGGTCAATGACAATTAGAATGTTAAATTTGAATAACATTAATTATTCATTTTTTAAACTTAATTAATAATGAAAAAGACTTTTTTTTACTGTTTTAACTTTATGTCTCTTAGCAATTTTCGCTGAAGCTCAGATTTCTGGAGGGGTCAAAGCCGGCTTGAACTTAGCAAGCCAGGATTTAGACCCAGACGGATTTTCCATTTCTTCCGATGGAAGAACAGCCTTTCACTTTGGAGCGTTTTTTAAAGTGATGCTTTCAGATCAATTAGGTTTACAGCCAGAGATTCTATATTCTGCAGAAGGATCCAGAATAGAGTCTATCTCTCCAGAGCCGGATGACGAAGAATGGAATTTTGACTACATCAATATTCCAATTTTACTAAGATATCAAGTTATAGATATTTTAAGTTTTCACGCTGGCTCACAATTTGGTTTTTTACTTAATGCCGAAGTTGATGATGATGATGTAAGCGATAATTTTAAGGGCACTGATTTGAGTCTGGCGTTTGGTGCTCAAGTGGATTTGCCCGCAGGAATAGTTGGAGGCGCTCGTTACAGTTTGGGGTTATCCGATATTAATGATATTAATGGTGGATTTGATACAAATAACAACAACTTCCAAATCTATGTAGGGTTTAAACTTTTTGGCGAATAAACTTACATTCAACCAAAACCAGAATATGAACCGATGTTTACATTCGGCTTTTTTTGTATCATTGAAGTATTACTAAAACTATGATTATGAGAAAATTTGTTTTACTACTTGTTTTTACTTTATGCTCAGTAACATTTGTAAATGCACAATCCAGAATTGGCGGTGGGTTTGCTTATGGTACGGAAATAGAAGAGTTTGGCCTCCAGATCAACGGCGAGTTCTTTTTAAAAAATGATATAGCAATCGCTCCTGACTTTAATTACTTTTTTGTAAATGATCCTGTAAACTTTTGGACGATCAATGCCGATGTACATTACTATTTTTCTGAAAGTGGGGCAGTTTCACTTTACGGTGTAGGGGGATTTAATTTGGCCACTATTTCTGTAGATTCGGATCTCGGCGGAGGAGATAGTTCAAGTACCGAATTCGGAGTTAACTTGGGGATTGGTGCGAATTTTGATATAAATGCGGCGATCACCCCTTTTACTCAGTTAAAGTTCGTGATCAGTGATTTTGATCAAGCCGTGTTTGCTTTTGGAGTTAGATTCTCACTTAATTGATAAAAATGAAAAAGGCCTTTTTAATTATCGTTTGTACGGTTTTTATAGTTTTCCAATCCAATGCACAGGCAGGTTTTCGGTTGGGAATAAAAGGTGGATTGAATTTTGCCAATATCGGTGGTGACTTGGACGCAGACTCACGTACCGGGTTTCATGCCGGGGCTTTCGCTACCATCAAGATAACAAAATTCGCAATTCAGCCGGAAATAATATTCTCCAAGCAAGGGTATAACCTGGATATTTCTACTTCTGATTTTGAATCTAATTTCAGTTATATTAATGTCCCTGTGCTTATGAAACTCTACCTAATTGGAGGTTTAAATTTGCAAATAGGTCCACAATTTGGATTTCTAGCATCAGCCAAAGGTGATGTCGTAAATGATTTAGGTGAGATAGAATCCGGAAGTGATATAAAAGACCTCTACAAGAGTACGGATTTTAGTGTAGGATTAGGTGCCGGTATCGATTTGCCATTCGGTTTGACCGCTGACGCGCGGTATAACCTAGGTCTATCTGACATAGATGATTCTTCTGCCAGTGCTGAAATAAATAACCAGGTCTTTCAGGTTTCTGTAGGCTATCGTTTAATAAGTATAGGTAAATAACTATTCGGCGACTATGAGGTAATAATTCTTTTTGCCTTTTTGGGCGAGTAAATATTTCCCTTGCAATAAATCAAAGTCAGCGGCTCTATTTGGGTCGCTGATTTTTTGTTTATTGATGCTTACACCACCACCTTGGATCATTCTTCTGGCTTCCCCTTTAGACTTAAATACCATACCGTCAGTAATTTCGGAAAGCAAAGTGGTCACATCATTGATATTGCTCAGAGCACTCTTGGCAATCTTGGTTTGAGGAACGCCATCGAATACAGCTAATAATGTACGTTCATCCAGGGCTACCAGGTCCTCAGTAGTTGATTTGCCAAATAAAATGGTAGAAGCTTTAATAGCCATCTCATAATCTTCGATCGAATGAACCCTTACCGTTATATCCTTCGCGAGTGCCTGTTGCAATAAGCGCTCATGTGGTGCTTCATTATGATTGCTTTCAATAGATTCAATTTCACTTTTTGACAACAATGTAAAGATCCTGATATAATTGGCAGCGTCTTCGTCAGAAGCGTTTAGCCAATACTGATAAAACTGATATGGAGATGTTTTTTCAGGATCGAGCCATACATTTCCGGCTTCGGTTTTACCAAACTTACTACCGTCGGCCTTTTTAATAAGTGGTGTAGTAACGGCAAAGGCCTCACCCTGGTCTTTTCTTCTGATTAATTCCGTACCCGTGACAATATTACCCCACTGGTCGGAACCGCCAAGTTGGACTTTGCAGTTTTTGTTTTTATATAACCAGTAAAAATCATACCCCTGTACAAGTTGGTAACTAAATTCTGTAAATGATAACCCGGTCTCCAACCTCTTTTTAACAGAATCTTTAGCCATCATATAGTTCACCGTAATATGCTTCCCTATATCTCTAATAAAATCCAAAAAATTAAATTCTCTGAACCAATCATAATTGTTTACTACTTCAGCAGAATTATCCCCACAGTCGAAATCAAGAAATTTTCTCAGCTGCTTTTCCACACATCGTAGGTTGTAACTTAATGTCTCTTCATTTAAAAGGTTGCGTTCCTCTGATTTTCCGGAAGGGTCACCAACCATACCGGTAGCTCCACCTACGAGTGCAATAGGTTTATGTCCGGCGCGCTGAAGATGTACCAATGTCATAATCTGAACCAGGCTGCCGATATGCAAAGAGTCGGCCGTCGGATCGAAGCCGATATAAGCTGAAGTCAACTCCTTTTTTAGCAACTCTTGCGTTCCTGGCATGATGTCATGGATCATGCCACGCCATTTTAGTTCTTCTATGAAATCAGTCATTTCTAAGCTTTAAAGGCTGCAAATATAATGGGTTGCACTGCAAAACTACCTTTACCTTTTTCTTTTTCGATAGATGTTGTTTTCATTCAACACTAATACCGACCGTTAAGGATTGAAATAGAGTAACACGTTTAAAAAACTCAACACTGGCCCTTGAAAAAGGTATATAAAGTTAGAATCCCAAAACCATGAAGCTAAGACAGTTTGTTATTATCTCCGTAGGAATTTTAGTCCTCGCAGGGGCATTTATTCTCTCCGGAGTTCTTTCAGGCATGAAAGAACCTCCTAAGATCGAGGAGCCTAAAGAAATAAAAAAATATGTTAAGACGGCTCCTGTGAAGTACCGTGCCGTTCCGACTGATGTAGTGGCTTACGGGAGAGTAGAGACGGCTGAATCATTGGATATGATTGCGGAAGTAAGCGGAAGAATGACCGCCGGATCGGTAAGATTGAAGGAAGGACAAAACTTTAGCAAAGGAGCTCTTATCTACAAGATTGATGATACGGAAGTACGCCTTAATCTTCAATCGGATAAGAGTAACTTCTTAAAAGATCTTGCTGCTATTCTTCCTGATATTAAAATAGATTTTGCTGATAATTATGAGGTTTGGTTTTCATATTTATCCGCCATAGATCTTAATAAAGACTTGCCCGAGTTGCCGGTGTATACATCGGATAAGGAGAAGACTTTTCTTGCAACACGAAATATTTTTGGTAGCTATTACTCCATAAAAAGTAAAGAAGCGAACCTCAGGAAACATCGGTTCTATGCACCTTTCGATGGGTCTATTTCACAGGTTAGTTTACAGTCAGGTTCATTTGTTAACCCGGGTAGCAATATTGGTAGAGTCTTACGATCAAATAAGCTCGAACTTCGAGTGGATGTTGGAACCACTGATATTGATTGGATAGAGATGGGGGCTGAAGCCTCCGTGGTTTCAGAGAGAGGTAAAGTTATGGAAGGTAAAGTAACCCGTATTGGTGAATTTATAAATCCACAAACACAATCTATAGACGTGTTCATATCGCTTAGACCGGGTGAAAGTAGGGTCTACGATGGAGAGTACTTAAAAGCAAGCGTGCCTGGAAAAGTTGTGGATAACGGCATGATCATCCCCCGAAATGCAATATTTAACAATAACGAGGTTTTTGTGCTGGAAGATTCGTTACTCAAGGTAAAAACCATAAATATTCACAAGTTGAATAATGAGACGGCCATATTTTCAGGTTTAGCTGAAAATTCTGAAGTAGTAGTCGAGCCGCTAATAAATGCGCATAATAATATGAGAGCCTTTAAACTAGAAGAGGGTAATGATATAGATATAGAAAGAAAAGAGAGTTCTGAAGATCAAATTGTCACTAACTAAAATACAGACCTATGTTTGATTCGATTAAAGCTTTAGTGGCTTACACGGTGAAGTACCCGGTTGTGGCCAACATTCTCATCGCGTTAACCTTGATTGTTGGGGTGGCAAGCCTCCTAAGAACGAACAAGTCGTTTTTTCCAACTCGGCCTGATACCAACATAAATATCCAGGTAGCTTTTCCCGGAGCTTCTCCTGAAGAAATGGAAGAAGGTGTTACCCAAAAAATTGAAGAGGCACTTAATAGTATTGCTGGCATCGACGAGGTACTGTCGACCTCCTCAGAGAATTCAGCTAGTATCACTGTAGTAACGTTAGAAAGTTATGATATCGATGAGATATATACTGAGGTCAAGAATGCCGTGGATGGGATAAACTCTTTTCCTGTCGATGCTGAAAAGCCAATTATCTTTAAACAGAGACAAGAATCTACGGCTCAATGGTTGGCTATAACAGGAGATGTTGATTTGGCTACGCTAAAATTCTATGCTGAAGAGATAAAAGATGATTTGATCGCCATGGAGGATATCTCCCAGGTGGGCATCAATGGCTTGAATCCGATAGAGATCTCGATTGAAGTTTCCGAACAAGATCTTATACGCTATAAAATATCTTTTGACGAGGTTGCTAATGCCGTAAAGCTTAATAATCGGGATATATCGGCAGGATCTGTTAAGTCTTCTTCAGAGGAGATCTTGATACGCTCCAAAGCAAAGGAGACGGATGTTGATAAGATCTCCGAGATATTAATTCGATCAAATGCGGATGGCAGCAAACTCTTTTTGAAAGACATTGCGACTATTAAGCAACAGTTTTCCGATGCGCCTAATAAGGCTTTTTTAAATGGTAGAGAAGCTGTTTACGTTGAAGTCAGAAAATTGGAGGAGGAAGATCTGGAACGAATATCTCTGGCAGTTAACCAGTATGTGGATGAATTCAACGCCTCGGCCTCAGGTGTGCATTTGGAGGTAGTCTGGGATTTTATGAGTGTACTGGAGCAGCGTTTAAATCTGCTCACTTCGAACGGAATTGTAGGTTTATTATTGGTGCTCATAGCGCTGGGTACATTCTTAAGTTTACGATTATCATTTTGGGTAGCTTGGGGTATTCCGTCTTCTTTTTTGGGGATGTTTATTTTGGGCTCATTTGTGGGGCTCACCATTAATATGATCTCTCTTTTTGGGATGATCCTGGTCATTGGGATTTTGGTGGATGACGGAATTGTAATAGCGGAAAATATTTACGCTCATTTCGAGAAAACCAAAAACCCGGTCAAAGCAGCTATAAACGGTACGTTAGAGGTTTTACCTGCCGTATTTACATCAGTTACAACTACCATAGTCGCTTTTATGCCATTATTACTTTTAACGGGTGGTTTTCAGTTCCTACAGGACATGGCTTATGTGGTCATCTTCAGTCTTGGTTTTTCGCTTATAGAGGCTTTCTTTGTTCTACCTGCTCACTTAGCTAGCAAGTCTGTGTTAAGTGTTAAAAAAGAAGATACCAGAAGCTATAAGATCCGTAAGAAAATCAATGGTGTGATTGACTATCTGAAGCATGAGATTTACGGATCGATGCTTAAGTTGACGCTCAAATATAGATTTATTTCGGTCTGTATTATCACAGCTCTTTTTCCTGTTACCATTGGTCTTTTTGGTGGAGGGTTCATAAAAGCGACCTTCTTTCCTCAAATTCCATTTAATAGCTTCAATATAAACGTGGCATTTAAGCCCGGAGAACGAGAGGCAAAGGTTGAGGCCTATCTAAAGAAATTTGATAACGCAGTTTGGTTGGCAAATGAGCAGTTGAAGGAGGAATATGGTATTGAAGAAGATATCGTGAACTATACCTTTGGCGGTGTCGGCAGCACAACTTCGGGAGAGGTTGGCTCTCACGCTGGAAATATCAATGTTTTTTACAAAGAACTAGACGATTACGACATCAATAGTTTTGATTTAATAGAAGCTATTCGTTTGAATATCGGGGAAGTACCCGAAGCTGAGAAGTTTGATATAGGTGGCGCTAATCAATTTGGTAAACCAGTTTCCGTGAGACTTTTGGGGAAAAATTATGACGTACTTCAGAAAGCTAGGGATTTCCTGAAAGAGGAGTTGAAAAAGATTTCGGATTTAAAAGAAATACAAGATAATGTGGCAGTAGGTCGAAGGGAGATGTTGTTTGATCTTAACGCTCAAGCTTATTTTTTGGGATTAACGCATAATGACCTAACCAAGCAGATTCGTCAAGGTTTCTTTGGTGAGGAAGTACAGAGACTGCAAAAAGGCGATGATGAAGTCAGGGTGTGGGTGAGGTATCCAGGTTCTGGCAGACTTAATGTGGGGCAACTTGAGGATATGAAGATTAAGACTGGTAATGGTGACCAATATCCATTAACGCAATTGTCGGATTATAAGATAGAGCGTGGAATATCAGGAATACGTCATTATTCTACCAAACGTTCGGTAACTGTAGAGGCAGATCTAGTAGATCCTTTTGCCGAAGTCCCGCCCATCCAAGCCAAAGTTCAGAACGATATTATACCTAAGCTCAAGGCTGAGTTTCCCTCGGTAGATGTAGACTACGGAGGGCAAGCTAGAGAGAGCGCAAGAGCAGGCCAGGAGATTGCACTTTATTTTGGTGGGGCTTTCTTGATGATCTTTTTCATTCTTATGCTCACCTTTAGATCATTTTACCAGGCCGTCTTGATTATCAGTATGATCCCTTTAGGGTGGTTAGGGGCTACATGGGGTCATGGCTTGGAATCTTGGATACGTCCTGGAGATTTTCCAGTATCAATCCTGAGCGCTTGGGGTATGATCGCGCTTTCAGGCGTGATCATCAATGACGCTGTAGTATTTATGGCGAAGTATAACTCACTGCTTAAGGATGATGGACAATCGGTTTATCAGGCAGCTTATAACGCAGGGCTTATGAGGTTCAGACCTATTATGCTTACATCGCTTACCACTGTGGCCGGATTGTTTCCACTGATCAAAGAAACAAGCTTTCAGGCGCAATTCCTGATCCCGATGGCTATATCAGTAGCGTATGGAGTTTTGGTAGGTACTTTTATCATCCTCTTATTCTTCCCTGTGCTCATTATCATGTTTAACGATATAAGACGCGGGGCGAAATGGCTATGGACTGGTGATAAGCCCACACCTGAAGATGTTGAGCGCGTTCTGATTGACGAACGAAGAATAGAAGAATATCGAGAGTCGGCGTAATAATTTACCCGAGTAAAGTAATTATAATATGCTGAAAATCAATGTTTTAATATTACTAATTTTAAGTAATATCTCGTTACGGTCTCAAGAGAGTTTATCCTTGTCTGATGCCATCCAAACCGGTTTGAGCAATAACTATGATATTCTTATAGAACAAGGCAATGTAGAATCCAGTCAGTTGAATAACAGCTGGGGTGAGGCAGGACGTCTACCCACTGTCCGTCTTAATGTAAATCAGAATAACAGCCTTACCGATAATGTGAAAGTTGCATTTCCTACGGCGACACGCGGTGAGACCTTAGTAAATAATGTGGCACCTGGAATTACTCTGGACTGGACACTTTTCAATGGTTTTAAAATCAATATTACCAAAGAGAGACTAGCTGCATTGCAACAGGAATCGGAGGGGAATGCAGCTGTGGTTATGAGTAATACCATTCAGGCGATTATACTCGGTTATTACAAAGCAATAATTGAAAAAGAAAAACTCACTGAGTTCCAGAAACAGCTTGATCTTAGCAGAGATAAATATGAGTATACCCAATTAAAAAAGGAAATTGGAAGTTCGGTAAGCACAGACTTGCTCCTCGAAGAAGGTAACTATCTCACCGATTCAACGAATTACTTAAATCAACAACTTACGTTGAGAAACGCTGTTCGTGACCTTAATGTGCTTTTAGGAGAGGAGGATGTTACGAAAGAATACCTATTTGCCGAGGACCTAAGTCAATTTAAGATTGAAACTTACGATTTGGCAGATCTCACTCAGCGGCTAAATGATGATAACGTGGACTTACGAAAACAGTATATCTCACAATCTATCCTTAGTCATGACATAAGATTACGCAAGGCTGATCGTATGCCTACCTTAACTCTTAATTCAGGTTTCAACGATAATCGACAGCGGCTGGATTTAAGTAATGCTATCTTCTTTACTGGAGAGGGCTTTACTCAAGGCCCCAATGAGGCACTCAATAGTGTAACAGATACCTATTTTGTAAATTTCACTCTTGCATTTACGTTGTTCGACGGAGGTAAGATAAACAGAGCCATAAAAAATGCTCAAATTCAAGAGGATATTGGAAATTTAAGAGCCGAACAACTAAAGAATTCGCTTTTAAGGGATCTTGTCAGGTCCTACGATCAATACAACATTCGGACAAGTCTTTTTCAGATCAATGCAAGGAGGGAAGAAGCGGCTGAAGTTAATCTTGATATTTCCCAAGACAAGTTCCAAACCGGGGTAATTAACTCTTTTGATTTTAGAACTATTCAAAACACGTATTTATCGGCTTCCATTCAAAAGCTTCAATCTTTATATGATGTGATCGATTCCAAAGTATCTTTGATGCGATTAACTGGTGGCATTATCGAAACTTACAATCGTTAAATGATAGTTTAATTTTCGTGATTTGTTAGTTTTGGCTGGTTACAAATTATAAGATATGCAGCAGCCAGACTCACTTAATCAAGTCGCAGAATTTCATCATACTTTTCAACATCCGGTATTAGACAAACCTACAATTCCAAACGAGCAACGTTCTGCTCTGCGGGTTTCCTTGATTGCTGAAGAACTTGAAGAGTTAGAGGAAGCCATTAGATCAAAAGATCTCGTGGAGGTGGCAGATGCTTTGTGTGATATACAATATGTTCTTTCTGGTGCTATTTTAGAGTTTGGATTAGCACACAAGTTCAAGTCACTTTTTGATGAAGTGCAGCGTTCCAATATGAGCAAGGCCTGTACTACTAAGGAAGAAGCAGAAGCCACAGTAAAGTACTACAGCGAGGAAAGGGATACACCCTGTTATTTTAAAGAAGTAGATGGAAAATTTCTGGTTTTTAGGACGGAAGATCAAAAGACGCTTAAATCTGTGAATTATTCTCCGGCTGATTTAAGATCTATATTAGATCAATAGTTATCTCCCATGTAAACTGTGTC